>JAFRGC010000044.1 GCA_017434025.1 Mogibacterium sp. | reverse complement strand
GCCAGCGCGGGTCGCTCGGTGCAGTCCGCAAGAATTCTATTGACATTCAAAATGCTATAAATTACAGTGTTGAAAACAGGGTGACCGACTTTACAGCCAGTCACCCTGCGTAAGTTAGCTACCATAGTGAGCTATTTACAGCCTTTATTTCACACACTCGAGGCTGCTGTCAGTTCACAGCAGCCTCTTCGTCTGTTCTCATTCGTTCTCGTTATTCTTCTTCAAAGAATACATCTGAATCTGCATTCTTTCTGATGCTCTCGATGCCGTTCAGGCAGCTCTTCTTAGCCTTATAGCTCTCACCTGTAGCGATGATCTGGCCATTCTTAGCCTTGAGGCGGAACCTGAACTCACCGGACTTATCTGCATACACTTCGAATTTAGGGTTCTTGCAGACTTCGAATCCTTCTGCTGTCTGGTCCTCGACTGCTGCGACAGGAGCATTGTTCTTAACGCTGTTGATGCCCTTCATGCAGGCAGCTTTGGTGGTGTAAACTTCTGAATTAGCAATGATCTCCCCATTGCCGGCCTTAAGATCGAACTTGATACCGGTCTTGGTCTTCTTAACTACATACTTGCCCATAGAAATCTCCTTTCCCCTGAAACAACATGATCGTTATGCGTAATTATTATACCACATCGCGAATTATTAATCATTTATAGGGTTGTTATTCTTTATAAAAGACAATTATGCGGACAATTAAAGACCCGTGCCTTGCCTCATCACTTACCGTCTCGTGTACTCACTCACTTGTATTGAGCCTGATTATCGGGTAGTATTTCTACTAGAAGGGATCATTTTAGCCAAGGGGAACAGAATGGACAAACTCAATAACAACAGAAGCATAGACATCATCGGTGTCCAGATCGACTTCGGAGCTGCGCGCAAGGGCGTCGCGATGGGCCCGCTTGCGATCAGATACGCAGGACTCAAGAAGGATCTCAGGAAGATGGGATATGTCGTCCGCGACAAAGGCGATATCATCCCTCCGGAAGACGGTATGAGCCTGCGCCACATGATCAAATTCGAGCAGGTCAACGCCACGAACAAGCAGTTATACAATGCGGTGTACAAAACACTCGAAGACGGGCATATTCCGCTGGTCCTGGGAGGCGATCACAGCATCGCTGCCGGAAGTGTATCCGCTGTCGCAAAGTATTACGAGCCGCAGGGCGAGATCGGCATCATCTGGATCGATGCTCACGGAGACTGGAACAACGACAAATCCACAGAGACCGGCAACATGCACGGTATGCCGTTCTCCGCGGTGTGCGGGTGGGGACCGAACAGCATGGTAGATTTTGGCCAGAAACCTCACTTCGTTCCGACCGCTCACTGCGTACAGGTAGCAGGGCATGACTTCGACCGTCCCGAGGCAGAGCGGATGAAGAAGGCAGGCATGAATGTTTTCCCGATGAGCGATATCGACAGGAGGGGAATGCATGACATCATGGCGGAGGCGATCCGGATCGCCGGAGAGGGGACAGTTGGCATCCACCTGAGCTTTGACGTCGACGCGATCACGCCGGAGTATGCTCCGGGCACAGGAACACCGGTCGCAAACGGTATAACAGCGAGGGAAGCATTCCTCGCTGTAGAGATGCTGGCAGACTCCGGCAAGCTCATCAGCATGGATCTTGTGGAGGTAAACCCTATTCTTGATGAGCGGAACAAGACCGGAATGCTGGCCTCTGAACTGATCCAGATGGCATTCGGGAAAATCGTGTACTGATACGCTTCTCCAATATCTTGTTATCGGTAAACCAGAAACCTGCATAACAGCGAATTCAAGGCTGTTACGCAGGTTTTTTGATCGGGATATAACATTACAAGTCAACGAAAATGCCCAAACACAACATATTGTGTCTAAAATAAAAAATCTTAAAAAACCGTAACAACATATTGACAGAATAAAGGGCCGTAGCTACAATATGTAGTGTTCGGAGCGCACGAACACGGTTTTCGCTGTGCCCGCCTATACCAGAACTGAGGGAGAACAAGAGGAACAATCATGAAGACGATCATCAAGAGAGACGGCAAAGAGACCGCATTTGACGAGTCCAAGATCTTCAACGCCATTTACGCAGCTAACAAGGCTGTCGAAGGCGAGAAGATGACAAGCATAGATTTCACATATCTGACCAAGAAGGTCATCGAGAAGCTTGACGGAGAGACCTGCACAGTAGAGCAGGTACAGGACATCGTCGAGCAGATGCTCATCAAATACGATTACGAGAAGACGGCTAAGGCATACATCCTGTACCGTGCAGAGCATGCCAAGATCAGAGAAGCCGAGTCGGATCTGATGAACATCTACAATGAGCTGACCTATTCGTACTCCAAGGATGCTGACATCAAGAGAGAGAATGCCAACATCGACGGAGATACCTCGATGGGTACCATGCTCAAGTATGGTTCGGAAGGTGCCAAGTATTTCGTTGACAACTATGTTCTCCCTAAAGATATCGCCAAGGCTCACATCAACGGAGACATCCATATCCACGATAAGGATTTCTACATGCTGACTGAGACCTGCTGCCAGATCGACCTGATCAAACTCTTCAAGGACGGATTCTGCACAGGTCACGGTTACCTCAGAGAGCCGCAGTCGATCATGAGCTACGCGTCCCTCGCATGCATCGCGATCCAGGCTAACCAGAACGAGATGCACGGCGGACAGTCGGTCCCTAACTTCGACTATTCTATGGCTCCTGGAGTCGCAAGGACTTACATCAAGGAGTACTTCTCCGCGCTGACAGAGATCATCGCTGCCAAACTGGACGTTCCTTACGCAGATGCCAAAGCGCTGTCCGACAAGATCAGGAAGGAAGCGCCTGCCCCTACGATCAGCAACACCAAGACATTCGGTGAAGATCTCGGCAAGTGGTACGACCAGGCAGACAACACTTACGGAATTGACAGAGAAGTCCTGATCCACTGCAACGAGCAGGCAGGCGAAGCTGCATGGGCGAGAACAGATAAGATGACCTACCAGGCAATGGAGGCTCTGATCCACAACCTCAATACCATGAACTCCAGAGCCGGTGCTCAGGTACCGTTCAGCTCGGTCAACTTCGGTACAGATGTATCTCCGGAAGGCCGTATGGTCATCAAGACCTTCCTGCTGGCTACAGAGGCAGGTCTCGGCAACGGCGAGACACCGATCTTCCCGGTATCCATCTTCAAGGTCAAGGAAGGCGTCAACTACAGCGAAGGAGACCCGAACTACGATCTCTTCAAGCTGGCGATCAGATGCAGCGCTAAGAGACTGTTCCCGAACTTCAGCTTCCTGGACGCTCCGTTCAACAAGAAGTTCTACAGAGAAGGCGATTACAATTCAGAAGTCGCTTACATGGGCTGCCGTACAAGAGTTATGGCTAACAACTACGACCCGACCAAAGCTGTCGTATGCGGCAGAGGCAACCTCTCGTTCACATCGATCAACCTGCCGAGACTCGGTATCGAGGCGAACAGAGATTTCGAGGTTTTCTATAAGAAGCTGGACGCGATGCTCGAACTCGTAGCAAGACAGCTGCTCCACAGATTCAGGATCCAGTGCTCCAAGAAGGGCCGCAACTATCCGTTCCTGATGGGACAGGGTATCTGGATCGACTCCGATGATATCGGACCGGATGACAGCGTAGCAGAGATCCTCAAGCACGGAACTCTCTCCATCGGATTCATCGGACTGGCTGAGACCATGAAGGCTCTCACAGGCAAGCACCACGCTCAGGATGAGAAGGTCAGAGAGCAGGCATTCGAGGTCATCAAGCACATGAGAGACTTCTGCGACAGGAAGAGCGTAGAGACAGGTCTCAACTTCACACTTCTGGCAACACCGGCGGAAGGCCTTTCCGGCAGATTCGTCAAGATCGACAGAGAGAAGTACGGCAAGCTCGAGGGCATTACCGACAGGAACTACTACACGAACTCATTCCACGTTCCTGTATACTATCCGATCGGAGCATTTGAGAAGATCGCGATCGAGGCACCGTATCATGATCTGACCAACGCAGGTCACATCAGCTACGTAGAGCTCGACGGCGACACAGCCAAGAATCCTGAAGCGTTCGAATCCATCATCAGATACATGAAGGAAGCCGGCGTCGGATACGGTTCGGTCAACCATCCGGTAGACAGAGACCCTGTATGCGGCTACACCGGAGTCATCGATGATGTATGCCCGAGATGTGGAAGACGCGAGGGAGAGCCGGTTTCGATCGAGAGACTCAACCAGCTGAGAATGAAGTATCCTAGCGTTCCGGTGCCATGCGACTGCACGCACTAGGGCAGGAAAGATGAAAATCCTGTATTTTTGCAAAAACACAATATGATGTGTAGTGTGCAAAAAAGATACAACAATATATATAGATTTTACTTCACAAAAGAAACTACTTAGGCTATAATAATCGGCAGCGACATGGAGGTAGAGAGATGAACAACAAGGTAGTCAAGAACGTAAACGGACAGGTAGGAGAAGGCGTCGGTTTCGAGAGGATCAGAAGGATCACAGGATATCTCGTCGGTACACTTGACAGATTCAACAACGGCAAGAGAGCCGAGGTAGAAGACAGAGTTAAGCACGGACTCAACTAATCCTACACAACAATAGAGATCAACAGGGCAGGTGAGATTCAGTCTCACCTGTTCTTACTAAACAGAGAATTTCGGTGATAGATATGGAAGTCGGTAATACTATTATAAGAGTCTGCGGGATAGAGAAGGAGTCCATTGTCGATGGACCGGGATTCAGATATGTCCTGTTCGTACAGGGTTGTCCGCACAGATGCAGAGGATGTCACAATCCGGAATCCCACGATCCGAACGGCGGGGTAGAAATGACGACCGGCGAGGTCTTCGCACAGATCATGGAGAACCCTCATCTCAGAGGAGTCACGTTCTCCGGCGGAGAGCCTTTTGAGCAAGTCCACGCGCTGCTGGAGCTCGCTCACATGATCCGGGACGCCGGCCTGTCACTGATGAGTTATTCGGGATATACGCTCGAAGAACTGCAGGCGAGACATGATCCTGAGACAGACGAGCTGCTCGGCATGCTTGACATCCTCGTAGACGGAAGATACGTCGAATCTCTGCGCAACCTGACCCTGATCTACCGCGGATCGGAGAACCAGAGAGTCATCGATATGAACAAGACAAGAGATGAAGGCAAAGTCGTACTGTACCAGTCAGATTTTGATATAGAGATAGTGATATAGAACATGAAACTTGAACTCGTTGCGACAGCGACGTTCGGGCTCGAGGCGGTCGTCCGCAGAGAGATCGAGGCGCTGGGATACAAGATCATCAGGACGGAAGACGGCAGAGTCACCTATATGGGTGACGAGAGGGCCATCGTGCGTTCCAACCTCTGGCTGAGATCCGCGGACAGGGTATATATTCGCATGGGAGAATTCACAGCCCGGGAGTTCGAGGAGCTCTTCCAGCAGACCAAAGGCATCCCGTGGGAGGACATCATCCCTGCAGACGGAAGTTTTCCTGTGGTGGGAGGTTCTGTCAAATCGGTACTGCACAGTGTGCCGGCTTGCCAGAGCATCATCAAGAAGGCGGTCGTCTCAAGGCTTGCGGATTTCTACTGTACAGAGCGTCTGCCGGAGACCGGTGCTGAGTACAGGATCAGGTTTATCGCGCACAAGGACAGCTTCCTGATGCTGCTCGATACCAGCGGCGCGGGACTCCACAAGAGAGGGTACAGAGTCAGCGACGTAGCGGCGCCGATCAAAGAGACGCTCGCAGCTTCGCTGGTACAGCTGAGCTTCTACAACAAAGACAGAGTGCTGGTCGATCCGTGCTGCGGGTCGGGCACGATACCGATCGAAGCCGCGATGATCGCGAGGAATATCGCGCCGGGGCTCAGCAGAGATTTTGCGTCGATGAAATGGGACATGATCCCGGATGAGATCTGGCGTGAGGAGAAGCGCCTGGCGTTCGAGGCGGCGGACTTCGACACGGAGCTGAGCATCACCGCGATGGATATAGACAAGCGTGCCGTCAGAGCGGCCAAGGCGAACGCGGAAGAAGCCGGAGTCATCGATGATATCGATTTTATCTGCATGGATATGACACAATGGCAGCCTGGAGAAGGCATCCCTAAGGGAGTGCAGGCAGGCGAGCATGGTGTCGTCATCTCCAACCTCCCATATGGAGTGAGGATCGGTGACGACAAGTCGATCCGGAAGCTCTACACACACTTTGCGGAGCTGATGCAAGACTGCCCGGAATGGTCGTTCTTCCTGATCACTTCAGACAAGGAACTGGAGAAGGATATCGAGAAGAAGGCCGGGCGCAAGGCAGACCGTAGACGCAAATTATACAACGGCACGATAGAGACACAGTTCTATCAGTATCACGGAGAGAGGCCGCGCAAGGCAGCCGAGCAAAGAGACCGTGAATAGTTGGTGAATTAAGTGGATAGACATGCTGCCAAAGTGATATACTCGAAGCAGTGAAATGTTAATGATGACCGGAGAGGTACAGACATGACGAAATTAGACTTCTATTATCCGTCCGTAGACGGCAAGACTCAGATCCACGCTATCAGATGGGAGCCGGAAGGGCAGCCTAAGGCCGTTCTGCAGATCATCCACGGCATGGTGGAGTTCATTGACAGATATGATGATTTTGCAAAATTTCTTACTGAACACGGCTATCTCGTAGTCGGCGAGGACCACATCGGTCACGGCGAATCAGTCCGTTCCGATGAATTCCGCGGATTCTTCGGCAGTGACGGCAACGCGTGGATCATCGCTGACATCCATCAGTTGAGACTCATGATCCATGAAGAGTATCCGGACGTGCCGTATCTCATGCTCGGCCACAGCTGGGGATCGTTCCTGGTCCGCCAGTACATCACTGAGAAGGACGGCAGATATGCAGAGGGACTGGCCGGCGTTATCATAATGGGAACCGGCTGGCAGACAGCACCTGTCCTCGCGGCAGGCAAGCTGGTAGCCAAGCTGTCAGGCATCAAGAAGGTCGGCAAGGTCTCCAAGATGATCGAGAACATGGCATTCGGCAGCAATCTCAAGAAGATCGAGAATCCAAGGACGATCTCTGACTGGCTGACCAAGGATGAGAAGATCGTAGACTGGTACCGTGCCCATCCGTGGTGCACATTCCACTGGACCCCTAATGCTTACTACCATATGTTCAGCGGCATGCAGAAGGCGCATGACCTTAAGAGAATGGCGAAACTTCCTGCAGGCTTGCCGATCCTCATCACTTCCGGAGCTGAGGACCCTGTCGGATCATGGGGCGAGGGAGTACGCAAGACATACATGGCATACTCCGAGAATTCGCCATGCGAGGTATCGATCAAGATCTATGAGGGCGACAGACACGAGATCCTCAATGAGACCGACAGAGATGTGGTCTACAAGGACATGCTGGAGTTCCTCGACTACTGCATCAGCAAATAGACATGATAATCAATGAATGCCTGCCGGGAGGCACCTTAATCAATGACATACAGTTTCAATATCGTTATAAGAATAGTGATTGCCATAGCGCTTGCCGTACTCCTGGGGAACGGCAGTGTTGTGGCATTCAATAATATACGGCCAAAATGGTTCGAGGACTATGACGAGAACGATCCCGGCAAGGCGGTGACGGGCGAGCCGCGCAAAGTGATCCCGCCGGAGCTGATCCGCGCGGATAACGAAGGCCGGCAGAGACTTCCGAGTACGCCGTGGAAGTACGCCTTCGTGGGATATTTTGGCATCGTCGGCATCTATCTCGCAGTGAGAGGAGGCAGCATCGCGTTCGAAATATCGGTGATGTGCGTGCTCTTCGTCATACTGGAGATGGCGATCTCCGATCAGCTGTACAAAGTCGTTCCCGACCAGTTCAGCATATGCCTTGCGCTGATGTCGCCGGCATTCATGGGATATCACGATGTATGGTGGGAGCCTTTTGCCGGTGCCGGACTCGGACTGGCGATCTCCCTGGGGATACTCGGTCTCGGGATGCTGCTGTTCAGGACCGGTTCGCTTGGCGGGGCGGATATCAAGTTTTATACCTGCATGGGCCTGATAGCAGGCCGCATGGGCATAGTGGTGATATACATTCTCACGACTCTGCTGTTTGCGGCACAGTCAGTTGTGAAGATCGCGACAGGGCGGGGGACGATCAGGGACAGTTTCGCGATGATGCCGGCAGCGTGCGCTGCGGTGACCGTGTACTTCCTCTTCCTGTGGAATCTCGCAGACCTGATCATACAACTCTGACAAGGAGACAGATGATGGGCAGTAATGTTCTCATAACAATAGAATACGACGGGACGAATTTCTCCGGCTGGCAGAAACAGCCTGCGGCAAGGACGGTACAGGGCGAGATCGAACACGTCCTCAAGTACATTGCGGGGCATGACGTTCCGATCCACGGTACGAGCCGCACAGACGCGGGCGTGCACGCGCTCGGGCAGTGCGCGAGTTTTGACTGGGACTGTCCGATGCCGGTAGAGAAGCTTCCTGAGGTCATGAACCGCAGATTCGGAGCCGGTGGAGAGGGCAGATCGGGAGCTCCCGGCGATATCCGCATCCTGTCGGCGCAGGTG
This sequence comes from Mogibacterium sp., assembly GCA_017434025.1. GTDB lineage: Bacteria > Bacillota > Clostridia > Peptostreptococcales > Anaerovoracaceae > Crickella. The sequence goes on along the minus strand of JAFRGC010000044.1, from coordinate 22,761 downwards.
ATGGATGATGATTTCCACGCGCGCTATTCGTGCAAAGGCAAGACTTACAGGTATATCATCGACAAGACCGGAGATATCTTCAGGCGCAGGCAGGCGTTCCAGTATCCCGGAGCTGAGAGCCTGGATATAGAGGCGATGAGGAGAGCAGCCTCTTATATCGTCGGAACGCATGATTTCAAGTGTTTCGAGACATCCGGCGGGACACCTCGCGAGACGACCGTGAGGACGGTTTCACGGCTGGATATAGAATCAGACAATACAAGTATCGTGATTGAGATCACGGGCGACGGATTCCTGTACAACATGGTCAGGATCATCGTCGGGACTCTGGTGGAAGTCGGGGCAGGCAAGAGGCCTGCTGACGAACTGCCGGAGATCATTGAGAGCAGGAACCGCGGCAGGGCAGGATTCACCGCGCCGCCGCAAGGGCTGTATCTCAAAGAGATATATTTCGAGTAACAAGGAGAACCCAGTGTACAAGGTAAGGATAGACAAATTCGAAGGGCCGTTCGACCTGCTCGTATACCTGCTGGAGAACGCCCGGATGGACATATACGATATCAAGGTGGCCGAGATCACCGAGCAGTATATCGCCTACCTCAAGGAGATGGACGATCTCAATATTGAGGTGGATACTGAGTTCATCGTGCTCGCGGCTGTTCTGATCAGGCTCAAATCCCACATGCTCCTGCCGAGAGTCACGGAGGCCGGCGAGATCATGATCGAAGAGGATCCGCGGGAAGAGCTCAAGGGCAGGCTGCTGGAATACGTCAGGACCAAGAAGATCGCGGAGATGCTCGCGGCCAGAGAGGAATACAATCTGGCGATCCACGAGAAGCCTGCGGAGGATATGTCAGAATATCTGGAGAATCCCGAAGAGATCCTGTACGCAACGGAAGAGCAGATGGTCAGCGCTTTCATCCTGTTCCTGACGCGCAAGAAGAAAGTCGAAGAGGTCTCGCGCAGATACCAGAGAGTGCGCCGCAGGAAGGAGACGATCGAAGCCAGGATCGAGGACATGACCATCATGCTGGAAGAGAAATTCCAGGCAGGCAAGGGCAGCGTATCGTTTGCCGAACTGCTCCCTGATAAGCCGGACCGGTATGATGTGACACTCTCGTTCATGTCACTGCTGTCGATGATCAGGAATCAGGGATATGACGCGGAGCAGAAAGAAAACTTCGGAGAGATAAAGATAACCAGGAAAGAAAACTACATCCCGGATGAGGATGCCGGAACAGATACCGGAAAGGAGCAGTCAGATGTATAGCAGGAAGGTAATGAAATCCGCGCTGGAGACTATGATGTTCATGTGGGGAGAACCTCTTGAGGTCAGAGATGCAGCCGAGGTCCTCGAGGCGGAGAAGTCCGAGGTCAGGGAACTGTTCAGGGAACTGCAGAATGAATATGAGCAGGAGGGCAGAGGCATTCGCATCAGAGAGGCTGACGACGCGTTCGGGTTCGTGACACATGTAGAGAATGATCTTTTTGTCAGGAAGCTTTGCACACCGGTGAGAGTCAAGAGACTGTCGCAGGCAGCACTCGAAGTCCTGGCGATCATCGCTTACAGACAGCCTGTCACGAGATCAGAGATCGACAGCATCAGGGGCATCAAGAGCGAGCGAGTCATCGATGGACTTGTCGACAAAGGATTGATCGAGATCAAAGGAAGATCGGAAGGCGTAGGCAGACCGCTGATCTACGTGACAACAAGGGAATTTCTCAAGAAATTCGGCTTTGCTTCACTCAAGGATCTTCCGGAAGTGCCAGAATACGAAGAGATGAGGCGCACTCCGGAGGAAGAAGCCGGATATGGACAGCTGATGATGGATTTTGATGGAGAAGAGGAGCAGAACTGATGAGGATCAACCAGTATATAGCAGCAGCTGGAGTAACCAGCAGGCGCAAAGCCGACGAACTGATAGAAGAGGGTAAAGTCAAAGTCAACGGGCAGGTCCTTTCCAGCCCGGGATATCACGTGCAGGACGGCGATGTGGTCGAAGTCAACGGCGCCCGCATCACACCTGAACAGAAGAAAGTCTACTATCTTCTGCACAAACCGACGGGGTATGTGACCTCGACAGCTGACAAAGAAGGCCGGCCGGTCGTCACCGAACTGGTGCCTGACGAGATCAGAGTCTTCCCGGTAGGAAGGCTGAACTACAATACTTCGGGTCTCCTGATCCTGACCAATGACGGAGATCTGTCGAACAAGCTCATGCATCCTTCCCATGGGTTCGATAAGAAGTACATGGTGAGAGCGAAAGGCATCGTCACGATCGCTGAGGCAAGGAAGCTCGAAGAAGGAGTGGATATCGGGGATTACGTGACTGCACCTGCAGAAGTGAGACTGTTGAAACACGAACGCAATTCCTCGATCGTGGAGATCACGATACACGAAGGCAAGAACCGCCAGGTGAGACGCATGTTCAAAGCGATCGATCATCCGGTGGAAGAGCTGTGCCGCATAGGTCTGGGAGACCTTACGATCGGCAGACTGGCAGTCGGGCAGTGCCGCAAACTCAGTCCGGCAGAAGTTGAGTATCTCAAGAGGGTATAGAGACACTGGCAGCGATATATGGAATTAATAAGCCGCGCACCGTTTCCGGAGCGCGGCTTTAGTGTTTGCAAAAATATCAGGCCGTGGCTATTTGTTCTTCTCCATCGTATCTCTGATATCGGACTGGATATCAAGGCCCTTGCCGCCCTTGATATACGCTTCGATGATGTCAACTGCACCGTCGATTCCGGCACGGTTGGTGTTGATCAGCAGATCATAAACATCACGTCCGCCCCACTTGTTGTCCGTATAGAACTCGTAGTATCTGCGGCGCTGCTTGTCGATCTGTTTGACTTCTTTCTCAATGGCGTTCTCATCGATGATCTCTTCAGGGGTCTTGAGAACAGAAAGCGCGACTCTGCGCCTGACTCTGTCTTCGAGCGGCGCGAAGATGAAGATGCTGACATGGCGCTCATCTCTCAGAATATAATCCGCGGCACGTCCTACGATAACACAGCTGTCCTCAGCCGCGATCTCTTTGATGATACGGAATTCCTCTTCCTGGATCTTGGTATAAGGTGAGACCTGGAACGAGTCAAAGCCTGTGAAAAGGGAAGCAACGGAATAATCAGGAGCTTTCTCGTCATTGTCCCGGATGTATTCCTCGTGATAACCTGTGCTCGCTGCCGCTCTTGCTATGATCTCCTCGTCGAAGAACTTGATCCCGAGCCTCTCTGCAAGACGCTTTCCTACCTCATGTCCTCCACTGCCGAACTCTCTGTCTATCGTTACGATGATCTTATCTGCCATATTGTTATACCTCCCGGGTGATGTGTTACCTTATTCTACCATTTCTGCAGCTGCAGATGCAAAAAGCTTCATGTCGTGAACGCTTCCGAATATCGCTCTTGCGTTGTCATCTCTGCCGCCTCCGCGTCCGCCGAACTCCTTCGCACGCTCTTTGATGAGCTTGCCGCATTTCGCATCTCCGGATGAGAAGAGGAGACAGGTGCAGCTCGCAGGGTGCATGAATATTAGGAGTTTGCCGGTTGTTCCTTCGAGAGCCGCAAAGCCGAGCTTGAGGAGCTCATCTGTACTGAGGATCTCTGAGGAATATGTATACGACTTGATACCATCAGCGGAGAGTTCTCTGCGGATCGCAGCACACTCCGTCTCTCTGACATAGGAGGACAGCGCGGCGAGTCTCGCGCGGAGTTCGGAGACCGCTTCGGATTCTTTGTCCATCCTGGAGAGCAGGTCATGCGTGCTGCAGGAATACCTGCGCGCGATCTCTGCCAGCAGGTGGGCATCCTCGGAAAGTTTGTCTCTCGCCATGCGGCCGCAGTCGAAGAATATGCGGTTCATGCCTTTATTAGGGTCGCATTTGTATATCGCAATCAGCCCGACTTCCGCGCTGGAAGCAGGGTGGGTGCCGCAGCAGGCAATGCAGTCGAAAGGATCTTCCGGATCCCCGACATATACCACCGAGACACGGCCGTCGTGAGGGACTTCCTTGCGGACCGGAAGAACAAGAGACGATTCATAATCGTCAAACCATGCAGTTGTGACAGGAAGATCTGCCCAGATCGCCTCATTGACAGTTCTCTCCGCGAGATCCAGATCTTCTTCTGTCAGCATCCTCCCGCCGAGATCGATGTCGATGGTGATGTAATCTTCGCCCATGTGGAAGCCCTTGTTGACACCGCCGAACAGACTGTACATAGCACCGCTCAGCATGTGTTCTCCGAGATGCCTCTGCATGTTCCGGAACCTGTTGTCCCAGTCGATCGTAAGCGTCACATGATCTCCCGGATGGAACGTCCCTGCCGGCGCGTCAGTATAGTGCCAGACATCAGTCTCCAGGCCTTTGTCGTGGGCGGACAGCACTTCGAAGATCTGATCCCCGAGAGATACTGTCCCTGTGTCGGAAGGCTGGCCTCCGCCTTCCGGATAGAACACAGAAGAAGTGCATGTGAAGATGTCACAGCCGTTCTTTTCAGCCACTTCACAGACTTCTGCAGTGTTCGAAGTCTGGTACCTGTCTGCCTGGTAAATCCTTACATTAGCCATGTAATTTCTCGCTTTCCGGGTGTTTCACGCGTTTCACAAAAAAGAACAAAAACCCTAAAAAAATAAAATTCAAAAACTGTGGAAAAATCCTGTTGACATGCTTTCGAAAACTTGACAAACCTTGAAATTGCAACGTTTCAGGATTTAAAGTTTTCCACACACCCTCGTGGATAAAAATGTATACGATATTTTTGCATCCTGTGGAAAAAACGCAAATCGCTGATATTTCGAGGTTTTCAGTCGTGTTGAAAAAATAATCGCCAAAATCGAACAAAATTATCTGAGCAGTGTATTTCCAAAAAATCATTTACACTTGGTCACTAGTTTCCGGCAGGCTCAATAAGGTCCTCAAACCGCACACCTGCAGTGTGACAGATAGTGTGGAATACCGGGGTGTGATCCAGCAGATATCTGCCGGTGACCTCCAGATAAGGAGAGTAGAGCGAGAATATCGTCGCGTTGTCCAGCGAAGTGATCGCGTTGACATCATTGCTCATGAGGATGAGTTCACCGCCAATCGTCAGCAGGGCATATCCATACACGTCGTCGCCGAGTCTGTAATCGGATTTGTTGACATGTGAATTGTCCTTCTTGAAGATCGTGTACAGCCATCCGTTAGGAACGATAGCAGGCTCGACACCTGCGAGCGGCGCTATGTAACTGCCGTTGAACCCGTCGAGGATCTTGTCCGGACACTGGAATACCGTTATGTATTCCTTCTGCGATACCTGGATCGCCGACTCGTATTCCGAGAGTTTGACGAGAGTGCCGACATCGAGCTGAGTGACTTTGGCATTGCGTGTCTTGTAGTCACCGTCCAGATAGATGACGAATGACGAGTGATAGTAGCCTCTGCGGCCAAGTGTGGTGATCCTCACTCTGTATGGATACGATACACCGTCCGCAGGTGGGTCAGTACTCTGAGAACTCTTGCGGATCCTGCTGCGGATCAGTGTCTGGATACCCGGTTCGGCAAGAGGGGAATTCTTCATATCACTGCGCGGGATCGTGGAGATCATCTCCGCAGCGTCGTAATCGTGGTCGATCAGCCTCATGATAAAGTAATTGATCGTCTCGCAGGTCGCGAGTTTATCAGGCATGACTGCGCGCATCGCTTCTTCCGGTGAACAAGTCGCAGAGGTCACACCCTGCGCAGCCAGTTCATCGCGCATCAGGCCGAGTCTCATCAGCGCAAAATGTCTGAATTCGGAATTCTCCCGGTCATCGTACTCGCGGTCGATATCGTCTGCCGCGAGAGGGACGGCCATCTCAATGAGCCTGAGCATCGCGTCTGCAGTGATCTCGACGACCGATCCTCCCATCACACTGGTGAAATTGTTCCAGTAGTGGTTCATGTCTTCCTTGTTGGAGGCATAGTCGTCTCTTCCCGGTATACACTCGAACTCCAGATACTCGTCGATCCCGTACTCGGAGTAGTCGAGGTGTATCACCTGATAATAGTAGGAACGGGACCGGCTCTTGCCGCGCCACGTGATCTTGAGCGCAATAACACCCATCAGGCGTGTCGCGGTTGCCTGACATGATACGAATCTGTATTCTTCAAAATGATTGTACTTCTCGGACAGACGTCCTTCGACTACAGTAAATCCGGGCATGAAAAAATCTCCTTTTGCTATAAAGGAGATTATAACAGATTAGCTGCGTAAATGGCACTAATGAACGAAGAGTTCGAGTATGAATACCGTCAGGCAGCAGATCACCGCGACAGGCAGGAGTCCTGCGCCTAACCAGGCGGCGATGATGCCTGCGATGAGCGCTGCCGCACCGGCAACAGGAGACTGCGTCGCTTCCACGATAGCAGGGAAAGTCATCACTGCAAGGGTCACATAAGGGACGTAGTACAGGAATGACTGGAAGAACTGATTCGATATCGGCCGCTTCATCACGAGTGACGGAACGACTCTCATCAGCCATGTTGCGAAGGCCATGACTGCGATATATACGTAAACGTTAGTCTGCATCGCTTTCACCGCCTTTCCCGGTATCCTGCTCACTCTTCCTCGGAGCGAGGGCAGCGAACAGGGAAGAGATCAGTATAGTGAGCAGTATCGTGCGGTTGCCCTGCGACAGACCGGAGATGAGCGGCAGTCTGACTGCCGCATACGAGCAGACGAAACTGACTGCGACTGCAAGACCGACCGCGCGGTCTTTGCGCGCAGGTGGGATGATCACTGCCAGGAACATGCCGAACAGTGCCACGCTGAGAGCACTCACGATACGGGCAGGCAGTATGTTGCCCATGGAGATCCCGAGTGCAGTGCCGAGAGCCCACATCGGGACTGCTGTGATCAGCGCACCGCCCGAATAATAAGGAGTAGGGACGCCCGGTCTCGCTATGGTGATGCCGAAGATCTCATCAGTGATGCATGAGCCGACGAGAAGTCTGGTCCTGAGAGGAGTGCCCTCCGGCATCCTCTGATTGAGCGCGAAGCCCATCAGGATATATCTCGCGTTGATGATGAACATCAGGATGATGAGCTCGATCAGTGTGGCATTCGTCGCATACAGCGCAAAGCCCATGTACTGACCGGCGGAAGCATAGGTGATCATGCTCGATACGAAACCCTGGAACGCGCTGAACCCGTAATCGCGGGCGGCGATCCCAAGCGAAAAGGCGACTGCGAAATACCCCAGTCCGATCGGTATGCCGTCTCTGCAGCCCTGCATGAAAATGCTTCTGTTGCTCTCCATGGTCCCCCTCTTGAAAGTGTTGTACTAAACGTAAAGATAACACGTTTGGAACAGCTTTTAAAGAAATTGTATGACAATTGCCCGGCATTATTGACAAAGATCACAGAAAGATTATAATATTCACAGCCTTATTAAGAGCGAGGGAGGGAATGGGCCCTGTGATCTCGCGGCAACCTCACAGGAAGTGAAGGTGCCAATTCCCACGGAGGTCAGCCATCCTCCGGCAGATGAGGTCCAATGTGTCTCTCTGCGCGTGGCAGAGGGGCTTTTTTAATGGCTGAGAGAATCAATCAGACAGGAGATATACATAGAATGAGAAAGCTTTTTACTTCCGAATCCGTTACTGAAGGACATCCGGATAAGATCTGTGATCAGGTATCCGATGCCGTCCTTGATGCAATACTTGCTCAGGATCCTAAGGCGCATGTGGCGTGCGAATGTTCGACTAAGACCGGATTCCTGATGATCTTCGGTGAGGCTTCGGGCAACTTTGACGTCGATTACGAAGCGATCGCGCGGAAGACGATCTGCGAGATCGGATATGATTCGGACGATGTTTGTTTTAACGGCAACACCTGCAACATCATAGTCCATATGGAAGAACAGTCCGCGGATATCGCGCAGGGCGTCAACGCTTCCTACGAGACCAGAGAAGGCTCGGAGAAGAACAGCAACGCGCTGATCGGCGCCGGAGATCAGGGTATGATGTTCGGGTATGCCTGCTCAGAGACAGCAGAGCTCATGCCGATGTCCATCGAGCTCGCTCATCAGCTTGCCAAGAGACTGGCCCAGGTCCGCAAGGACGGTACGCTTCCTTACCTCGGACCTGACGGCAAGACTCAGGTGACGGTTGAGTACAATGACGGTGTCATCACCAGGATCGACACTGTCGTCGTTTCGACACAGCACAGTAAGGATGTCAGCCTCAAGCAAGTCAGACACGACATGATCGAGTATGTGGTCAAGCCGGTCATTCCTGCGGAACTGATAGACAAGAATACGAGATATTATGTCAATCCGACCGGCAGATTCGTCATCGGCGGACCGATGGGAGATTCCGGTTTGACAGGCCGCAAGATCATTGTAGATACTTATGGCGGACATTCTTCGCACGGCGGCGGAGCTTTCTCGGGCAAGGATCCGACCAAAGTCGACAGATCCGCTGCGTATATGGCGAGATATATCGCTAAGAACATCGTTGCTGCGGGCATAGCGAAAGAATGCGAAGTGCAGCTTGCATATGCGATCGGTGTAGCCGAACCGGTATCGGTCTGCGTCGATACTTTCGGCACCGGCATCATCAACAACGATAAGATCGTCAGGATCATCCGTGAGAACTTCGACATGAGGCCTGCAGCGATCATTCGCGAACTGCGTCTTGACAGACCGCAGTACAGGCAGCTGGCGGCATACGGACATATGGGAAGAACGGACCTTGACGTCAGATGGGAGCAGACCGATATGGTCAACAGACTCAGACTGGCGATCAGCGGAGCGAGTGAGAGGTAGACATGTCACATTTCGAGAAAGTCACATTTGAACAGTGGCGCGATGACTGCGGAGTGAGAGGACTCCCTGATGCAGAGCTCAGGGAGTGGTTTGACGCGATCAGACTGCCTCAGCAGGGAACAGCAGGATCCGCCGGATGCGATTTCTTCATGCCGTTCAACCTCAATTTCGAGGCGGGCAGCACATTCAGGATCGCGACCGGCGTACGCTGGGTGACCGATGCAGAGGAACCGGGCGACAGGGACAAAGTCCTCCTGATCATGCCGAGGAGCGGTCTGGGATTCAAGTACGGGATCAGGCTCTCGAATACAGTAGGCGTGATCGACGCGGATTACTGTGACGCAGACAATCAGGGACATATCATCATCAGCATGGTCAATCCATCGAATAAGACGATCGAACTGCCGGAAGGCAAAGCTTTCGCGCAGGGGATCGTTGTAAAGTACGAGATACCGGAAGGCGCGGGGTCTGACGAAAGCCGCAGGGGCGGATTCGGCAGCACCGGCAGATAGAGCGAGTGTGAAATGGCCGGGAAACATTATGACGCAGTGATAGTCGGCGGCGGGGCTTCGGGTCTTGCCGCAGCGGCGGAGCTCGGAATGAGCTCCCCGGGACTTGACGTGCTTGTTCTCGAGAAGAATGAGGAACCCGGCCGCAAGATCAGAGCTACAGGCAGCGGACGCTGCAATATCACGAATACAGCGGCCGCCGGATATACTGAGATCCTCAAGTTCTTCCGGCGCATCGGTCTGATGACCAGGGTGTATGAGAACGGCCTCGTATATCCGTATTCTGAGTCAGCGGCGGATGTCGCGGCTCTGCTGATATCCCGTGCGGAGGAGCTGGGCGTATGCATCATCACCGGAGCGGAAGTCACTGCAGTGACCGCAAACGGCCGGCAGGATCGTTCGGACGGCAAGGGCAGCAGAGAGGAGCGCTCTTTTGAGATCCGGTATTCTGCAAAGGAAGCAGACCGGGCAGGGCGAGTCCGCATGACGCAGAAGTCTGTAACCGCTGACTATGTGATCCTTGCGCTCGGCGGCAAAGCCGGTCCGACTTACGGTACTACGGGTGACGGATACAGGCTTGCCAGAGAGCTCGGACACAGTATCGTGACACCGGTGCCGGTACTCACTTCGGTAGAATGCCGCGAGTGGGACCCTGAGCATCGCCCGCAGGCAATGATGCTTGCCGGGACCAGAACTAGAGGCGTAGTCTCGCTTTACAGGCATCCGGACGGAGACTGGGAGAGAGGCGTCGAAGTGTTCGAGGAGCCGGGAGAGATACAGTTTACGAAATACGGTCTGTCCGGCATCTGCGTTTTCAATATGACGCGTTTCATGAGATTTGACAGGAGAGCAGGCGAGAGTCTGGAGGATTTCGTGATCAGAGCGGACCTGTTCCCGGACGGCAATATCAGGGATTTCCTGCGTGACAGACGGAGCAATGCTTTTCCGGGGGAGAAGACCGGGGAAGTGCTCAGAACAGTGCTTAAGGACAACATCGCAGCATACGTTCTCGAGACAGCCGGAGGAGCTGCTGCGTGCAGACACATCGGAGACAAATTGCTCGAAGACCTCAATGATGCTGAGATCGATGCGATCGGGGACGCGGTCCATGAGCTTACGTTCCATCCGGCGCAGCTGAGAGGCTGGAAGGAAGCGCAGGCGACTTCAGGAGGTGTCAGTCTGGAAGAGATCGATGAGGTCACCGGTGAGTCCAGACTGGTGAGAGATTTATATATAACAGGAGAACTTGCGGACAGGGATTTCCCGTGCGGCGGGTTCAATCTCAGCAATGCTTGGCTGACTGGAATAGGAGCAGCCAGAGATATCCATGACAAGATACAGGATCAATGAGATCAAGACTGATATAGATGTGCCGATGAGCGAACTTCCGGTACTGATAGCCCGCAAGACAGGTATCCGCGTTGAGGATATCGCTGAGTGGGAGGTCAGGCGCAAGTCCATCGACTCGAGGAAGAAGCCGTATATACAGCTGGTATATACGGTCGATTTCGTTACGGCGCGCAGGATCAGGACCAACAAAGTCCACGGCCTCAGCATCTACGATCCTGAGAAAGACAGAGAACAGGCACCGGATCCGGGAAGTGAAACGCTGACCGGAAGACCGGTAGTTGTCGGCATGGGTCCGGCAGGACTTTTTGCGGGACTTGAACTGGCACGTATGGGATACCGGCCGCTGATCATCGAGCGCGGACCGGCGATGCCCGGAAGGATAGAAGCGGTCGAAAAGTTCCGGCGCGAGAGGGTGCTCGATCCTGAGGCGAACATGTTGTTCGGTGAGGGCGGAGCAGGAACGTTCTCAGACGGCAAGATAGGGACGGGCATCAGAGATGGCCTTATAAGGCGTGTTTTGGCCGATTTCAGGGACGCAGGAGCCGGAGACGACATCATGTACCTTGCGAAACCTCATATCGGCACAGACGTTCTGAGGACCGTTATCGTCAACCTGCGGCACATGATCGAGGAACTCGGCGGAGAAGTGCAGTTCGGCACCAGGCTCGAATCGCTGATCGTCGAGGGCGGCAGACTGGCCGGGATCAGAGTCAGGAGGAATCCACAGGACAGAGGCGGATCTTCGGACAGACAAGAGTGCCTGGGGGACAGCCGCGCGGATGGCGCTCTGGAGATCAGGACCAACGCCCTGATACTCGCGATCGGGCACAGCGCGAGAGATACTTTTGCGATGATCCACAGCACGGGCCTCGATATGGAGCAGAAGCCATTCTCGATCGGCGTGCGCATGGAGCACCCGCAGGCGCTGATCGACGCGGCGCAGTACGGACCGGAGAACGCCGGCAAACTGCCGCCGGCTGACTACAAGATCAATTACAGAGCTTCGAACGGCAGGGGAGTCTACTCTTTCTGCATGTGCCCTGGAGGGGAAGTGGTCGTCTGCACCACTAAGGAAGGCGAACTTTGCGTCAACGGCATGAGCAACAGGAACCGTGACAGCGGTACCGCCAACAGCGGGATCCTGTGCGATGTGAGGAAAGAAGATTTTGGCTCCGACGATGTACTTGCTGGAGTGAGATTCCAGGAGAAATACGAGCGCCTCGCATTCATCAACGGGGGCGGGGACTTCACACCCCCGCGCTGCACGATGGAAGAATTCCTCGGAGCAGATCAGGCTGGCACAGAAGCGTTCGGGCACGCCGGTACAGAAACATCTGGGCACGCGCAGAGGGTACTCAGGTCGCTGCCGGATTTCGCGGCAGAAGCGATCCGGGAAGCCGTTCCGGCATTTGCCCGCAAGATCCATGGCTATGATGACCCACATGCAGTGATCACAGCAGTCGAGACCAGGAGCTCTTCACCGGTAAGGATCATAAGAGATGCACACGGGGAGAGCAACATCAAGGGCATCTACCCGGCAGGCGAAGGCGCCGGATACGCCGGTGGCATCACCTCAGCAGCCTGCGATGGGATCAGAGCCGCCTGGCACATCGTTGAGAAGTACGCGAGACCATAACCCTTGGAAGAAATTTGAATTAGTGTTGGGAGAAGTTTGAATTAGAGCATGATGCTTATTGCTTTGCCGTCCGAAATCACAGCAGAGCAGCAAGCACCTTTTATTATACTCCAGTTATCATACTCGATTATCATACTTCGATTATTTTCTCGAAGCCTCAGATAGTTCCCATTTTGAAAAATGGTCGCTGCCGGAACTATATTTCAGGCAGCTATAGTTACGGTTTTAAAATCATCTCATTCCGTAACTATAATTCAGGATTTTCCGGGCTGCTTATAGTTACGGTTTAAATTTGTTCTCATTCCGTAACTATATCTCGGACCAATCCAGTCTGCTTATAGTTACGGTTTAAATTTGTTCTCATTCCGTAACTATATCTCGGACCAATCCAGTCTGCTTATAGTTACGGCTCTCAATTGTTCTCAATCCGTAACTATATCTGTCACAAACATCAGCATCTCGGCTGTGAATGGGGTGCTGATCAGTTCGCTCATAAATAAAACAGCCAACATTTGTATGCTGGCTGTAAGAATGATCTTGCTCTTATGCAGTTAAATGCCTTCTGGAATGATCTTGCTCTTATGCAGTTAAATGCCTTCTGTAATGAACTGCTTCTTTGCAGCAATCAGGGCCTTTTCTATGATCTTTTCCTGTCTGCTGTTCTGCCACACTGCCACGCTGCCAGGCTGCCGGATTCTGCTACAGTCCCATTGACTCTCTGATCCCGTAGAGCCCGACTGGCTTGCCGACCATCCATCTGCACGCGTTTACTGCGCCTTTCGCGCAGCCTTTCCAGTTGAGGCAGTGGTGGGTGATCTCGAGTCTCTCGCCTTCGCCGAAGAAGAAGACGGTATGGCTTGACGGGGTGTCGCCTCCGCGGATCGCGTGGAACGTGACTTTGCCTTCTTCGCGAGGATGTCTTCCGAGAGGGCGTCCGTAGACCGCGTCCGTTACGAGGTCTTTGCCGACTGCTTCGCCCATGCTCTCGATGAGTTCTCTTGCTGTACCGCTTGGAGCATCGAGCTTCTTATTGTCGTGCATGTCGATGATCTCGATGTCCGTCTCATCGTAAAGTTCCTTAGCGGCATCCATGAGGAGCTTCCTCATGACGTTGACCATTCTGTCGGTGTTCGCAGCGATCAGGATAGGGATCTCTTTCGCTGCGGCTTCGAGCTTCGCTCTCTGCTCGGCATTGAAGCCGGTCGTTCCCACGACCAAAGCTTTCTTGTGCCTGATACATGCGTCGAGTACCTGCATCCCGAGCTCGACTGTCGAGAAATCGCAAACAACATCCGCCTGATCGATCACCGCATCGAGATCGTCGACGACCGGTGCTCCGACTGTGATGCCCGCCATAGCGACTTCACCGATATCTTTCCCTATATAGTCGCGGCCCTTAGGACCGATGCCTGCAACGATCTCAACATCATCTCTTCTTGCCGCATCTGCTACGATAAGACTTGCCATCTTGCCTCTTGGCGCTGTAATGATCAGTTTCATATGGATCTCCTATTTATCTACTTTGAAATTCAGTGTTAAGCTGTCAATATCCGGATAGAATCTCGTGAGCTTGACGCCTGCCGCAGTGAGCATCAGCTTGGATGCCTTGGTGGCAGGGGTATCCGCGTACTTGTCCGACAGATATACGACCTCGCCGATGCCTGCCTGAATGATCGCCTTAGCGCACTCATTGCACGGGAACAGAGCTACATACAGCCTGGAACCGCGGAGAGATTTGCCCGATGCGTTGAGGATCGCATTAAGCTCAGCATGGACGACAAACGGATATTTGGTGTTATCCCCCTCTCTGTCCCACGGAAATTCATCGTCTGAACAGCCGATAGGGAAGCCGTTATAGCCTGTAGTCAGGATCACGTTGTTCTGATCCACGATGCACGCTCCGACCTGTGTGTTAGGATCCTTGCTCCTGTTCGCAGCGAGCAGAGCTACACCCATAAAGTACTCATCCCAGGATATATAATCTGTTCTCTTCATATTCCCGAACCTCCTTCTTACAGCGATTGTACAACTCACAGCACATGCCTTTCAAGTCCTTCCAGCCTTGTATTTTCAGCACAAAAAATGTAAAATACAATATCTATGGCTTAATTGGAGAACGTTAATGAAGAAGATCAGAATCAAGATCACAACAATACTGATGATATTCCTGGTCATCGCTGTCTCTGCGTCTGCAGTGACATATACTGTGCTGGCCGAGGGTGACAATTCCACGACCGTTGCGGGAACACCACAGGGTGTTGCAGGCGGTGCTTTTGAGGTCACAAACTATACCAAAGATGTGACAGTCGGCAAAGACCATTCATTCGATGTCGAAGAGACGATCAGCGTGTCGATACCGGACGATCTGCAGAGAATAGATTTTGCGATACCGAGCGGCACTTTCAGGATAAGAGGAGTAGAAGTAGAGAACGCTGCCAGCGAAGTGAGGATCGCTTCGTCGGGCAGCACGGTATCCATCGTAGGACCGGACGATCTCACGAAGGGATATCACGAATATAAGATCAGGTACAAGATCCTTGAGTTCGCGGACAGAGATCCGGAACACGATATCCTGTATTTCAGCATCCTGCTCAATGAGTGGATGCAGCCAATCGCGGATTTCACAGCGACGATGCATTTCCCGGAGGACTTCCCACTGGACAGCCTCCAGTATTACGCAGGCCAGTTCGGCGTACAGGATGAAGAGAACCGCATTGAGTATACAACGAGCAAGAAAAACTCTACTCTCACCATAAGAGGCCAGAAGATCCCTGAGAATTACGGCATCACACTCAAGGCCGATCTCAACGACGGGTACTGGCAGGGAGCGCTCGACGGTATCTGGGCTGTCCTTACAATGCTGCTGGTCATGGGACTTGTTGCACTGATCCTGCTCATCATGTGGCTGATAGGCGGCAGAGATCCGAAGATCAAGAAGACCCTTGAGACCAGACCGATCGAAGGCGTATCACCTGTTGAAGTCGGTTATGTGTTCAACAGCAAGATGGACATCAGGGACCTGATCAGACTGATTCTGTACTTCGGGACGAAGGGATACCTGAGGATCAGCGAGTATGAGCCGAAGCGCTACAGACTGTACAGGGTGAAGGATCCTGACGGGGAAGAGAAGCTGATGCGCAATGCGTATAACATCCTGTTCGAAGACGTTTATCAGGGCAGAGCGCTCGAGATGGACAGTATCGGCGAGCGCCTCGTGAGGATCGAATCTACGATCAAAGACGACGTTGCCGCCGGTTTCACAGACAAAGAGATGATGGCGTACAAACCTCTCTCGAAGATCTTCAGGATCGCGGGTATCGTGCTTCTCGGTTTCGGAGCGGCAATCACCAACGCCCTTGGATACCACTACCAGTACATCTCGGTCAACTATCTGGAATCCATCGTAATAGGTGTTCTTATCGCGGGACTTACTGCCGCGCTCTGCGCTCTTGACGACAGGCAGTACTCGTCAAACGCAAGACAAGGGAAGACCGGAGAGATCATCTGCTGCGTACTGATCGGAGCCGTCTCCGTGTACCTGGCAGCCGGCATCATCAGGCAGACCGGCAAGGTCATGGTAGCTGTCGCGATCATAGCTCTGATAGCACTTTCCGTATTCCTTGCGGTGATCATGAGGGCCAGAGGCAAGGGCAATGCAGCCCTGGTCATGAGATTCAGACAGCTCAGGAGATTCATCAATCATCCTACGCCTAAGGAGCTGCTGGAGAACTACCTTGCTGACAGCAATTACTACTACGACATGATGCTGTATGCACTCACATTCGGATCAGAAGAAGCATGGGCGATCTCGTTCCTGACGCTCGATGTTCCTGAGCCGGAATGGTATACAGATGATATAGAGGGACACGCATTCACCAATCTCAGAGGTGAACTTACAACGATAGATTATGCGCGCGACCTGAAATCGTTCGTCAGGACAATAGATTCTGCATATGACGACATGCAGAGGCGCAGCCACAGGAGATAGATAATGTCAGGAAAACAGAAAATAATCAATATTGCAGTAATCGCGCACGTCGATGCCGGCAAATCGACTCTGGTCGATGCACTTCTCGCTCAGTCGCATGTCTTCAGAGACAATGAGCAGGTCGTAGACTGCGTGATGGATTCCGATGCGATCGAGAGGGAGAGAGGGATCACGATCTACTCCAAGAACTGCTCGATCATGTACAAAGATTATAAGATCAACATCGTCGACACCCCGGGACACGCCGACTTCAGTTCGGAAGTAGAGCGTATCATGAAGACTGTCGATACCGTTATTCTGCTGGTAGATTCCAGCGAAGGACCGATGCCTCAGACGAGATTCGTACTGAACAAATCTCTGCAGGAAGGCATCAATCCGATCCTTTTCATCAACAAGATCGACAAGAAAGACGCCAGGATCGATGAGGTCGTCGATGAGACTTATGAACTCTTCATGGATCTCGAGGCGAATGACGACCAGCTTGACTTCCCGATCCTGTACGGTATCGCCCGTCAGGGTATCGCCGTCAATGACCCGTCCGAGGTCGATGGGATCATCATCGGTGAAGGCCAGAGCAAGATCAAGAAATCGCCGAAAGGCTATGAAGGCTTCAGTATCGAACCGCTGCTCGAGTGCATCGTAAATCATTGTGATCCTTATCCGGACCGCGACGACGAACCACTCCAGCTGCAGGTATCCACTCTCGCGTATGACGACTATATCGGCAGACTCGGTATAGGCAGGATCACAAGAGGTTCTATCAAAGAAGCTCAGATCGTCTCCGTCACACGCGAAGACGGAAGCGTCACCAAGAACAAGATCAACCAGGTATTCGTTTACAGAGGGCTCAGCAGGGTCCCTGTAAGCCAGGCAGCCAGCGGAGACATCGTCGTTGTTTCCGGTATTTCCGACATCTCGATCGGTGATACGATCTGCGATCCGGATCACCCGGAGTCACTGGGAGAGATCCATATCGAGGAGCCGACTCTTTCCATGAACTTCATGGTCAATTCTTCTCCGTTCGCAGGCAAGGTCGGCAAGTATGTCACTTCAAGGCATATCAAGGAGAGACTGGAGAAGGAACTCGAGGTCAATGTCGGACTCCTGGTCGAGCCAACTGATACGACAGATTCCTTCAAAGTCAGCGGCAGAGGCGAACTCCACCTGTCGATCCTCATCGAGAATATGAGGAGAGAAGGCTATGAACTCGCTGTTTCCAAGCCGGAGGTCATCGTCAAGCGCGGTGAGAACGGAGAGAAGCTCGAACCTGTCGAAGAAGTCGTGATCAGCGTACCGGACATCTATACAGGACCGGTCATTTCCAAACTCAACCTCCGCAAAGGCCTGATGATGCAGATGATGTCGGAAGGCAACGGATATTCGAGGATCATATATACCGCTCCGACCAGAGGCCTCATGGGCTACAGGACCGAGTTCATCAACGACACGCACGGAGAAGGAACGATGGTCAGGAGATTTGCCGGATTTGAGCCTTGGAAGGGCGACATTCCTGACAGGATCAACGGCGTTGCGGTCGCACAGGAAGAGGGACACTGCACAGCTTACGCGATCTTCACTATCCAGGAGAGAGTGCAGATGTTCGTCAAACCGCAGGATCACGTATACGAAGGACAGATCGTAGGCATGAACGCCCGCTCTGATGACATGGTAGTCAATCCGTGCAGAGCCAAGAAAGCTACAAATATGCGTGCAGCCGGCAGTGATGATACGATCAAACTCACACCTCCGAGAGTTTTCACACTGGAAGAGGCGCTGGAGTTTATCAGCGATGACGAGCTGGTCGAGGTGACACCTTCAGATATCAGGCTGCGCAAGAAACTGCTGACAGAGCTGGAGAGAAGGAAGTTCAACAACCGCAACAGATAGGGCCGGCAGTATGACATACGTCATACAAAGGGACTTGAAGATACATAATTTAGCGTATATATTAGGTATCAGATGGGGACTGATCTATATATTATTCAGGCGACAGGCCGAAAGGAGTATCAATCTAATGAAAAAGATCCTTGTTATCAATCCTGGTGCAACTTCAACCAAGATCTGTGTATTCGAAGATGACAGAGAAGTAATGCGCGTAGGCATCGATCACGATGCATCCGAGATCGCGAAATATCCGCACGTAGTCGATCAGGCTCCGTTCAGGAAAGAAGCGATCCTCAGAACGATTGAGGAGAAAGGTTACAAACTTGAGGATTTCGACGCTATCTGCGGCAGAGGCGGACTCTTCAAGCACATCCCATCCGGAACATATAAGGTCAATGATGCAGTTATCCGCGACATCAAGAACCCTCCTTACGGTGAACATGCCGCTAACCTCGGCGCGTACATCTCCAAAGAACTCGCTGATTCCGTAGGCATCCCTTCGTTCTTCGTGGACCCTGTATGCGTAGATGAGATGGAACCGCTCGCAAGGTATTCGGGACTCGGTCTTCCGGGCTTCGAGAGACAGTCATTCTTCCATCCGCTCAATCACAAATCCGTTGCGCGCAAGGCTGCGAAGCAGCTGGGAAGATCCTATGAAGAGCTCAATCTCGTGATCTGCCACCTCGGCGGAGGCGTATCCGTAGCAGCTCATAAGAAGGGCAGAGTCGTCGATGTCAACAATGTCAAGGACGACGGAGCGATGGGCATGGACAGAGGCGGAGCACTTCCTGCTAACGCGCTGGTCAACCTCTGCTTCAAGGAAGGAATGACCAAGGCAGAAGTCAAGAGGATCATCGGCCAGGAAGCCGGTGTATATTCCTACACAGGAACCAAGGACTTCAGAGTTGTCGAGAATGCTGCTTTCGATGACGGCGATGAGAAGATGCTGATGGCATTCAAGGCGATCGCTTATCAGCTGGCCAAAGACATCGGTGCTATGTCGGCAGTTCTACGCTACAACGTGGATGCAATCATCTTCACAGGCGGAATGGCGTACTCTGAGAGATTCTGTGAAGAAATCGGATCATATGTCAACAAGATCGCTCCGATCCTGAGATTCCCTGGTGAAGAGGAGATGAAGGCTCTCGCAGAGGGAGCACTCAAGGCACTCGAAACAGGCCACTGGGAGATCTACGAGTAGAGCAGGAAGTTCTGTTTCACCAACGGAACTCGAGTGATGATAAGATCATTGCGGATGACATCTGTCGTCCGCAATTTGTTTAGCAGATGAAGGGAGAAGGGAAATGCAGGAGATCAAATGTCCTAATTGCGGACAGGTTTTCCAGGTCGATGAATCCGGCTATGCGCAGATCGTACAGCAAGTGAGGGACAAAGAGTTTGCCAGAGAGCTGGAAAAGCGCGAATCCGAACTTGCGGAGAAGAGAGAGAATGATCTGCGGATCGCAAGAATGGAACAGGAGAAGAAATACGATAAAACTTTATCTGCCAAAGACTCTGAGATAGCAGACAAGAAGAAAGAAATCGAACTTCTCAAGCTGGAAAAGAACAGTGAAATAGACAAGATCCGTGCTGAACTCACCGAGAAGATCACCAAACTCAAGGCTGAGGTAGACAAGAGGGAAACGGAGAAGGAACTCGCTGTCACCCGTGCTGTCCAGGAGAAAGAGCGTGAGATCGCAGACCGCAATGCTGAGATCACCAGACTCAGCGGAGAACTGGAACTGCAGGAACGCGAGCGTAAGCTCAACGAGACTCGCATTGCCGAACAGCACAAAGGTGAACTGAAGCTGCGCGACGAAGAGATCGAGAGACTCAAGGACTTCAAAGCCAGACAGTCTACCAAAATGATCGGTGAGAGCCTGGAACAGCATTGCCAGAGTCAGTTCAATTCGATCAGAATGACAGCATTTCCTAATGCCTACTTCGAGAAGGACAACGATGCTCGCTCGGGCAGCAAAGGAGATTTCATCTTCCGTGAGTCAGCAGAGGACGGAACAGAATTCATCTCCATCATGTTTGAGATGAAGAACGAGATGGATGAGACCGCAACGAAGCATAAGAACGAGGACTTCTTCAAGGAGCTGGACAAGGACCGCCGTGAGAAGAAGTGCGAATACGCCGTTCTCGTGTCACTGCTCGAAGCGGATAGTGAACTTTACAATAATGGTATTGTCGACGTTTCATACCGTTACGAGAAGATGTACGTTGTCAGGCCGCAGTTCTTCATACCGATCATCACACTGCTGAGAAACGCAGCGCTCAACTCGTTGAAATACCGGCAGGAGCTTGCTGTTGTACGCAATCAGCAGCTCGATATCATGCACTTTGAAGAGAATATGAATGCGTTCAAAACAGCTTTCGCCAAGAACTACGATCTTGCGAGCAGGAAGTTTGAAGACGCGATCAATGAGATCGACAAATCGATCAGGCAGCTGGAGAAGGTCAAAGAAGCTCTGACATCTTCTGAGCGCAATCTCCGCCTGGCGAATGACAAGGCACAGGATCTGTCGATCAAGAAACTCACCAAGAATGCTCCGGCTGTGAAGGCAATGTTTGAAGAGATCAGCGATGATTAAGGTATTAGTTAGCTTTTTCAAGCCACACAAGAAACTGTTCATACTGGATATGGCATGCGCGCTGACTGTTGCGGCGATCGACCTGTCATTCCCTCTGATATCCAGGCATGCCATGTACAACATGCTGCCGGACAAGGAATACGGGCCGTTCTTCGCCCTTATGTTATGCGTGTGTCTTTTCTATGTCGTGAGATCCTGCGGACAGTTCCTGATGACTTACATAGGACACCTGTTTGGCGTCCTCGTTGAGGCGGATATAAGAGCTGCGCTGTTCACACACCTGCAGGAACTGGATTTCGAGTTCTATGACAAGAACCGTACGGGCAAACTCATGAGCAGGCTGACAGGCGATCTGTTCGAGATCACCGAGCTCGCTCACCATGGACCGGAAGACCTGCTCATATCACTTCTGACGATCATCGGAGCACTCTGCTTCATGTTCTATATGGAGTGGCGGCTTGCAATCGTGGTTGCCGTACTCATCCCGATCTTCGTGATCGTTGTCATGAACAGGCGCAAGAGCATGTCCGCAGCTTCGACAGAAGTCAAGAAGAAACTCGCAGGCATCAATGCTGATATAGAGACGAGCCTTTCAGGCATGAAGACTTCCAAGGCATTCGCCAACGAAGGAGTAGAACAGGACAGATTCACACACTCGAATGACTCCTATATCGCTGCCCGCAAGACCTACTTCAAGACAATGGGAACGTTCTTCGCCACACAGGAGTTCTTCATGGGGATCATGCCGGCAGTTGTCATCACTTTCGGCGGCTTCCTGATCATGAAAGGGAACCTGAACTACATCGATCTGATCACGTTCACACTCTTCGTCAATACATTCGTAAGCCCGATACGCAAACTGGCGCAATTCGCGGAGGTGTTCACTAACGGAATGGCAGGTTTGCGCAGATTCAGCGAGATCATGGCGATGAAGCCTGCAGTCGTTGAAAATCCTGACGCACAGCCTATCATCGTGACAGAAGGCAACATCGATGTGAACGACATCTCGTTCTCATATGAAGAAGACACAGAGGTGATAGAACATCTCGATCTTCATGTCAGGGGCGGCGAGAAAGTCGCTATCGTAGGACCATCCGGAGGAGGCAAGAGCACCCTGTGCCAGCTCATTCCGAGATTCTACGACGTCACGGAAGGAAGTATCGTCATCGATGGTCAGGACATACGAGACGTGAGCAAAACATCACTCCGCGAGAATATCGGTATCGTTCAGCAGGACGTATTCATTTTTGCCGATACGATCCTCGAGAATATCCGGTACGGGCGCCCGGGAGCGACGTACGATGAGGTCGTTCAGGCAGCGAAACAGGCTGAGATATTCGACGACATCATGGACATGCCGGACAAATTCAATACCTATGTCGGAGAGCGCGGGACCAAACTTTCGGGAGGCCAGAAACAGAGGCTGTCGATAGCGCGCATCTTCCTCAAAGACCCGAAGATCCTCATACTGGACGAGGCGACTTCAGCGCTCGATACCGTTACAGAGCAGCGCATCCAGAGCAGTTTTGACAAACTGGCAGAGGGCAGGACCTCTCTGGTCATCGCACACAGACTGGCTACAGTTAGGAATGCAGACCGCATCATCGTAATCGAAGACGGACGGATCACAGAAGCAGGCACACACGCAGAACTGATCGCAAAGGGCGGAGAATACGCACAGCTCTACAATACGCAGAAGCTGAGCGCATAAAACAAGAAGAGTGTTGCATTCGTCAGACCAATATGGTAATATAATCAGGCTGGTTCGGGAGAGCCAGCCTGAGACAACAGAATAGTAAGTAATGATACTTGCCGTGGAGGATTGACCGAGTGGCTAAGGAGCCTGATTGGAAATCAGGTAAGGCGTAACAGCCCCGTGGGTTCGAGTCCCATGTCCTCCGCCATAGAATCGCCCTGAGAGACCATCTCTCGGGGCGCTTTATTTTCAACGAATTCGGGCTCTGAGCCAGCAAAATCAACGAAAAGCCGATTTCCGTTCAAGTGTC
>JAFRGC010000043.1 GCA_017434025.1 Mogibacterium sp. | reverse complement strand
TTAATTCAAATTGCGTGCCCGGCGGGGGCGGGTCACATGGGGGGGCGGGTTTAAAGGCACGCAATCTTTTACGAAAAAAATACCCCCTCATCATTTCTGATGAGAGAGTATCTCTTAGTCATCTTAACTTAATGACATTGCGTTTATCGCCGGGCCTTTTGATATGCGTCAGTTTGCGGGATCAGGAAGACTGATCCTGATACCACAGCAGCATCAGTGTAGTCAGCTGACTGTATGACCGGATCCCGTCATCAACGCCGTTGGATCTGAGATACGCGTTGTTGACTCTGTTCTGGATCTCGGAAGCTTTCGTCTCATGGGTCGACCAGAAGATGTGATTGTGTGTCAGTTCTCTGACGGCATCGTCAGGCAGCGTCCGGTAGATCGAGCTGTATCGGGTATGCGACACGCGCCTGAGCTCGCTGCCGGCGTAGCTCCAGGCGATCAGCCAGCCGCTGCGGGTAAAAGCAGGATCGTCAGAACCGATACACGCGAGCCAGCCGATGTAGTTCGCCTCGCCCTCATTCATGTAACCGCACAGATGCGAGAGCTCGTGGCATGCCGAGAATGGTTTCTCCATGCCGGGCATCTCGCCGTTGATGTTTGCCTCAATGGTGAAAGGGGAGTAGATGCCGCTGACTCCCATATTCGAGAACAGTCGCGACAGGAAGGTCAATTGTTTTGGCTGAGGATAATGACTCGCGAGCTGAGGATAGTCCGCGCTGAGTCCGATCATAGCTTCGCGGGCCAGCCCGGCCAGCTCGGAGCGATCCGGGTATCCGTCGAAATCGCTTTCGCCCAGCCTGTCTGATATATATTCGCAGAAATCGGCGAGTTCGTCGACCGTGAATTCCGCGGACCTCACAGCATCCCTGTCTGTGAAAGGGCGGCTGTAGTAGTTGACTCCGCAGTTTGCAGCGTAGAGAAACAGCAGCAGTGATACGGTCAGGAGCAGATGCCGGAAGACACAGGACAGCCTGCAGCGGTTTGCGATGATATCGATGATGAGCAGGACCGGCAAGGCCAGACACAACATTTCCGCAAGCGAGAAGGGCAGCATGCCGCAGAGCCTGCCGAGACTTCCGACCCAGACCGGATATACGTGTACAGTATACCAGTCAGCGAAGCCGGGGATCATTCTCGCTGCAGCAGAAAGCGCCAGCGCCAGTACGATAAGCGCTGCTGACAGGATGACGGATGAATGATTCCTTCTGCCTTTGCTTTCCATATCCATGATTATAGTATTTCTGCGAACGGCAGTCGAGAGTGATCCCGGGGTTAGACCGCGAATAAGGGCCAGCGGGAATGATTTTGGCTACATGTAGTGATATAATGAATCAACTATACTCTTACGACGCGGGAGATTTGCAGATGGAGCTGTTCGACCAATATCCGGTATTACATAATGACAGGATCATCCTCAGGAAGATGACCGAGGATGATGCCTGCGCGCTGGAAGAACTAACTGCAGATGAAAATGTCTACCGAACATTGCCGACTTTCCTGTATGAGCTGAAGTATACCGACAAGCGTGAAGTGATCACGAAGATGGACGAGGAGTGCTTTGATACCTGCGAGTCTGTTCTGCTCGGGGTATATCTGAAGGCAGGCGGCGGGCAGTCCGAAAGGCTGGTCGGGATCGCAGAGATCTACAATTACGAGAAGAACAAAGCCAAGGCGTCGATAGGCTACCGCATCGCAGAGAAATACTGGGGAAGGGGCATCGCTTCCGATGTGACCGGGCTCCTCAAACAGTATCTGATCGGCGACCTCGGGTTCAGGACGATAACCGCGCATGTTCTCAGCACCAATGCGGCTTCCGCCAGGGTGCTCGGCAAGAACGGATTCATCAACAAGTATCCGGGGCTGCTCGAGGATTGGGGCTTTGACGAGCTGATGGTGACGGACAAGTACGCATATAAGAGAGACTGGACGGAAGGTCTGGATGAGCAGGACAAAAAGCCTGAAGTGAGAGTCGAACAGTACGTGATGGCGTACGGTATAGAGCAGGACCGTATCCGCGCTCTGCTGCCGGAAGGCTACCGGTCGCTGAGACCGGTGCTGCGCATCAACGCGGAGATCCGGAATGACAAGATCCTCTATGTCGAATTCAACACTCCGGTTGAAGCAGACGGCAGGAGAGGCTGGCTCAACATCGATAACTGGAAGAGCACGAATGACGATATCTGCTATGAGCGGGACGGCAGCAGAGTCGTGATCACGGCACCGTTCCTCAGGATCAGTTTTGCAGGGACAGGCATCAGAGGCGGATGTCCGGCCGAGCAGGACAATGAGGGATGCTACTATGTGCGGAACGACCTTGAATTCCGTCCGGCGGAGAAGATAGAGGAGCCGAAAGAATTCTGCGACTGTGAGTTTGCGTGGCATTTTGGCGAAGGGGACGCGTATGGCGTAAGTGAGGGCAGGACGATACCGGCCACAGACACGCCGGCACAGACCAAATACGAGAAGAATGAGCTGACAGCGCAAAATGCTGCAGCTATCCCTTGCAAACAGGTACTCGGTTCGTATAAAGTGACATTTATAAGGAAATAATGGCTGCACGTTTCAACAGAGAAGGGGGTATCTTATGAAGAGGATGGAAGAGAAGATACTGGCTGAGGGCGTCGTGATGCCGAATGGTGTCCTCAAGGTAGGCAGTTTCCTCAATCAGCAGATCGATACGAGATTTCTGGTCGAAGTCGGCGAGGAGATCGCGCGTCTGTTTAAGGATTCCGGCGCGACCAAGATCTTTACTGTAGAAGCTTCCGGCATCGCTCTGGCGGTAGTCGCCGGGATAGCGATGGACCTCCCTGTTGTTTTCGCGAAGAAGAACAGGCAGCTGAACGTCAACGTGGAGACATACTCTTCGATGGTCTACTCGTTCACACACGGCGCGGATACCAAGATCGTCGTAAGCAAGGAGTATATCAAACCGGGAGAGAAGCTGCTGCTGGTCGACGATTTCCTCGCGCACGGGAGCGCACTCAACGGACTGATCGCGATCGCTGAGGATGCAGGAGCCGAGGTAGTGGGCTGCTGTGTTGCGATCGAGAAGAGCTATCAGAACGGAGGGGACAATCTCCGCGCCAGAGGATACCGGGTGGAATCCCTCGCGATCATTGATCAGCTGGTCGAGACAGATATTCTGTTCAAATAGCGATATATCTGTTATACTCATATAGTTCGGCGCGGTATGCAGCCGGACGATTCAATTAAAGTAGATAACAATAAAGCTCTCATCTGAGCGGGAAGGTTAGACAATGGAGAACAAAGGCACTTATTATATCAGCACACCGATCTATTATCCGAGCTCGAATCTGCACATCGGGCATACTTACTGCACTGTCATGGCAGACGCTATGGCGAGATTCAAGAGACTGCAGGGCTACGATGTCATGTTCCTGACCGGAACTGACGAGCACGGACAGAAGATCCAGACCAAAGCAATCGAGAAGGGTGTGACACCGCAGGAATACGTCGACGAGATCGTGGCAGGCATCAAGGATCTGTGGGCAACCATGGAGATCTCTTATGATGACTTCATCAGGACCACCGAGCCAAGGCATATGGAGAGAGTCCAGAAGATCTGGCAGAGGATGTATGACAAGGGCGATATCTATAAGGGAGCCTATGAAGGACTTTACTGCAAGGAATGCGAGGCATTCTGGACTGAGTCACAGCTTGTGAACGGCTGCTGCCCGGACTGCGGCAGACCGGTTGAGAAGGCAAGTGAGGAGGCATATTTCTTCAAACTCTCCAACTACGCAGACAAGATCCTGCAGCTCTACGACGAACATCCGGAATTCCTGGAGCCTGAGACGAGAAGGAACGAGATGAGGAGTTTCATCCAGCAGGGACTCGAGGACCTCTGTGTGTCCCGCTGCACATTCGACTGGGGCATTCCTGTACCGAACGATCCTAAGCACGTTATGTACGTATGGGTAGATGCGCTCTCGAACTATGTAACTGCTCTGGGCGGACCTGACGACTGCGAGAAATACAATAAATACTGGCCATGTGACTGCCACCTGGTAGGTAAGGAGATCGTAAGATTCCATTCCATCATCTGGCCGTCGATGCTGATGAGCGCTGATCTGCCTCTGCCAAAACAAGTACGCGGCCACGGATGGCTGCTCCTGGGCGGAGAGAAGGTCTCGAAGTCCAAGGCATCCAAAGGACAGGATGTCATCGATCCTGTTATCCTGATCGACCGTTACGGGATCGACGCTCTCAAGTATTTCCTGCTGAGAGAGTACACCTTCGGACAGGACGGAAGCTTCACTAACGAAGTAATGCTGAGAAGGATGAACTTCGACCTCGCTAACGACCTCGGCAATCTGCTGTCGAGAACTGTATCCATGATCGCCAAGTACTGCGGAGGCATTGTACCTGCTGCAACGACAAGAGATGAGATCGACGACGAACTCATTTCCATGGCAGTCTCCGTAGCGGACAAGGTCAGCGAGAAGATGGACGAATTCCAGTTCAATATGGCTCTGGAAGAGATCTGGATCCTGATCAGACGCGCTAACAAATACATCGACGAGAAGACTCCTTGGGTCCTCGCTAAGGATCCTGAGAGGAAAGCTGAGCTCGATACAGTCATGAGGAATCTTGCAGAAGTTCTGAGGATCGTCTCGATACTGATCGTTCCGTTCATGCACACTACGACTGATCGCATGAGAGAACAACTCGGCCTTGCAGATATACCTGCTGTATGGGAAGACGCGTTCGAGTTCTACAAGATGGAAGGCGCTGAGACGCACAAAGGCGCACAGCTCTTCCCTAGGATCGACATCGATAAGGAACTCGAGCAGCTGTATGCTATCAGCGAGTCACTCAAGAAATAGAGCAAGAGTATTTGTTACTTAATAATTACGTTAGGAGAAGTTGACGCATATTGATCTGATACAGGCAATATGCGTCAATTTGGCACTTGAGAGGTGCAAATATATGCTGTTTGACGCACATACCCATCTGAATTTCGAGAAATATACTGACGAAGAACGCAGAACTCTGGCAGAAGAGATCGAGGCATCGCAGCTCGGATATATCATCGATGTCGCCGACTGCGCCGCGAGCGCCAGGCTGGCTCTGCAGGATTCTGAGGACTACGCCTGGTGCCGCGCCGCTGTCGGGATCCATCCGGATCACGCGTCCGTGTACACGGACGCCGACATTGATGAGATCAGGCGCCTTGCGGCTCATCCGCGCGCAGTCGCTATCGGAGAGATAGGGCTGGACTATTATTATGGAACTGATGACAGAGAGCAGCAGCAGGAACTGTTCAGGAAGCAGATCAGACTTGCTAACGAGCTCAGGATGCCGATCATGATCCACTCGAGAGATGCTCATCAGCTGACAATGGATATCCTCAAGGAGGAGGGGGCTTTCTCAGAAGAACGGAAGAGCTGGTTCCCCGGAAGACCGGCCCCCGGCACTATGTCTGCCGGCGGCAGCGGTCATGACCTCCGGATCCCGGGTGAATACACCGCCGGCGCCGACAGACTGGTGCCGGATGCTCGGGTGCAGATGCACTGCTATTCAGGGTCACCCGAGCAGGCCGAAGAATATGTCCGCCTTGGGGCGACCATATCCCTCGGCGGGCCGGTTACCTTCAAGAACGGGAAGAAGGCAGCAGAGGTCGCAAGACGCATTCCGATAGAAATGCTTCTCAGCGAAACAGACGCGCCGTATATGGCACCGGAACCCCTCCGGGGCCGTCCGAACAAGCCGCAATACGTCGAGTATGTAGTGCGGCGCATGGCGATGATCAAAGGCATCAGCTACGAAGAGACAGCACGGATCCTTACGGAGAACGGAAGACGCTTTTTCTCGATCACAGACTGACGATCCACTATGAAGAAACACAACATCATCGACTCGATCATAGACAGCGGGCTCATCACGGAAGGCTCTGCAATCGTAGTCGGGGTCTCTGGAGGCCCGGACTCTCTTTGCCTGCTCCATGCGCTGTCACAGCTGGCAGATCCGTATGATCTGACACTGCTTCCCGTGCATATCAATCACAAGCTGCGGAAGGAAGCGGCTGCGGAGGCGGACAATGTCGCCAGGATCTGCGACCGGATGGGACTTGACTGCCATATCTACGAGGCAGACTGCAGCGAGACTGCCAGAGAACTCAAGATCTCAACGGAGGAAGCCGGCAGGATCATCAGATATGAGATCTTTGATGAAACAGCCGCGCAGCTGGAAGACAGCGGCTTCACCAGAGACCGGATCCAGATCGCTGTCGCACATAATGCGGATGATCAGAGCGAGACCGTCCTCTTCAGGCTGCTCAGAGGAACGGGCGTCCGGGGATTGAGCGGCATGCCTGTCGTACGCAGCTCGGAAATGGGATATATGATCATCAGACCGCTGCTCTTCGTCGAGCGCGCAGATATCGAGCAATACATCAAGGACAATAAGCTCCATCCTAACATCGATCAGACCAATTTCGGGACAGACTACACGCGCAACAAGATCCGCAATGAGCTGATCCCGTATCTGGAGAAGAACTACAACCCTAATATCAGAGAGGCGCTGAGGAAATACGCGGAGATAGCGGATATGGATGATACGCTGCTCTCAGACATCGCGTTTTCTGCCATGGATGGACACATCATCATCGATGACGGCAGCAACCGGGTAGTGCTGGATATCGCGGAGCTCAGGGGAGACCCGCCTTCGGTCGTCAGCAGAGTCATCGGCTATGTTCTGCAGGCACTCCGGCTCGAGCAGAGCTCGTCATATGAGCTGGTAACAGCGCTTATGACGATGGTCTATTCCGACAATCCGTCCGCGACGCTGGATCTGCCGAACGGCTTCCGCGCA
Source organism: Mogibacterium sp. (assembly GCA_017434025.1). Taxonomy (GTDB): domain Bacteria; phylum Bacillota; class Clostridia; order Peptostreptococcales; family Anaerovoracaceae; genus Crickella. The sequence continues at coordinate 68,057 of JAFRGC010000043.1, read as the reverse complement.
TACCGGGAGTATGACACGATCATCTTTACCGATGCAGTCGGCGAAATGACTGTTAAGCCGGACGAGACCCTCAGAATGTTCCCACAGGTCATGATGGCCAAAGATTTCGTCCCGGACGAAGACATGATGTATGCGGCGTTCGACTTCGATCTGTTCAATCAGGAGTATCCGGGCAAAATCGGTGAACTGACCCTCCGCACACGCCGCGAAGGCGACTATCTGCCGATGAAGGGCGGACGCAAGAAGATCCAGGACCTGCTTGTCGATTCCAAGGTCGCGAAGAATGCCAGAGACAGCATTCTGATGGTCGCGATCGGCAGTGAAGTTCTGTGGGTACTCCCGAGCAAGTACTTTGCGGGCAGGCAGGAACAGGAAAAAGGCAGGTTTTCACCAAAATATCATATTACGGACAAGACAGAACGTGTGCTTGTCATTGAAATAACAGATAACATGTGATAAAATTTTGTGGTTGACACACAAAATATAACCGCAAATTTGACAACATTTATAATAATTACGAAAGGAACCATAATTTGAAGAATTTTGGACGTAATATAGGAGTATATCTGCTCGTCTTTGTCGCAGTGCTCTCGATTTCGATGCTGCTGCGCAATCTCGAAAGCAGATCAGAGTACAAAGAGATCAAATTTTCCCAGTTTGCCAGCCACCTCGAGGCGGGCGACTATGAGAAGATCAGCATCAACGACCGAGAGCTGACGGGTGTCAAGAGCAATGGTGACAAGGAGATCGCGTATTCTCCGTCGGCACTCGAGATCAACTGGCTCGAGAACACGATCCTGTTCCCGATGATCACAGACAAGAAGATCGAGCTGGACAGTGATCCGCCGCAGAGTGAGTACAATCTCTTCAATATGCTGCCGACCATACTCATGGTCATCGCGATGATCTTCCTGTTCTATTTCATGATGAGCCAGGGAGGCAACAAGCAGGCGTTCCAGTTCGGCAAGAACAGAGCAAGACTCTATAAGAGTGACGCCAAGTCGATCACATTCAAAGATGTCGCGGGTCTGGAGGAGGAGAAAGTCGAACTCTCCGAGATTGTCGACTTCCTCAAGAACCCTGTCAAATATGACAAGCTCGGCGCCAGGATCCCTAAGGGCGTACTCCTCGTAGGCCAGCCTGGTACCGGTAAGACATACATTTCGAGAGCTACTGCAGGTGAGGCAGGCGTTCCGTTCTTCACCATCTCCGGATCAGATTTCGTAGAGATGTTCGTAGGTGTCGGTGCTTCCCGTGTGAGAGACCTCTTTGCGGAAGCGAAGAAGAACGCTCCGTGCATCGTATTCATCGATGAGATCGATGCTGTCGGCCGCAGGAGAGGCGCAGGTCTCGGCGGCGGTAACGACGAGAGAGAACAGACCCTCAACCAGCTGCTGGTCGAGATGGATGGATTTGACGGCAATATCGGTATCATCATCCTGGCAGCGACCAACAGACCGGACGTTCTTGATCCGGCTCTGCTGAGACCTGGCAGATTCGACAGACAGGTAGTCATCGGCATGCCGGACATCAAGGGCAGAGAAGAGCTGTTCAGACTCTATACCAAGAACAAGCCTCTTGCGGAAGATGTATCGCCTGAGATCCTAGCCAAGAGGACGCCGGGATTCTCCCCTGCAGACATTGAGAACCTCATCAACGAGGCTGCTCTTCTGACAGCGAGGAGGAACGGCACTAAGATCAGAATGGACGAGATCGAAGAGGCAACGACCAAAGTCATGGCCGGTCCGCAGAAGAAATCAAGAGTCATCTCTGACGCTGAGAAGAAACTCACTGCTTATCACGAAGCCGGACATGCCATCGTGATGAGAGCGACACCTGACTCCGATCCTGTTCATCAGATCACGATCATCCCTAGAGGAATGGCGGGCGGATTCACGATGTGGCTGCCGGAAGAGGACAGGTTCTTCGAGACGAGAGGCCACATGATCAACACGATCAAGCATCTCCTGGGCGGCAGAGTCGCCGAAGAGCTCAAACTCGACGACATTTCAACGGGAGCGAGCAATGACCTTGAGAGAGCGACCGAGATCGCCAGACAGATGATCACCAAGTACGGCTTCAGTGAGAAGCTCGGACCGGTGTCATTCAGCTCCAATGATGAAGTCTTCCTGGGAAGGGATTTCTCCACCAGGCAGAATATTTCCGAAGAAGTCGCTGCAGAGGTCGACCGTGAGATCAGAAGACTGCTCAGCGAGTGTTACGCAGAGACACGCAAGATCCTTCAGGATAACGATGACGCGTTCGAGAGAGTTGCTCAGGCGCTCCTTCTCGTAGAGACTCTGGACGGAGATCAGTTCGAGAGACTCTTCAAGGGCGAGGTCGATCCGGAAGGTATCCTGGCAGAAGTCGAGAATGAGAACAGAGAGATCGCTGACCGCAACAAAGAAGAGGCGGCAGAGAGCAAACGTATCGAAGAGGAGAAGAAGAGAGAACTGCAGGAGCAGATGAGAAAGCTCCAGGAGCAGGCGCGGAGACCGGATCCTCTCGATAACGGTTCTGAAGGGAATGACAGATTCGGATACGAAGAGTACCGGAGAGCTACTGACAGACACCGGGACAAGAACAGTGGCTCAGATACTGAGGACGGAGACAACGAAGAGTTATAACACCGGGAGCCAACCGGAGGAGATACAATGAAAATAACAGTAAATGATTGCTTGAAACTCGACGCATTCGCAGGCAGCAGACTTCTTGCGTGTCCGCAGAATGCTGACAGACGGGTAAGGACGGTATCTGTCCTGGATGAATCCGACATTCCGATGGGAGTCGAGAGGAACGGCGTTGCAGATCAGATGGTCATAACCCATTTCTGGAGCTGCAATAACGATATCGCATCTCAGGTGCAGGCCGTTACGGGCCTGGGCAGCAAGCATGTAAGCGCGCTTGTGATCTATCTCAATGAAAGCGGAGTCAGGAGCGTTGATCCTGCAGTCATAGAAGCCGCAGAGAAAGCGGGACTCCCGCTGATCACGATCAAAGATGACGGCAGAGTCACATACTCGATGCTGATAGATCAGGTGCTCGACCAGATATTGTACGGGAACAATTACAGCGACAATATCCTTAATAATACGATCTACCACCTGCTCAACTTCGAGAAGCACAGCAGTTTTCCTGCTGCTCTGAGCGAGGCAGCAATACACAACGGCTATCAGATCGTTCTCATGACAGAAGAGTTCAATCCGATCCTTACGGTCGAAACGAGACATCTCGTCAAGATCGAGGACGCAGTGCAGACTGCGCGCAAGGAAGATGCTTTTCACATCAACATGTTCACCAGAGTCGAGATCGAAGGGGTCGTGACTTACTGGGGATACATAGAGATCAAAGACAAGAAGTACATCCTCGTTATAGTGGACAATGACGATAACTACTCTGCTGCGGAGATGACCAAACTCGCGGAGACGATCCAGCTGGCTATCGGTATGTGGAAGTACACGCCGGAGAGAGATTCGAGATCCGAATTCATCAAGTCCGCAGTCAGAGGCGACCTGTCATTCTGCCACACGCTGCTCGACGAGTCAGGATTGCGCGGGATGCAGTTCCCTGCAGTTTTCCTGGTGCGTGACATTGACAGCGACGAGCTGATGGATGTTGTCGACCAGTACAAGAAGAAATACGGTTTCTCAGTCCTCACTGTAACAGATGACAATGAGACTTTCGGCATAGTTTATACTCAGGAAGGACAGGATCTGGGCATAATTGCCAAGAACGCTTCCCTCGAGATGTTCGAAGCTCTTAAGGGCGGACGCAAGGACGGACGCATTTTCCATATAACCGGCAACGAATCGCTGGAGGCAGCAGTCGAGGGATTCAGACTGATCAACAGGACCAGGAAGTACATGGAGACAGTATTCCCGTACAAGAGAGTATTCTCCAAGTATGAGATCTCCATGGTATGTGATTGTGTATTCCTGCAGTCCGGATCAGCTATGCTCAAGAAGATGTACCTCGACCTCCTCGAACCTTTCGAGAGAGAGGTCAGCGTGAACAAGGGCAGGCTGTTGCTCGATACCCTTTCGACATTCGTTCTGGATGCGGGCATGAACAGCAATAAGACTGCAGAGTTCATGGGAATACATAACAATACAGTACAGTACAGACTCAAGAAGGCCAATGAGATACTCGGCGCAGAGATGACGGCGAACAGGATCATCCCTGGACTTACAATGGCGCTTGCTATCAAGAGACTGGAGGAATAAGAGAAGATGCTGCTCGCAATAGATGTAGGTAATACTAATGTAGTACTCGGCGTATACAACGGCAGGAAGCTCATCGAGAGCTGGAGAATGGCTACCGACAACAAGAGGTCGGCTGACGAATACGGTACCATCATCGATATGATGATGAGACATGACGGTATAGACCCGGCAGACATAGACGATATCATTGTTTCAACGGTAGTTCCGTCGCTGCTGTTCACACTTGAACACATGTGTCTCAAGTTCTACAACAAGAATCCTATCGTAGTAGAGACCGGTATCAAGACCGGACTCAAGATCAAATATGATGATCCGCGCCAGGTCGGTTCGGATCGTATCGTCAATTCGGTCGCCGCGCATTCAAGATACGGCGGCAACCTCATCGTAGTGGACTTCGGTACCGCTACGACTTTGAGCTGCGTGACAGCGGACGGATGTTTCCTCGGCGGAGCGATCGCGCCTGGTATGAAGACTCAGGCGGCAGCGTTGTTTGAGCACACGGCCAAACTGCCTAACGTAGATCTCGAGTTTCCGGGCAGGTTCATCTGCAAGAACACTTCAGAGGGTATGCAGTCCGGCCTGATCTACGGTCACATGGGCTTTATCGAGCATATGATAACAGGCATGAAGCGCGAGATGGCGATCGAAGCAGGATGCAGCACCAGCGATATCAGAGTCATCGCTACCGGAGGTATGGCAACGATGGTAGAGAGCGGAGTATCATGCATTGACGTCATTGACAGAAGACTGACTCTCGACGGTCTGCAGATGTTGTACGAGAAGAACGTCGGTCTCAACAAGAAGAGAGTGCTGCAGGAACAATGGGAATCAGAATAGGCAGCACAGAACTTTCATCACCTTTCGTACTGGCCCCTATGGCAGGCATCACCGACGCTGTTATGAGGACTCTCTGCGAAGAGCAGGGTGCCGCATTGACATACACGGAGATGGTCAGCGCCAAGGGCCTGTATTACGGAGACCGCAAGACCGGTATACTGACATACATTCCGGAAGGTGCCGGACCGACAGCGATCCAGATATTCGGAAGTGAACCGGATGTCATCAGCGACGCGGCGGCCAAGCTTGACAGTCTTAATAATGTGATACTGGATATCAACATGGGCTGCCCGGTACCCAAAGTCGTCAGGAACGGGGACGGTTCCGCGCTGATGCAGGATCCGGACCTCGTGTACGATGTCGTACGGGCGGCAGTCAGCGCCTCTTCCAAGCCGGTAACTGTCAAGATACGCAAAGGTTTTACCGAAGATAACATCAACGCGCCTGAGGTCGCTCGGGCGATCGAAGCAGGCGGGGCGGCAGCAGTAGCTGTACACGGCAGGACAAGACCGCAGTATTATACCGGCAAAGCAGACTGGGACATCATAAGGAAAGTCCGAGAGAACGTCGGTATTACGGTCATAGGCAACGGAGATGTTTCTTCTGCAGAGGACGGAATGAGGATGCTGCGCGAGACAGGCTGCGACCTTGTCATGGTCGGCAGAGGAGCCATGGGCAACCCGTGGATCTTCAGGGATCTTGTCAGAGCGTGGCGTGGAGAAGAACCCGCACCGGCTCCGTCTGAGGCGGAGAGAATAAGCATGATGATAAGGCACCTTGAGATGCTCTGCGAGCTCAAGGGAGAGGAAACAGGTGTCAAGGAATTCCGCAAGTTCACGGTGTACTACACCAGAGGCATGCGTGGCGCGTCACACCTGCGCAGAGCAGTAAACTATATCAACGATTTGGAACAGATGAAAGAGGCACTTGAAAGTGAGGAATGGTAACAGGCACAAACTGATAACATGCTTCCTGCTGGCTGTCATCATGACAGTATCTCTGGCAGGCTGCACGACATTCGACAGTTTCAGGCACACATTCATAGATCCTGCTTCTACTGACGCGGCTCCGGTGATCACCATCGGAGTGTTCGAGCCGCAGACAGGCAAGAATGCAGAGAGAGGCAAAGCAGAGATCAAGGGGATCGAGCTGGCCAACAGTATATACAATAACGTCGATGGATATAAGATCGTACTCAGCAAGGTCGACACGCAGTCCAAAGCCAGTACAGCGGGAACCGCTTTCCAGGGCTTGCTGGAGATGAATCCTGTGGCGGTCATCGGGAGCGCCGGAGAAGCGACTTCTCTGGTCGCTTCAGAATATGTAGAGGAGAACAAGATCCCAACGATCACTCCATCGGCAACGAATCCGCTGATCACGCAGACCAATGGCTTCTATTTCCGCGCCTGCATCACCGGATCCCAGATGGGAGAAGGCCTTGCAGAATATGCTTACAGGGAGCTGAAGTCAAGGAAGATCGGCATCATCAGCATCAAGAATGATACTAACACTGCAGCCATCATCGATGGATTTGAAGCTAAGATCAAGAAGCTCGCGCGCAAGAAGAGCAAAGCGATCGTACTGACCTCGGAGATCACGGATACCGAAGAGGAGATCACTGAGGCAGTCAAAGATATCCGCAGGAATGCATGCGATGTGTGCTTTGTATCCATGGGTACGGAATCTATGGACAAACTGTTCAGCAAAGTTGAGGAGCTTAATCTGACAGATATCACATTCCTGGGCAACAGGAGCTGGGGCAGCAAGGACTTCGTAGCGATGATGGGGAACCATCCGGATATCAAGGTCGTATTCCCATATTCCTCAGTTATGGTAGGCGACAGCAGTTCTACGGACAATCTGACCGAGGAAGCTCAGAGATTCCAGATCGAATACGCCAGCAAATACGGCAGTGATGATATCCCGACAGACAGCGCGGCGCTCGGATATGATTCTTATCTGATCCTGATCAACGCGATCCACAACGCTAAATCTCTGGACGGGACTGCGATAAGAGACGCAATGCTGGATCTCAAGGACCTCAAGGGTGTTACGGGAGTGTTCTCATTTGACAGCAACGGCAATGTAGTCCGTACAGTCAACCTCTCGACGATCAAGGATGGCATGGTAGTATCCGAATACGTCACAATGAGCGAAGCAGAGGCCAAAGACCTCGAAGATATAGAATCAACACAGAACACGGAGGACAATTGAAATGGGTTATCTTGAAAGGCTTGAAACTTACAGAGAAGACATGTTGAAGACACTTGGTGAGTCAGTCGCGTTCCCAAGCGTCGCTTCGGAAGCGGTAAGATCTGCAGACGGCGAACTGATGCCTTTTGGCAAAGCAGCGCACGAATCGCTTCTGCACATGCTCGCTGTAGGTGAGGGAATGGGATTTGAGACATGCAATGTTGATAACTACGCAGGCTACATCCAGTACAGCGCGCCTGCTGATGCAGAGGATGCCAAGCTCTGCGCAGTAGTAGGCCACCTCGACGTTGTTCCTGAAGGAACCGGCTGGACAGGAGAACCGTACAAGATGGTTGAGAAGGACGGATTCGTTTACGGCAGGGGAACCGCAGACGACAAAGGCCCGGTCATCGCCAGTCTCTATGCAATGAAGGCACTCAAGGAAGAGGGCATCGTTCCGAAGAACCACATCAGACTTGTCCTCGGACTTAACGAAGAGTGCGGTGAGGACAGTATGGTCTATTACACAGAGAAGTGCGGCCATCCTGACATGGGATTCACTCCTGACGCGGAGTTCCCGATCGTCAACGGTGAGATGGGGATCCTCGTATTCGAACTCGCACAGAAGCTCGGCACAGGCTTTTCCAAGGACGATCTCAGGCTGACGAAGCTTGAGGGCGGTACAGCTCACAATGCAGTGCCGAGACTTGCCAAAGCAGTTCTCGCAGGTGATAAGAAGTATTATGATACCATCATCGAGAGAGCAAGACAGTATGCTGTCGAGACAGGATACAACCTCAAAGCCCGCAAGCAGGGATCGTCACTTGTGATCGATGCAGAAGGTATCGCTGCTCACGGAGCACATCCGCATCTCGGGCTCAATGCAGTAAGCATCCTGATGGGATTCCTCGGAAGACTGCACTTCGCAAGCGAAGAACTGAACGATTACATCGAGTTTTACAACGAGCATATCGGTTTTGACCTCCACGGAGAGAGAATCGGATGCGGTTTTGAAGATATTCCGTCAGGAAAGTTGATTTTGAATGTCGGAGTAGCTAATATTAATGAGGAGCTTGCGAGTCTCTCCATCAATATCAGATATCCGGTCACCATCACAGGCGAAGATGTCATCAGAGGCATCCAGTCCAAGCTTGAGGGCACTCAGATCGGACTCGTCGGAAGGATGGAACAGGGACCTATCTATATGTCGATCGACACACCGATGGTCAGCAAGCTGCTCAAGGCCTATCAGGATGAGACCGGCGACTGCGAGACGAAAGCGATCGTTCAGGGCGGCGGATCTTACGCCAAGATGGTCAACAATATACTCGCCTATGGCGGAATGTTCCCGGGCGAGGAAGATACGATGCACCAGGCGGACGAGAAAATGAGCATAGAATCCTTCATGAGGATGGCGCGAGTCTACGCGAGAGCACTCTGGTCCCTCTGCTGCGAATAACCTAAATCTGTTTCAGGGCGTGGTGCAAGTCCACACCGGTGGTGATCGCGAGAGCGTAAGTCCACGAGCCTTACGGCCGAATCGGTGAGATTCCGATACCGACGGTATAGTCCGGATGAAAGAAACACACATTACATGATCATTTAATGAGTTGGATTGTAATGAATGGCCTTGATCGGTGTATCAAGGTCATTATTAATGCCTGACAGATTCCACCAAATTATTCTACCAATTAGGAGGAATGTGTTATGAATGAGAAAACCAGTAATTTCAGCACGGCTATGATAGCCAAACTCGCAATGATGACTGCAGTATCGATCGTACTGCTCCTCATCATAAGGATCCCTTTCCCACCGGCACCGTTCCTGGTGTATGACCCGGCTGATGTGCCGATCTACATCACAGCATTCGCTTACGGACCGGCTGCAGGACTGATCGTGACCCTGATCGTATGCCTCATCCAGGCATTCCTGCTCGCAGGCGATGGATTATACGGATTCCTGATGCATTTCGTAGCGACAGGTATCGTTGCGGTAGTCATCGGTCTGATGTACGCGAAGTGCAAGACCAAGAAGAGAGCGGTCATAGCCCTGATCACAGGCGTGATCGTGGCAGTCGTAGTCATGTGCTTCATGAATCTGCTGGTTACACCAATCTACATGGGAGCGCCAAGAGAAGCTGTAGTTGCGATGATCCCTACGGTGATCATCCCGTTCAACCTGCTCAAGGCAGGCCTTAACTCACTGCTGACATTCCTGCTGTACAAGAGAGTCAGCAGCTTCCTGCATCGCTGATCTCTTGCGTGTCTCTCAGACAGGTAATCAATGAAAGACATAGAACATGTAATTCTTCAGCTGAATACAGAGTCCGATACTCGCGACCTCGGGCTCCGCATCGCTGAGGCTGCAGAGCCCGGCGATATCATTGCTCTGATCGGCGATCTCGGTACAGGCAAGACAGCCCTGACCAAATACATCGCCGAGGGTCTTGGCGTGACCGAAGAAGTCATCAGCCCTACTTTCACCATTGTCCGCGAGTACAGGAGCGGGAGACTGCCTCTGTTCCATTTTGACGTTTACCGGCTTGCGTCGGGCGATGAATTCATGGATATCGGCGCGGAAGACTATCTGGAAGACAGTGGGGTCTCTGTGATTGAGTGGGCGGACATCGTCGCTGATGTGCTTCCGGAGGATGCACTGGTCATCAGCCTGGAATACGGTGATGACGGCGAGTCACGCGTTGCCACGATACTGTGAGGATAATATATGAACATACTTGCACTGGAAACAACCGGAAGATATGGATCGGCAGCCGTGATCAATGATGAAGGCATGGTTTGGTGCGCGGATTCTGTGAATGAGATGAATCATCTGACAGATATCATCTCCATCAGTGACAAAGCGATATCTCTTGCAGGGATCACGAAGAAGGACCTCACGCATGTTGCCGCATCAGTCGGCCCTGGTTCTTTCACCGGGATCAGGATCGGCGTCACGACTGCAAGGACACTCGGACAGGCTCTCGGGATCCCTTGCATCGGAGTGTCATCTCTCGAGGCGATGGCATACCGCGTCCTCGAAGACGCATCCCGGAACAACGCAGATATCGTCGTTCCGATCATCAACGCGAGACGCCATCAGACTTACGCGGGGTCATGGAACGTGATCTTCGCAATGGACGCAGGGATCCTCTCTCTGACAGAGCTGCACGAAGAGAAGCAGTACATGATAGAAGAACTGCTCGGTCAGCTCAAGGAGACGGGATCAGTCATATACTTTACAGGGGATGGCATCGATGCTTATGAAAGCATCATCAGAGAGACTCTGCCGCAGGGTTCCTATATACTGGCCGGAGAGGATCTCAGATATCAACATGCCGGGGCAGTCGCTGAACGTGCTCTCAAATATGCGAGAGCGGGCAGGACAGTCGCGTATGACGACCTGATGCCTGAATACATGAGACTGGCTGAGGCCGAGATGAGGCTCAAAGAAGGCACTCTGAGTGATAAGATCAGACGCACGATAAAATGACAGAGACCAATCCACAGATCACCATCAGGCAGGCGAAGATCTTCGACGTACCTGCAATATCGAGAATAGAGAGCTACACATCCAATACACCGTGGAGCGCGGACGCGATTACCCACGACGTCATGTCCAATGACAAAGCGTATATCGTTGTCGCGGTTTGCGGCGATGAGACGGTCGGCTATGCGGACATGTGGGTCGTAGCCGGAGAGGCACAGCTCAACAATATAGCAATAGACGAAGGGTGGCGGGGCCATCATTTTGGCGAGGCACTTCTGTCGCATATGATAGAGCGAGCCATCGAACTCGGCTGCGATGTCATGGAACTCGAAGTCAGGAGAAGCAACGAAACTGCGATCTCGCTTTACCACAAGGCAGGATTTCAGGATATAGCGGTCAGGCGCGGCTATTACAGAGACAACCGCGAGGATGCTATACTGATGAACAAGGATCTGAACGCTATTGAAGCAGATTATGAAACACGATAAACATCTCACATTAGGAATAGAAACAAGCTGTGACGAGACTGCAGTGAGTGTCGTTGCCGATGGACGTGAAGTCCTGAGCAACATCATCAGTTCTCAGATCAGTATACATACAGAATTCGGCGGGGTTGTGCCGGAGATCGCGTCCAGGAGACATCTGGAGAACATCAACGATGTCATCGACGCCGCGCTCAGTGAAGCAGACGTCACGCTGGAAGATATCGATCTCATAGGAGTGACATACGGTCCGGGACTAGTAGGAGCGCTGCTGATCGGCGTTGCCGCGGCCAAAAGCCTTGCGTATGCGTGTGACATCCCGTTGATCGGAGTCAACCATATGCATGGGCATATCGCCGCCAATTATCTTGAGCATCCGGATCTCGAGCCGCCGTTCATGGCGCTGGTCGTATCCGGAGGCCACACCAATATTGTAAACGTGCCTGACTACAACAGGTGCGAGAAGATCGGCGGGACCCGGGACGATGCAGCCGGCGAGGCTTTTGACAAGGTCGCCAGGGTCATCGGGCTTGGATATCCGGGCGGACCTAAAGTCGATAAGGCTGCAAGAGAAGGCAACCGGGATGCCATCGACTTCAAGAGAGTATATCTCGAGCCGGGGAGCTACGATTTCAGCTTCTCCGGACTCAAGACACAGGCTCTCAACTATCTGAACACAGAGAAACAGGCAGGCAGAGAGATCAATGTCAACGATGTTGCTGCGAGTTTCCAGGAAGCTGTTGTGGAAGTCATCGCTGACAAAGCTGTCAATGCCGCTCTCGAATTCGGCCAGAAGAGGATCGTCCTGGCCGGAGGAGTCGCGTCCAACACGAGGCTCAGAGAGCTGATCAGCGAGAAGGCTGCAGCGCACGGTATCGATGTGCTGAGACCGAGTCCGATACTTTGTACGGATAACGGAGCGATGATCGCATCTGCCGCATATTACGCATACCGGGCGGGCGAGAGATCAGGATATGATCTCGATGCTGTGCCGGGACTTGAATTCTAGGAGGAGACACGCCGCATGCTTGTACTGACAGGCAAGGACATAAGCAAGACTTACGGGACTGACATCATTATCGAGGATGTCAGTTTTGGCGTGAACAAAGGCGACCGCATAGGCATAGTCGGAGCGAATGGATCTGGCAAGACCACCCTGCTCAATATCATCGCGGGCGGGCTGGAGCCTTCAAGCGGCAGCATTTATATCAGGAACGATGTCAGCATCGGCTACCTGAGGCAGAAGAATATCTTCTTCACGGGCGGAACGGTGATCAGCGAAGCCCAGAAGACATTCGCGCATCTCTTCGCTATGGAGCGGGAGATCGAATCACTGCAGATCAGCATCTCCGATCATGAGAGCAGGACTTTCGACAGAGATCTTGCCAGATATACCGAGATGATCGAAGAGTACGAGAAGAAGGGCGGCTATACATACAAGAGTGAGCTCGCGGCAGTGCTCAGGGCGATGGGCTTCAGTGACGAGGACCAGCAGAAGAAGATAGATGTGCTCTCAGGCGGAGAGCGCACCAGGCTGGCTTTATCATGTATGCTGCTGCAGAAGCCCGATATCATGATCCTGGACGAGCCAACGAACCATCTTGACCTCAGGATGCTTGCGTGGCTGGAATCCTATCTCAAGGGCTATCAGGGCACGCTTCTGGTGGTATCACATGACAGGTATTTCCTCGACCGCATAGTGAACCGCATCTTCGATATGAGTGGAGGTACTCTGACCGCATATAACGGGAATTACTCAGAGTTTCTGATCAAGAAAGCCGAAAGGCTTGAGACGATGCGCCGCGAATACGAGAAACAGCAGGCGGAGATCGCCAAACAGGAAGAGATCATCAGGCGTTTCAAGCAGCATGGTACTGAACACCTGACCAAGAGGGCCAAGTCAAGGGAGAAAAGACTCGCTCATCTCGAGATCCTCGAGAAACCTCAGCTCAGGCAGGACAAGATGAAACTCAACTTCGACACGAACTTCAAGAGCGGAGGGGAGGTCATCAATGCAGAGGATCTGTCCAAGAGCTATGGAAGCAGACAGCTGTTCAGGAACGTATCACTTGATATCCGCAAGGGCGAGAGAGTCTGCATCATAGGTGATAACGGTATCGGTAAGACGACACTGCTGAAGATCCTCATGGAGCAGGAGACCCCTGACAGCGGCTACCTGAAGATAGGCTACAATGTAGATTTCGGATACTATGATCAGGGCCAGATGCGTCTGGATGACAACGAGACTGTTCTTGGAGAGATGAAGAATGCCTATCATCTCTATACAGATACTGAGATGAGATCGCTGCTCGGCAGGTTCCTCTTCAGAGGAGATGACGTATTCAAACAGGTCAGAGACCTGTCCGGAGGAGAGAAGGCCAAACTCGCGCTTCTCAAGCTCATGCTTTCCGGCGCCAATACGCTGATCCTTGACGAACCGACGAACCATCTCGACATCGAATCCCGCGAGGTAGTCGAAGACGCGCTGATGGAATTTGAGGGAACGCTTCTCGTAGTTTCACACGACAGATATTTCCTTACGAAGATTCCTGACCGGATCCTTGAACTCACTGAAAGCGGGATGGTCGAGTACAAGGGCAACTTCGAGTATTATCTCGAGAAGAACAGTTCGGCAGAGAACAGCACTGCTAAGGAAGATCCGGCTCCTGTCAGGGAACGTACTGAGATGGACAAAACACTCGAAGCGGTACGTTCTTCTGAAGCGGAGAGGCAGGCGAAGAAGCAGGCCGAGGCCGAAGAACGCCGCAGAGCAAGACGCGCGGATGAGATAGAATCGCGCATCCATGAACTGGAAGGACTCATCGCGGAGATCGAGGAATCAATGGGAGATCCGGGCAGAGCAGCAGACTTCGAGTGGATGCATGAGCAGTCCGATCTGATGGCTGCATATGAAAAAGAGGTTGCAGGACTGTACGATGAGTGGATGGAACTGCAATAACTTTGTGAAAAATCCTACAAAACAGTTGATATTAATTCGCCTGATAATTTATAATAATTGCATGTAACAGTTGAAAATATAGGGATTAGGCAAAGGAGTTCGATATGGTATTTGAGAAAGTTAAACAATTGATAGTGGATCAGCTGGATGTGGATCCATCTATGATCGACATGGACACAGATTTCATGAAAGACCTTGAGGCAGACTCGCTGGATGCTGTAGAGATCATCCTGGGTGTCGAGGATGAGTACGGGATCGAGATCCCTGATGAAGTTGCAGAGAACTTCACCAAAGTCAGCGACATCGTAGAATATATCGAAGCAAACATCTGATCGTCATATTGGGGCACGTATATTAACAGCCAAAGACGACAATATCAGGGGGACAGGAGTTATGGCTAATAAACCCAAGGTTTCGAATGCAATAATCAGAAGACTCCCAAGGTACCGCAGATATCTCGGACATCTTCAGGCAAGAGGCGTCCGCAAGGTGTCATCCAACGAATTAAGCGAGATGATCGGTTATACCGCATCCCAGATCAGACAGGACCTCAATACATTCGGAGAGTTCGGTCAGCAGGGATACGGATATGAGGTCGACAAATTATATAAGGAGATCAACAAGATCCTCGGGCTCGACAGAGAATACAAGACTGTCGTTGTCGGAGTGGGTAACCTTGGACAGGCTATCACCAACTATACATACTATTATAAGATCGGTTTCAACATTATGGGACTGTTCGATGTGAATCCTAAGATCATCGGCAACTGGATCAATGATGTTGAAGTAATGGATTGTGCCGACCTCGAGGAATATGTACGCAGAGAGAACATCGATATCGGTATCATCTGCGTCAACAGGGAGAACGCACAGGATGTTGCTGACAGGCTCGTTGCGGGTGGAGTCAGCGGGATCTGGAACTTTGCGCCGATCGATCTGGTAGTACCTCCGACGGTCGCACTCGAATCAGTGCACCTTTCGGACAGCCTTCACGCATTGTCATTCATGATCAAGAGCATGGATGAGGAGAGGTCAGGCAGGAAATAGATCACTGTATATGAATGCAAAAACAAAAATCCCGTAGCCTGTGCTACGGGATTTTCGATAAATCCAATGGATCGTTGTGTGCTAAGTCGTATGACTATGCCTCTACAGGTGCTCCTACAGGGCAGTTAGCAGCGCAAGCGCCACAGTCAATGCAAGCGCTCTCATCGATAACGTAAGGTGTACCCTCAGTGATAGCCTCTACAGGGCAGTTACCTGCGCAAACACCACAGCCGATGCAGTCATCAGTGATCTTATAAGCCATAATATTACCTCCTTCTTGAGTGTTAAATATCTACATGGTGAGTATAGCACGCGGCGGAATTTTTGTAAACAGTTAAGAATCGTTGAAATATGAACATAATTCGACACATCAACAGTTAATGATGTTAACAATCGAGGGATGCTGACTGACATGAAAATCGTATCATTTACCGGGAAAAGCGGAACAGGGAAGAGCTATCAGGCGACTCAGCTTGCGCAGAGCCGCGGTTTTGACGCGATCATAGATGACGGCCTTCTGATCTACAAAGGCCAGATCGTAGCCGGTACGTCTGCCAAGAAGTGCGCTTCCAAGGCTGCCGCAATGAGGGCAGCGCTCTTCACCAGTGAAGACCATCGGGAGCAGGTCAGCAAAGCGCTGGCGAAGTATAAGCCTCATACCCTGATGATCATTGGGACATCGGATAAGATGACCAATATCATCGCGGAGCAGCTCGGCCTGCATGAACCGGAAGAGAGGATCTATATAGAAGATATCACAACTGAAGAGGAACGCCAGATCGCGTCTCACTTCAGGCATGATGAAGGTGAGCACGTCATACCGGCGCCTGTCGGGCAGCTGAGGAGAGATTTTGCGGGATATTTCATGAACCCGCTCAAATTCTTCAGAGACGTTGCTCTCGGCAATGCTGTCGGAGGCTCCGGGCGCGAAGACGACGATTCGCCACAGGACCGTACTGTAGTGAGGCCGCAGTTCAGCTATTTCGGATCGTTCGAGATCAGTGAGCAGGTCATCAGAGACATAAT
Organism: Mogibacterium sp.; assembly: GCA_017434025.1. GTDB lineage: Bacteria > Bacillota > Clostridia > Peptostreptococcales > Anaerovoracaceae > Crickella. The sequence goes on along the minus strand of JAFRGC010000043.1, from coordinate 51,804 downwards.
CAGGATAGCGGCTGAGAAGTATTCGGACACACTGGTAATTGCTGACAGAATGATCAACGGCAAGCAGCTCAATATGTCCGTCACCATAGATGTCCGGGCGCTCAAGGACCCTGCGGTAGTAGACCACTGCATCAGGTTCCAGGAAGATGTATTCGATACCATTACCAGAATGACCGCGTTCACACTTGACAGCGTCAATGTCCGCATCAGGGATATTGCAAGAGACAGAGAGGATCTTCACTCGAGGAAGCTGCACTGATATGGAGATCAGAAGGATACAGTTCGACAATATACATGACCTTGATCTTGCCCACATCTTCGAATGTGGGCAATGTTTTCGTTGGTTGCCGGCGGAGGACGGATCCGGCGATTATATCGGCGCAGCGGGCGGATATGCCGCCAGAGCAAGCTGCGGCGGTACGACCCTGATCCTGGATGTGACAGGTGGTGACGAAGCCTTCTGGCGGGAGTACTTTGACCTGGACACCGACTACGGCGCGATCAAGGCCAGACTGACAGAAAGTGAGCCTGCTATTGAGGCGGCGGTGAAATACGGAGCCGGGATACGCATTCTCAAACAGGATCTGTTCGAGACGATCATCTCCTTCATCGTCTCACAGAACAGCAATATCCCACGCATCCGCAAGAACATCGAATCGATCTGCAGGACGTACGGAGAATACATAGGAGAGGTTTCTGGAAGGGAACTGTATGCTTTTCCTGCGCCGGAGGCACTCGCTGCTGCTGATATCGATGACCTGACGGAACTCAGGCTGGGATACCGCAGCCGCTATATCCGAGCAGCGGGAGAGAAGTTCGCAGCATGCTGCAGACCGGAATGCAGGGAAGACGTACTGGATTATCCCGGCGTCGGGCCCAAAGTCGCCAATTGCGTCATGCTGTTCGGTCTGCGTGATACCGCAGCGTTCCCGGTCGACACCTGGGTCAGGCACATCATGAACGAAATGTACGGGTTCAGCGAGACAGATGCGAGAGGCATGGAACGTTTTGCGCATGAGAAATTCGGAGAACTCGCGGGATACGCGCAGCAGTACCTCTTCTATTATTTCAGAGACCGCAGATGAACAGTAATTTGATGCGGCAGTTATGATTAAGGTGTTGACATCACATTGATAGGTGAGTAGAATAGTAGAGGTGGTTGGCACTCGACTATCAAGAGTGCTAACAAAGGATACAGAGAACAGGTATACAGCCTGTCCATCGGATACAATAACCATAAGCATATAATCAGGAGGCATAATAATGAGTATTGGAATCAAGCCGCTCGGAGCACGAGTTGTAATAAAGAAACTGGACGCTGAAGAGAAGACCCAGGGTGGTCTGCTCCTGTCGGGCAATGCCAAGGAGAAGCCACAGCAGGCAGAAGTCCTGGCAGTCGGTCCTGGAACCAAGGACGAGCCAATGGAACTCAAGGTGGGCGATATTGTAGTCTTCAGCAAATACGGCGGCAATGACCTTAAGTATAAGGGCAATGATTATACGATCATCAGCCAGAAAGACATACTGGCTGTCGTAGAATAATCATTCTGATCAGTCACATAAGCACTCACTAAGGAGGATAATTATAAAATGGCTAAAGAACTTTATTACGGAGAAGATTCAAGAAGGAAGCTGCTGGCAGGCGTTGACAAGCTGGCAGATACAGTTAAGATCACACTCGGACCTAAGGGCAGGAACGTCCTGATTGAGAAGTCATACGGTTCCCCGCTGATCACGAATGATGGAGTTACCATCGCAAGAGAGATCGAGCTCGAGGATCAGGTCGAGAACATGGGAGCACAGCTGGTCAAGGAAGTCGCGACCAAGACGAACGATGTTGCCGGTGACGGAACAACTACCGCAACTCTGCTGGCTCAGAGCATCATCAGAGAAGGATTCAAGAATGTTACCGCAGGCGCTAACCCGATGATCCTCAAGAGGAGCATCAGCGAGGCTGTTGACGCTGCAGTCGCATACCTCAAGGATGCGGCAAAGCAGGTCGATGACAAAGCTTCCATCGCGCAGGTCGCTTCTGTTTCGGCTAACGACAGAGAGATCGGTGAACTCATCGCTGAGGCAATGGAGAAAGTCGGCAAGGACGGAGTCATCACAGTAGAAGAGTCCAAGACACTCGGAACCACCATGGAGGTCGTTGAAGGTCTCCAGTTCGACAGAGGATATCTGTCACCATACATGGCTAACAATGAGAAGATGGAAGCTGTTATGAACAAGCCTTTCATTCTCCTTACCGACAAGAAGATCAGCAGCATCCAGGACATCATCCCGCTGCTCGAGAGCATCATGAAGGCCGGAAGGAGCCTGCTCATCGTTGCTGAGGATGTTGATGGAGAAGCTCTGGCAACTCTGGTACTGAACAAACTGAGAGGAACACTCGACGTCGTAGCAGTCAAAGCTCCTGGCTTTGGTGACAGACGTAAAGCTATGATGGAGGATATCGCGATCCTCACAGGCGGCGTAGTAGTCAGTGAAGAACTCGGATATGAGCTCAAGGAAGCAACGATCGACATGCTTGGTCAGGCAGAGACTGTCAAAGTCAACAAGGAGAATACCGTCATCGTCGGCGGAGCAGGCAGCAAGGCTGATCTGAAGGCAAGGATCGCACAGATCAGAGCAAGCATCGAAGAGACCAAGTCAGACTTCGACAAAGAGAAACTCATGGAGAGACTCGCTAAGCTGTCCGGCGGCGTAGCTGTCATCAATGCAGGTGCTGCAACTGAGACCGAACTCAAAGAGAAGAAGCTCAGACTCGAGGATGCCCTCAACGCAACAAGAGCTGCTGTAGAGGAAGGTATCGTAGCAGGCGGCGGAGTATCTCTGATCAGAGCTATCGCTGCTGTCAAGGCATATGCTGACCAGCAGGAAGGTGATATGAAGACCGGCGCTAAGATCGTTGAGAGAGCGCTTGAGGAGCCTGTAAGACAGATCGCAACGAATGCAGGATTCGAAGGTTCTGTAGTTGTCGCAGCAGTTAAGGATGCATCCGGAGATGTCGGATTCAACGCTGCAACAGAGAAATATGAGGATATGATCCAGGCTGGTATCGTAGACCCTGTCAAGGTAACGAGATCCGCCCTGCAGAACGCCGCATCCGTCGCAGGAATGCTCCTGACGACAGAGGCAGGCATCACAGAGATCAAGAAGCCGGAGCCTCCAATGCCGCCACAGGGTGGAGGAATGGGAATGATGTAATCTCCGGAGGCTGGGCTCCTCCGATAGAACTGAATTCTTAATAATGGTTTATGTTTTGAGGTCCCGGGATACCCGGGACCTCATTTGTGCTAATATATAGTGTATGAAGAACAACAATAAGAAACAAAAGAATAAGAACCTCAAACTCATTCTCCTCATCGACCTGATGCTGGTCATGTGCATCGCTTGCGTCATTGCTATCGGCAAGATGCATACTCCTGCACCTGCGGAGCCGCTTGCTCTGATCGGCGATCAGGAAGTCAGCATCGAACTTGGCAGCGAGTACACTGATCCCGGCGTAAACAATGCCAGGGCTGAAGTGAGCGGGGAAGTAGATACCGGAACTGCAGGTGACTACAATATCGTTTACAGGCTGGGAGATCAGGAAGTCGTCAGGACAGTGCATGTCATCCAGCCGGGCAACATAGTGATAGGTCTCCGCGGTTCTAAAGTGCAGCTCGTCAGACAGGGTGATCCGTACATAGAGAATGGGGCGTTTGCGATCAACAAGGATAAGGAAGGCGGCATGATTGTCGAAGACCAGATCACTGTTGAAGGCGAGGTCGACACTTCGAAGCCGGGAGAATACGAGGTAACATATACTGTTCCGTTTGGCAGCACGAATTATACTGCGACGAGGACGGTGAGAGTGCTGTCGCCGGAAGAATTTGGCGACAATGACTATGAAGTATCCGTCATGATGTACAACAGCGTTTATACTGCTGATGATGTCCCGGCCAGACTCAACGGAAACTGGATCCTGGATACTGACCTCGAAGAGCAGCTCAAGTATCTCAGCGAACGCGATTATTACTTCCCAGGCTGGCGGGAACTGAGAGCATGGATCGATGGTAAGATATCGCTGCCGGAGAAGAGCATCGCTGTTACATTCGACGTAGGCAAGAAGGAAACACTCAAATATGGTATCCCGCTGCTCGAGAAGTACAAGATCCCTGCGACGGTTTTCATGGTCTGCTGGGAGGATAACGGTGCAGCCGGCAAAGTCAGGAAGTATGCTTCCGAGTATGTCGATTTCGAGAGCAACTCTTATGCGATGCATCAGGCAGGATATGACCCGAATTACCGCGGGATCGTTGGAGAGATGAGTCAGGAAGAGATCGCGGAAGACCTGGTTAAAGCGAGTAAGATCGTCGGTAATGATGCCTACGCATATCCATATGGTGAAGCGCCTGGCATTGCCTACAGAGCGGTTCAGGATCAGGGATTCCAATGTGCTTTCTTAACGGACTACGGCAGAGTAAGGCAGGGAATGGACCCGCATCTGCTGCCGAGAGTCAGAGTTCTGGGAGACGAGAGCTTTGAAGTCTGGAGACAGTCGGCTCGATGATCGATGCAGCATGACTCAAAACATCTGACAGAATTCGATAGATTTAAAATTTAAGATCACGCGACCTTTCGTTTAGCCGACGAAAGGCCGCGTGATCTTTTTATGAGGAAATATAAATGAAGAAAAACTATTACTCTATGATGATACTGACTTCTACATCCGAAGGTCCTTCCGGTACTGGTATGAGAGTGCTGCCGAAAGGAACACCGTTTACCGATACAGAAGCAGACCCTTTCGAGGTCCCTCCGCGGTTCTCAACATGGATGTGATAGATCGAACCACGGAACTTGCGTACACAACGGAATGATTTTATCTCAGGCGGCAGGCACGGATCGATACACAGTCCGTCCAGTTCCGGCCTGATACCGAGGATATACTGGCTTACGCATACGAACGACCAGGCAGCAGTACCTGTCAGCCAGCTGTTCTTGCCTTCGCCGTGGGTCGCGGCATCTCTTCCCGCGATCGTCTGACAGTATGCATAAGGCTCAGTGCGGTGGATATCGCTTATGTCCTCAAGAAATACAGGGTTCGTCTTGCGGTACACTTCAAAGGCACGGCTTCCGTGTCCGAGCATTGCCTCGGAAATAGATATCCATGGATTGCAGTGGCAGAATATACTTGCGTTTTCCTTATAACCCGGCGGATATGAGGTGATCTCTCCGAGCTCGAGGCGGTAACTCGTATAAGCGGGCTGATGAAGCATGATCCCGTATTCGGTATCCAGATGCTTCTCAACACTCCGCAGCGCTGCCTCCGCTTCGCCCGTATCCATTCCGATACCGGCCATCACGCACATGCCCTGAGGTTCTATGAATATGCGTCCCTCATCGCAGACCTTGCTGCCGACAGGCTTGCTGAAAGCATCGTACGCGCGGACAAACCATTCCCCGTCCCATCCTGCTTCCAGGACCTTACCGCACATTGCATCAGCTTTGGCCATGACCTCTGCAGCTTCTTCTCCGCAGCCAACGTGCTCAAGTATCTCGGCAAATTCCTTGCCGTATTTCACATACATACCTGCAATGAAAACGCTCTCTGCGACTGGCCCTTCACTTGATCCCGTGATCTGGAAGCTTTCACCCGGGTGCTCCGAGAAGCAGTTGAGGTTGAGACAGTCGTTCCAGTCAGCACGCCCTATGAGCGGCAGGAAATGAGGTCCCAGATGGGTCGTAGTGTAATTGAAGCTTCTCCTAAGGTGATCCAGGAGAGGAGCCATGTCATTCGCGTTGCTGTCAAATGTGCACTGCTCCTCAAGGATGCTGAAATCTCCGGTTTCCCTGAGATACGCAGAAACACATGCTATCAGCCAGAGAGGATCATCGTTGAACCCGCTGCCCACGGCCATATTGCCGCGCTTGGTCAGAGGCTGATACTGGTGATAAGTACTGCCATCAGCAAACTGAGTGTTTGCAATGTCAATTATCCGCTCTCTCGCTCTTTCCGGTATCAGGTGGACAAAACCAAGAAGATCCTGACATGAATCGCGGAATCCCATACCTCGTCCGAGCCCGCTTTCAAAGTAACTGGCAGATCTGCTCATGTTGAAAGTGACCATGCACTGATATTGGTTCCATATATTTACAGACCTGTCGAGCTGCTCATTTCCGGAAGAAACTCTGTAACTTGAAAGAAGATCATTCCAGTAGATCCTGAGCTCCTGAAGTGCAGCATCGAACTGCTCGTCCGTGCTGAACATGGAGATCAGTCTGCCTGCCGGCTCCTTGTTGATCACACCTGGAGCTTCGAATTTGTTATCATATGCATTCTCACAGTAACCGAGGATGAAGATGCATGAATAGTGCTTACCCGGCGCGAGTGAGATCTGCAGATGATGGCTCCCTACAGGTGCCCATCCGTGAGCTATGCTGTTGAAACTGACGCCGGCTTCGACTGCGCGCGGCCTGTCAGCACCGTTATACAGACCGACGAAATCATCGCGGCTCGTGTCAAAACCGCAGATGTCCTTGTTGACGTGGAACACTGCGTAGTGGTTCCTGCGCTCCCGGTATTCAGTCTTGTGATAAATGGTGCTTCCGGTGACCTCGACTTCCCCGATCGAGAAGTTTCGCTGGAAGTTCGACGAGTCATCCTGGGCATCCCAGAGACAGAACTCAACATAACTGTAAAGATCGATCTCCTTTGCCTCAGAAGATGTGTTCAGCAAGGTCAGCCTGGTGAGCTCACAGTTCTCATGAAGAGGAACGAACACTTCCTGAACTGCGTTCAGGTCATTTTTCGAACTTTCAAAGACCGTATAGCCAAGACCATGTCTGCATTTATATGAATCAAGGTCTGCCTTCACCGGCTGCCATCCGGGATTCCAGATGTTGCTGCCATCGTTTATATAGAAGTAATGACCGCCGCAGTCCATCGGGCTGTTGTTGTAGCGGTAACGGGTAAGACGCATCAGTTTGGCATCCTTATAGAAGCAGTAACCGCCTGAAGTGTTCGAAATGAGCCTGAAGAAGTCCTGCGATCCGAGGTAGTTGATCCACGGAAGGGGAGTCTTCGGCGTTGATATCACATATTCATTATTAAAATCGTCGAAATACCCAAATCTCATTGTTTACTCCTTGCGCTCGAATACGTTTTCGTACACTTAAGGTTATTATAGGGTCGAAGCGACTGATTTGTAAAGATGAAAATAAAATATTCTAGAAATATTTAGTTTTTTCTTCAAAATTCAAAAAAAGTATTGACTGAAAACGTTTAAGTAATTTACAATGGAGCTACGAAAACGTATTCGCAATTTTCGCGATATATACCGCAAAGGAGGGAATAATGGTCACAATCAAGGATATTTCCAGAAAATGCGGTGTCTCCCCCGCCACTGTTTCCAAGGCTTTGAACGGGTATCCTGATATAAGCCCGGAGACAGTAGAACTGGTCAGGCGAACGGCAAGAGAACTAGATTATACGCCGAATGCTGCAGCCAGATTACTCAAAACCAACAGATCTCATAATATAGGAGTCTTGTTTATCGATGACAGCATGAGCGGTCTGACACACGAGTACTTCTCCCACATCCTTAACAGTGTGAAGGAGGAGGCCGAGGATAATGGATACGACATCACTTTTATCAGCAATAACATCGGCAAACAGAAGACCTCGTATCTGCAGCACTGCAGATACCGCAACTGCGATGGCGTCGTGATAGCCAATGTAGATTTTCAGAATCCCGAAGTTCTTGAACTTGTAACAAGCGAATATCCTACAGTAACGATCGACTATTCATTTGAGACAGCAAGTTCGGTGAACTCAGACAACAAAGAGGGATCATACAGACTTGCATCCCTCATGGCTGACCGGGGGCACAGGAAGATCGCGTTCATACACGGTGAACGGACTCTGGTAACACAGAAGCGCATCAGCGGTTTCAAGACCGCCATGGAGGAGCACGGTATAGAAATACCTCCCGGATACATCTGTGAAGCAATATACCATGACGTAGAATCCGTAAGACGGGCGACGGCAGAATTGCTAGACCGTCCGGATCCTCCGACGGCGATCATGTTTCCTGACGATTACGCCTTCATGGGAGGGCAGGCGGAGATACTCGACAGAGGACTGAAGATCCCTGACGATATAAGCGTCTGCGGATATGACGGCGTCAATCTTGCGAAAATACTTGATCCGAAGCTCACCACCTGGGAGCAGGACACTGATAAGCTCGGCAGGACAGCTGTAGAGCAACTGATCAACAGGATCGAAAACCCGAGCACAGCGCTCCCTGAATACATTGTCGTTAAAGGCAAGCTGTTTGAAGGCCAGACTGTCAAACAGATCTGATATACAGAGAAGAACAGGAAAACATACATCAATGACACGCGAACAGGCAAGAAAAGCTGCAGAAGATTTGGTTAACCGCATGACGGTCGAGGAAAAGGCCGGACAGCTCCGGTTTGACGCCCCTGCGATCGAACGGCTTGGCGTTCCGGCATATAACTGGTGGAACGAAGCTCTTCACGGTGTCGCCCGCGGAGGTACAGCTACCGTTTTCCCGCAAGCGATCGGACTGGCAGCGATGTTCGACGATGAATTCCTTGAAGAGATCGCCGATGCCATTTCGACAGAAGCCAGAGCGAAATACAACGCATTCTCTGCTGAAGGTGACAGGGACATCTATCACGGACTGACGATGTGGTCGCCAAATGTCAACATCGTACGTGATCCGAGATGGGGACGCGGCCACGAAACATACGGAGAGGATCCATACCTGACATCTTGCATGGGCAAAGCCTTTGTGCGTGGCCTGCAGGGAACCGGAGAGACATTGAAAACTGCTGCCTGCGCAAAACACTTCGCAGTCCACAGCGGACCGGAAGCTCTCCGCCACGAGTTCAACGCGATTGCTTCCCCGAAAGACATGACAGAGACTTATCTGCCGGCATTCAAAGCATTGGTGTGTGAAGCCGGTGTCGAGTCGGTCATGGGGGCTTACAACCGCACCAACGGCGAACCGTGCTGCGCGAGCACTGCTCTGATGAAATTACTGAGAGAGGACTGGGGATTTGAAGGCCACTTCGTCTCAGACTGCTGGGCGATCCGCGACTTCCATGAAAGCCACAAAGTGACCTCCAGACCGACAGAATCTGCCGCCATGGCGCTCAAGGCCGGCTGCGACCTCAATTGCGGCTGCACCTACCAGCACATCATGAAGGCATATAAGAAGGGAAAGATATCTGAAGAGGACATCACCCGCTGCGCAGTCAGGGTATTCACGACACGTTTCCTGCTCGGAATGCTGGGAGAGGGTGGCAGTGAATACGATGAGATCCCATATGATGTTGTCGAATGCGACAAACATAAGGAAATGGCATATCGTGCAGCACTCAGATCCTGTGTTCTTCTGAAGAACAACGGATTGCTTCCTCTGGACCCGGACAAATGCGGTACGATCGGGGTCATCGGACCGAACGCGAACAACCGCTCAGCACTGATCGGAAACTATCACGGGGTACCGTCAAGATATGTGACAGTACTTGAGGGCATACAGGACGTGACAGCGAAAACAAATCGGGTGCTGTACTCTCAGGGATGTGACCTGTTCAGGGATTCCGTGGAACCACTGGCAAAAGCAGATGACCGGATCGCCGAAGCTGTCACAATAGCGAAGAGAAGCGATACCGTCATACTCGTTCTGGGACTGGATGAGACCCTTGAGGGAGAAGAGGGTGATACCGGAAACAGCTACAGTTCCGGAGACAAAGAGAATCTGCTCCTCCCTGCGCCACAGAGAAGACTTCTGAGCAAAGTACTCGAAGTCGGCAAGCCAACGGTGGTCATTCTGATGGCAGGCAGCTCGATCGACCTGACAGAGGCGGAGGAACAGGCAGATGCGATCCTTCTTTCCTGGTATCCCGGAGCACACGGCGGCAAAGCTGTAGCAGATCTTCTTTTCGGGAAGGCGTCCCCGTCCGGGAAACTTCCGGTGACATTCTATCGCAACGAAGCACTGAGAGAATTACCGGACTTCACGGATTATTCGATGTTCGGACGCACCTACAGATACTATCAGGGAGTTCCGCTTTATCCGTTTGGCTATGGACTGACCTATGGAAAGTGCATCGTTCAGGATCTTCGGACTGAAGGCAGCAATGCATATGTACGAGTGAAGAACGATGGTGAAAATGAGACAGAAGAGGTCATAGAGCTCTATCTGCATGACGAAGATTCACCTTGCGCACCTCCGAATGCAGTCCTCTGCGGATTCAGGAGGATCCGCCTGAGACCTAAGGAAGAAGGAGAGTTCTCCATCCCGATCGATCCTGACGCATTCACCGTTGTTGACGATCAGGGAGCACGAATTCCGGGAAGCGGGAACTGGAAACTGTATGCCGGATTCGGAGCACCGGACAGAAGAACTGAAGAACTGACAGGCTGCAAGGCGGTCTGCACAGTGATGAACAGATAGAGAACAGATATACAAAAACGTTATTAATATTAGGAGAGAGGTTCGCCGCCCGCCTGGATAGGGAAGGCCGAAGGCTCATCCTGAATCTTAATAAAAAAGTAAAGAAAAGAAGTAAGAGTTTGTTTTATGTTTTTTAATCAAGGAGGTAGACAAATGAAAAAGATTCTTGCTTTTATCCTTGTACTGTGCATGGTACCATTCATGGCTGCATGCGGCGGAGGCGGCGGCGAACAGCCAGCCAGTGATGGTGGCGGCGAAGGCGAAGAAGTCACACTGAAGCTGTGGTGTATCGCTACTGAGAGTGACGCTAACCGTCCGGCTTATCTGCAGGCTATCGAAGACTATGAAGCAGCTCACCCTGGCGTCAAGATCGAAATGGAAGCTTTCGAGAACGAGTCCTACAAGACTAAGATCAAAGCTGCTATGACAGGCGGTTCTTCAGAAGATCTTCCGGACATTTTCTTCACATGGGGCGGTGCGTTCCTCGGTGACTTCGTAGAAGCAGGCAAGGTTGCATGCCTTGACGATATCTACGCAAACAACTACACAGAGGATCAGATCCCTTCAGTCATGCTCAACAACACCACTTATGGCGGCAAGCACTACGGCGTTCCTACAACATTCAACATCGTAGCTATGTTCGCTAACATGGATCTGCTTGCTCAGGCTGGCTGGGACAAAGTTCCTGAGACTTATGAAGATCTGATCAAGTGCTGCGACGATCTGGTTGCTGCAGGCATCATCCCATTCGGATGTGCCGGAAGTGAGACATGGTGCGTAACTGAGTACCTCGAGCCGATCATCCTCAAGTCGATCGGATATGAGGATCTCGGAAAGATCTTTGCCGGTGAGGCAACATGGAATGATCCAGATATCGCAAAAGCTGTTGATACCATGCAGGAAATGATCGACAAGGGATACTTCGATCCATCCGGCGTCGCACTCGGCAATGACGAAGTAAAAGCAAACTTCCTCGCAGGAAAGACTGCATTCTATCAGAATGGTTCGTGGAACACAGGCGAAGTTGCTGCTGCTGATTTCAAGTCTGCTGTTGCTATGTTCCCATTAATGAACGCTGAACGTTCCACTGTTAATTGCGCGATCGGCGGTCCGTCCGACCATCTCGCAGTATACGCTGACGGAGCAAATGTTGAACTTGCATCTGAGGTCGCTGTTGCACTCGGCAAAGAGATCTGCCACTACAACTACCTCAACGCTGTAGGACTCCCGGCTTGGACACCTGATTATGACACAAGCTCACTGGAGCCACTGATGGTTGACATTGGTAACATCGTCAATCAGTGCGAGGGACTCGTTCTCTTCGGCGACACAGCTATGAGTGCAGATCCTGCTCAGATCTACCTCGACTATGTTGCTAAGGTATATGGCAAGGAAATCGACGGTCAGGGATTCATTGACGGCCTGACAAAAGATCTCCAGTAAGTCTGTGGGATATCAGAACAAACATATCTGTTGATTAGTTAGAACATGCAGACTCCCCGGTCTGTCCAGGGATTCGGGGAGTCTGCTATTTTCATAAAGAGAGGGCTGCTGAGTATGAATAAACTGTACAACAATAAATGGTATGTAATCATTTTTCTGTTGCCGGCACTGATTCTCTTCTGCGGGGTATTGATTGCACCAATCGGAGCCTCAGCCTATTTCAGCTTTTTTGACTGGAATGGCTTTACGGATAAAATTTTTATTGGGTTTTCAAATTATAAAGAGTTATTTACCAGTGATTCCATCGGCTTCATGAAAGCATTGGGCAATTCACTGCTTCTTGCTGCGTTATCGGTCTTCCTGCAGCTGCCGCTCGCTCTCGGGCTGGCTCTGGTGCTTGGCAAGAAGATCAAAGGCGAACGAATCTTTCTGTCGGTATATTTTATGCCGGTCCTGATCTCAACCGTTGTTATCGGTCAGCTTTGGCTGAAAATATACAACCCGGATTACGGTGTTCTGAATGTTGCGCTCCGTGCTGTCGGACTCGACAATCTTACCCGCATCTGGCTGGGAGATAAAGCCACCGCTCTGGGCGCGGTATTTGTACCTATATTATGGCAGTATGTCGGCTATCATATGCTGCTTCTGTATGCGGGAGTCAAGAGTGTACCGACGGAACTCCGCGAAGCTGCTATGCTGGACGGCGCAACCGACGGGCAGGTCAACCGTTACATAGTCCTGCCCTACATCAAACCTATTATCAAAATCAGCGTTATTTTCGCTGTTACCGGATCTTTGAAATCATTTGACCTTATCTATGTTCTGACCAACGGCGGGCCGCTTCACACAACTGAAGTGCCTAGTACGTTGATGATAAGTATGCTGTTCCTCCGCAACCGTTACGGTATGGGAAGTACGATCGCTGTTCTTCTGATCCTTCTCTGCTTTGGTTTTGCACTGCTGATCAATCTAGTATTCAAGGAGGAGGATTAAGGCTATGAGAACTACAACTAAAACAAGAGAGGTCTTCTTATATATCGGACTCTTTCTCTGGTTGATCGTCAACCTGTTCCCTGTCTACTGGATGTTCACTTTCTCACTGAAGAGCAATCCGGAAATATTCGGGGATAACGTGATCGGACTGCCGAAGGAGTGGCTGTGGTCCAACTATACCACCGCACTCCATACAGGCAATATGGGACTCTATTTCCTGAACAGTGCCATTGTGGCAGTCACAACGATCCTGATCACGCTGGCTGTTGCCCTGCTGGCGACATTTGCGCTGACGCGTCTTATCTGGAGGCAGCGCAAGACACTGAACAAGTTCTTCATGCTTGGATTGACGATTCCGATCCACGCATCGATCGTACCGGTGTACGTCACACTGTCAAAACTGAATATGCTTAATACCTATTGGGCACTGATCATTCCGTATTCCGCATTCTCTCTGTCTATGGCCATTCTGGTCTGCACGGGTTTCATGAATGAGATACCGCGTGAACTCGATGAGTCAGCTTGTATCGACGGATGCGGCGTGTTCGGTATATTCTTCCATATCATCGTTCCGCTGATGAAACCGGCTGTTGCAACGGTAGGCATATATACGTTCCTGCAGTGCTGGAACGAGCTGATGTTCGCGAATGTTTTCATCAGCAAAAGCGCGCTGAGAACGCTGCCTGTAGGTGTTCAAGCACTTTCCGGACAGTATACGACTGAGTGGGGACCTATCGGTGCGGCGCTGGTACTGGCGACATTCCCGACCCTGCTGGTCTACATCTTCCTGAGCAAGAAGATCCAGGAAAGCTTTATCGCCGGTGCAGTCAAAGGTTAATCACAGGAGATGTGCAGTGTTGCATCATTATCACTGCGAAATATCACAAAAAAGGGTTATAATTATATAATAACTGCAGTCGATAATTATAATGCGAGAACCGGAGAGTATTTGATATGACAGGGAAAAAGAAATTTATCGGGGTCGATCTGGGAACTTCTTCAGTAAAGCTCCTGCTTGTGGATGAGGACGGAGCCATTCTGAAGGCTGTAACGAAAGACTATCCGATCTCCTTCCCGAACCCGGGGTGGAGTGAGCAGGATCCGGATGACTGGTGGCAGGCTTGCTGCTCAGGTATCAGGGAGATACTTGCGGATCAGGATGCTGCTGAGGTCAAAGGTATAGGATGCGGAGGTCAGATGCATGGTCTGGTCGCTCTTGACGGGAATGGCGAAGTCATCAGACCTGCGATCCTGTGGAATGACGGCAGGACAGCAGAAGAGACCGCCTGGCTCAACGAAGAGATCGGCAGAGAGAAACTGTCTCAGCTGACAGCGAACATTGCATTCGCAGGTTTTACAGCACCTAAGATCCTCTGGATGAAAAACAACGAGCCGGAAAACTTTGCGCGTATAGCGAAGATCATGCTGCCGAAGGATTTTATCAATTTCAAGCTGACAGGAGTCCATTCGTGCGACTATTCAGATGCGAGCGGCATGCTCCTTATGGATGTTGAGCATAAATGCTGGTCAGAGGAGATGCTGGACATCTGCGGCATAGACAGGAGTATCATGCCGGGACTGTACGAGAGTTATGACTGTATCGGAACGGTCCTGCCGGAGATCGCGGAGATGCTGGGACTGCCTCCGGAAGTCAAGGTAGCAGCCGGGGCAGGCGATAACGCTGCAGCTGCAGTAGGGACAGGTACTGTCAAGGATGGAGACTGCAACATATCGCTCGGAACATCCGGTACCATATTCATCTCATCGGATAAGTTCGGAGTGGATCCGTACAACGGACTGCACTCCTTCGCGCACGCGAACGGCAAGTATCACCTGATGGGATGCATGCTGTCAGCCGCAAGCTGCAACAAGTGGCTTTGCGAGGAGATCCTGAGGACTCAGGACTATGCCGCGGAGCAGGCAGACATCACCGATGATAAGCTTGGCCGCAACCGTGTGTTCTTCCTGCCGTATCTGATGGGCGAGAGAAGCCCGATCAACGATACTGACGCCAGAGGAACTTTCACAGGAATGACCATGGACACGACAAGATCTGACATGGTGCAGGCTGTTCTTGAAGGCGTAACATTTGCTATCAGGGATTCATTTGAAGTCGCGAAATCACTCGGACTCGATATCAAGAGGTCGAAGATCTGCGGAGGCGGCGCGAAATCACCGCTCTGGCGCAAAATGATAGCTAACATTATGGGTATCAGCCTGGACATTCCTAAGACTGAGGAAGGCCCGGGATACGGAGGTGCGATGCTGGCCATGGTCTGCTGCGGAGAGTATGAGAGCGTGAATGCGTGTGCTGAAGCGCTGCTCTCGGTCACAGAGACCATTGAACCGGATCCGGAGATCGCAGCACGTTACGAGGCTCAGTATAAGAAATTCCGCAGGATCTATCCTGCACTCAAAGGTATTTTTCCGGAACTACGTTAGGAGGTCACATGAAGATCTATTCTGTATATGACGAAGAATTCAAACCATACGGCAAAGTGCTGGATGGTTATGATACTGCAGAGCTGATCGATGCAATGAATAAAATCGAACTTCCTGAGTCAGGTGTGGCATATGAGCCATCGATCCAGAGCCTTGAGGAATGTTCCATCTATGGGGAACTCTGGAATCGCGCATATGGCGGCATGCCTGTAGAGCTCGGCATGTGCTGGGGAAGGAACACCAAACTGAATTGTCTCGAATACCACAAGGACAGTGAGGTGAACATCGGAGCAGGAGACTTCATACTGCTTCTCGCACTCATGAGTGACATTGAAGATGGAAAACTGTATACTGGTAAGATAAAGGCTTTCAGAGCGCCTGCCGGTATCGCGGTGGAAGTGTATGAGACTGCGCTCCACTATGCACCGTGCCATGTCAACGAGGAGGAGGGGTTCCGTGTTGCGGTAGTCCTGCCTCGCGGCACGAATACAGCAGCACCTTCGATCACCGCTTTGAATGAAGAGGATAAGATGCTGTGGGCGCGCAATAAGTGGCTGCTTGCTCACCCGGAATCGGATGAAGCTGCCGCCGGCGCTTACATAGGCCTCACCGGAGAAAACATAGATCTTGCATAACAGAAGCATCGTAGGAGGGTGCATCCATGAAAAACATTCCTGAAGTCAAACTGGGGATGATCGCAGTATCAAGAGACTGCTTTATCATTTCCTTATCCGAGAGCAGAAGAGCTGCTATCAAGGCAGCTTATAAGGGCGACATCTATGAGTGCCCTGTTACAGTCGAGAACGAGAAAGACATGCTGGCAGCAGTTGCTGATGTCAAAGCTGCTGGCTGCAACGCGCTTGTGGTATTCCTGGGCAATTTCGGTCCGGAAACACCAGAAACACTGATAGCCAGATACTTCGATGGACCATGCATGTTCGTGGCTGCTGCTGAAGGCGATGGCAATCTGATCGACGGCAGAGGAGACGCATACTGCGGAATGCTCAATTGCTCATATAATCTCGGCATGAGACATCTCAAGGGTTATATCCCTGAATATCCGGTAGGTACTGCTGAAGATATCGCAAGGATGATCGCAGATTTTGTTCCTGTTGCAAGAGCTGTCCTTGGTGTGAAGAACCTGAAGATCATCACTTTCGGACCTCGTCCACAGGACTTCTTCGCTTGCAACGCGCCGATCAAAGGTCTGTATGAGCTTGGTGTGGAAGTTGAAGAGAACTCCGAACTCGACCTGTTCGTAAGCTATAAACAGCACGCAGGAGATGCAAGGATCCCTGAAGTCTGTGAGGACATGAAGGCCGAGATGGGAGAAGGCAAATATTATCCTGAAATGCTCGAGAGGATGGCACAGTTCGAGCTGACCCTCCTCGATTGGGCGGAGCAGCACAGAGGTGCACGTGAGTACGTAGCTTTCGCTGACAAGTGCTGGCCGGCCTTCCCTGAAACATTCGGATTTGAGCCTTGCTATGTCAACTCAAGACTTGCAAGCCGCGGGATCCCGGTATCCTGTGAAGTAGATATCTACGGCGCGCTCTCTGAATACATCGGCGCATGTGTTTCGGATGATGCGATAACTCTGCTGGATATCAACAATTCTGTACCGAAGAGCATGTGGGAAGAGAGCATCAAAGGAAAGTTCGACTATGAACTGACCGATACGTTCATGGGATTCCACTGTGGCAACACTCCGTCATGCAAAATGTGCGCGGACCGTGCGATCAAGTACCAGCTGATCCAGCACAGACTGCTCGAGCCGGAAGGGAGTGACCCTGATTTCACAAGAGGAACTCTGGAAGGCGACATTGCTCCGGGCGAGATCACTTTCTACAGACTTCAGTGTGACAGCGACGGGAACCTCAGATCATACATCGCAGAGGGCGAGGTACTGCCTGTTGCGACACAGTCATTTGGCGGCATTGGCATCTTTGCTATCAAGGAGATGGGCAGATTCTACCGCCACGTGCTGATCGAGAAGAGATATCCGCATCACGGTGCGGTAGCATTCGGACATCACGGGAAAGCACTCTTCGAGGTGTTCAAGTTCCTCGGAGTGAAGGACATCGCTTATAATCAGCCGAAGTCACTGCCGTATCCGACAGAGAACCCTTTCAAGTAGAAATAACTAAACTATTTGATCAAGGCTTCCGGTCATGACCGGAAGCCTTTTTTCGTACGTTCAGGATGTCGTTGGCTGAAATGATCGGGTATATCAAAAACGAGTGGAACTGTAAAAAAGTTAGTTCTTTCTAACATTTAGAAATCGCTTTATTTCGCAATTGTATAGTGCTATATTATGAAAAGCCGTAAATAACGGCAAATAGTTAGAACAATCTAACATATAAAATAGACCAAGTAACTCCCCTGATTTACGATATACACCCTTATGCTTTAAACAGAAAAGAGGTAAATAATGGCAACAGTTCTCAAAGAACCTTCACGTACTTTTAATGAATATCTGCTCATTCCGGGTTACTCCAGCGCAGAGGCAAGACCGGAAAATGTTTCACTCAAGACTCCTGTAGTCAAATACAGGAAAGGCGAGGAACCGGCGCTCACCATGAACATTCCGCTGACTTCCGCGGTGATGCAGGCAGTTTCCGATGACAATATGGCTGTCGCTCTTGCCAAGGAAGGCGGGATCTCATTCATCTTCGGATCGCAGTCGATCGAGAGCCAGGCAGCAATGGTCAGAAGAGCCAAGAGGGCCAAGGCTGGTTTCGTGCCGAGCGATTCCAATCTCAAGCCGGACGCTACGATGCAGGATGTACTCGATCTCAAGGCAGAGAAAGGGCACTCAACGATCGCTATCACTGAAGACGGAACTGCTGATGGCAAGCTCCTCGGTATCGTAACAAGCAGAGACTACAGAGTTTCCAGAATGGATCCTATGACTCCTGTTTCGGAATTCATGACACCGTTCGAGAACCTGGTCTACGGCAAAGACGGTATCTCACTTTCCGAAGCAAATGATATCATCTGGGACAACAAACTGAACCAGCTGCCGATCGTTGATGACAACCAGAGACTGACATCATTCGTATTCCGTAAGGACTATGATTCACATAAGGAGCATCCGCTCGAACTCCTCGATGCAGGCAAGAGATATGTCGTCGGCGCAGGCATCAATACCAGAGACTTCAAAGAGAGAGTACCTGCACTGGTTGACGCAGGTGTAGATATCCTCACGATCGACTCCTCTGAGGGTTACTCAGAGTGGCAGGCAATCACTCTCAAGTGGATCAGAGACACATACGGTGACACTGTTAAAGTCGGAGCAGGCAATGTCGTAGACGCTGACGGATTTAATTTCCTTGCAGACTGCGGTGCAGACTTTGTCAAGATCGGTATCGGCGGAGGATCCATCTGCATCACCAGAGAGCAGAAAGGTATCGGAAGAGGTCAGGCAAGCGCGGTACTTGAAGTCGCGCAGGCAAGAGACGAGTACTACAAGAAGAC
Source organism: Mogibacterium sp. (assembly GCA_017434025.1). Lineage (GTDB taxonomy): Bacteria > Bacillota > Clostridia > Peptostreptococcales > Anaerovoracaceae > Crickella. Next base: position 32,974 of record JAFRGC010000043.1, on the reverse strand, counting down.
GGGCGTTTACGTTCCGATCTGCTCGGACGGCGGCATCGTCTATGACTATCACATCGCACTGGCACTCGCAATGGGCGCAGACTTCATCATGCTCGGCAGATATTTTGCGAGATTTGAAGAGTCGCCATCTGCCAAACTCATGGTCAACGGCAACTACGTCAAGGAATACTGGGGCGAAGGTTCCGCAAGAGCCCGCAACTGGCAGAGATACGACCTCGGCGGTGATGCCAAACTCAAATTCGAAGAGGGCGTCGACTCATACGTACCTTACGCAGGCCCGCTGCACGACAACGTCATGCTGACGCTCAGCAAGGTAAAATCAACAATGTGCAACTGCGGAGTCCTCTCGATCCCTGAGTTCCACAAGAACGCCAAACTCACTCTCGTTTCTGCGGTAAGTATCGTAGAAGGCGGAGCACACGATGTCATACTTAAAGAAGTAAGCGGCCGTTCGGCAAGCAACCGCTAGAAAAGCTATCAAATACTCTCAAGAGTTTTTACGGAGGTATATCAATGGGTAACATGAGACCGGAAACAATGGAACGTATCACAACACGTGCACTCGCTGACAAGTTCATCGAGGAGCAGCTCGCTGAGATCAAGGCTCAGGTAGGGGACAAGAAAGTACTGCTTGCTCTCTCAGGCGGCGTTGATTCAAGTGTAGTAGCTGCATTGCTGATCAAGGCTATCGGTGACAACCTTGTATGCGTCCATGTCAATCACGGACTGCTCCGTAAGGGCGAGCCGGAGATGGTGATCAAGGTATTCAGAGAGGAACTCGGCGCGAATCTGATCTATGTTGACGCAGTTGACAGATTCCTCGACAAGCTCGCGGGAGTAGATGATCCTGAGACAAAGCGTAAGATCATCGGCAAGGAATTCATCGATGTATTCGCTGAAGAGGCTGCCAAACTCGACGGTATCGCATTTCTCGGACAGGGTACGATCTATCCTGACATCCTGGAATCCGACGGTGTCAAGGCTCACCACAATGTAGGCGGACTCCCTGAGGATCTGCAGTTCGAGCTCGTAGAGCCAGTCAAGTTCCTCTACAAGGATGAAGTCAGAGTAGTCGGTTCCGCACTCGGACTCCCTGACAGCATGGTCTACAGACAGCCGTTCCCGGGACCTGGACTCGGTGTAAGATGCACCGGAGCCATCACAAGAGACAGACTCGAAGCGCTCCGCGAGGCAGATGCTATCGTAAGAGAAGAGATCGGCAAGATGGAGAAGACCCCATGGCAGTACTTCGCAGTCATTCCTGACATGAAGTCCACAGGCATCAAGGACGGCAAGAGATATATGGGATGGCCGGTCATCATCAGAGCGATCAACACCGTGGACGCTGTAACTGCAGAGTCAGTAGAGATCCCTTGGGAGATGCTCAAGACCATGAGAGACCGCATCATCGACACCGTTCCTGGAGTCAACAGAGTAATGTGGGATATTTCGGATAAGCCGGTATCGACAATAGAATTCGAATAGTTTAACCGTCTGGTTAAGAGATTGACATAAGGGGGGACAGGGAGAAGATTCCTGGTCTCTCCTTATCTGCTTTTTGGTGTTGTTACTATGTTATACTCTGGTGACAGAGTCACGATATTCAGAGTGGCTAAAGCTCCGGACGGAAGTTTCAGATTCCTGATCGCCTCCGGAAGCGCGCTTGACAGAGAAAAGCAGTTCCTCGGTACGAGCGTCGTTGTCCGCACGGATACCTGCGCCGAAGATTTCGTGCAGTCGACCGTCGAAGCCGGATATGAGCCTCACTTTGCCGTAATCTACGGTGACGCTGCGGACTCTCTTGAAATCCTCGGTCACTTCCTTGACATAGAAGTGATCAGATATTAGATACAGTATGGACAGGACGAATCTGCTATAATGGGTGAAGAGAGACACGTTACCAGGGTGAAAGGAGATAATGTATGAAAGAAGAAATCGCAGGCAGAAAACCCGATTACGGATTTTTCAGCAGGCTTACTTACGGAGTAGGTGAGATCTTTGGCGGAGGATGCTTTGTCATCATTAACGCATTCTTCATCGTCTTCCTCACTAACGCTCTGGGAATGAACCCGGCGCTTGCAGGCACCATCCCTATGATAGGAAAGATCTGGGATGCTGTTACAGACCCTATCATGGGCAATATCGTTGAAAGAACAAGCTCGAAATACGGTCCTAAGAGGTTCTATATCCTGGTAGGAAGTATCGCCTCGGGCATCATGTTCGTGCTCATATGGGTCGATATACACGCGTCATCAATGATCGCGAACTATATATACTACATGCTGATGTACTGCCTGTTTAATACGGCATTCACTGTGCTGAGTGTTCCTTACAACGGACTGCTTCCTGACATGATGGACGATTACGCCATGAGAGCGAAGTTCTCCAATGTGCGTATGATATTCTCCACACTTGGAGCGATGATCTGCGGCCTTGTTCCGGGAATGATCATCAATCCTACCAACGATGCTTCACTTTATATCAAGTGCGGCATTCTCTTCGGAGTGATATTCTTCATATGCTCGATAATCGTATTCTTCGGTACATGGGAGAGGCAGAAAGAACCTGTGAAGATGACTCTCGGCGAGAGCTTCACGCAGGCGGCATCGGTCTTCAGGAGCCGCTCGTTCCTGATCTTCCTTGGCCTCTATCTCTTTGGCCAGGGAGGCATGGACTTCATCTCGGGCATGGCTGTGTATTATGTTGAGCATACACTCGGCGCTTACAATGACAGTGTCAATTACTATCTGCCTATACTTGCGGTCATGATGGTATCACAGCTCATTGGAATGCTTATCTTCGGACCTGTCATGAGGAAGACCTCCAAGAAGAAGGCAATCGTGATCGCTGCTCCTGTAAGGCTGATCGGCGTATTGGGGCTGTTCGCGTTCTCACATCATGGAGCGCCTCTTATCCCGATCCTGCTGCTGGCGGCCCTTATCGGACTCGGCAACGCGGGATCCCTTACAGGTATCTTCGCCATCATGGCAGATATGACAGATGTTGATGAACTCATCACATCGGTGAGAAGGCCGGGCATCGTACCAAGCATGGCAACATTCATCAGAAAGATCGCTTCGGGTTTTTCGGTAGCGATTATCGGATTCATGCTTTCGGCTGTTAACTACAGTGAGGAGCTGGCCAAGGCCGGTCTTGATCAGACCGCGGCAACACAGCACGGAATCGGAATCTGCTTCATACTGGCTCCGGCTATCCTCTCAGCACTGCTGCTTATCTGCGCTCTGCTATTCCCTGTAACTGACAAAGAGTTCAACCTTGTACAGAAGGAAGTCGCCCGCCGCAAAGGCGATGAGGCCGGAGAGGCTACAGAAGAAGAGAAGCAGATACTCAAGAAGGTTACCGGCTTCGAATATGACGATCTCTGGAAAAAGGAAAATGCCGGATTGAAAAACAATAAAGCAATCTAAGCCTCAGGCGCATCATGCGTCCGGAGCTATATGATCAGACGATATAGAAGAAGACTTCAGAAGAGACAATTCTTTCCTGCAAAGAAATACGATTGAGTTCGAGAAAAAATATAAGGTGAGGACAGATGAAGCTGATACATGCTGATATAGTTTATTCTGAAGACAGAACGCACTTGGCGGTGCATCCTGACAGCTATATTGCAGTTGAGGAAGGTATTGTGAAGGGCGTATGGACTGAGATCCCGGAGGAATACCGGAATGTTCCGCTGACAGACTACGGGAATGCTGTTCTTATTCCGGCTTTTTCCGATCTCCACGTGCACGCTCCACAGTATCTTAACCGTGGCCTTGAGATGGATCTGCTGCTTGCGGACTGGCTCGATAAGTGTACATTCCCGTTAGAGGCAAAGTACGCGGATCCGGAATTCGCGAAACTCGTATACGATGCATTCGTTGATGACATGATCGCCAACGGAACGATGCATGCATGCGTATACGGGACGATACACACCGAAGCAACATCCTATCTGATCGAGAGAATGGACCGCAGAGGGATCAAAGGGTTTGTCGGTAAAGTCAATATGGACCGCAATGCACCGGATGATCTGCTGGAGGATCCGGAAGGATCTGTCCGCAGGACAGAAGAGCTGCTCGAAAAGTATAGCGGCAACAGGAACACAAGACCGATACTTACTCCGAGATTTGCGCCGACCTGTACACGTGAGCTCATTAATGATCTCGGCAGACTTGGCAGAAAGTACAGCGTCGGAATGCAGACCCATCTGGTCGAATCGATCTGGGAGGCAGAGCAGGCACGGATCCTGTTCCCGGAATGCACTTGCGATACAGAGATCTATGAGCGCGCGGGACTGATGGATAACGGGCCTGTTATCGGCGGGCATTTTATCTTTCCTTCGGAAGAGGATATCCATATCATGCAGAAATACGACAGCTATGCTGTCCAGTGCCCGGATGCGACGGTCAGCGTTATTGCGGGCATCATGCAGACAGGGGCCTTGCTTGACAGGGGCATGAAGATCGGACTCGGCAGTGACATATCTGCGGGCCACCATATCGGGGTCTACACACAGGCTGCGCGCGCCGTGCAGCTCTCCAAGCTCAAGCAATTCTATGAACCGGAAGGCAACCGTAAGATCACTTTCCCGGAGGCGTTCTGGATGGCGACCAAGCAGAGCGGACCGCTCTTCGGAGGAACGGGCTCGCTGGAGCCGGGCTCGGTATTCGACGCGCTTGTCATAGACGGTCTTTCCGATGCTGCCAGACAACTCACCCCGGAGCAGACCGTTGAAAGGTTCTGCTACATAGGAACTAAGGAAAACATCAAAGTCAGGTATATGAACGGAGAGACTATAGAATAGGGTGATCGAAAGCGAATAAGATCTATTTCATGAAAACACGCACAAGCCGGAGCGATGGATTACACCATCACTCCGGCTTTTTTCATTAAATAAAATCCCTGGCCACTATTTGAGCATTTTTTCCAAAAATATTGACTTTTTTTGTAAAAACTATATATAATATATATTGTCTTATGTCTAATGTCAGACATAAGACAATATCACATTACCTGCAAGGAGTTCATTGATATGGGAGGAGAGAAAATGAATAGTAAGATCCTTACTCGGGCTGTAGTATTGATGATCGTCTTAGCGATGATCCTGTCAATGTCTGCCTGTGGCCCAGCCAATTCAGACTCCGGCAGCGATGGGACCGGCAATGTAGAATATGTCATCAGACTTGGTCACAGTGACACGGAAGACAATCTGGTGCATATTTCACTTCAGCATTACGCGGACTGGGTCAATGAGAAGACCGATGGCCGTGTGATCATAAGGCTGTATCCTAATGAGCTGCTCGGAGACAACACAGATATGGCGCAGCAGCTAGTCACTGGTGAGCTGGACGCGATGATGATGCCGCAAGGCGTAGAAGCGATCTATGCACCTAAGATCGCTGCACTTGGACTGCCGTTCCTGTTCACAAGTTATGAGCAGGCGTGGGCAGTCACAGATAATGAAAAGATTGCCGGGATGCTTACAGAAGAACTTGGCAACTATAATCTTGTTCAGCTTGCATTCTGGGAAAACGGAATGCGCCAGCTTACGAACAGTGTAAAAGAGATCAATAAGCCTCAGGATATGGCTGGCCTTCATTTCAGGATCCCGGATGATGAAATGACAGCTTCAATCATCAGAGAACTCGGGGGGAAAGCCACAAAGTTTGCCTGGACCAAAACTTATGATGCGTTAAAGCAGGGTACGTTCGACGGACAGGAGAACCCGATTGCCAACATATACGCGAATAATATTCAGGAAGTCAATCAGTATCTGACTATCACCAACCACAAGTATGAATCGAAGAATCTTGTATTCTCCCAGACGACGTGGAAGAAACTTCCTGCGGATATTCAGGAAATTCTTACAGAAGGTGCCAGAACGTTCGGTAAGGAGCACCGGGAAGCTGTAGCGGCTCATGAGAACGAACAGCTTGAGGAACTGAAAGCATCCGGAATGATAGTCAATGAAACCCCTGATATCGATGCTTTCAAAAGAGCGACAATGAATGTATATACTCAGTTTGAACTGCAGAATGAATGGACAGCAGATCTCGTTGCTTCAATTCGTGAGGCAGTTGCGAAGATGCAGTAAAGGAGAGAGCTATGTTTGAAGCAATACTTATGGATTTTGCATGGGCCAGCATGCTGTTGATAATTGGACTGTTTCTGAGATCTAAAGTAGGATTTCTGCAGAAAATGTTTATACCTGTAGCTGTTGTAGGCGGGCTTGTCGGGCTGCTGCTCGGATCAGAAGTGCTGGGTAAATTCTGTCCGTACTACATTCATTGGTCAGATAATGTCAGCGGATTCGCGAATCCGCTGCTTGCGATACTTTTTGTAACGCAGTTCATTGCTTTGTCCTTTGACAGGAAGATGATAAAAAAGTGCTCGCTGATATTCTTCATTTCCGCAACAGTAATAGCCGTTCAAGTGCTCTCAGCAATGGGACTCGGCAAAGTGTTCGGACTTCCTGACGGAGCTGCATTGCTCCCATTCGGCGCTTTCTACGGCGCTCATGGAATTCCTCAGGTCATCGCGGGTATATATGATACCCTCGGATACTGGAATTATGACGAAGCCTCTGCCTTCGGTACTACCTACGCAACGATCGGAATGCTTTACGGTATCATTGTAGGTATCGCAATACTGAACTACGGCATCCGTAAGGGCTGGGTCACAGCAGAGAAATCAGGCAATCTCAGCAGAGAGGATTATACCGGGATACTCGAGAAGAATCATCAATATAAGTTCATGAAAGCGTTTACTTCGGATATCGCTTTCGATCCGCTCACACTGCATTTCGGAATTGTGCTTGGTATCATGCTCCTGGCTTACGGTCTGCTCAAGATCCTGCATATGGTACCGTTGTTCTCCGGATTTGCGATCTACGTTCCTGCGATACTCGTCTCTCTGGTCGCAGGAATGGTGATCAAGAGAACACGTCTCCAGGACTTCATAGATAATGAATCTCTTGCACATATTGGATCTCTCGCACTGGAGTATCTGATCATTACTGCGATCGCGACAATGAAGCTGGATGTTATTCTCAATAATGCCAGCGCGATCCTGACGATCTCGCTGACCGGACTTATCCTGACAACGATAGTCCTCCTGATCCTGCCTAAACTCTGGCTGAAGACAAGCTGGCTTGAGAACGCAATGGTCATGTTCGGTGCCTGGACAGGTTCAACAGCGACAGGCATGATGCTGCTTAAGATCGCTGACCCTGAACTCGAAACGGATGCCGGTCCGAACCTGATCGCAGCGACCCCGCTATGGCAGATCAGTACGCAGAATTTCTATCTGACCATTGCTCCGCTGTTCATGGTCACAACAGCCGGTGCGCATAATGTAGCGCTTATTACAGCCGGAATGCTGGCTGTAGCGCTTGCACTGGGATTTATCATAGGAAGAAAATAGAATACGAGGGAAACTGTCCTCAGTCTCCATCGATCCTGGATTTCATCGAAAACCCGGGAACATCTGGGGGGATTTTGGCGAAAATAGTGATACAATATCTCTGTAGAAGGAGGGGTGTTATGAGTGACAGGATTCTTATAGTTGATTTCGGCGGACAGTATAATCAGCTGATCGCCCGCCGCATCAGAGAGTGCGGAGTATACTCGGAGATCCATAATTATGATGAAGTGGACGCAGCATATGTCCGCGAGTTCGGACCAAATGGAATTATCTTCACGGGAGGACCACAGAGTGCTTATGGGGAAGGTGCACCGTCGATAGATGATAGTATTTTCCGGCTGGGGATCCCGATCCTCGGGATCTGCTACGGAGCGCAGCTGATGGCTTATCGTCTGGGAGGCAGTATAGATTCGGCACCGACCAGTGAATACGGACGCACTGATGTCACGATAGATGACAAGGGCGGGATCCTCGCTTCTGCTGACGATGTCAACACGTGTTGGATGAGCCATACTGACTATATCAGCTGCCCGCCTGATGGGTTTGTCATCACAGCTCATACGGATGAGTGTCCTGTAGCAGGAATGGAAGACCGGGCGAGAGGTTTCTATGCCGTACAGTTCCATCCGGAAGTGAATCATACTAAACACGGAGCTGAGTTCATCAGAAGCTTTGTGCTGGATGTCTGCAGATGCAGTCAGGACTGGCAGATGGATTCGTTCGCCGAGAAGCAGATACAGGTTGTCAGAGAAAAAGTGGGCGACGGGAAAGTCCTGCTCGCCTTGTCGGGAGGAGTGGATTCCTCAGTAGTCGCGGCACTTCTGGCCAAAGCTATCGGGCCGCAGCTTACCTGCGTTTTCGTCGATCATGGCCTGCTCCGCAAGAATGAAGCAGAAGAGGTCTCGGAAGTATTCGGAAGCGGCAAACTGTTCGATCTCAATTTTGTCAGAATAGACGCTGCTGACAGATTCTATGCGAAGCTTGCCGGAGTGACAGAGCCCGAGAGTAAGCGCAAAATCATAGGCGAAGAGTTCATCAGGGTATTCGAGGAGACAGCGAAGAAGATCGGAAGAGTTGATTTCCTGGCACAGGGTACGATTTATCCTGACCTGATCGAGAGCGGACTCGGAAAGTCTGCGGTGATCAAGTCCCATCACAATGTCGGCGGTCTTCCGGATTATGTTGACTTCAGAGAAATAATCGAGCCGCTGAGGATGCTTTTCAAGGATGAAGTAAGGCAGCTCGGCAGAGAACTCGGCCTGCCTGAGTATTTAGTAAGCAGACAGCCATTCCCTGGACCGGGACTCGGAATACGCATCATCGGAGATGTGACAGCTGAGAAAGTCCGCATCGTACAGGATGCAGATGCGATATACAGAGAAGAGATCGCTGCCGCAGGACTTGCCGGATCGATCAGCCAGTACTATGCAGCGCTTACAAATATGCAGACTGTGGGAGTGATGGGGGACTTCCGTACTTATGACTACGCAGTTGCTTTGCGTGCGGTAATAACATCAGACTTCATGACAGCCGAGGCAGCACATCTGCCATGGGACGTCCTCGAACGGGTGATGACACGTATTGTCAACGAAGTCGATCATGTCAACAGAGTCTTCTACGACCTCACGAGCAAACCACCGGGGACCGTCGAACTCGAATAAGGTCTTCCCGCTATGTGGGTTCCTTAATATGACAAAAACGCCGGAGTGCTGCATTCAACACAGCACTCCGGCGTTTTCATTGGTGTCTCATAAGGTTATTGTCTCAGCCATTGCTTTATTATTGTCTGCAGCTGATCCAGATGATAATCGAAACAGTGCGAATCGCCCGGTATCAGCACATATTTGCAGTTATAATACTTTTCTGCTGCTTCGCGGCTCCTGTAGAAAGGCACGGTCTCATCCGAATCTCCGTGGACCATCAGTACCGGACCCCTGTAAGCTGCGATGATCTCGTCAAGATTGATCATTTTGGCGACCCTGATGTAGTTGCCGCATAACTCACGACCCCACACCTGACATACTTCCGGTATGATTTCCGGAGTGTCGGTCTGCATCGGGAAATAACCTTTAATGGCTCCCTCGGGAATAATCACTCCAGGCGACAGTGAAATAAGGCCTTTGACCGAATCCCGCTCTACGGCAGCAAGCATCATCACAAGCAGACCACCCTGAGAATGCCCGCAGATATAGATATCGCTGACCCATTCTAGAGATCTGATATAGTCCATTGCCGCCATAGCATTGCTGAGCCATTTCAGCAGTGTATGATCCTTGAATTCCCCGTCACTCTCGCCGTGGCCGTACATGTCGACTCTGAGAGTCGCATATCCTGCTTCGTTAGCAGCCTGGGCAACGCCCCGGATATGCCGCTCGTCTTTATTGCCTGTAAAACCATGAATGATAAGGAGCATCGGGCAGCCTCTGGCAGCATCGAAATCAGCCGGTTTCTCGAGCACAGCGCTGAGACGCGTTCTGTCATCGTAAATATACATATCAGTCTTCATCCCTCCGTCAAAGCACACTTTGTGATCGTGTCATTACTAGAGTATCGTTTATCGTTCTGATGCATATTATACAACATACGGTCTCACGATATAGCTTCAAAATGATTATCCCGGTCAGGCGGCATTATGTCTGATCTTATGGCTGGCTTTCAGGCTGACTATTCCGTACATGTTGGATAATATAGTGAAAATATCGAATGTGAAAGCCACATAATTCTGAATAGCAAGATCATAGATCAACCACATGGACTGAGCGATGATAAGAACTTTTTTAAGCTTGATCTCATCTTTGACATCTATCATCCATGTGTAGAAACAGGCAGATATGATCGGGAGCCAGCCGATCCATCCAAGAGTGTTGACCCGGGCTGATAACAGGAGCTGGATCATGATAATGAACAGCTTAAATGGAACGGTAAGAGGTCCCCTCAGACAAAACAAGTTCCTTATGATGCTGACCAGAGAAGAAACAGCACCCGTCATACCGCCCAGTATAATATTTGCGGTACCCATCAGTCCGAACATGGTACACTGCGTGAGCAGAATAGATTTTCTCGTTTTTAAGAAGCCTGTAGCGACCATGAGCATGGCGCCGGCAAACGATATAGCATTTCCGATAATTATTGTATTCATTTTAGCGATGTTCCAAATAAAAAAGCCTGACCAAGTGTGTGTCAAGCAATGATATATAAGCAATGGCACAGAATATGTTCGTGTCATTGGTTGCGATTTACGGTCGTTTGTGGGTCGCTCGTCCTATTACGAGCATAAATGACAGCGGGTAATATAGCAAATCAGCGGAGGTATGTCAAGAAGGAAGAGGAGATTATTTAGCTTATTTTTGTGGAGATGGAGTGGGAAGTTTGTCTCCGGAAAAGGGTGATGATATAATAATTCAAAAATTATTCTAATGGGGAAGAGTGGAAATGAAGAAAATAATCGCAATCGACCTTGATGATACCTTGCTGGATTCGAACAAAGAGCTCAGTGCAGGAAATCTCGCAATCCTTAAGGAAGCAGCTTCTGCAGGAGTTCAGATAGTGCCCGCAACAGGCAGATTCTACAAGGGAATACCTGAAGTCATACGTGATCTGCCATTCATAAATTATGCGATAACAGTGAATGGAGCTACAGTGCTCAATATTCATACAGGAGAAACTCTGTATGAAGCCTGCATTGCTCCGGAGGAAGCTGTAGAAATCATGGAATTTCTGGATACACTTCCCCTCATATATGATTGCTATTATGACGGGTGGGGATATATAACAGCATCCATGATGGAACAGGTGCCGGAATTCATAACATCGAAGGCACTGCTCAAAATGATGTATGATCTCAGAACGCCTGTGGATGACCTCAAATCCTGGATCAGAGAAGGCAGCAGGAGCCCGCAGAAGATAATGTCATTCACCAGAAACAGCACAGAGTATCGTGATGAGGCAATACGTATCATAGCGGACAGGTTTCCGGGATTCAGAGTAACTACATCACAACCTACCAATATAGAGGTAAACAGCCCGAGAGCTGATAAAGGCCTTGCACTCAGGAGCCTTGCTGAAGCTCTGAATGTCGATATGGAAGATACGGCAGCTATCGGCGACGGACTTAACGATCTGTCCATGATCCGCATGGCAGGAACAGGCATAGCTATGGCTAACAGCTGCAGAGAAGTCCTGGAAGCAGCAGACGTCATAACAGGAGACTGTGATTCAGATGGCGCCGGGGAGGCGATCAGAAAACTGATCTAAGGGGGACGGTTCTTTTGTACCAAGCGTGGCATCAAAGGGACGGTTCTGGTGACAAGGGAGATAGTTTTTTTATCACCGTGACACCAGAACCGTCCCTTTGCTACCAAAAAGGGGACGAAAGAACCGTCCCCCTTATTCACCGTCCCCCTTATTCATTAGTATTCTTGATGAGGTAGCTGTCTTCTTCGATCGGTCTCAGTTCGCTGAGATCATATGGTGTGTCCTGGTATACCAGGTTGAGCCAGTTGGTATAGGTGCAGTTGGAGCTGGACCGCCAGGAGAGGACTGGTTCCTGATTCGGATCATCGGCTGGATAGTAATTGACCGGGATATCCGGGTTCAGGCCTTTCGCGAGGTCTCTCTTGTATTCTTTATCGAGATCATATCTGTCATATTCCGAGTGTCCTGTCACAAACACCTGCCTTGATGAATAGGCGAGGATCAGATAGCTCCCGGCTTCAGGGCTGTCCGCGACCACATAGAGTTCCGGATTGTTCCTGACTTTATCTTCTTCTATGCCGGTATATCTTGACTGAGGAACAAAGAACAGATCATCCATTCCTCTCATGAGGATCTTCTTCCTGTGAATGACACGGTGCAGATATACGCCGCTCAGCTTCTTCGGCAGCCTTGTCTTCTGTATGCCGTAGTGGTAGTACAGTCCAGCCTGAGCGCCCCAGCAGATGTGGAATGTGGAGTACACATGGATCTTCGACCATTCAAAGATCTCACAAAGCTCATTCCAGTAAGTAACTTCTTCAAATTCCAGCTGCTCCACCGGCGCTCCCGTGATGATCAGTCCGTCAAAATTCCTGTCCTTCACATCGTAGAACGTCTGATAGAACTTGTTGAGGTGAGAGGTATCCACGTGGGATCCGCGGTGCGTTGCTGTAGTAAGGAATGTGATCTCCAGCTGTATAGGAAAATTCGAGAGTACTCTCAGAATATCGAGTTCGGTATCTTCCTTGAGCGGCATCAGATTGAGAATCGCGATCTCGAGCGGTCTGATATCCTGAGAAGCCGCACGGCTCTCATCCATAACGAATATGTTCTCATCTTCCAGTATCTTCTTGACCGGAAGATCGTTCTGTATCTTGATTGGCATTTATTTCTCCTGGATCTGGTTTATTGACATTTACAGGAAGCCTCTATGCTTCAAACCATAAATAATTCTAATTATGATAATATGGAATTCTTGTAGCTGTCAAACAATATTTGCCGGAAAAGGAAGCCAGTTTGCTTGCATGAATCCGGTCAATTAAGTATGATTCTATATAAATGAAAATGAAAAGGGAGGTATCAGAGATTATGAAAGATTACGAACTCGGTACAAAATGTGTCCAGGCAGGCTATACGCCAGGCAATGGAGAGCCAAGGCAGATCCCGATCGTCCAGTCGACAACTTTTAAATATAACACTGGAGAAGATATGGGCAAGCTGTTCGATCTGGAGGCGGCTGGGTATTTCTATACCAGACTGCAGAACCCGACCAATGACGCGGTCGCAGCTAAGATCGCAGCTCTTGAAGGCGGTACCGCAGCTATGCTGACATCATCCGGCCAGGCAGCGAACTTCTTCTCTCTGTTCAATATCTGTGAATCAGGAGATCATATCGTCTCTTCCACATCGATCTACGGAGGTACATTCAACCTGATCTCAGTGACCATGGCCAAGATGGGCATCTCTGCTACTTTCGTATCTCCGGACTGCACAGAAGAAGAACTGAATGCTGCATTCCAGGAGAATACTAAGGCAGTCTTCGGCGAGACGATAGCGAACCCGGCACTCACTGTCCTCGATATCGAGAAATTCGCTAAGGTTGCGCACGAACACGGTGTGCCTCTTATTGTAGATAACACGTTCCCGACTCCGGTCAACTGCAGACCGATCGAATGGGGTGCAGATATCGTTACACACTCGACGACAAAATATCTGGATGGACACGGCGCGGGAGTTGGCGGCGCTATCGTTGATTCAGGCAAATTCGACTGGATGGCGCATAAGGACAAATTCCCGGGTCTCACGACTCCGGACGATTCTTATCACGGCATCATCTACGCAGAGAAATTCGGAAATGAGGGAGCGTTCATCACTAAGGCGACTTCACAGCTGATGAGAGATTTTGGCAGCATCCAGTCACCTCAGAACGCGTTCCTGCTCAACCTGGGACTTGAGTCATTGCATGTCCGCATGCCTAAGCACGTAGAGAACGGTCAGGCTGTCGCAGAGTTTCTGAATTCACATCCTAAGGTCAAGAAGGTCAACTACTCCGGTCTTCCGGGAGACCCGTACTATGAGACCGCTCAGAAATATCTGCCTAACGGAGGATGCGGAGTCGTTTCGTTCGAGCTCGAAGACAGACAGGCTGCTGAGAAGTTCATGGGGAAACTCAGACTCTTTGCGATCGAGACCCACGTTGCAGACGCGAGGTCGTGCTGCCTGAACCCGGCTTCGACAACACACCGTCAGATGACAGATGAGCAGCTGCAGGCTGCAGGTGTCCCGGCCGGACTGGTCAGAATGTCCTGCGGACTTGAAGACGCAGCGGATCTGATCGCAGATATCAGACAGGCGCTTGAGGATTAGACAAGAAGAGAGGAACCGTGAGATTTCACGGTTCCTTTTTTGTGAAAAGCGATCACTGACAGGGGAAAAGATGAAAAAGTATTTACCATACGCAAAAAATATGGTAACTATAATGCTATATGTATTATAAAAGCATTCAAAGAAGGGCTATTTTATATATAAGCATTTAACCTGACCGCGTAATTACAGGCAGGAATAATAAGATAAGATGGAGGATAGATATGGAATATACATTCCCGGTAACAAGAACAACGCATCCCAAAGAAAAGCCGACTGACGAGTCATCTCTGGGTTTCGGAAAATATTTCACAGATCACATGTTTATGATGGATTATGACGAGGGCCAGGGTTGGCATGACGGACGTATCATCCCGTACGGACCGATCAGCTTCGATCCGGGAGCAACGACACTCCACTACGGACAGATGATGTTCGAAGGCCTCAAGGCATACCGTAATCCTGAAGGAACACTGAACCTGTTCCGTCCGGATATGAACGCTAAGCGTCTCAACCGCACTAATGAGAGAATGTGCATCCCGCAGATGGATGAGGACCTGTTCCTGTCGGCTGTTAAAGCAATTGTCGAAGTGGATCAGGACTGGACACCTACCAGCCCGGGAACCGCACTTTACATCAGACCGTTTATTGTGTCGCCTGAGGTAAGCTTTTCTGTACTTCCTGCCAAAAAGTACTGGTTCATCATCATTCTCTGCGCTGTCGGAGCATATTACGCAGGCAATGAGACCAAACTCCACGGAAGCCGTATTCTTGTCGAAGAAGAGTATATTCGCGCAGCGGTCGGCGGTACCGGTTTTGCGAAATGCGCAGGCAACTATGCGTGCGGAATGATCGCTTCTTACAAAGCGCATGAGTTCGGCTGTGAGGAAGTCCTGTGGCTCGATGCGAAAGAACGCCGCTATGTCGAGGAAGTAGGAACATCCAACGCGTTCTTCAAGATCGGCGATAAGATCGTCACCCCTGAACTGACAGGTTCGATCCTTCCGGGTGTAACGAGAGACAGTGTAATACAGCTTCTTCGTAAATGGGGGTATGAAGTGGAAGAGCGCCGCATTTCACTGGATGAAGTGTTTGAGGCGATCAAAGACGGGACTCTCAAGGAAGCATGGGCGACCGGTACAGCGTGCGTGATCTCACCGATAGGAGTACTCAACTATGAGGGCAAGGATCATGTCATCAATAATGAGGTCGTAGGAGATGTCAGCCAGAAACTCTATGATACACTTTACGGAATGCAGACCGGAAAACTTCCTGATGTGATGGGTAACTGGATCGTCAAGATCGGCTAGATATCAAGAGGACAGAATGGATCTTAGAACTTTACATTACTTTGTAACGGTTGCCGAGGAGCTCAATATAACCAGAGCTGCAGAGAAGCTGCATATGAGCCAGCCGCCTCTTAGCGCGCAGATCAAGAACCTTGAAGCGGAACTCGATACGGTCCTGTTCATCAGAGGCAAGCGCCATCTCAAACTTACGGAATCCGGCCAGTTGCTGTACCGCAGGGCGAAAGACATCCTCGGGCTGGCTGACCGGACTCAGGCGGAGATCCTGTCTATGGGTGAAGGCATGAGAGGCACGATCGCCATCGGACTGGTCGAAGGTATGGCACCGGATATCGCGGCTGAATGGTTTGCTTGCTTCATGAAGGAGCATCCGAATGTGAGGTTCAGGATCCTGGACGGCAGCACAGATGATCTGCTGGAAAAGCTCCGCAGCGGCATCATAAGCCTTGCTGTGATAACTTCTCCATGCGACAATTCTCTTCTTCACAGCTTTTATGTCGGTGAGGAGAAGATGACGGTCATAATGAGCAAATCCCATCCGTTAGCCGCAGATCACATAAGGAAAGTCAAGATCCGTGATCTGGTCGGAGAGAATCTGATCGTACCAAGCAGAAAGGCACTGATCGACACGATCTACAAGTGGTTCAGAAGCGTTGGCGCAGAGCCTAAGATCGTCTGCGAGATGGACAGCTATCTGGATGCTGCTGCACTGGCCGGAAGACAGGTCGGCCTCAGTATCTATCCAAGAACGGCATATATCCCTAATGATTCACTGATCTCTAAGGAAATTGCCGGTAATGACAAAAAGATGGAGTACCTGTTCGTGTGGCGCAAAGGCCATCCGCTTCCGACGATCGAAGAGCGGTTTATCGATTTTGTCAAAGGAATGGTCGTGGAAACGTCCGAGAAGTAAAGAGATTTTATAGGATCACAGGGGAGGATCTGCATTGCGCAGATCCCCTCCTTTTTTTCATACTCCAAAAATATAGTAACGCTAATGATATATATATTTCAGTTTGAAAGCCAAAGAGGTTATTTTAAGAGTATATTTTTCAGCCGGGTATCAGGCGGGTTTAGGTAATTCCGCTGGAAAGGGGGTAAGACATGGGTACCGTATCGGACTATTTCGGTTCAATGGTCTTTGATGACAAAGTCATGAGATCTATGCTGTCAGCTGACATCTATCGTTCACTTCGCAAAACGATCAATCAGGGCAACCCTCTCAATCCAGACGTAGCGAATGCCGTAGCCCAGGCTATGAAAAACTGGGCTGTCTCCAAAGGCGCCACTCACTATACACACTGGTTCCAGCCGCTCAACGGAGTTACTGCTGAGAAGCATGACAGCTTCATTCAGGCGTCTCCTGACGGCGGAGTGATCATGGACTTTTCCGGGAAGGAGCTTATCAAAGGAGAACCTGACGCGTCATCGCTGCCGTCAGGCGGCCTCAGGGCAACCTTCGAGGCAAGGGGATATACCGCATGGGATCCGACTTCGTTTGCTTTTATCAAGGGCAAAACTCTCTGTATCCCGACGGCATTCTGCTCATACAGCGGGGAGGCGATCGATGAGAAAACATCGCTGCTCAGGTCGATGGACGCCTTGAACAAACAGGCACTCAGGATACTGCACCTGTTAGGCGATGATTCTGTAAAGAGAGTTCACGCAGTTGTCGGCGCTGAACAGGAATACTTCCTCGTGCCGCATGAACTGTATGAACAGAGACCGGACCTGAGGTTCACCGGAAGAACACTCTACGGGGTCATGCCTCCGAAGGGACAGGAACTCGATGATCATTATTTCGGCCCGATCAAGCCTGAAATATCCAGATTCATGGAAGAACTGAATGATGAGCTGTGGAAACTCGGAATTCTTGCCAAGACAGAACATAACGAGGTAGCTCCGTCTCAGCATGAGCTCGCCTGCATCTATGCCAAAGTAAACGTTACTGTTGATCAGAACCAGCTTGTAATGGAGATGATCAAGAAAGTAGCTGAGCGCCATGGCTTCGTAGCGCTGCTGCATGAGAAGCCGTTCGAAGGCGTCAATGGAAGCGGTAAGCACAACAACTGGTCGCTTGCGACGGATAAGGGTGCAAATCTGATGTCGCCTGGCGATACGCCGCATGACAACACGAAGTTCCTGCTCTTCCTCTGCGCTGTGATAAGAGCGGTCGACATGTATCAGGACTTGCTCAGGATATCCGTTGCTTCGGCAAGCAACGATCACAGACTCGGTGCCAGTGAAGCTCCGCCTGCGATCATCTCCATCTTCCTCGGTGATGAGCTGACGGCGGTGCTCAAGTCGATCGAAGAAGACGCTCCTTATGAAAAGAGTGAAGATGTTCTGATGAAGCTCGGAACGGTCGTGCTGCCGAGATTCAGCAGAGACAACACTGACAGAAACCGTACTTCACCGTTCGCCTTTACAGGCAACAAGTTTGAGTTCAGGATGCCGGGATCAATGAGCAGCATTGCTTTTCCTAATGTCATCATAAACAGCGCAGTTGCGGATTCACTTGAATATTTCGCAGATGAGCTTGAGGGTTCTGACAATCTGACACAGGACATTTACTGCCTTGTCCGTGAGACAATGAAGAGTCATGGCAGGATCATATTCAACGGTGACGGATATACAGATGAGTGGGTCGAAGAAGCGAGGGCACGCGGCCTTTCCAACTACAGAACCACTGCAGACTGCGTACCGCATCTTCTGGACGAGAAGAATGTGCAGATGCTTCTGGCGCAGGAAGTCTTCTCAAGGTCAGAGCTGGAATCCAGATGTGAGATCATGCTTGAGACATATTGCAAAGCGATATGTATTGAAGCCAGGACTATGCGTTCAATGGCGATCAAGAGGATCGCTCCGGCTATCGAGGGATATACTGCTGAGCTGGCGCGCAATGCTTCTGATAAGAAGAATGCTTTCCCGGATCTGAGGTGCAGCTTCGAAGAGAACACTGTCAGGAAACTGTCTCAGCTGACTGACAGCATCTATGAAGATGTGGATGCGATGATGAGTATTCTGAATGATCTCAGCGGAGAAGATTATTCTGCTGAATCGAAGATCATAAGGGACAGACTTCTGCCTGCTATGGACCGGCTCAGACACGACAGCGATTCCGCTGAAGCCATGACATCGAAGAATTACTGGCCACTTCCAAACTACGGTCTGCTGCTGTTCGGAGAGAAGTAGGAGGTGGAAAATGTGTACGATCATGGCGACAACGGGGAGCCTTACGACATTATCCGAATTCGAAGAGGCTTTTGCCCGCACGAAATACAGAGGTCCGGATGATACAAGGATCATCAGGACCGGGAAAGGACTTATGGGATTCCATAGGCTGTCCATCATGGGGCTGACACCTGCAGGGATGCAGCCGTTCGTAAGAGACGAATGCTGTGTTGTCTGCAATGGAGAGCTGTATGGATTTGAAAAGACAAAGAAGGAACTGGAGCTGAAAGGTTATTCTTTCAGTTCGGGATCAGATTGTGAACTGATACTTCCTCTTTATTTTGAATACGGCATAGAGATGTTCGATATGCTGGATGCTGAATTCGTCTGTGTCATCTATGATGGAAGAACAGGTGAATATATAGCTGCAAGGGATCCGATAGGCATCAGGCCACTATACTATGGCTATGACGCAGAAGGATGCATTGCTTTTGCAAGTGAACCTAAGAGTTTGATGGGGATCTGCAGCAAGGTGATGCCTTTTCCTCCTGGGTGTTACTGGAGAAATGGGGGTTTCACAAGATACCGCGATATGACTGAGACAGGGGAACAGGTCAGCGGAGATCTTGACGAGATAACCGGTAACATCAGAAAACTGCTGACGAAAGGGGTCAGCAAGCGTCTGGTGGCTGATGCCAAGGTCGGGTTTCTGCTCTCCGGAGGACTCGATTCCTCCCTTGTGTGCGCTATCGCTGCAAGAGAATCGGATGAGCCGATCAGGACTTTTGCCGTAGGAATGGACATTGATCCGATAGACCTTAAGTATGCAAAGACTGTTGCTGACTACATCGGCAGCGACCATACAGAGGTCATTATGAGCAGGCAGGATGTGCTCAACGCGCTTGAGGACGTTATCTATCTGCTTGGAACGTATGATATCACTACGATCAGAGCCTCGATAGGCATGTATCTGGTCTGCAAAGCGATCCATGAGCGAACAGACATCCGTGTGATCCTCACCGGTGAGATCTCAGATGAACTCTTCGGATACAAGTACACAGACTTTGCTCCGTCAGCGGAAGCTTTTCAGGAAGAAGCCTGCAAGCGGATAAGAGAGATACACATGTATGATGTTCTCAGAGCTGACCGCTGCATATCCGGAAACAGCCTGGAGGGCAGGGTGCCATTTGGCGACCTTGACTTCGTGAAGTATGTTATGGCGATCGATCCGGAGATCAAACTGAACAAGTACGGGAAAGGAAAGTATCTTCTGAGAAAAGCTTTTGAAGGAGACGGCATCCTCCCGGATGAGATACTCTGGAGAGAAAAGGCTGCGTTTTCCGATGCTGTAGGGCATTCGATGGTGGATGATCTGAAGGAATACGCTGAGACCTGCTATACCGATGAAGAGTACGAAGAAGGGCGAATGAAATATGAGTTCGCCAGACCATTTACTAAGGAATCGCTGCTTTACAGGGATATTTTCGAAAAGTATTATCCGGGCCAGGCTGAAATGATCATAGACTTCTGGATGCCGAACAAGTCATGGGAAGGCTGTAACGTCAATGATCCTTCAGCCAGAGTATTGTCCAACTATGGAGACAGCGGTAAATAAACACTGATATCAGGGAATCCGGACCGGTCCGGACTCCCTGATTGTATTTACAGGCGGAGGTCAGATTAATTCATTATCTTGAAAAGAGAGGTGATCTCAGTGGGGAAGAAATACATTTTCGTAACAGGCGGAGTTGTTTCAGGACTTGGCAAAGGTATTACCGCTGCTTCTCTGGGCAGACTCCTGAAGGCGAGAGGTCTGAAAGTCGCGGCACAGAAGCTGGATCCTTATATCAACGTTGATCCGGGCACAATGAGCCCGTTCCAGCATGGCGAGGTCTTCGTGACGGACGACGGGGCGGAGACGGATCTTGATCTCGGACACTATGAGAGATTTATAGACGAGGATCTGAACAGATTCTCCAACCTGACTACCGGCAAAGTCTACTGGAATGTCCTGAATAAGGAGCGCCGCGGCGAGTATCTCGGCAGTACCGTGCAGGTGATCCCACATATTACTGACGAGATCAAGGAATTCATTTACAGCGTTGGCAGAGAAGGTGACAGCGACGTCATAATAACAGAGATCGGCGGTACAGTCGGAGACATAGAAAGTCAGCCTTTTCTGGAAGCTGCGAGACAGGTGTGTATCGAGCAGGGAAAATCAAACTGCCTGTTTATCCACGTCACTCTGGTACCATACATCACGAGTTCCGGAGAGCATAAATCCAAACCGACGCAGCACTCTGTCAGAGAACTTCAGAATATGGGCATATCACCTGACATCATCATCATGAGATCCGACCGCCATATTGATCAGGACATATATGACAAGATCTCACTCTTCTGCAATGTCAAAAAGGATTGTGTCATAGAGAACATCACGCTCCCTGTATTGTATGAAGCGCCTCTGATGCTTGAGAACTCTCATTTCTCCTGGATAGTATGCCGCGAACTCGGCATTGATGCAGGACCATGCGACATGGAAGACTGGAAGAGTATGGTTGAACGGATCAAGGCCGGAGGCAGAAGTGTGACCATAGCGTTAGTGGGAAAGTATATCAAACTGCATGACGCGTATCTGTCTGTCACCGAAGCGCTGAGACATGGCGGTTTCGAGACGGGCTGTGAGATAAAGATAAAGTGGATCGAAGCGGAAGATATTACTGCCGAGACCGAGGAAGAGATACTGCGGGATGCTGACGGGATACTTGTTCCGGGCGGTTTCGGAGACCGCGGGATCGAGGGCATGATCAGAGCTGCCGGATATGCAAGAAGAAACAATATCCCGTATCTGGGGATCTGCCTCGGAATGCAGATCGCTGTAATTGAATACGCAAGAAATGTATTGGGATATACAGATGCCAATTCGGGAGAATTCGATGAGAACAGCACCCACAAGGTGATCGATTTCATGCCGGATCAGTATGGAGATATCCCTAAGGGAGGCACGATGAGACTCGGAGCCTGCCCATGTGTTTTATCACGGGGATCACTGATGGAAAAGATATACGGATGCAGCACGATCAGTGAACGGCACAGACACCGCTATGAGTTCAATAATGACTTCAGGGACGAGTTCTCGGAGTCGGGAATGCACATAGCAGGCACGTCACCTGACGGGCGGCTGGTGGAATCTGTAGTTCTGCCGGAGAATGATTTCTTCGTTGGCGTTCAGTATCATCCTGAATTCAAGAGCAGACCGAACAGAGCCCATCCTCTGTTCAGAGAATTTGTAAGGGCATCAGGCGGGAAGGAGAAGAAACAATGTGCGGAATAGTTGGATTTACAGGTATTCAGCAGGCTGCGCCAGTACTGCTGGATGGCCTTTCGAAACTGGAGTACAGGGGATATGATTCGTCAGGACTTGCGGTAAGAGACGGCAGTTCTCTTGCGGAAGTAGTCAAGGCGACAGGAAAACTCCGGAACCTTGCGGAAAAAACTGACGGCGGAAGGGCGCTTCCCGGTACATGCGGGATAGGTCACACGCGGTGGGCCACTCATGGAGAGCCATCGCAGACGAATGCGCACCCTCATGTCAGCGGTAATGCAACAGGATCTGCGTCCGGCCCGGTCGAATCCGATGTTGTCGGTGTACACAACGGCATCATAGAGAATTATGAGGAACTCAAGGCAAAGCTGTCCGGCCACGGATACACTTTCTACAGCAGCACGGATACCGAGGTAGCCATCAAACTTGTGGACTACTATTACAAGAAGTATAAGATCGGGCCGATAGACGCGATCAACAGGATGATGGTACGAGTCCGGGGATCTTACGCACTGGCGCTGATGTTCAAAGACTATCCCGGCGAGATATATGCCGCGAGAAAAGACAGCCCGATGGTGATCGGAATGTCTGGCGGCGAGACCTTCCTCGCTTCGGATGTACCTGCGGTCCTTAAATATACACGTGATATCTACTACATCGATAATCTGCAGTCCGTAAGGCTGCTGCCGGGGGAAGCGCATTTCTTCGATCTCAACGGCGATGAAGTTGAGATGAAGAGCACTCATATCTCCTGGGACGCCAAATCTGCTGAAAAAGGCGGATTTGAGCACTTCATGATCAAAGAGATCCATGAACAGCCAAGAGCCGTAAAGGATACTCTGGCGAGTATCATCAAAGATGGAAAGATCGATCTTTCTGCTGCAGGGATGACAGACGAGATCCTCAGCGGCATCAGTGAGATAAGAATAGCTGCCTGCGGATCGGCATGGCATGCAGGAGTGATCGGGCAGTATGTGATCGAAGATCTTGCGGAGATCCCTGTCAGAGCAGAACTGGCATCTGAATTCAGATACAGGAAAATGCTGATCGATAAGAATGCACTGCTCATCGTGATATCTCAGTCAGGCGAGACAGCAGATACACTTGCGGCGCTCAGGGCAGCGAAGGAGCAAGGTATCAGGACGATGGCGGTCGTGAATGTTGTCGGATCTACGATCGCAAGAGAGGCCGACAATGTTCTGTACACACTTGCAGGACCGGAGATCGCAGTAGCGACTACCAAGGCATACAGCGCACAGCTTGCTGCAATGTACGCTTTTGCTGTAGCTCTTGCATCAGCAAAAGGCAGGCTGGATAGTGCGGACTACAAGTATTATGTGGAAGAGCTGCAGGCTCTTCCGGACAAGATCGAGCGGGTACTCGAGAACAAGGAGCGCATCCAGTGGTTCGCTTCGAAGTATTCGAATGCCAGAGATGTATTCTTCATAGGCCGCGGGATGGATTACGCGATCAGCCTGGAGGGAAGTCTCAAAATGAAGGAGATAAGCTATATCCACAGTGAGGCATATGCTGCCGGTGAACTCAAGCATGGAACGATCAGCCTGATCGAGAATGGTATTCTGGTCATAGGTGTACTCACACAGGGAGAACTGCTGGAGAAGACTGTGAGCAATATGGCTGAATGCAAAGCACGCGGAGCATACCTTATGGGAGTCACGGTCAATGGCAATTACAGCATTGAGGATTCCGTCAACTTTACTATATATGTGCCGAGATGTGATGAGCATTTTGCCGGCAGCCTGGCTGTGATACCGCTTCAGCTGCTCGGTTATTACATAAGTGTAGCCAGAGGACTGGA
Source organism: Mogibacterium sp. (assembly GCA_017434025.1). GTDB lineage: Bacteria > Bacillota > Clostridia > Peptostreptococcales > Anaerovoracaceae > Crickella. Next base: position 9,087 of record JAFRGC010000043.1, on the reverse strand, counting down.
CGTGGATAAGCCAAGAAACCTTGCAAAATCAGTAACTGTAGAGTAATATTTCACCAACGTATCTGTGCGCTGCTGCAGGCAGCGCCGTGCATCCGGCGTAGGCCGGCGGGGTGAAATAGTATTAAGGGTATATGGACAGAGGAGAATTATTATACAGGGAGATACTGTCTTCCTTTACTGACAGAAATTTTCTGTCATCCACAGGAATAAGCAGAAGCGAGATACAGGAAAGGTCATCAGACCTGCGGTATTTGGCTGACCGTATTCTTTCATGTTCTGACAATAACGGGCGCATACATGCGGCAGGTATTCTTGATGCCGGAACAGTATGTCTTGAAGAGATGAGTCTATTCCCTCAGGAGGGGTGGGCTCATCATTGTTATTTCTACATTCGCGGCATGATATTCCCGCACCTTGGACTCCCGGAAGGAGCTTCAGAATTCAGCAAAGGACGGATAACTGCACTGACTCTGCTCAGGGCTGTATTCACATATGAGCGGGCGGTATGCCGGTTTGATCCGGAACTGGATATTCCGCTCTTGTCCGATCAGGAACTGCAGTCTGAGGAATGCGCACCGGAATACAGCAGGATGCGTCGGCTGGCGAGAGCCAGTTTTATCTATGAATTCATGCGTTTGGGTACGGAGATCACCCCGTTCAATACTCTTGGCCATATAGCTGGAGTCCATTATGTTGCGACATACATGGCCAGACAGCTGAGGGAAGCAGGGATGCTTGTTGATGTAGCACTGACCTCCGGAGCTGCGGCCAGCCATGACATAGGAAAATATGGCTGCCGTAAGTCCGAGGAAAGAAGAGTTCCGTATCTGCACTATTACTATACAGATTACTGCCTGACAGAGAACGACATGCCGGGAATAGCGCATATAGCCGCCAACCACTCGACATGGGATCTTGAATTTGAGAATCTCTCGGCAGAGTCACTGCTGCTCATCTATGCAGACTTCAGAGTCAAGAGCACCCGAGACAGCGGCGGGCGTGAGGTCATTCACTTCTATACCCTTGATGAAGCTTTTGATGTGATCCTCAGTAAGCTTGACAATGTCGATGAAGCGAAAAAGCATAGATATGAAAAAGTCTACGCCCGTCTGAAGGACTTCGAAGATTACATGACAGAACTCGGCGTCATTACCGACATGCCGGATGAGTTCTGCCTCAGAAACGGGATCGTTACTGCGCTTCCGGAAGAGGGAATGGGGTTCCGCAAAGATGCTCCTGTCAGGATCAAAAGGGAAATGTCACTCATGCAGGGTGACGATATCATCACGCAGCTCAAGCTGAAGTCTGTCGGTCACAATATCCGGTTGATGCACTACTTTAACAGCAAAGAGGATTTTGCCCGGCTGATCGAGGACGCTCGCGGAGAGACCAACTGGAGAAACCTCCGGACGTATATAACGATACTTGGTGAGTATTCGACCTACATGACGGAAGATCAGAAGGCGATGACACTCAGATTCCTCTATGATCAACTGATGAACAGGGAGAGCGATGTCAGAGAACAGTCTGCCAGACAGATGGGCCAGATCACGGCAACTTTCCGGCAGAACTACAGAAAGGAACTTCCGGAAGACATTCCTAAGCTCGATGAGACGACGACCAACCTGAAGATGTTCAGCACGTATCTGGATAAGATCCTCTCGCCGTCCTCCAGACTGACAGAGAGACACAGACACTGGATCATCCAGAGCATGGACTTTTTCGTCTCTGCGGCACTCTCCAGCTGCGCGCGTCAGTTCCTCCCAAGGTACTATGCAGTTCTTGAAAAACTCTTCGATGATACTGACCGGAATGAGCGTATGACGATGACGGTCCTGAATTCAGCGCTTATGGCGGATCCGGAAGAATGCACCGGAAGTTTTGCGGAGAAGGCGATCACGTACGCTGATGCTGTTACGGGAAAGTACTCGGAAAGCATAGATCTGCTGGCATTGAATCTCAGGGAACATCTGAAAGGAGATGGGGACGGAACGATCCGCAGGATGAGGTATGATCTCATGGGACTGAGCGGAATGGATCCTCATAAGCTGACTTCTGAAGAAAGAGACACACTGCTGGCATCGATGTTCCTTGATGATCTCAAATTCCAGACATCGTGGACTCGCAAAGCTGCAAATATCAGGTACATGAAGGAAGTGGCAGAGGAAGCCGGCAGCAATGTAAGACTTCATATCGCCACACATTTCGTCAATCTGATCAAAGTAAGCGAAACTGTAACAGTGCGCAAAGAAGCGGGAAATGCACTGCTTTCTCTGATCAGCACAATGCCGCCGGATCAGTGCAATGAGATCATGGTTGAGCTGTTCAACGGACTTGAGATAGAGGATTACCAGTTCTCCAGACTGATACCGGAATATCTGGGCAAAGTGATCCTTCATCTCCCGCCTGAGGAGATCAATGAAGTTATCGGTAATCTCGAAGGAAATCTTGAATCAGGAAATGTCAAGACCGCATCTGCCTCGCTGATAACTGCCTCGATAATGCTCGAGAACTTCTTTAAGTATCAGGAGGGGCATGATAAGAAATGGCACACGGCTATGGTCAGAAGGCTGGCAGGCCTGATCATGAGAGGTGTTGCCCACTATAAAGACGCGATCTCACAGGAAGCTTTCCGCGCTCTTTCGGAAAGGATCTTCCTCAGTACTGAAATGCCGATGGAGGCCAAACGGGAGATACTCACATTGACGGGGAAGAGGATCCTTACACTCATCCCTGACAGTGACTCAGAGAAGAACGCGATGGAATTCTGTAATAATGCAGCAGCACTTCGCGGCATTTACAGATTCATTTCTGAATATATGGCTGAAATAGGACCTGTCAGAATGGAAAGCAGGAAGAAGGCTGCGTTCTTCCCGGGGACCTTCGACCCGTTCAGCCTTGGACATAAAGCGATCGCTTGCACGATCCGCAATATGGGATATGAAGTTTATCTTGCTATCGATGAGTTCTCATGGTCCAAGAAGACACTCCCTCATATGCTGAGGAAGGAGATCCTCTCCATGTCTATTGCGGCAGAGACGGATATGTATATCTTCCCGGACGACATTCCTGTCAATATCGCAAATCCGGAAGATCTCGGAAATCTCCGCAGACTTTTCGCCGACCGGGAACTGTATATTGCTGTCGGATCCGATGTGATCATGAATGCTTCCAGCTATAAGATCAAGCCGGTGAAGAATTCGATCCACACATTTAATCATATCGTTTTCGAGCGTGAGACCAGACGGGCAGATCAGGCAGCTGAGAAAGCATATCCTGTAACGGGAAAAGTGATCAATCTGAAGCTGAAGAAGTTCTATGAGGATATAAGCTCGACACGGATCCGTGAGAATATTGACCTCGGCAGGGATATCTCGTCACTGCTGGATCCTGTTGTGCAGAATTATATATATGAGAATAACCTGTATATCCGGCAGCCTGCATATAAGCATGAGATACAAGCCAGGGATATTCACATCTCGGATTACGAACACAACAATGGCAGCGAAGTGCGGACCCTCAGAGAGGAACTGACCGCAAGGGGATATGACTATATATCTCTGATGAACTATATTGAGAGTCCCGGAGTAAGGACGATCTACATCAAGAAGACCGGGAAGAACGGAAGCAATGTCTGCGCGTTTGCCTCCGGCAGGAGGGTGGACCGGCATGATCTTCTGTTTGAATTCGGGGATACTGAGATCACACAGCACATAAGGGAGCATGCGAACGGTGCGATAGGGGTCATCGGCGCATTCTATTTTGGGCGGACCAGGAACATCTCCAATCTCGGCCAGATCATGCTGACAGAGATCCTTACAGATATGCTGGCAATGGATTATGGATATGTCATCTATCATCCGGCAGACTCTGCAGGGATAAATCCTGCGACTGCAGAAGTGCTCAGGAGACAGGGCTTTGTCAATATATCTAATGACCATGATCATCCGCTGTATGCTGTTGACATGACCGCGCCTGTCGTGATCTTCCGGGATGTAGAGACTGTGATCAAAGCGCCTCTCAACAAAAATCCTCGCGTCATGAAGGCTGTCGACGAAGCGCATAACAATCTGCTGAAGACCTTCTGCGAGATGTATCCCGGCAAACTGATCCTGTCCTTCAATACGAGCGCCGTATACAGCAAGATCATCGAGATGGTCGCCAAGGAGAACCGCGTCTCGGTCGTTCCGGATCCTGAGAAGCGAAGAGGTCCTTATATGGCAGTGCCTTTCGGTAAGGCGCTTTCTGACGTAGTCGTTCCGAATACTGTAACCAAGGCTCTCAGGACTGAGAAGTTCATCAGTGAGTCAGTAAGGGAGTTCAGCATCAGAGAGACCCAGGGATACGCCGATCTGGACGATCAGGTCAGGACCCTCAAGTCTTTCAGGAGGGAAGTCATCCTGATAGATGATCTGCTTCACTCCGGACAGAGGATGAAGAGGATCGACCCTATCCTGAGAGAACACGATGTTACGGTCAGGAAGGTGATCGTAGGTCTCCTTACGGGAAATGCGAGGGATGAGATGATAGTCAGCCGCAGAGCTGTCGATGGCGCATACTTTATTCCGTCTATCACTTTGTGGCTCAATGAGAGAGATATCTATCCGTTCATAGGCGGAGACAGTTTTGAATCAGAGAATGGCAATACATCTATCAATATCATAATGCCATATACTTCATACAGCTTTGTCGGCGGCAAAGACTCAGAGAATGTATATAAATACTCTATGACCTGTCTTGAGAATGCCAGAGACATCATGAAGGTGATCGAGCAGGAATACCAGGCGGCGTTCGAGAAACAGCTGACTCTGGGAAGGCTCGGAGCAGTGATCACCAATCCGCGGCGCCCTGATTACGGTGACGGATTGCTGTATGACGAGAACGCGGCTCCAAGTGTATATATAGAAAGCGATATCAAGCGCACCAGAAGACTGTATCTGTCGAAATAGAGCTGCGCTGAAAGGAAAGTGAAGAACGATATGCACAGAATAAATGATCTTTTCAGTGAGGCAGGAGTAAAAGTGCCTGTTTCACTTACCGGACAACCGATCCGACCGGGTCAGAAACACAGGGTCAATATACTGGCATTGGGGGATGTCGGAGCTACGATGCTGATCGGGCTGCGATTGCTCGGATCTGATGTCATCTCTTCCATAGGAATATGTGACATCAGGCCGGAAAACTGCGAAAGGCTGGTCCGCGAGATCAACCAGATCAGATATCCGGACGGAAGACCGGAGCTGCCTGCTGTAAGGATCGTAGGAGAGAAAGAGCTATTTGACACTGATGTGATGATCTTCTGCGCCAGCAGGGGCGTACCGGATATCGGGAAAGAGAAGGATCCCGGATTTGATGTTCGCATGGCACAGCTCGACGCCAACAGAGCGATCATCGAACACTACGCGGCACTTGCAAGGGAAAGGAAGTATTCCGGACTTATAGCGGTAGTGAGCGATCCGGTCGATAATCTGTGCGCAGCCTTCATGGATGCGTCGGGCCTGAAGCCATGGCAGTTCAGAGGATTTGGGCTTGGTGTAATGAACGCCCGCGCTGCGTATTATGCGGAACAGGACGAAAGATTCAGCATGTACGCAGAAGAAGGCAGGGCATTCGGCCCGCATGGACAGGATCTTGTGATAGCTAACAGTATTGAGCATTATGATGATGATCTGTCGCGGGAACTCACACAGATGGCAGTGGGGGCCAATCTGGAGGTGAGAGCGCTTGGATTCAAGCCATATATAGCGCCGGCGATATCATCGGCAGCGATATCAATATTATTGACACTCAAGGGAGAGTGGAACTACGGCTCACTGTATCTGGGGGATGAGAACAGAGGAGCCTTCCTGGGAATCAGGAGCAGATACGACGGGGATAAATGGGACTATGAGGATCCGGAACTTCCGGATAAATTGTATGAGAGGATCAGAGATTCATATATCAGGCTCTGCGATATCCGGTGAGGGGACCGGAAGCAGGACCGAAAGAAAAACAACAGACTGCCGCGATCTGACAGTCATTAAACCTGCCTGTGATTCTGACGACAGATCTGCACGGCTTGACAGCTTGCTGATGCCTGCGCTTGAGACGCTGCAGGAACAAGGGGTCAGAGTCAGGATATTCGAACATGTCAGTGAATTTGAAACAGAGGATCTTACATATTCAAGGATCCTGTTTGCTGTCGCTTTATCCGAGGCGGGAGTCAATATCGAGTATTACAGACTGCTCGAGTATCTCCGCGGACACGCGGATTGTCTTACAGGCTCGGTCGGCGGGATCATAGTGGACGGAGGCGGAGAATTCTATACTAAGGCCATAGCCAGAAGATTTGCGTTCTCGGCGAATATGTGCGGATGCATTTTCCCGGGCAAGTCTCTTGTGGAAGCGACCGGATCACTGGGAAATTTCCATGTTCTGAGCAAGGTCTCCGGGAAAGAACCGCTGGTGATATACAGGGAACAGCTGGGATCATTAATAGACAGGATCCTTGCTTTCGATATGCCTGTGAGTAAGAAAAGCACCAGACTTCTGGTAGTTCATGCGAGTACTCGCAAGACTTCCAATACGCTTCTGCTGTGGGATATGATCAAGAGACATCTGTTCAGCCGGATGGAGATCCGGGAGATCTCGCTCCAGAACGGGCAGATCTATGACTGCCGGGGCTGCAGCTATGAGGCATGTCTCCATTTCGGGGAACAGGATTCCTGCTTCTACGGAGGGATCATCACAGAACAGGTATATCCCGCATTGCTGGAGGCAGATGCACTCCTGCTGATCTGCCCAAACTATAATGACGCGTTGAGCGCCAATCTGACAGCATTCGTCAACAGACTCACATCATTGTTCCGATACCACGACTTCTCCGGGAAGAGGATCTACGCGCTGATCGTATCCGGATATTCCGGGGGAGATATCATCGCCGAGCAGCTGATAGGCGCACTGTGTTTCAATAAGTCATTCATACTTCCAGCGGGGTTCGCCATGCTCGAGACAGCAAATGATCCCCGGAGCATACTCTCGGTGGACAACATTGAGATGAAAGCCCGTGAATTTGCAGGGAACATTTTCTGAAAAGGAGGGAGACCGGGGACGGAGGGAGACAGGGGACGGTTCCGGGAGACAGGGGACGGTTCTGTGTCTCCTTTTTTGCCGCAAATCAAAAGGAGACACAGAACCGTCCCCTGTCTCCCTCCGTCTCCCTCCGGCTTTTGCATTTTAATATACGCATTCCGCCGGCCTGAGGAGGAGTATAATAGAAACATCATTCACAGACTAAGGAGTAACGATTAATGGCTTGGTACGAAGAAGCAGTTTTCTATCATATATATCCGCTGGGGCTGCTTGGCGCTCCGGAATTCAACGATCACAGCGAGCCCGTCCACAGGCTCAGAGAGCTCAGACCGTGGGTCGACCATATGAAAAAGTGCGGTTTTACGGCGCTGTATATCGGTCCGTGCTTCTCTTCGGGTTCTCATGGATATGATACCGAAGATTACCGGCTGCTCGATGAGAGGCTGGGAGATAATGAAGACCTCAGATGGCTTGTCAGTTGCTGCCACGAAGAGGGGATCCGCGTCATTCTTGATGGTGTTTTCAATCACACCGGGAGAGGGTTCTTCGCTTTCCGGGATCTCAGAGAACACCGTGAGAACAGCCGGTACAGGAACTGGTACTGCAATGTAAACTTCTGGGGCAACAATGAGTATAATGACGGATTCAGCTACGACAACTGGGGTGGCCACAATCTCCTGCCCAAACTCAATCTCTATGAGCCGGAGGTGAGGAACTACCTGTTTGATACTGTGCGGTTCTGGGTGTCTGAATTCGACATCGACGGACTCAGGCTGGATGCCGCTGATGTTCTCGAGCATGGATTCATGCGTGAACTCCGCAGTGTCACCGACAGCCTCAAAGATGATTTCTGGCTGATGGGTGAGGTGATACACGGCGACTACAGCCGCTGGGTGAACGAGAACACACTGCACTCTGTCACCAACTATGCACTGCACAAAGCCTTCTACAGCGCTCACAACGATCATAATTATTTCGAGATCGCACACACGGTACGCCGCCAGAGAGAGATGGGCATAGGCGACAATGTGCACCTGTATGATTTCACTGACAATCATGATGTCGAGCGCATCATGACCAAACTGAATAACAAGAGGCACTTCCTGCCTGTCCATGTCCTGCTGTTCACACTGCCGGGTATTCCGTCAGTCTATTACGGTTCTGAGTTCGGTATCGAGGGCAGGAAGGAGAGAGGTTCGGATGCTTCCCTTCGTCCGGCGCTGTCACTTGATGAACTGAATGCGCAGGACAATGTTCCGCTGCAGATCATCACCGCGCTGGGGAATATCTACCGGAACGAATCCGCGCTCTGGTACGGCGAATACCGGGAGATGGATCTGACCACTACAAAGTATGCCTTCATGCGCGGGGATATACTGGTGACGGTCACTAACAGCGACCGCGAGGAGAGTTTCGATCTGGGGCTGGAGGGAACATATACCGGAGCACTCCATGGAGGCGAGATCTCTTCCGATCAGGGCAGACTGCGTTTTGCGCTGGAAGGCAACAGCGCGGAGATCTGGATCCCTTCGCAGGAGCGAGTGAAGTACGAACCAATTCAATATGTTCCGGAGCAGACATCGAACGACACGACAGACGGGACCGGTGAAAACCAAACCGGCAGTGTCTCGGAGAGACCGGCGGGTGGCGAAATGCCGAAGAGAGCAGAGGCTGGCAAGAGCCTCGAGGATATGACGGTAGAGGAGCTGCAGGCCGAAGTCCTCGCGAGACTTGCGGCTAACGGACCGCTGACCGACCGCATGAAGAGGGAAGTCAGAGAGAACGTATACAGAGACTCACTGCTCAACTGGGTCAAGAGCTTCCGGTAAAACTGCTGAATAAATCAAGGCGCTGCATAGCAATTATGCGGCGCCCTTTTCATGTATGACGGGCATGCCGTCAGTCTGTGGTGAAAGTCCACAAGGGGCGTAGTTGCCGACGAACCCCACAGCGACTTGCAAGGTTTGCATCGTGAGGTGCAGGCGAGAAGAAGCAATAGCGAAATCGTGGCCCTAC
>JAFRGC010000042.1 GCA_017434025.1 Mogibacterium sp. | reverse complement strand
TGCTTCTCCATGTACTCGGACATGTCGATACGTATCATGTTGCGCTCGGTGTCGAAGAGCGCTTCTGACAAAGCTTTGGCCAATTCGGTCTTTCCTACGCCGGTAGGTCCGAGGAAGATGAACGAACCGATCGGTCTGTTCTCGTCCTTGAGGCCTGCTCTCGCTCTCAGGATCGCCTCGCTGACAGCCTGGACGCCCTCATCCTGTCCGATGACTCTCCTGTGAAGGATGTCCGGCAGCCTGAGCAGTTTGTCTCTCTCGGTCTCGACGAGCTTGCTGACCGGGATGCCGGTCCAGCCCGAAACGACCTCTGCGATCTCTTCTTCTGTGACTTCTTCTTTGAGGAGCCTCTCCTCTTCTGTCTTGGCAGCGGCGGCTTTCTTCTCCTCCAGCTGTTTCTCCAGTTAAGGCAGCACGCCGTATTTGAGTTTGGCTACCTTGTCGAGATCGTACTGTCTCTCGGCATCTTCCATCTCGAGTTTGATATCTTCGATCTGCTTCTTGATATCTTTGACTTCAAGGATATCTTTCTTCTCGTTCTCCCACTGAGCGTTCATGGAAGCGCTCTGGTCTTTGAGCTCAGCAAGTTCTCTCTCGAGGATCTCGAGTCTGGCCATGGAGCCTTTGTCGTCTTCCTTCATCAGCGCCTGCTTCTCGATCTCGAGCTGCATGATCTTACGGGAGATCTCGTCGAGTTCGGACGGCATGCTGTCGATCTCTGTTCTGATCCTTGCAGCGGCTTCGTCCATCAGGTCGATGGCTTTGTCCGGCAGGAATCTGTCTGTGATGTATCTGTCAGAGAGTGTCGCGCAGGCGATCAGCGCGCTGTCAGTGATCCTGACACCGTGGTGGATCTCAAATCTCTCTTTGAGTCCTCTGAGGATCGATACGGTATCCTCTACGGAAGGCTGATCGATCAGGACTTTCTGGAATCTTCTCTCGAGAGCAGCGTCTTTCTCGATGTATTTGCGGTATTCGTCGAGTGTCGTCGCACCGATGCAGTGCAGCTCGCCTCTGGCGAGTTTTGGCTTGAGCAGGTTGCCGGCATCCATTGAGCCTTCGGTCCTGCCTGCGCCTACGATATTGTGGATCTCGTCTATGAACAGGATGATCCTGCCGTCGGACTTCTCGATCTCATTGAGGACTGCCTTGAGTCTCTCTTCAAATTCACCTCTGAACTTCGCGCCTGCAATAAGCGATCCCATATCAAGGGCGTAAATCGTCTTGTCTTTGAGGCCTTCCGGAACGTCTCCGTTGAGGATACGCTGAGCAAGTCCTTCGACGACTGCTGTCTTGCCGACACCCGGTTCACCGATCATGACCGGGTTGTTTTTGGTCCTTCTGGAAAGGATCTGGATGGCGTGTCTGATCTCGGCATCTCGGCCGATGACCGGGTCGAGCTTGCCGTCACGGGCCATTTCGACAAGGTCTCTTCCGTATTTCGCCAGCGCTTCATAATTGTCTTCAGGGTTCTGGCTGGTGATCCTCTGGTTGCCTCTGACCTTGGACAAAGCGCCCAGGAAGTTCTCCCTGTTGATCCCGTATCTTGCAAAGATCTTGGCGCTCGGGGTGCCCTTCTCGTTGATCAGCGCCATGTAGATGTGCTCGACGCTGACATACTCGTCCTTGAACTGATCCGCAATCGCCTCTGCATCCATGAAGATCTTGTTGAATCTCCTTGTGCCGTACATATTGTCAGCTCCGCCCGAGACCTTAGGGATCTTGTTGAGTTCGTACTGTACATCCTGAGCAACGAGATCAGGATCGATACTCATGTTCCTCAGGAGCTTCGGGATCAGCCCGTCTTTCTGTTTGAGCAGGGCCATGTGGACATGCTCGCCATCGACCATCTGATGGCCGGAAGCCGTCGCGATGTTCTGGCAATCCACAACGACCTGCTGTGCATTCTGTGTATATTTCTCAATGTTCATTCGCTACCTCCTGCAGCAATCTATATTTATACATTGGCAGGCACAAGAGCCCGCCGCCTTACTTAACAATGTAATGGTTCCGGATGATGTGAACGGTCCAGACAATTTGGATCGATACAGCAGAAATAACCGCAGTCCCATCCTATTTGCAAAACTATAATAATACAAATTGCAACGTTTGTAAACACTTTTTTAGCACTCACTTCAAAAGAGTGCTAACAATTTTCACATTTTTCATTTCCCTTATAACCAGACCTTCTCCACACTCACAAATACCCATTCCCCTTATACGAAATCCAGAGCTCGAGGAGAAATTGCTGTTTCTCTCCAGGCTACAATGCTAAGAGCAAGAAAAAACAGGTGCTTATGTATTGAAGCACCTGTCCAAATCACTTTCTGTTCCGACCAAATCCAGCGTTCCCGCTCTTCGCTCCTCGGCAGCGCCCGTACTACCGCTTGCTGCCTTTCGCTCCGCCGAGATTTGCGTTGGCGAGGATGTTGGTGTCGAAGGAGAATGTCAGGGACTCTTCTGTGCGCTGTCTCTTGAATGAGAGCTGGATCATGCGGTCGAGCAGTTCTGTGTATGGTACGCCGACCGGCTCCCACAGGTAGAATGACAGTGAGCCCGGTATCGGGTTGATCTCGTTGAAGTAGAGCCTGCCGCTGTCCTTATCGATCATGAAATCTATTCTGGAGACGCCGTTGCAGCCGAGGGCTTTGAAGGATCTCACGGCGAGTTCACGCACCAATTCCCTGTTCTTCGGGCTGAGCTCTGCCGGGATCTTCCTGGCAACGCTGGCCATTCCGGCACCTTTCGCGCCATTGCCGCCTTTCGCTCCGCCGTTCTTGCCGCCCTTGCCGCCGGCGTTATTGACGTATTTGTCTTCGTAGCTGAGGATGTCCTTGGTGTGCAGCGGTTCCTCACACTCCGAAGCGACCGCCTCGTTCTCGTCACCCAGGACCGCGCAGTTGATCTCTCTCAGGTTGGCGATCGCATGCTCCGCCAGAACTCTGGATGCATATCTGAAAGCATCATCCAGCGAGTTGATCAGTTCTACTCTCGTCTTCGCGACGCTGATGCCGACACTGGATCCGAGGTTGACCGGCTTGATGATGACCGGATAACCGATTGACTCCTCGATGTCGCTGATCATCCCGTCCATCGCAGCGTAATCGGCCAAAGTATAGACTTTGGCAGCAAGCACCGGAACGCCATGCTCCTTGAGGATCGCTTTGGTGACAAACTTGTCCATGCTCACCGCGGCTGCTGTGACGTCCGGACCGACAAAAGGCACTCCAACGGTCTTCAGATATCCCTGCAGCGCGCCGTCCTCGACGTTCGTACCGTGAACGACCGGGAACGCTACATCGAACTCGACCGGTTTAGCACCGCCCCACTTCTTCATCGGGTAAGGTGTCAGCAGGAACTTGCCTCCGTCGCTGATCATGATCACCCTCTGTGACCGCTTGAGCAGTGCCGGGATATCCCGGTACGACCGGATATCTCCGGTATCCGGGCCGATATACATATCATTGTCCTTGGTCATGTAAACCGGGATCACTTCATATTTGTCCGTATCCATTGCCATGCAGGCCTGAATGCCGGATATTACCGAGACTTCGTGTTCGACCGTCTTGCCGCCGAACATCATCGCGACCCTCGTCTTCATAATCGGGATCCTCCTATATCTGATTCCTAGTAATTATCAGGCAGATCGTTCTCGAGCAGGATGTATTTGTGCTCCTCGCCCTTGATCGCATAAGCATAGCTGATCGCGTCTTCGACCTTGTCGAACACCACGATGTGCTTCTCCGGGAAGCCCTTGCTGAGCGCTCCTTCGAGCACCGGCTCTGTATGCTTCCTTCCCACCAGCAGGATCCAGTCACAGCAATCAGCAGCGTATGTTCCGAACTTCCTGTTGTATTCGTCTTCGTCCTCACCGAGTTCGACCATGCCCGGTGTGACGAGTATCCTCGTTCCGTCAAACAGCGCCAGTGTCTCTACCGCCGCCTTTGATCCGATCGGGTTGGAGTTGAACGCATCGTCAATGATCGTAACGTTGCCGTTCTCCTTCATCTCCATCCTGTGCTTGACCGGCCTCAGCCTCCTGACCGGGATCCTGAGATCACTCAGCGATATGCCCAGCCTGTGCGCGACTGCAATGGCACCCATGACATTGATGACATTGTGCGCTCCGATCAGCTTCATGCTGAATGTCTCAGACTCGCCATTCGGCGCAGTCACCGTGAATTCGGTACCGAGATTCGATACCCTGATATCTTTCGCGCAGTAACCTTCACCGGTACCCTCGGAGTAATAGAACACTTTGTCCTTACCGTCGTACCTGCCAGGGTTCTCCGCGAGATACTCCTCTATATACTGATTGTCGCCGTTGAGGAAGATCATCGCTCCCTCCGGCAGCTCGTCCGCCAGTTCGAATTTGGTCTTCTTGATGTTCTCCAGACTGCCAAAAGTATCCAGGTGCTGCGGACCGATCGACGTGATCAGACCATGGTGCGGGTGCACCAGATCGCAGATCTCCTTGATCTCCCCCACATACCTCGCGCCCATCTCGCAGACGAAGATCTGATGCGAAGGCTTCATGAACTTCCTGATGGTGATCACGACGCCCATCGGAGTATTGTAGCTCTCAGGAGTCACGAGCACGCTGTACTTCTGCTGCAGCAGAGTCTGCAGGAAAAACTTGACGCTCGTCTTGCCATAGCTCCCCGTGACACCGATGATGGTCATGTCAGGATTACCGCTTAGGATGCGTTTGGCATCATTGATGTAATGGTTGTTGACGCCCTTCTCGATCGGCTGATTGATGTTCCTTGCGAGCATCTGCATCCACAGCTGGGATCCGACGAGGAATGCCAGCATTCCGCTCATCGGGACCAGTTTGCCGATGAGGAATGCTGCTGCGCAGAAGATCACACACAGGACGATGATCGTTGCGATCATCCTTTTGACTCTCGGAGTGAAAACGAGTTTCTTCTTCTGATGCATTTCCTTCATCACCCTGTATACCAGAATGATGACTCCGAGCGTCAGCCAGATCAGCAGATCCAGCACCCAGTCCAGCCAGCCTTTCGATGCAATAGACGCGACCATCCTAACGACGCCGAGCGCCATCGCGAACACGAGGATCCACTGCAGCCTGAAGTTCTTCCTGATCCACGCTTTCTGTTCCCCGTTCATGTAAACGTTTAGCTGGAACATGTGCATGTTGTACCGCATCGTCAGCCAGAAGGCCGGAACGGCGAGAGCCAGTGTTATCAAAGTCCTTATCACAAGAGATATGGTCATGCCGCACCTCCTGTCTTCGCGTCAGTGCCGAAGAAGGATCTCATGATCCCCCGGAACTGCGCAGGTTTCTCGAGGAATGAATAGTGGCCGGTTCCTTCCAGTACGATAAGCGCGGAATCCGGGATCATCTCCTCCATGATCTTCGCGTCTCCGATAGGAGTCGCGTCATCGAGATCGCCCCAGATGATCAGCGTTTCCTGGCTGATCCACGGCAGCCATGTTCTCTGATCTTCATTGACCGCCATTACGAGACACTTCTTCATCATCGGGCTGGCGTTCCTGTAATCGTCAGAGCCCTGCTGGCTCATCCAGTAGTCGATGACCTCAGGGAACATCGCGTGTACCGGCTTGCTGGTCAGGAAGCTGCGCATGATCTTGTAGCGTCTGACCTTGCTCTTCTGAGCAGCCGACCTCTCAGGCATGATCCCCGCGCTGTCGATCAGCACGACTTTGGTGATCCTGAACGGCAGCTCTTCCTTCGCGGACAGCTCCGCCAGTTTGATAATGATCCTGCCTCCGTACGAATGCCCGATCAGCGCTGCCTCACGGATATCCAGAGCCTGCATGAACTTGCAGAAAAACCTCGCATACGCCTCAACGTTCCACGGCTCGGTCGGTTCGTCACTGTCGCCGAATCCCGGCAGGTCGAACTGGACAAAACGATATGTGTCATTGATCGTCCCCGCAGCGAAATCGTACAGATCGAGGCTCGTGCCCCATCCCTGCAGCATCACGACGGTGCCGGCAGCATTCTCCGGTCCCGTTATTTTATAATTTATGTTGTAACCATCTATAACGATATTCATACGTCAGATCGTTGACTCCTCTATCTCTAAGTCTTATGACTTCATAAGCCTACCTGTTAGTTTATCACATTAGCCTCTGCTTTACATTTCATATTCGCTCGTTATGTCGAAATAATCTTCTATCGTGATCCAGTCGCCGCCGTTATACAGCTTGGCCGCAAGCTCCTTGCCGACATATCTGAAGTGCCACGGCTCGGCGATGAAACCTGTCTCATCCTGCTTCTCCGGTGGATATCTGAGAATGAATCCATACTCGTATGCGTGCGCGTTCAGCCACTTGCCGGCATCCGTATCAGCAAATTTCTGATCGATCCAGTTGAGGTCCATCGCCTCACCGAGCTGGTGTTCTGAATGTCCCGGCCTGGCTGAGAACGTCTCAGTCTCCTCTTCTCCATACTGGTCGCAGTACGATTCAAACAGCTTCTTCTGAGTCTTGTATGATCTGAAACCGCTGACGATCTCAAGTTTGATACCGTCAGCAGCAGCGCCTTCCTGCATCGCGCCGAACGCTGCCGATGTCTCGTCAGTCAGCCCATCTCCGTAATCTTCAGGCAGACTGTAAGTCTTGTTTGCGATCTTGATCCCATCGATGACAGTCACTCCGCCTACATTCTCGATCACGAAGTCCGACTTGGAGCTCTTCTCGGTGAGGGCTTTGAAGAACTCATGGATCCTCTCGCTCTGCACCGCTTTGCTGATACCGGAGATCAGCAGTGACAGGATGATGATGATACACAGACTGCCTCCGATGATCACCTCCACAGCGCTCCTCTTGCGCTTGTCATAGAAGAACTGCGGGATCCGGATCCTGAGGTTCTTCGTATCGCTCAGCCTTATCCTGATGTACTTCTTGCGCGGGATCTTCCTGACGGTTGTCGGTCTCTCGGCTGCGGGATCATCCTGTAATGATCCGGTTGTAAACTGGTTGTTCATGATCTTCTCCATAGCTGCTCCTTATTTCGATCTGTGTTCTCTGACACTTCTGGTAAGGATGTATTCTATCTGACCGTTGATCGAGCGGAAATCGTCATCCGCCCAGCGTGCGATCTCACGCCAAAGCGACTCAGGCAGTCTGAGGATGATCTGCTTGCGTCTCGCATCCTTAGCGCTGAGTTCCTTCTCCCTCGCGCGAAGTTCCTTCTCGAGTGCATCGAGCTTCTCTTTACGCGCAAGAAGCAGCTCCTCTCTCCTGAGAAGCTGCTCTTCATCATTCATTCTGTTACCGGGTATTCTGCTGCTCATGTCTAATATACTGATCCGCTGTTGACGACAGGCTGAGCATCCTTATTGCCGCAGAGTACTACGAGCAGATTGGATACCATCTGTGCCTTGCGCTCCTCATCGAGCATCACGATATCGTCCTCGTTCAGCTTGTCGATCGCCATCTTGACCATGCTGACAGCTCCGTCAACGATCTTGGTCCTGGCAGCTATGATCGCGGATGCCTGCTGCCTCTGGAGCATCGCTGCTGCGATCTCTTCCGCGTATGACAGATGTGTGATGCGGACTTCCTCGATCACGAGGCCGGCGAAAGCGACTTTCTCCGCGAGCTCGACTTTCATCTTAGCGGCGATCTCCTGCGAGCTGCCCCTCAGTGTCTGCTCTTCCTTGCCATCGTTCGCATCTTCGTCATCATCGAAGATATCGTAAGGATACAGTCTTGCTGTGTTCCTTATCGTGGAATCTGTCTGGATCGACAGGAACTCCGTGTAATTCTCAACATTGAATACTGCCTTGGTAGGGTCCTCTACGTGCCACAGTACGACTGCTCCGATGATCACAGGATTGCCGAGAGCATCGTTGACCTTCTGTGTTCCGTTATCAAGTGTGGAACGCTTGAGAGAGACTGTCTTCTTCGCTCTGGTCGCCGAAGTCTTGCTCTTCGTTGCGATCTTGCCCTTGCCGTTCAGAAAAGCTTCTGTCGTCTCTGCAGTGTCTGCTGCCTCCTGGGCCTCGTATGCAGGGTTGTTGTACCTCGAGAAAGGATTCACGAAGAAATATCCCGGCTTGAGGATCGTCCCGTAATACTTGCCGAAGAGTGTCAGTACCAGTGCTTCGTTAGGTCTCACGCTGCGGAGTCCCGCGAACATGAACGGCAGGACGCACCACAGCAATACACACAGCAGGATCAGGACAATGCTCCCGCCGGCGAGTCCCGCTACGAAGCCGACGACCGAAAAAATGCTTGCGAGTATGAGCAGAATGAGCACAAGGATCCCGCTCGGCGGGTTGAGCTCTCTCTGCTGGATGTTAGTGTATTCCCTTTCCATTGTATCTTCCTCCGATCTGCTATCTGGAAAGTATGCTTCGCCGCATACATAGTGATATCAATTTGATATCATTTATATATCACACAGCAGTATCGATGTCAACAAAAAGTCACCCGAAAACACTGCATCTGCATGCTAAGCCTGAACTGATCAGACACAGAAAAAGAAGGAGCACCGGAGTGCTCCTTCCTCATATCTCATAAGTATTCTAAAGTCCTGCTCCTACACAGATCCAGTAAACTGCCAGTGCCGCGATCCACGCGACCACGCATTGCCATATCACTACAGCGAATGCCCACCGCGAGCCCATCTCTCTGCGGATCGAAGCGATGGCTGCAACGCATGGAGTATACAGAAGTGAGAAAACCAGCAGCGATCCTGCCGACGCAGCTGTCAAAGCATTCCTTACACCCTGTCCGAACAGGATCTGCAGTGTGGATACCACGCTCTCCTTGGCCATGAATCCGGAGATCAGGGATGTGCAGATGCGCCAGTCTCCCAGTCCTACAGGTGTCATCAGCGGAGCCAGCAATCCTGCGACTGCCGCCAGCATGCTGTCCTGCTGATCCGCGACCATCCTGAATCTGAAGTCAAAACTCTGCAGCAGCCAGATGACCACTGTCGCGATCAGGATCACAGAGAACGCCCTCTGCAGGAAATCCTTGGCCTTGTCCCACAGCAGTCTCAGCACATTCTTCGCACCAGGCATCCTGTAGTTAGGCAGTTCCATGACAAACGGCACAGCATCTCCCCGGAACAATACTGATCTGTACAGGAATGCGATCAGCACGCCCATGATGATACCCAGCAGATACAGTCCGACCATGATCAGCGCGCCTTTCCCCGGGAAGAACGCATTGACGAAGAATGCGTAGATCGGCAGTTTGGCCGTGCAGCTCATGAAAGGTGTGAGCAGGATGGTCATCCTGCGGTCCCTCTCGCTCGGAAGCGTCCTTGTCGCCATGACGGCCGGGACCGTACAGCCAAATCCTATCAGCATCGGCACGATGCTCCTGCCGGAGAGTCCGATCTTACGGAGAGATTTGTCCATGACGAACGCGACTCTCGCGATATAACCGGAGTCCTCGAGGATCGACAGGAAGAAGAACAGCGTTACGATGATCGGCAGGAAGCTCACGACACTCCCTACTCCTTCGCAGATGCCTTTGACGATCAGGCCGTGCACCGCTTCGTTGACATTGCCTGCCGTCAATACCGCGTCTATATAATCGGTGAGTGCGCCGATGCCTCCTTCGAGAAGCTCCTGCAGCCAGGCACCGATCACATTGAAGGTAAGCCAGAACACGATCCCCATAATAGCGATGAATGCCGGTATCGCCGTGTATCTGCCGGTCAGTATATTATCGAGTTTCTCACTGCGCACTCTTTCCTTGCTCTCATGAGGCTTGCGCACGGTCTGATCACAGACTTTCTGTATGAATGCAAAACGCATGTCCGCGATCGCCGCGCTCCTGTCCAGTCCGCGCTCTTCCTCCATCTGCAGAACGATATGTTCGATCATCTCCAGCTCGTTCTGATCGAGATCGAGCTGACGGATGACGTCCTTGTCCCCTTCTATGACTTTGGTCGCCGCGAATCTGATCGGGAGACCGGATCTCTGCGCATGATCCTGTATCAGGTGTGCGATCGCATGGATGCACCTGTGCACCGCTCCGCCGTGATCTGTCTCGTCACAGAAGTCATATCTCTGCGGCTTCTCCTGGTACCTCGCGATATGGATCGCATGGTCGACGAGCTCGTCGATACCCTGGTTCTTGGCAGCGGATATCGGTACGACCGGCGTCCCCAGTATCAGCTCCATCTCGTTCACGTCGATCGTTCCGCCGTTTGAGTGCAGCTCGTCCATCATATTGAGCGCGATGACGACCGGGATATTCATCTCGAGGAGCTGCATCGTCAGATACATGTTCCTCTCGATGTTGGTCGCGTCGACAATGTTGATGATCGCTTTCGGTTTCTCATTGATGACAAAACTTCTGGAGACCATCTCCTCGCTGCTGTACGGTGACATCGAATAGATGCCCGGCAGGTCGGTGATGAGCGTCTCCGGATGGCCTTTGATCACGCCGTCTTTGCGGTCAACGGTGACGCCCGGGAAATTGCCGACATGCTGATTCGCGCCGGTCAGCTGATTGAACAACGTCGTTTTGCCGCTATTCTGGTTGCCTACCAGAGCGAATGTCAGAGTGGTATCGTCAGGCAGAGGATCACCTGTCCCCTTCGGGTGGAATTTGCCGCCTTCACCGAAGCCCGGGTGTTCCGACTCAACTCGCAGAGTCTCTGAATCCGTGTCATTCTCTGCAGATGCTCCGGTCGATCGCTCGATCCTCTCTATCTCTATCTTCGCAGCGTCATCCAGCCTCAGCGTCAGCTCATATCCGTGGATCATAAGCTCGATCGGATCGCCCATCGGAGCATATTTGACCACGGTGACCTCTGCCCCCGGAATAACGCCCATATCAAGAAAGTGCTGTCTAAGCGCTCCGTCGCCTCCGACAGAACGAATAACAGCACTCTTTCCTATTTCCAGTTCTTTTAATGTCATATAACTATCCTTCATCATATCATCTGTCCGTTTAACAGATGATATCATATTTGAATGGGATAGTTAACGTCCATTAACTATTGTTTTCTTAAAAAGCAGCCCTGCTCTGTCCGCAGATCACTCTGCATTGACCAGATACGGGATCGTCTCTTCGAAATTAACGCCATACCACGGCTTCTTCGGATCCTTCATCGTCACTTCGATCGTATGCGCAGTGTAATCCGCAGCAATCCTCATCGCATCACGCCAGTCCCGGCCCTTCATGATCTCGCCGACACAAGTGCTCGAGAACAGATCTCCGGTCCCGTGGAATGTCGCATCGATCTTCCTGTTCTGATACAGGAAGAATTCGTCCTTGTCACGGTCATACCCCATGACTCCGGTCATTCCCGGCTCCAGGCAAACTCCTGTCAGCACAGTGATCTTAGCGCCGAACTCACACAGCCTGTCCATGAGTTCTCTGATGTACTTCTCGTCGTGATCCACACGGTACTCCATATCAGTCATCAGACATGCTTCTGTGATGTTCGGGACTATGATGTCTGCTTCCCTGCAGAGTTCGGTATTCTTCCTGACATAGTCCATGTCAAATGTCGGATACAGCTTGCCGTTGTCCGCCATCACCGGGTCTACGAATATCACCGTGTCCTCTCTGCGGAATGTCCGGAAGATCTCTTTGACCTGATCGATCTGCTCGATCGATCCGAGATAGCCCGTATAGATGCAGTCGAATCTGACATCTTCCTGCTTCCAGTGTGCCACGATCGGTTCGATCTGGTCGGACAGATCCTTAACGGTAAATCCGTTGAACATCGTGTGTGTCGAGAGCAGCGCTGTCGGCAGTATGACAGCCTCCGATCCGAGCGCAGAGATCACCGGCAGTGCGATGGTGATCGAACATTTGCCAAGACATGATATATCCTGTATTGTCAGAACTCTTTTCATCTATTGAACCTCCATGTTCTTTTCGTACAGTCTCGGGTATTCGCTGCGGTCTCTGTTCCTCGAAACAACTGCAAGCAGGATAAGTCCCGCTCCTGCAGCCAGAACAGTCAACCAGGCGGACATCGAGCCATGTGCTTCATATACAGCACCGGCGATCAGCTGGATGGTACTGACCATAATGGTCCTGATGACCGTCAGTACACCATTGATCTGACCTCTGTGAGTAGATGGTACTCTCCGCGACAGATACGCACTCTCTGCAGTCAGAACGAAGATCTCTCCCCAGGTCAGAACTATCATCGAGAAATAATACATCGGAATGTGGCCTTTGAACAGTGTGAACAGCGCAAAACCGCTCACCATAAGTACCACACCTGTTATAACTCTGTCCGGTTCAGGTCTGCTTCCGAACAGTCTGGTTATGAAAGGGGTGAAAAGCACGACTACAATGCAGTTGATACTAGTCACTGATCCGAAGATCAGCGCGCCGCTATCTCCGTGCATGGCTGCCATATCCAGAGGCATGAGATAAGTGTACATCTGATAGATGGAATAGTATCCGCTCATTACTATGAGGAATGCCAGAACGACCTTATTGTCTTTCAGCACCTCCCATATCGACGCGTCATGCCTCTCCTTCTGATATGCTGCCTGCTCGGTAGTCTCGCAGACAGGTGTATAATCTTTGATCTGGAAGAAGATCAGCAGTGTCGAGCAGAGTATCGATGTTCCATTGAGCAGAAACACCACCCATAGATAGTGAACAAACAAGAGTCCGGCCAGCGTCGGTGCCAGTACAAGTCCCAGATTCGCGCACAGATACTGGACCGCGTATGCTTTATCCCGGTCGGCAGTCAGTGTGATGTCTGCTGTCAAAGCGCTGTAAGCAGGATTCTCCATGTTCTGCCCGAGCGCTCCTATGAACATCAGGAATATAGAGAGCCATGACATGGGAATGAACGCGCATGTCATATAGCACACTACTGAGATCAGATCAAGAATGATGATGGTCATCTTCTTGTCCGTATGATCAGCGATCTTTCCACCCACGTAAACAGCCGGAGCCATGAGTATCATTGATGCTGCGAGCAGCCAGGATATCTCTTTGGCCCCTACCCCCATCTTCTGACTGAGGATCAGAGTCAGCATCGGCCATACCATCGAGCCAAGGCTTGTCACCAGTCTGCCGAATGCCAGTATGTAGTTTTCTCTCCTGAGGCCTTTGTACTGGGAAATAAGATCCATATATGATTGCTATTCTTTGTCAACGTCCAGACCGAATTCAGCCGGCAGGAACCTCGGGCAGACACTCTCGTCAGTCACTATGACGGACGATGACAGTCTCGTGCCGATCTGGCATGCCTCGCCGAGGGTTTTGCCGTAAGTCAGGCCGATCGCAACTCCGGCGAAGAACGCATCGCCGGCGCCGGTGGTATCTTTGACGCTCACTTTCTGTGCCGGACAGAAGCCACATTCGCCTCCGAGTTCAGCATAAACCGCGCCTTCTCCACCCATGGTCACGACCATCGCCGGGATCTGGGCAAGGGTGATCTTCTTGAGAAGGATCTCCTGGAGTTCTTCCTGGCTGACTTCATCGAAGTCCTCCATGAAGAGGATCCCTGCTTCCTGTTTGTTGCATACGAGGCAGCTGATATTCTTGAGCAGGTCACGCCTCTCGAATGCGATCGACATGTTGGATACCGGTGCGTATACCTTCTTGCCGTGCTTCTCCGCAAGCGCCAGGATCCTCTTGAGGATCGGGACTTCTATGTCGAATTCCACCGCAATACTGTCCGCATTGGAGAAGATCTCATCGCCCTGTTCATCCAGTATGTTCTCGATCTCGCTGATGTCTGGTCTCTTGGAGATCGATCCGACGACGTCTCCTGTATGGTCGAAAACAGCGAGCCATGTACCGAGCCCGTCATCGGTGCGCCTTATATAGTCTGTATTGACTTTGTGTCTCTTGAGTTTCTCTATGACCTCGGTGCTTATCTCTCTGTGGTCCACGACACTGACGAATGTAGGCCTCAGCTCAACATTGGCAATGTCTTCTGCGATATTGCGGCTGACGCCTCCATGCACCTCGATCACGATCCCGGAGTTGCGCCCTGCAGGGATGTACTGCGAGAACGGATATCCCTTGATATCCACGAAAGTCGCTCCGATCAATACGATGCCGAGTTTGTTGGTCTTCATATCACTACCTCTTGCTGATCAGTCACTATCTGCGTTTCTTCATCGAAAGCGCGATCTTGCCGCGCTTCTCATCAACGGAGAGAACGCGGACATCGACGACATCTCCGACTTTGACGACATCGAGCGGATGCTTTACAAATCTATCCGAAAGCTCGGATATGTGTACCAGCCCGTCCTGATGGACTCCGATGTCCACGAATGCGCCAAAATCTACGATGTTCCTTACCGTTCCTTTGAGTTCCATGTCCGGCCTGAGATCGGACATCTCCAAGACATCGCTCCTCAGCACCGGTGCAGGAGCCTCGTCTCTCGGGTCTCTGCCCGGTTTCTCGAGTTCTGCCGCGATATCGGCAAAAGTATATTCGCCGATCCCAAGCTTGCGTGCCAGTGCTGCCTTACCGGCCAGCCCGCGCACATTTCCTCTGAGAATGTCTGCTACTTCGTAGCCGCTGGCTGCGAGTATCGATCTTGCTGCTTCGTAACTCTCCGGATGGACAGCTGTTGCGTCGAGCGGCTCGGTCCCTTCCGTGATACGCAGGAAACCCGCGCACTGCTCGAAAGCTTTCGGTCCGAGTTTAGGGACTTTGAGCAGTTCTTTCCTGTTGTTGAACCGGCCGTTCGCCTCCCTGTATTTTACTATATTATCGGCGATCTGTCTGCTGATTCCGGACACATAGCCGAGCAGTGAAGGCGATGCGGTATTGACATCCACGCCGACTTTGTTCACGCACGTCTCAACGACAGCACCGAGTGCCTCGCCGAGGCGTTTCTGGTTCATATCATGCTGATACTGGCCCACTCCGATCGCTTTCGGATCGATCTTGACAAGCTCCGAGAGCGGATCCTGGAGCCTTCTGGCGATCGAAGCGGAGCTCCTCTCCCCTACATCGAGGTCCGGATACTCTTCTGTCGCGAGTTTGCTTGCGGAATACACGGAAGCGCCTGCCTCGTTGACGATCACGTACTGGAGCTTCTTCCTGCTGTATCCCCTGATAAAATCCGCTATGATCTTCTCGGATTCGCGCGACGCTGTGCCATTGCCTACGGAGATGATGTCGATCCCGTACTTGTCGCAGAGCCTCCGGAGAACTTTGACGGCCTCAGTGACTTTGTTCTGCGGCGCGGTCGGGTATATCACCGCAGTGTCCAGTATCTTGCCTGTCGGGTCGCAAACCGCGAGTTTGCATCCTGTGCGGAAGGCCGGATCCCAGCCGAGGACGGTCTTGCCTCTGACCGGCGGCTGCATGAGCAGCTGTTCCAGGTTGGAGCCGAATATCCTGATGGCCCCTTCTTCAGCCGTTTCGGTGAGGCTGTTCCGGATCTCGGTCTCGATGGACGGTGCAATGAGCCTCTTGTACCCGTCAGCTATGGCATCGAGCACATACGGTCTGCAGCTGTCTGTGACTCTGCGGGCAGCCTTGCGCTCCAGATATTCCAGGATGTCATCGACTGGCGCGTCTATGGATACCGAGAGGATCTTCTCCTTCTCTCCGCGGTTGACAGCGAGGACTCTGTGCCCCGGGATCCGACTCACCGGTTCGCGGTATTCGTAGTAGTTCTCATATACGGTCCTCTCGCCGGCAGCAACGGCTTCCTTGCCCTTGGATGCGAGGGAGCATACGATCTCGCCGGCTTTCGTTGTCCTGTTCCTGATCCAGCCCCGGTAGTCTGCATTGTCTGATATGTCGCCGGCGATGATATCCTGTGCCAGTTTGAGAGCGGTATCAGCGTCGGCGACTTCGTGTTCTTCTGATATGTATTTCTCTGCCTCCATGACCGGGTCTCCGGACGCGGATGGATCCAGCAGGTATTTCGCCAGTCCCTCGAGGCCTTTCTCGCGCGCGATGTCCGCGCGCGTCTTGCGCTTCGGCTTGTATGGCCGGTACAGATCTTCCAGAACTGCTGCGGTCTCTGCTGCTTCTATGCGTGCTCTGAGTTCTTCTGTCAGCTTGCCCTGTTCTTCGATCGAGGCCAGGACTGTCTGTTTCCTGTCTGCCAGGTTCCTCAGGTATCTGAGCCTCTCGTCGAAGTCTCTGAGTGTTTCGTCATCCAGTGCTCCTGTTGCCTCTTTGCGGTACCGGGCTATGAATGGGATGGTGCTGCCGCTGTCGATCAGGTCGATGACCGCGGCAGCCTGCCACAGCTTGATTCCCAGTTCTTCGGCTATCGCAGCAGCGATCCTGCTGTCATTTGTATTTGTATTCTTGTCGTTATCTTCTGATATGGCTGCCATTATCTTTTCCATTCTATGTATCCTATACGCCGAACTATGTACCTATCTACACGTCGAACTATGTGCCGATCTACGCACCGAGCAGTGGCTGATCGAATTTGAACAACAGACAGTTGATCTCATATATGTCGTACAATCCGTGTTCGATGCAGTATTTGATGATGATGTCGAAATTGTTGCTCGGTGACAGCGACAAACCTGATTTGCGCAGCAGATCTGTCGTTTCATCGAGATTCAGACCGAGAGCGATCGACAGGGCGAGTGCCGTCTTTTTGGACGGATTATAATTCACGTCGCCGCGGATCTTGGAGAATAGCTTGCGGTCGATATTAGCCCGCTTGTACACCTCCGGATCGGTCAGTCCTCTGCTGTCGATGATGCTGAAGAGTTTCTGCTGGAAGGTCTCCTCCTTGTTTTTAAGCAGATCCTCGAGGGAGCCCTCGGACCTGACTGAAGGCTTGACGGCAGACCGAGGCATCGGCGGTTCCATCTCCGGCATTGAATACTCGGATCCGGCATACTTTGACTCAGCGCTGTCCGGCAAAACGATTTTGAACGTTTCTCCCATCGGCACCGAAGGCGTTGGAGCTTCCTCTGCAAATTCCTCCTGATCAAGATCATACATCAACTCATCAGAGTCGAATGACAGAGTGTCTTTGCTTATTGAAGAACTATAGCTGCCGTAAGTCTGCTCTTCGGGCAGTTCACACCTCTCCGCTGGCTGTGCTTCCCATCTCTGCGACTCTTCGAGCATCTCTTCAGGCTGAGGCGCCAGCCTTTCAGGTTCCGCAGATTCTGCGCTTTCTGCACGGCCTCTTCTTAATCTCTCGAAGAATCTCTTCCGCTTGCTGGCGATGCTCTCACGTTTCCGCTGAGTTGACTCTTCACTGTCAGCACTCGGAGTCGCGGATTTATATACCCATCCATCGCTCGGAGCTGCGGATCTGTACTCCCGGTAATCATTTGAATCCGGCATCTGCCTGGAACGTCTCTCCTGTGCCAGCGGCAATTTCACGTCGCGGTCTTCGATGAATGAGCGGATGTCGGAGAAAGCTTTGCCCGAGACTACGAACGATTCTTTGTCGTAAACCACGAGATACACATCCATGTCGTGGCTGAACAGGAACGAACTGATCTCGCTGACCGCGATCCTGAGGGCTTCATCCTTAGGGAAGCCATATGTTCCGGAAGAGATCAGCGGGAATGCGACCGACTCACACTTCAGCTCTTCGGCAAGCCTGAGGCTGTTCCGGTAACACTCAGCAACAGTCTCCTTCTCTCCATGGGTCCCTCCCTGCCATGCCGGGCCGACAGTATGGATAATATATTTCGCATCCAGCGCAAAAGCCGGCGTTACCGCCGCCTGTCCCGGCCTCATCGCTCCGATCTTCGCCCTTTCAGCAAGCAGCTGTTCAGCTCCGGCAGCCTCATATATTGCACGGTCAGTACCTTCGCCGATCGCAACATACGGATTCGCCGTATTCACAATGGCATCGGCCTTGACTTTGGTGATATCGTTCCTGATTATTTCAAATGGCATAGCCTTCCCCTCTCATGCAGACGTCATGCAGGCTTTATACAGACAGGTATTACTCATGTAAGTATTAATGCCAGCAATCTCAGCCGGGCAGTTTGCCCACAAGCTAACTATACGATAATAGGTCAATTAATTCCAGCAACAACTTGTAAGCACAGTCGCACAACAAAGATTCAGGCATCCCCAAGCAGGATCCGAATTCACAGCAGGACTCAGATAGTTACCGTTTTAATTCTTTTTCATTCGGTAACTATATTTCGGGCTTGTTCGGTCTGTTTATAGTTACGGTCTTATTTCTTTCTCAATCCGTAACTATATCCCGGGCTTTCGCGGTCTGTTTATAGTTACGGTCTTATTTCTTTCTCAATCCGTAACTATATCCCGGGCTTTCTGCGGTCTGTTTATAGTTACGGTTTTAAAGCTTTCTCAATCCGTAACTATATCCTTCGGTCAGGCTGTAGTAAGGCTCCTACACCCGATATTCTCCAATTGAAAAGACAATCTCTATCGCGTCAATGCCATAAAGATTGTCTTTGTTCATCGCTTGATTACTTCAACCCGCCTGATTATTGGTATCAGCCTGACCGAACCGCCTATGAGAGGTCTAAGGAGACAGAGAACCGTCCCCTGTCCCCCATCAGTCTATGATTCTGACCGTTGTTATTACTGGCTGATCTTCCGGTGCTATTGTGCCGTTGTCATCGAGTGGCTTTGCGTCGGATGCGATCTTGTCAGCAACGTCCTGGCCTTCTGTCACGTGGCCAAAAGCTGCATACTGCCCGTCGAGGAAATCCGCATCTGCGACTGTGATGAAGAACTGCGAGCTCGCGCTGTTCATGTCATCACCCCTTCTTGCCATCGAGATGACGCCTTTGACGTGTGAAATGTTGTTCTCATATCTGTTGACGGCAAATTCTCCGACTATGTTCTGGTCGGAGCCGCCTGCTCCGGTGCCAGTCGGATCTCCGCCCTGGATCATGAACCCGTCCATGATGCGGTGGAATGTCAGTCCGTCGTAGAATCCGGCATTAGCAAGATCCATGAAGTTCTGTACCGTTACCGGTGCTGTATCACCATCGAGTTCCAGTTTGATCGTTCCGTAATCTGCAACCTCGATCTCTGCGTGATGGATACCGATTCCCTCCGGAGATGCCTGAGCGTTGCTCTCATCACTGGTCTGTTCCTCCACCTGCGGCGCATCACTTTCCTGTGTATCAGCAGAAGTATCGTCCGCCTGACCGCATGCGGCCAGCAGCGCCAGCATCATTATCAATGTAATTATTCCTGTCAGTCTGATCAGTTTCTTCACAATAATGTCCTCCCTAATCTATCTCCATGCGGCCGCTCCATTGATCACGACCGCTGCTGTCAGCCATATCAGCCCCAGCACAGTGCATAGTCCATTGACCATTCTATCGCTGCGGAACATGCGCAGGCAGAATCCCTGCTTCAAGGGGTACAGCACTCTCACCGGTTTCCAGTTGAGAAGGTCCAGTACCACATGCGAGAGGAATGCCGCTGCGAACGGTATGACCGCCTGCCTGAAGATCATGCTGACAGCCAGCGCCTCGAGAGCTCCGGCAAGCAATGAATGTGCAAATCCTCTGTGCACTGAATGCATCGCGGCAAAACACACTATCGCCATGAGTCCCGCTCCGAATGCCAGCACATAAGGGCCTTCCCCTGCTGCCGACTCCAGGATATGTGCGCCGAGCACAGTATCCATAAACAGCGCGAGCACCACGATAACTGCCGCGATGATCCTGCCGGCCAAAGTGTCTTTGCGCCCGCCGCCTTTCCGACAATCGATATCGCAGATGACACTCCCGATCGCCCCGCCGATGATCACAGGTACGGCTTCCTCGATCGTACGAGGTGCAGCAACCGTTACGGCGGCTGCCATCCCGACAGCCAGATGTGTCCGCGACATCATTTCACACCTCCTGCTCAGGACCTTGCTGAGTCAGCTGTCAGTGCGACGAATTTCTCGACATTCTCTTCCAGACCTACGATCCACAGCTCATCACCCTCCTCAATAAGGGTGTTTGCGTTAGGCATCATGAAAGTCTTGCCCAATGACTGCAGGCCGATGACCATGCAGTGCGTATACTCGGTAATTCCGGAATATTTGAGCGGTTTGTTGCAGTACGGCGCATCCGCGATGACTTTGACGACACGGCAGACCAGAGGCACCTGCGCCTCTGTATCTCCAAAGCCCATGAAGTCTAAAAGGTTGCCGATCGTGCATTTGTTCCCTATATACTGGCCTTCACGGAACCTGATGATATCCTTCTCTACGCCGACAGCGAATACGCGGTCTCCCTTGTACACGCGAGTCTTGCCGTTTGGCATGAAGATCATTTCGGTGCCATGCTCGATCTTGAGGATGAAAATGTTCTGGCTTCTGCCCCATCCAAGCTCATTCAAGGTCTTTCCTGAATAATCGACCTCTTTCGGCACAACGAATGAAATATATCTGTAATCATCTTCGAAGTATTCCGTGAAATCAGGCAGAACAATATCGCCCTGTGATGCCATCATACTGGCGAACAGGAAGGAAGCTCTCTTGAGCTTGGAATACTGTCTCCTCTGACGGTAGTCCAGGATGAACAGTACAAGACCGATCATCATCCAGCCGCCGAACATCGCTACAGCGAATCCGCCCATAAATACCGGCTGTCCCGGGATCACCAGCAGAAACAGCAAAGCCGCCATGCTGAGACCAGCGAACCACGCAGTCTTCTCTCCGCCCGGGATCTTATACGGTCGTGCAAGACCCGGTTCCTCATGGCGCAGTCTGATCAGCGAGAAAGCTGTGATCATCCAGCTCGTAACGTATCCGGCTGCAGAGAAAGTCGTCAGGGATCCGATCAGTCCGCTTCCGAGGAACGGTCCTGCGATCGAAGCGATCAGACACACTTTGAGTGCATTGACCGGTGTCTTATAAACTGGATGCTGCTCCGCCAGAACATCCGGAACGATACTGACTCTCGCCATCGCCATGAGGATCTGGGACGAAGCCATCATGAAGCCGTTCCATGTCGTGATCAGTCCGCAGATCGCGCCGGTCAGGATGAACAGATAGAGGCCCTTCCCTATCGGTCCGCCATAGGAATCTCTGAACAGAAGTGCCGCTGCAGGGCTGTCAAAATGGATGAAGTCCTGCCAAGGCATCGCGCCGCCGAGAGTGAAGAGCAGCAGCGCGTAGAACATGCATGAGAGGAATACTGTCAGTACGACGGTTTTGCCTACTGATTTGACATCTCCGCCTGCGCTCTCGATCCCCTGCGGTATTGTTTCAAACCCCGCCAGGAAGAACGGTGCCGATGCAAGAATGACCAGCGCACCGCCGATGAACGACTTATGGCTGCCCTTGCCGATGTTTTCATATACAGGCTGGAGATTTGCCGGATCGAATTTGACCGTGGCAAAAATCATTGCCAGGATCCCCGCGCCGACCAGCACGAAACAGAGGACCCTCTGCATCGTTGCCGATGACGACACGCCTTTCCTGTTGATGAAGAAGAGCACGAGCGAGATCGCCAGTCCGATCAGGATATGTCCCATATAGACATCTGCACCAGCCAGTGTATACAACGGTGCTCCGCCTTTGAGCTGCGGGAAGACGATGCTGAGAATATCTACAACATAGATCGCCTCCCACGGAATGATCGTAACGAAAGCACCGAAAGCCGCCCAGCCCGATATGAATGCTACGTTATCGCCAAATGCTCTGAACGCATACGCCATACCTCCTCCGGAAACCGGCAGCATAGCGCAGAGCTCACAGTAACACAAAGCGATAGGTATCATCAGCACCAGCGCCAGAATATATCCCACTGCAGCAGGCAGCGGGCCGCCGCTTCCTGCCATCCAGTTATTGATGGAAACTGCCCAGCCTACACCTACGATAGCGCCGAACCCTATGCAAAAGAAATCTATTGCATTAACGCCCTTCTTCTCGTTCATTCTTTTCTATTACCCAATAACAACCTACTATAATGACAAAATAATGTTTTCTAATGATTTGGTCTGATCGTGAAATGCATTATACGAACGCATCTATCAGAAGCACTTCCTGATCATTTCCGGATCCGGCTCCCTCGCGGTGAGCTTGCCGACAGCGAAGTATACAATGCCTCCGACTACCAGCGCAACCACTATTTCATGAATGTGGAACGGTACGATCTTGACCCTGTTGAAGAATATGAATGTCGCCAGTCCTATGACCGTTGAAGCGAGGCACGCTGTGCTGTTGCCTTTCTTCCAGTACAGGCCTCCGATGATCGGCCAGAAGAACGTCGCTTCCAGTCCTCCGAACGCGAACAGGTTGATCCAGACGATGATATCCGGCGGGTTGAACGCCAGAAGGCATGCGATCACACCGATCACGAAAGTGATGATCAGACTGTAGACCGGTACCCTCTTCATGAGATCGCTGTTTGATGACTCAGAGTCCTCTTCTTCCTTGCCGGTCTCAGCCGTCTGAGGCTTCCTGACAACATAGTGTACATACAGGTCTTTGATGATCGTAGCTGAAGCAAGTATCAGCAGCGAATCGACCGTGGACATCACGGCTGCCAGCGGTGCTGCAAGGAAGAATCCCGCAGCCCATCCCGGCATGTACTGCATCACCACATAAGGTATCACTTTGTCGGTGCTGTCCAGTCCGCCTTCAGGAAGCAGCGGATATGTCATCGTACCGATAAAATGCATTCCGATCATCAGTATGCCTACGACTACCGTGCCGTAGATCATGGCGTTGTGCATCGCTTTGGTGTCTTTGAATCCCATACATCTCACTGCCGTCTGCGGGATACCGAGGATCGCCACGCCTACCAGCACCCAGTATGACAGCAGATAGCCAGGCGACATCGAGATGATCTCTCTGCCATATTCACCCTTGCCGATGAGATCCCAGCCAGGGTTGCCGGCATCGAGCTGAGCTACGATCTCTCCTGTGCCTCCGCACGCGTGGATCACGAAGAACATCAGCAGGAAAGTTCCGATGGTCATTACAATGCCCTGGATCGTATCCGTGATGACAACTGCTCTGAAGCCGCCGAAAGCCGTATACGCTATGACTACTGCGCCGAATAGCAGCAATCCCGCTGCGTACGGCAGTCCTGTTACGGATTGTATCAGAGTCGCTCCGCCGATGAACTGAGCGACCATCTGTGTTATGAAGAACACGACCAGTGCCAGCCCGCAGACAATAACTACTGCATCTGACTGGTATCTGGCGCGAAGATAATCTGTGATAGTGACCGCGTTGATGCGGCGTGAAATGAGTGCGAACTTCTTACCCAGAACACCGAGAGTCAGGAATGTTGCTCCGATCTGGACTCCGGCGATCCAAGACTGTGTGAGTCCGACACTTGCAGCAAGTCCCGGTCCTCCGAGGAAGGAGCTTGCGCTGGTATATGTAGCGACGAGTGTCATAGCGAGGACGAATCCTCCCATACCTCTCGCGCCTGCAAAATAGTTCGTCAGGAATCCTTTCGAACTGTTCTCACTTGCTGATTTCCGGCTCATATAGATGCCGGCGAACAGGTTGATCAGGAGGTATGCCATCAGAATAATGAGGACTGTGAGATGCTTACCTGTCATTGTCTGCACCTCCCTCCTCGAAGTCCATATCCACGAAGACTTTCTTCAGCAGATACACTACTCCGATCACGGCTACCACGAACACGCCAGGCGTGCTCAGCAGCCACCAAAGCGGGAGTCCCGCTACACGAATTCCGGTCCCTGACAGTCCGAATGCCCAGCCGACATGCCATACAAAACATATTGCGAACAATATGAAAGTGGCGCGAGCTTCACGGCGGATCTGCCGGTCTTTCTCTTCTCTGGTTGCAGGTTTATTCATTTTCTTTCCTTTCCGCTGTCCCTGCCGCGTTTGCGGTCACTGCAGCTTTCATCAGGAGCAATACTTTACAGCAGATTATATTATCACAAATGTATTGCAATTATAAGCAAAAGTACTGCACGAACTATGATACATCATGATTCAAAATAGTCACGGGAAATGTTATTATAACAGCATGAAGTTTGACTACATAGTTGCTGATCCGACAGGTAATATTACAGTTCTGGTGACCTCTCCGTACACACCCGACGACCGACAGGAGATCATCAGAGCAGCATTCGAGCGCGAGCCTGACTGTGAGCAGGTCGGTTTTGTCATGCATGACAGCGAAGATCCCGGTAAGATCCATCTGGAGATGATGGGATATGAGTTCTGCGGCAACGCTGCTCTCAGTTCAGCAGCGTGGCAGGCATATCTTGAAGGGATCGGCGTCGGAGAAGAAAGAGAGATCATCATTGACTCTTCCGGAGTCGATGCCCCTCTCAGCATCAGCGTCCGCAGGCTGGATGATCACTACAGCAGTGATCCAAGCGGACAAGCACAGCCCGCATTTGAGGGAACCGTTAAGATGCCTGTTCCTCGCATCGGTTCAGTTATGCTCGCGGACTCCGGAGGAACCCGTTCCGCTTATCCGATCGTCCACTTAGACGGAATATCGCATATCATCGTTCAGAGCGGAGCGCTCAGCCAGGAAGCGGCCGAATCAGCAATCAGGCATCTTGCAGAAGAAATGGGGATCCCGGCGCTCGGCATCATGCTTTGTTCGGAAGCGGACGAGCATTCTATACACGTCAGACCGCTGGTCTATGTGCGTGGATCCGATACTCTGGTCTGGGAAAGCGGCTGCGCATCCGGCAGCACAGCAGTCGGATGGTATCTTAACCGGTCCTATACAGATGTGATCCAGCCAGGTGGGACGATTCGCATCACCATATGCGACGGACACCCATATCTCACAGGAAAGATCGTGCTGCGCAAGACACGATAGCTGCACATATGAAAGCACCATAAAGAAACACCCGTCATTTCATCCTTTCCCGGATGATACGACGGGTATTTTTGATTTTTCCTATGATCGCCGGTCTGTGCTATTCAATCGTGATCAGGAACTTCAGTTCATAGTCTTCCTTGACCGGATAACAGTATTCCGGTGCTGTGACCGGACCGCAGATGCCTGTCCCGATGCCCTGCTGGAATGCGGAAATCGTAACATATGTGCCGGTACGCACTTCATCTTCTCTGTGCTTCATCCCATACAGTTCTCTGTCGCTGTATGGCTTGATCCCGAGTTCAAATGGCTTGCCGATCGCTGTGAAAGTCACTTTGTGCTTGCCGTTGCTGACACTAGCCCATCTGCAGTCGCAGCGGTTGCCACTCTCCTGAGGCTTGATGTTCGGTTCGGTCATGTCTGCGACTTTGCACTTCACCTGACATATCGGGAACTGTTCCTTCATGTCAGCGTAAGACTCACCGCTTCTTCCATAGTATTCGACATCGTCAAAACTGCTGTCCAGTATGAACGCTTTGCCGAATCTCGGCAGGTTGCCGCCGCCCCTTGTGCAGTGGAGCTTACTGGTGACGATAATGCCTTCGCTGCACTGCTCATAGATATCAGTGCAGATGAACGAATGCTTGCCGGTCCTGATCCTGGTGGTCACGATCTTGGCGCCGTCCTGTTCTTCAACAGTCACCTTCTCTTCTGCCTCTCCGGAGAATTCTTTCATGCTGTCCTTGATCCCGAAGAATATGAAGTCATTGTCGGTAGGCGCGCGGAACAGGATCGTGTAGGGATCTCCCTTCTTCAGGAAGCTGCCGGACGCACACGGGTCCTGCACAGGGAGTGTCCCGGCATCTTCAGGCACTTTGCTGAAATGCTCAGCAAGCATCACCTGTTCACACGCAACTTCCCTGCCGGATGCCCTCTCAACAGTCGTCACGGTCAGTGCGCAGTCTGTTCCTGCCTCTGATGCGGCTTTCAGATGCTTCTCCACATCAAGAATGATTTTCTGTTTCTCGAGCGGACCGACCTGAGGGATGATCTCTTCCTCTGCGCCGTCGCTCCATCTGCACTTCAGCAGATATGCACTGCCGTCCGTGAAGCCTTTGGTATTGAAGAGCTCGAAAATATCTCCGGCAACATGCCTGAATCTGATCGGTCTGTATATGAATCTGGTGATCTTAGCGCCAGTCGAAGGTGTTCGGTCAGGATAGAACATTCCGTCGACACAGAAGTTCCCGTCGTGCATCCATTCTCCGTGGTCTCCGCCGTAGGTATATGATCCGTCCTCATGCAGAACAGCATGGTCGACCATCTCCCATACGCATCCGCCCATCAGACTGTCATGCGTATAGATCTCTTTCCAGTATGCCTCCATGTCTCCAGGGCCGACACCCATTGCATGTGCGTATTCGCACAGGAAATACGGTCTGTCGCACATCCTCTTGATCTTATAAGTCTTCTCGCCGATCTCATAGACCCGCGCCACAGGTGGATACATCTCGCTGGCGACGTCATATGCTTTCTTAGCACAGTGGACCGCACTTTCATAGTGGATCGGGAGATCCGAATGCTGCTTGATGTAGTCGTACATGGCATCCGTGTTGCGGTAACCTCCGGATTCATTTCCGAGACTCCACATCATGATCGAAACGTGCATCTTGTCACGCTGATACAGATGCTCTGCCCTGTCGAGGTAATGCTTCTCCCACTTCGGATCGTGGCTGATCCAGTTGTAACTTGCAGGCAGCTTCTGCGTATAAACTCCGTGTGTCTCCAGGTCAGCTTCATCGACAACATAGATACCGAGTTCATCGCACATCTCGAGCAGATAAGGATCCGGCGGATAATGTGAAGTCCTGACTGTGTCGATATTGAACTCCTTGCAGAGGCGCATGTCGCGCTCGATCTCTTCCGGCTTCATCGAATAGCCATTGGTGCAGCTTGTATCGTGGTGATTCACGCCGTGGAACTTGATCGCCTTTCCATTGACCAGGAACAGGTCTCCCTCGATCCTGATCTGTCTGAAGCCGACTCTCTCTCTGATGCAAGTGCCAGGCACTTCGTAATACAGATCGTAGAGCACCGGCTCCTCTGCATTCCACTCTCTGACATCGAGCCCTTCAAAGACCGCCTGCGCTGTTTTGTCTTTCGAACTGACCGTCTTGCTGACTTCCAGACCATGACCTTTGAGCGTAAAAGTCACTTCGTTGTCACCATACAGTTCCGCCCTGACGACAGCTCTGTATCCACCTTTGCGTTTCTCCGTGTCAAAACTGATATCCCTGATATCGTTCCTGTCCGACTTCCTCAGGAGTACATCGCGGAATATGCCGTTATTGCGGAGCATGTCCTGGGCTTCCAGGTAGGTTCCATTGCACCATCTGTGGACGACAACCAGCAGTTCGTTCTTTCCTTCATGGAGATTCGGATTGATATAGAATTCTGCTGTATTGTGGGAGCCTTCGGTATATCCTGTGAATCTGCCGTTGACGTACACATCCGCGCAGCTTGCAACACCGAGGAAAGCGAGTTCATAGATCTTCGAGAGATCGTCTACTTCAAAGAACGTGCGGTAGACACCGACGAAGTTGTATTCTTCGCCCGGATCGAGCCACTTCGGTCTGAGTCCTATATCCGCACCGGTCCAGCTGAATGTTTTTCCGGCTTTATCTGTCTGCGGGATCTTCGGCGGGTCGAACGGGAACTGATATCTCGTATTCAGATAGAATGGCCTGTCGTATCCCCTGAACTGCCAGCAGGATGGGACATCGATCTTATCAAAGGATACTTCATCCGTATCGAGGACATCCGGCAGCTCGGCCGGTCTCGGATAGAACCTGAAGTCCCAGTCTCCGTTGAGGCAGATCACCTTAGGTGACTTATATCTCTTGTCACGGCCGCAGACGCTGTCAGCCTGCTCTCTGTCAGGATAGGCAATAAAATAGCTCCTCGGAGCCAGTTCATTGATCCTGTATGAATTAAAATTGCAGTAATTCGTCTTATTGATCCTGTACTTCATATAAACAACTCCTGTTTGAATAGTAGTTTAGAGTGCAAATTGATTATACTCTATCCTTTCTGTTTTTTCATCTTCTGTCCATTGAGATATGATCCTTTTTGGTACATAATTATCTCAGAGAGATGAAATGGAGGTATGGTTCATATGAGACAACTGACATTGGGGACCACCGGCATAACGGTGCCGCAGAACGCGTTCGGCGCGCTGCCGATCCAGCGCAGGACGGTCGACGATGCCGTCAGGATCCTACGCAGAGCATACGAAGGCGGGATGACATATTTTGATACTGCAAGAGCTTATTCTGACAGCGAGACCAAGCTCGGCATCGCATTCGAAGGGATCAGAGACAAGCTCTTCATCGCAACCAAAACCGCAGGCAAGACCGGTGATGCGGTCAGAGCGGATCTCGAGACATCGCTGCGTGAACTCCGCACCGACTACATCGATCTGTACCAGCTTCACATGGTAGGCCAGTGCTATAAGCCGGGCGACGGCACAGGCGTCTATGAAGCACTTGTCGAGGCCAAAGAAGCCGGCAAGATCCGCCACTTTGGCGTAACTGCACACAAGATCGGCGTGGCGTTCGAGTGTGTTGAGTCGGGACTCTACGAAACGATGCAGTTCCCGTTCAGCTATCTGTCTGATGAGAGAGATTTCGAACTTGCGCGTCTCTGCGCAGAGAAGAACATGGGATTTATCGCGATGAAGAGTCTGGCCGGCGGACTGATCAGCAGATCTGACGTAGCTATGGCTTTCCTGGAGGATTTCCCTAATGTACTGCCGATCTGGGGCATCCAGAAAGATTCCGAGCTCGAGGAGTTCCTGTCCTACATGGAGAATACTCCGGTGCTCACCGATGAGATGAGAGAATATATCGAGGCAGAGAAGAAGGAACTCTCAGGCGACTTCTGCCGCGGATGCGGATACTGCATGCCGACCTGTCCTATGGGCATCACGATCAACCAGTGCGCAAGGATGTCGCTGATGCTTCGCCGCGCCCCTTCGGACGCGTGGCTGAATGACCACTGGCAGGCTGAGATGAAGAAGATCGAAACTTGCATCAACTGCCACCAATGTACTGCACACGGCCCATACGAGCTCGACACACCTGAACTTCTCCGGAAGAACTACGAGGACTATAAGAGAGTCCTTGCAGGAGAAGTCAGCGTTAAGTAGACCGGACAGGTACCCACAGCACCCGAAAAGCCCGCACCCATATGGATGCGGGCTTCATTCATTGCCAGTATCTATTCGACAGAGTCCTTCCAGGTCGAGAAGCTCTCTGTTCCAAGCACTCTGATCCTCGGCAGCTTCAGGGGATCCTGTCCCTGCTTCACTCTGTCATATTCGACGGTAAAACCGCACTGCATGCCCTGCTCGCTCACGGCTTCGAGCATCTCATCGGTATAGTCGCCGTACGGATAAGCGATCGCGTCGTTGTTGCCCGTGACCTCTCTTGCTTTGGCCATATCCGCGAGGATCTCTTCCTTGCTCATATCGCCGACGATGCCTTTGTGCCCGGAGGTATTGCCCTGCTGGTGCATGTCGTATGTATGGCTCTCGAAGTCCACGTATGGTGACGCGAACTCTTTGATCTTACCGGCTCCATCGCTCTTGCCTCCGCAGATCATGAAAGATGTGACCGGAATGTGGTGCCTCTCAAGGACAGGCACGCCGTTCCTGAGGAAGTTCTTCCTGCCGTCGTCGAATGTGACGACAGTGCATTTTGCCGGCAGAGAGATCTTGCCATCCACCCATGCTCTCAGTTCCTTCCAGCCCGGGAAGTAGAACTCATTCTCTTCGAGATATGCCATCTGCTCATCCAGTACAGTATCCTGTATCCAGTTGCCGTCCAGGCTGTCCGGTTTGTCCGAAGCGGTATACACCCAGTGATACATAAGGACAGGCACATTGGAGGCTCTGTCACCAAACTCTTCTTCCGCAAGAACTCTTACTGTCCTCACGGCCTTCGCGCGCCCATTCTCCGTCTTGACACTGTACTCAACAGTATAGTCGCCCGGCTCATCCGTCTTGACTTTGCCTTTGACCTTGATCTCCGACTCATCGACAGCTCCAATACTGCGGTCTATCGCGAATGCGCCGTTCTCGATGTACGGTTCACCTTGCAGAACGATCTGGACCGATGAACCCTTGAGGCCGATGACGATCTTATCGGAAGCACGGTCCTTACCGGCACCTGCGAGCAGATGCTTTACTCCGAAACAGATCAGTATCAGCAGGGCGACAAGCAGGATCACAACTGCCAGTTTGCGCCATGGCAGAGTGATGCTCCCGCCGCTGCGTTCGGGTTTCTTAGGGCTGCGTTTCCTGCTGCCCCGCAATTCTTCTTTCCTGCGCGCAAGGTTCTCTGCTGCTGCCGATCTCCTTGCCTCATCGTTTCTGAATTCCGACATCAGTCTGTTCTCCGGCTCACATGTTTTTCTTGATCTTCAGTATATTCTGACCATCCTTGTATTCATACTCGACCTGATCCATCGTCTGCTTGACGAGGAAAATCCCCAGGCCGCCTATCTTGCGCTCTTCGGCAGATAATGATGTATCCGGGTCTTCTTTGGCAAGAGGGTCATATGGTTTTCCGTGATCGATGAATGTGATCACAGCAGCCATCGGATCCTCATCTACACCGATCCGTACCGTTGCAGGACCGATTTGCGGATCATAAGCATAATGAGCTATATTACCGAACAGCTCGTCGATGGCAACGTCTATCTGCATGATCGCTTTCGGCGGACAGTTGATTTCTTCCAGACGCTTGTTGATGAAGCCTGTGACTCTGTTGATATTCTCTATCGTCGCCTCAAGTGTGAGCTCATCGATCTTGCCATGGTCCGGATCATAACCGTTATACTCGATACACAGCATGGTGATATCGTCGAACTGCGGTGCAGCTCCGGCATAATTTGTGATCGACCAGTTGACCTTATTGATAATATCCAGCGGAGCGGCCTTGTTGACTGAATTCAGGGCATTGATCATCCGGTCCATCCCGAACAGTTCATTATTCACATTGGTTGTCTCGGTGACTCCGTCTGTGTACAGGAAGATCTTCGATCCAGGTTCCATCTGAAGTTCATAATTCGTGTACTGCATACCGTCGATTCCGCCCAGAACGAATCCGTGTTTATCCTTGAGCACCTTGAAATCTCCGTCTGGTGCCTTGATGACAGGATACTCATGGCCGGCGTTGGATGCTATTACCTTGCCTGTCTTCATATCCATTATTCCGAGCCAGACAGTTACGAACATCTCTTCACGGTTATTGGAGCACAGCTGCCTGTTGACGATCTCAAGTACCTCCGCAGGGTTCTTGCCGCTCATCGTGTAATTCCTCAGCATGATCCTTGACATCATCATGAACAAGGCTGCCGGGATACCTTTGCCGGAAACGTCAGCTATGCAGAATCCGAGGTGATAATCGTCTATCAGATAGAAATCGTAGAAATCTCCTCCGACTTCTTTGGCAGGCTTCATGCTTGCGAATATATCGAAGTCCGAACGTTCCGGGAAAGGCGGGAAAACACTTGGCAGCAAATCTGCCTGTATCCGGCGGGCAAGCACAAGCTCGGTACCGATACGTTCCTTCTCAGCAGTTACATCAGCCAGCTGCCCGATATATGTT
Organism: Mogibacterium sp.; assembly: GCA_017434025.1. Taxonomy (GTDB): domain Bacteria; phylum Bacillota; class Clostridia; order Peptostreptococcales; family Anaerovoracaceae; genus Crickella. The sequence continues at coordinate 64,140 of JAFRGC010000042.1, read as the reverse complement.
TTGAGGTCGGTATGCATCTTTCTGAATGATTGTGCAAGGTCCTCAAGCTCATCACCGGTATGAATATTCAATTCAAAATCCGAATCGCTGTCCAGATTGTTGATCATGTTGCTTGCTGCGGTATTGAGATCCAGGATCGGCTGCACCAGTTCACTGCTGAGCAGTTTGGTGAGCATCACGCCTGCACCGAAGCTGATCAGCACGATACCTCCGATCAGTGTCAGAATGTACTTCAGCATATCTGTCAGCATATCAGAAAGCTCGAAATCACATGCGGCTATCGCGACCGCTTCGCCACGCTTGTTAAATACCGGAGAAAATGCCGAAACAACTGTGCCATATTTGTCATCCTTGGTTATCCTGAGTTCTTTCGGCGGATTCGGACTCATTGCTTCAAATGCAGCCTCTTTATCCCCTTCTACATATTTCTCATATTCGCCAAGATAGGCACGGTCAAGTTCATTATCAGCATCCCATATATACATCAGATCGTTTTCATGAGGAATGAAAACATAGTAATACAGCATCCCGCATTCTTTGAGAGCGGAATCCATGTATCTCTGTACCGCATCATAGTATGTATCTTTGATATGAGTCTCAGCATATTTCTCGACCCTGTCACCGCTGATCATATTCGCAAGGGTCCCTGCATATCCGTATGCTTCAGAACGGTAGCTCTCCATCCTGTTGGTATAGTATTGATAACCCGCCATGGTGCAGACAGCAACACTGATTATTATAGTCAGGAAAGCCATGGTACTCATTGTCCTGCGACCGATCTTACTCACGTTCTTCATAATGGATCATCCTCTGTCTATGCTGCTGTGTTCCGATAAAACATACTTATACAAACTAATAATACCATCAATCCACAGCAAAATAAATGCCGCGTATCATGACTCACGCGGCATTTTGTCTGTATTCTTTTCATTACTTGATCAGGGCTGCGGGGAAAGATCAGTTCCTTCCGCAGCAGTTCTTGTACTTCTTCCCGCTGCCGCAAGGGCATGGATCATTTCTCCCGATCTTGACACGCTTCACAACAGTTTTGCTGCCTGCAGCGTCAGCAGCTTCGTTCCGGCTTCTCTCTGCCATGATCGCGATCATTTCGTACGAGTCATGTCCGCGATTCTGCCGTACGCGGCACTCCCTGCTCATCTCCATGAACAGCTCGATGAACTTCACATGCGCTTCATCTGACGGAAAAGCAAAACTGCTTCCGCCGTTCTCCCCTCCCGACGCAAACATTTCTGCCGCATCATTCACACGCATCTGATTGTTGACTGCGTCATACAGTTCGTGCACTTTGAGACCGGCCATGTCTTCGTCACATCCATAAGTTTCAGTGATGAATTTGAGCATCTTGGCATGCGCTTCCCCGCTGAGAAGGCAGCCTTTCTCGTACAGTTCCTCTACCTCTTGCCTGGTCGGCTTGTAGTACGGGATACCGCGCTGGATCTGCTGCTCCAGATAGATGTAATAGTTATCCTGCTCATATCCGTTGAGCACCAGCCTGCCGTTCCTCTCAGTGAACCACTGATAATAAACCGGCGTAGTATTGAACAGTTCCCGGATCTCATCCATCTCAGCATGCGGATACCACAGGCCAAACAGATCCTTGAGCACCTCCCAGGTCATGACACCGTACAGGTATTTGCCCGCTTCAAGGCATTTGTACATCCAGTTGCGCTTGCGCCACCTGAGTGTCATCTCATCTGATCTGATGAGCTCGTAATCCTTCCTGATGATCCTGGGGATCCTGACACCTTCAGCGTCGCCTTCCGGGAACTTCTCGAGAAGGCCGTCCGCTTCCAGCAGGTCGGCAAGCATTTTGTCCGTATCTGCAGTGAGTATCACCCCTGCAGGCTTGTCCAGCAGGAATCTGAACAGCTCCATCTCGCTCTCTCCGAGAGCGGTGAGCCTGTCTTCCAGTACTTCAGGAGCAAGTCTCAGCCTTGCCCCACTGCCTGAATAGTTGTTGCTAGTTGTATCAGTCATTTCTTCTGTGCAAATCCGTTTCAGTAAATCTTCTCGATCCGGGCCGCGTCAAGACCGTTAGCCCGGCAATACGCCTCTAATTCCTCCGGCCCCCTGATGAGCATCAGCTCATGCACTTCTTTTGTCTTCCTGTCTCTGGCGCAGAGCACCTGCTCTCCGGTGCAGATACTGCAGCGTAGTACCGGTTCGAGATCGCCCTGTGGGAAAGCAGGATATTCGGTTTTCCGTTTTCTGAATAAAGCCATATTACTTGAGCAGATCTTCTCCCGGTCCCATCATCGGGATGTCCACTGCAGTCGCGTCTTCCAGATGGAACATCATCAGCTTGTGGCCGGTCTCGTCATTGTAGATATTCCTGAGCATCGGCATAGCCTCCAGTGAAGCCTCTGCATACTTCGGATCCGTCTCGAACACGGCTTTACCGGTATAACGGAGCCAGTGTCCGTCTGCCTTGGCGCTTGCGATCTCGACCTTAGGATTAGCCAGGAGCTGCTTATACACTTCCTTGAAATCGCCTACTCCGAACAGCACCTTGCCGTCCATCTCCATGTGAGCGCCAAGAGGCCTTACTTTAGGCTGATCGCCGTCAACGGTTGCGAGGTAGAAAACGCCTGCTTCTGTCAGAAAATCATTTACTTTACCCATTGTCATATCTCCTTTTCAAACAAAATATACCTAAAGCATATGCAGCTCTGTTCTGGCGGAAGGTGCGAGCACTTTGACGTATTCTTCGACCTGCCCCAGATATCCCTTGAGGGTCTCTTCCTCCATGCCCGGTGTTCCGAACGCGAAATACATAACGTGTCTGCTGTCCTCATTGAGACATGTGCGGGCATCGGCTCCCGCGATCATGCTGACGACTACCGATATGTCATCTCTGCACGTGATGTCTCCCGGGTAGCTGTGAGCTTCGCCGCCGTGGATGCTCGGGAAAGTGGTTTTGGCCGTATCATTATAGAAGACCAGATCGCCTTCTATCATATCTGCGTCATGCGAACCGAGCAGACACCTTGTCTTGAGTTCCGTAAGGAACGCGACGGCATTCGTGAATCTTCCCTCAGGAAACGGCCTTCCCTTGAGCAGGAATGATTCGACCTGCATCATGACAGGGCTCGTCTTCTTGAACTTCCTGAAATAGCGGAAGTACGGCTCCTGTCTGAACCATGTTTCACGGTCGTACTCAGCGCCTTCCTCCCTGATGAGACTGAGTTCGCTGTCTCTCAGGGCTATGAACGCCTCCGTGTCCCATTCACTGCTGTCCGGATACCATACTTCCAGTATCCCCAGATGCCTGTCAGCATCCACCGATGCATCCCTGACGATATTTCTCATTTCCCTTCCCCCTGTATAAATTTACTTCATATCGAACAGGACCAGTCCGCCCTTCTGAGAGTATCCTGTATTCCAGAGTTTCCTGAAATCCAGCCATCTGTAACTGCTGTACGACACAGCCTTGACATACAGATTATCCTCCGCACCCTCGCCTTCCGGTTTGTTGTAACCGTTGATGATGAACCAGTGCCATACATAGTCACGGTACTCCTTGTCTTTGTGGTTAAGGATCAGAGTCGGCACAGGAAATCCTGCATCGATCTGCCTCATCAAAGCTTTCTCCGCCTTTTCATAAGGCTCACTGCCGCTGAAAGGTTTCATTGACAGGCACTCTACGCCGCGGTCGCTCAGATATCTTGAATATCCGGCAATGAAGATCTCCGGGCTGTCGATGCCTGACATCCTAGGCCACAGGTATTGCTCCATCAAGTGGGCAAATGAGATATAGTCATGCTTGGACAGGAGGCTGAGATCGTAAGGATATATATTTTCCAGATCACTGTGGATACGGAAATACAGGCTGCAGTCACAGGCTGTCTCAGCTCCGCAGCCGCCGATCCTCATCATAAACGTGCGGAACCAGTCCTGATTGCCTCCGTATGAGTTGCCTATTTCAAAATGTTCAAGTTCTTTTCTCATATGTACCCCCAATAGTTATTCAGATAATTCACTGTATGCTGCTGCTCCCAGAATCATGACCGCACCGATGACCGTGAATACAGTAACGGGCTCTTTCAGGAAGAATGCCGACAGCATCACAGCCTCAACCGGGTCGATATAGCTGAGAATACCGACTGTCTGGGCCGGCAGTTTATTGACCGCATCAAAGTATATTATATAACCAATGCCGGTGTGCAGGAAACCCAGCACAAGCAGGCAAATGATACCTGTAGTTGTTATGCTCACCTGTCCGAATGCTCCCGTGACTGCTGAATATGGAAGCATTATGACAGACACCAGAGCAAGCTGCATGATCGTCGTATCCACAGGAGAGATGTCCTTCATGTACTTATTGATCAGAACGACCATCGCGTAGAAGAACCCTCCGGATATCGCGAACAGCACGCCTTTGAGTTCAGATATATGCAGGCCTGTCTGCAGTACTCCGGAGACGAAGATCATACCGCAGAACGCGATGATAACGCAGGCGATCTTTCTCGCAGAGAGTTTTTCCCTGAGGACTGCTGCCGCAGCCAGGATGTAGAAGACCGGCTGCATGTAATAGCACAGCGTACTCGTCGCGATCGTTGTGTATTTGAATGCTTCGAACTGGCAGATCCAGTTGACGCACATGAACGTCGAACTGAGGACCAGCCACCCAATATTGCGCCGGATGGCTTCTGTATCGGGTTTCTCTCTGCGCACTGCCAGGATCGCCAGAATGATCAGAACGCCAAAGAACGCTCTTCCAAGGCATATCACGCTCGAAGGCATGTTGATATACCTTGATAACGTACCGATGGTGCCGAACAGCATCATTGAAAAAATCAGCTGCAATCTCGATGAGACCCCGTTATTACCCAATTTACCTTTCCTATCTTCCTATCTTCTGCCACATGAGGTACCTGAGCACTCTGCCGTTGAAGTCCCCCGCCTGCTCATACACACCGTGGCTGTACCCTTCATATATATACAATTGACTGTCCCTGATCGCCTCATGCATCTCAGCTGAAGCCTGCGCTCCGACGATCCTGTCGCGGTCTGCCCCCAATATCAGAGTCGGGCAGCTGATCCTGCCGAGATCATCATATGCATCGTGCTCCAGGCATGATTCGCACAGGATCCTGAACCTCGTGTAATCATCCGGCTTGACAACTGCGAGCAGATTGTTGATCAGCCTGCCGCGTTCCAGATACTTGCCGGTATAGGAACGCTCTGCGGTATCGAGCATGATCCCTCTGTAGTCGTGCTCGTCTGCCATTTTCAGCCAGGTCCCGATCGACTCGCGCATCAGATCATTTGCCCTCGGAGCGGTCACTGCAAGCACAAGGCTCCTGACTCTCTCCGGATAGCGGATCGCAAGCTGCTGAGCGATCATACCTCCCTGAGAGACTCCGAAAACATCAGCGCTGCTGATGCCGAGCTTGTTCATGATCAGATCAAGGTCATCTGCCATATCGCGTGTAGTGAATCCCTCAGGCATATCATTTCTTCTGCTGAAGACGTACACTTTGAAATGCTCAGCGAACATTCTGTACATAAGGGCGAAAGGAACCGCGACGCCCTTTGCCGTCTTGAATCCGTCCCCTACACCCGGAAGCATGATGAGCACATCATCCCCGCGGCCAAAACTGATATAGTCGCAGTTCCAGCCATTGATCTCTATGTGTCCATTCTTCGCATTCAGTATCATGTGCTGTGTCTCCTCCGGTTCACTTCGTTACAGCCACCCAGCATACCGGGTCAGAGAGCTTCTCGAGTTCCCTGACCGTCAGTTCGACGACAGAGTCCTCTCCTCCGATTCCCGGGAATACCGTTTCATTTACATGCTTCCTGATCGAGATATCCAGATAGAGCCTTGCCGTCTCCTTGAGGCAAAACGGATTGATCGTACCTGCGATGTGTCCGATCAGCTCCTCGGTCTGCTCTGCGGGCAGCATGCTCGGCCTGAAGCCAAACACATCTTTGAATCTGCCGTTGTCGACCTTGGAGCGTCCGGAAGCGATGATGACGATCGCCGTTCCGTTCTTGCCCTTGAACGCGAGGCCCTTGCAGATGCGGTCAACATCTACGTTGAGTGCCAGTGCCGTACTGTCAGCAGTGATATCTGTATTCTTGAAATCTATGATGCGGTCGGACATGCCCTTCTCAGCGAGGAAAGCCCGTCCTCTTATTTCAGCTTCGTACATATGCAGCTCCTGCAGCGATTTTAAGATGATTGGACTCATTATAGCACGAATAGGCATATATTTATTCATCCATATTTTTCCTCAAAGGAATCATAGAAATAAGATCGTTATTTATTAATTCCTACCTTGACAGTAGGATATGTGCATGCTATTATGTTCATGAAAATAACTACGCCATAATACTATTCATTGAGACCATTACAATATCTACACCAAAAAACCGCACATCGTGCGGTCTTTTTGGTTCTATAGGTTTTCTTATTTGCTTCCCCGCATCTGCGCTCCGGTCTTGATCGTCGCTGCATAAGCGCTGTTGCACAGGCCGAGCACCGCTGACAGAATGAACAGCGTTTCTACCCCGAGTGTTTTCCACACCCACCCGCCGAACAGCGCAACCAGGATCGTTATAAAATGATTCACTGAGACTCCGGTGGAGATCGTCGCGCGCATCTCATCCGCATTGTCTGCAAGATCCTGCACATACACGTTCGATGCCATACTCGCGAGTGAGATCACCGAATCGAGCACATAGTTTGCGCAGCATATTATGAATGCGATATGCATCGGGAAGATATGATGCGCAAATCCATAGAAGAAGCACACGATCACGAGTATCAGGGTGTCGCTTATCATGACGATCTTGTACCCGAATCTGTCGATGATCCGGCCTACCAGCGGCGACGCGAAATACGAGCAGATCGATGTGACCGCGAACAGGATGCTGATGTCCATGGCACTCGCGCCATAGAACAGCACCAGCACATAAGGGCCGAATGTGAAGAACACCTGCTTCCTCGCGCCGTAGAACAGTTCAAGCATGTAATACTTGGTATACTTCCTGTGGAAGTAGAACCTCTGTCTGGAAACATCAGGCTTGCTGTCCCCTTTGATCCTGAGAGACGAGATAAAGCCGATCAGTATGATCGCGGAACTCGCCCAGAACATCGGCTTGAAAAGGGCCGTCCGGCTGCGGATGATCAGCGACATCACGATGACGACCATATATCCCGCGAGTGTGCCGATCTGGTACACCGCGTTCTGCCGGCCGAGAGCGATCCCGCTTTTGCCCTCCTGCGCGTATTCGAGCGTCAGAGTATTTCTCATCGCGAGCTGGATATGCTCGCCCAGCGAATAGATGAAGATCGCCATGATGACCAGGACTTTGGTCGACGGGATCGCAGCCTGCATGGTCATTCCGGCAAGCATGATCAGAGCACCGATCTGGTATATCCTCTCAGCGGAGAGCATATACAGGACCGCCAGCACGAGTATCAGAGCGAATCCCGGCATCTCCCGGAAGAATTCAGAAACGCCTTTATCGAACTCAGACATTCCGGCGACCTCGGCAAGATAGTTATCGAGGACGCCTTTGTACAGACCATAAGAGAGGGCGAACGTCACCATGGAAAGGAAGAACGCCCTGTATCCCGAATCCGGCCTGAATGTCTCTCTCAGCTGCCCGATCATCAGATGTTTCTAGAATCCCAGATTATCATTGACGAGGATCACATTGATCCTGCCCGCATGTCTGGAAAATCTCGTAATGAGGAACTGGCAGCAGATCGTGTCAGGCGACTTGCAGTTCATGCAGGTGCCTGTCTTCGTGCACGGTGTGCTGAGGCCGAATCTCTGAACATTGGTCACAGCAGCTACGCTGCGGGCTCTCTTCATAGCGCCGTCGACATCGTCGCAGATCTTGTTCATGCCTACGATGAAAAGGACTTTCTTCGGTCCCTGCGCGATCGCGGATACTCTGTTGGCATTGCCATCGATATTGACCAATACGCCGTCCTGTGTCATCGCATTGCAGCTCGCAAGGAACACATCCGCGTCATACGCTGCGAGCATCGCTGCGCGCTTGTCCTCCATGGCATCTCTGTCGATAAAGTTATAGTTACCGTTCTTAAGTGCTTCTACCAGGCCGATCTCGTGAGCGCTCATCGCTCCGCCCATTGTCACGGAGCTGCCCTCTTCGATCATTTCGAGCGCCATCTTAAGTGCTTCTTCCTTATCGTGAGCGTAATAACCGTTCATGTTACGGGATTTGAGACCTTTGATGACTGTCTGCGCAAGCAGATCATTTCTCTTGACGATGTTCTGATTCATTTCTTCCAACCCTTTCTATTTCATCCACTCTGATATTACTCAGTCCGGGGCATATTATCCGGACTTATCATTCATTCCTGCTCCAGCTCATCCAGATATGAGACGAGGAAATATTCCGCCAGGCTGCCATGACGTATATTCTGCCTGGCTTCTTCGAACGTAAACCACTTCGAGGAGTCGATCTCATAGTTCGGAGCAAACTCTTCCGCATTCCTGACGAAAGCTGTGAAATTGCACATCAGTGATCCTGAACCTTCATAGAACTGCGTTCGGTTGAATTTGATGTGAGACACTGTCATGCCGGTCTCTTCACGCACTTCCCTTGCTACTGCGTCTTCCAGAGATTCTCCTCTGGCTACATATCCTGCCACGAGGATATACTGCGGTCTGCCGTACTGCTGGATCAGCAGTATCTTCTGTTTCTCTTCATCAACCACGATCATGATGACGGCCACATTGTACTGCGGAAACCTGAACTTCCCGCACGATGGACAGTATGGCACGATGCCCTCATGTTCCAGTTCCTTCGGCACCAGTTTCGTGCCGCATTCTCTGCAAAAACTGCTGTTCAAGATCAACTCACCTCATATATTATTATGCAATTATAAACTGACTATTGAGAATTATACATCCAGAGTTCTCATAGCTGTCAAGTACCACACTCAAGATCCGGCAGCAGCGGGATCCGGATGATCTGCCGGATAGTGTGCAACATGATTGCATTTAGGTTATAATGGATTCCAGCATTCAAGATTTCTGGGATTAGAGAGGATGATGCATGAGGACCGGAAGACAGACAGAACAACCTCGTAAGAGCAAGGGCAGGACCCTCAGGATCCTGCTTGTACTCATACTGTTCCTTATAGTCGCGATAGCAGGAGCAGTCTTGTATTACTATAATTCCACGCTGGATTCTCTGTACGTCAGTTTCACGGAGGAAGCGCCGAGCGTTGAATTCGGAGGCGATTATCCCGCGATGGATTACGTGAGTGGATCGGAGGGCATCGTATCACCTGCCGAAGACAGCCTGGAGGCTGATACACTCGGCAGCGAAGCGCTGGTCTACACGGTCTCCCAGCCTCTGTTTGGCGGTCTGCTGACACCAACACGCGACTTCACCCTCACCTACACTGTAGTCGATACTGTTGATCCTCTGATATTGTGGAACGGCAGCGGCACGACCCTGCAGCGCGGGACCGAATTCAACCTCAATGATGTGCTCGGTTATGGTGACAACGCGGATCCGGCACCGGCCGTGACTGTCGACGGCAAAGTCGATATGGACACTTCCGGCAGCTACCCGCTCCATGTAACCGTGACCGACGCATCCGGGAATTCTGCGGAGTGCGATCTCACCGTCATTGTTGCGGACAGCGTGCCTGATTACCCGTATACATCGGACAGCACTCCATTCAGGAAGTTTGTCTCCGGGCACAAGGGTAAAGGTCGATCTTTCGGCATCGACGTCTCGACCTGGCAGGGAGACATCGATTTCAAGGCAGTGAAAGCTGCGGGATGCGACTTTGTGATCATCAGGATCGGATACTCGGTCGATGGTGAAGTCAACATCGATGATACATACGAGCAGAACATCGAACGGGCAAGAGAAGCCGGGCTCAGGGTCGGCATCTATCTCTTCAGCTACGACAATACCATCGACAAGGTGCGTTCTTCTGCCAGATGGGTCGTCGAGAAGCTCGGCGGCAGCAGTCTGGATCTTCCGGTCGCCTTTGACTGGGAAGATTTCGGGAGGTTCCAGGAGTACGAAATGAGTTTTACCGATTTGAACAATCTCTACGACGCGTTCGCAGAGGAGCTCTCGGCAGGCGGTTACGATTGTATGCTCTACGGCAGCCTGAACTTTCTCGAGAAGGTCTGGGAGGATACGAATACGAGACCTATATGGCTCGCCCACTATACCGACAAGACTGATTATGAAGGTCCTTACATGATATGGCAGGCCAGCAACACCGGCAGAATAAACGGCATCGACGGTGATGTCGACATGAATATCCTCTATGAATGACCCACAGCAAAACACCCGGATGACATGCATCATCCGGGTGTCGTTTCTTATTACACTATTTGTAGAATTCCTCCAGGTACTGGATATTCGCCAGCATCGGTCTGAGGCCTTCCTTCTCTTCCTTCTTGACGATCTCTACGATCCTGTCATTCACAGGAGTCGGTACGCCGTACTTCCTGCCCCACTCACAGACAACGCCGTTGATCGCGTCGATCTCGCAAGGCTTGCCTTTCTGGAGATCCTGCAGCATCGACGGAACGATCCCGAAGTGCTTTTTCATGGCTATCGGCACGAGTATCTCCGCAATTTTCTGTTTCGCTTTGTTCGTGTAGTAGAAGAGTTTCGTGATGTCTTTGCCCTGGACCGGTGCAAATTCGACTCCGCCGGCATGAGCGACATCGATGCATTCTTTCATGCATTTTACCGCTACCTTGTTGGCAGGCTTCCACGTCGCGACATCACCGAAGGTACCTCCGATAACAGACCCAAGTCCGGAGAATGTGGCATTGATCAGGAGTTTGGACCAGCGCGCGCCGATCAGATTGTCCTCGATGTCCACAGGACACATTTTCTCAAGCACGCTCTTCACCCGTTCAAGCGTTTCCGGCGATATGCCTTTCATGCCTCCCATATGGAATGACAGGCTTTCCGGCTCACTGGTCAGGATACAGCAGCCCGGCTCCGTCATAGTCGCGCCCCATTCCACCGTGCAGCCGACAGTCCTGTCTTCGCCCACGATCTCTGCGATACCGGGTTCAGGGATGCCGTTCTGCAGCGTCACGATGACACCGTCATCAGCAAGCTTTGGCTTGAGCATGGTGACGATTTCCGGGTTATGGAGCTGCTTTGTCATCAGGAAAATGATGTCATACGGGCCTTCCATCTGATCCGGCAGGATCGCGTTGACCGGAGTAGTGAAATCGACCGTTCCCGTGATGTGAGCTCCGTTCTTCTGCAGTGCTTCTACATGTTTTACATTGCGGTTCACCAGCTCGATCGGGAAACCGTTCTTCGTGAGATAAGCTCCTAATATCGTGCCCAGAGATCCGGCACCGTAAATTGCGCATTTCATATACTTCCCCCTCTCTGCTGAGTACCATCCTTATATTTTTTATTATACATTTTTGACTAGCCATATCATCAAACAATCCAAAATGATATATTTATTATTAGAATTGAAAACAAACAACAACCATCAGAGCATCCCGCCATGAACAATCTGACCGAACGCGACCGACAGGCAGAAGAATTGTCACAGGAAATAATCGCACTGGCAAGAAACACTATTCTTGTCAATTTGAGGTTCATGGACCGCGCGATCGGCAATCTCCGCATCGTTCCTGATATGAATTTCAGATTCGCAGGCAACGGTGCTTTTGTTTTCTACAGCCCGTGGAGTCTGATCAACATGTATCACGATGATCAGAACTCCGTTACACGCAACCTGATCCACTGCGCTCTCCACAATGTGCTCAGGCACAGTATCGTCGGTGAGGGGATCGACAGACTCAGATGGGATCTGGCATGTGATATCGCTGCTGAGAACAGTATCAACGAGCTCGGGAAAGACTGTCTCAGAGCCAAACGTGAAACCGCTCAGGCAGAAGTGATCGGCCGTCTCAGGGAGGAACTCCCCTATCTGACTGCAGAGAGGATCTACAGCTATCTCAATAGCGGCAAGGTCTCTTATGTACAGTGCTATCAGTGGAGTGAGCTGTTCCACGGTGATGATCACGATCTGTGGTACGGAACAGATGCCGCATACTACCCTATCGCGAGCAATATCGATCTTGAGCAGCTGTGGAAAGATATCGCCAGGCGGATGCAGACAGAGCTCGAACTTTTTGACAAAGATGACGGAGCACTCACTCAGAATCTGAGAGAGATCAACCGTATCAGATATAACTATACGGAATTTCTCAAGCGGTTCAGCCTCCGCTCGGAGACCATGAAAGTCTCCGATGAGGAATTCGATAACATCTACTATACTTATGGCATAGAGCTGTACGGGGACATCCCTCTGATCGAACCGCTCGAGTACAGAGACAGCAGGAAGATCCGGGATTTCGTGATCGCCATTGACACATCCGGCAGTGTCGAAGGCGCGGTCGTGCAGAAATTTGTCCAGCACACCCATGACATACTCACCGGCCAGAACAGTTTTGACACGCGGACGAACCTGTACATCCTGCAGTGTGACGATGCAATACGCGATTCTGTACTGATCACCTGCCGGGAAGATTTTGACAATTATCTCAGCAGCATGGAGATCAAGGGGCTCGGCAGGACGGATTTCCGCCCGGTATTCGCGTATGTGGACAAACTCATCGAAGAACGCAAACTCACCGAAATGCGCGGGCTGCTGTATTTTACCGACGGCAAAGGAACCTTCCCTTCCCATTCCCCGGATTACGATGTGGCATTCATCATCCACAACGACACACTTACCGATGTGTGGGTGCCGGAATGGGCCATGAAAGTCGATATGCCTACTGAAGAATTCATGAAACTATGAGCAAACTGACGATAGATCCGTCCAAAGTCAATAACGGCCGCCTCGTCGAAGGCGCGTACGCAGAAGACAGCAGCTTTACTTCTGTCGTGATACCTGAGGGCATCACAGATATCGGGGAGGTCGCATTCTACGGGTGCAGCAATCTGAGAGAAGTCGTCTTTCCTGAAAGTCTGCGGTTTATCAGGGAAGAAGCATTTGGCGAGACAGCGATCGAAGAAGTCCTGCTGCCGGCAGGAATGGAACTGATCGCTGAGAAAGCATTCTTCAGCTGCGATGATCTCAGGAAGATCGAAGTTCCGGGAGTCAGCACCGTGATCGAAAGCGACGCTTTCAGCTGCTGTGATGACCTGCACGAAGGGTTCATCGCGTGCGGCTATCCGGACAACATTCGCCATCACGAGGAGCTGCAGTACACTCTGCTCTGGTGTTCCTGCCCGGAAAGGCACAGCAGTATCACAGCAGAACGTGCGCGAGCCTTCATACACAAACACGAGCAACTCATGATAGAATGGATCATCAAGCATAATAATATTCCGGCGATGAACGGGATCGCCAGACTGGGACTGCTGGAAGGCGATCTTGATGCCTATATCCAGCAGGCTCACAGCGCAGGCAGGAGCGAGATCACTGCCCTGCTCATGTCCGTTCCCCGCCGATTTGATGAAGGAGAATTTGATCTATGAATATAGCAGAAGCCAAGCAGCAGCTGACCAATACCATCAGGGCGTATTCGATGAAGGACCGCTTCGGCAATTATGTGCTTCCTGTTGAGGATCAGCGCCCGCTGTTCCTCATGGGTCCTCCGGGAATCGGCAAGACTGCGATCGTCAGACAGGTCGCTGAGGAACTGGGGATCGGGCTTGTGAGCTATTCCATAACTCACCACACCCGTCAGTCAGCGCTCGGTCTTCCGAAGATCGTCCACAAGTCGTACGCAGGTGAAGAGTATGACGTTTCCGAATACACCATGAGCGAGATCATTGCATCGGTATACGATGTGATGGCTGCGACCGGTCTCAGGGAAGGCATTCTGTTCCTCGATGAGGTCAACTGTGTTTCTGAGACGCTCACCCCAACAATGCTGCAGTTCCTTCAGTTCAAGACATTCGGTAAGCACAGAGTGCCGGAAGGCTGGATCATCGTCACCGCCGGCAACCCGATAGAGTACAACCGCAACGCCAAGGAATTTGACATCGTTACATGGGACAGGCTCAAGAGAGTCGACATCGAGCCGGACTATGAAGCCTGGAAGAAATACGCTTATGTCACGAATGTCCACGCCAGCGTCCTCACTTATCTCGAAGCGCGCAGAGGCAGTTTCTACAAAGTCGAAGAGAGCATCGAGGGCAAGAAATTCGTAACAGCAAGAGGATGGTCTGATCTGAGCAGCATCATCAGGATGTACGAAATGCTCGGCATCGAAGTCGACCTCAAGCTGATCAGCCAGTACCTGCAGGATACAGAGATCGCGGAAGATTTTGCGTCGTATTATGACCTCTTCAACAAGTACAGGTCCGACTACAAACTCGAAGACATTCTGTCCGGTACCGCCAGCGAAGAGATCAGGAGCCGTGCAGCCAATGCGCCGTTCGACGAGAGACTTTCCCTCCTCGGTCTGCTCCTTGGGATCATCCGTGAGGAGATCGCCGCTGTAGTCAAGACAGAGGATGTCGCCTCCGAACTGGTCAAACTGCTCAGGCAGGTCAAGGAAGGTGGAGATATCAGTGAGATCGCGGACAGCGAGGAAGAACTGTACACGCGCTATCTCAGGATGGGCGTGCTCTCTCCTGACGCGAGGCTCAAATACGAGACGGTCATCGAGTTCCTGCGGAAACATTCCGTGGGTGCGGATTTTGCCGATATCAAAGCGGATTATGACCGCATCGTTTCAGATATGAAGCTTGCGGCTGCCGCAGCCAGAGCAAGACTCGACAATCTGTTTGCTTTCGCGGAAAACGTCTGGGGCGCGGGACAGGAAATGGTGATACTCGTCACCGAACTCACAATAGGTTTCTACTCATCGAGATTCATAGCAAGATATGGATGCGATGCATATTATAGAAATAATGATTCGTTGAAGTTGTATGAGAGAAAACTTGAGATCCTACAGAAAGGAGAGAAATTATGGCAGCAAAGTACGATGTAGTTGTTGTCGGAGCCGGAAATGCCGGCCTGAGTGCAGCTGTTAAGTGCGCAGTCGAAGGCTATAAAGTATTGCTTATCGATCAGCACAACCTGCCCGGCGGATGCGCGTCCAGCTTCAGGAGGGGGCGTTTTGAGTTTGACCCGAGCGTCCATGAGATCTGTGACTTCGGTCCTGAAGACAACAAGGGCCATGTCAGACTTCTCATGGAGAGAAATGGCGTCAATGTGAATTGGATCACAGTTCCGGATTGCTACAGATGCATCTCGACATACTCCGACGGCACCCCGATGGACGTAACAATGCCTTGCGGACGTGAGAACTTCATCGCGGCAATGGAGAAATACGTGCCGGGTTCGCGTCCTTCGATGGAGAAATTCTTTGACCTGCTTCTCGAGATCAGAGCGGCCAAAGTCTACATGAACGACGGCACACCTAACGACGCCAAATACATGCAGAAGCACTTCCCTAACACCCTGAGGGCATGCGGTTACAACACCCTCAAAGTCCTCCAGGCGCTGAAGATCCCTCAGAAGGCTATCGATATTCTCGGAGTATACTGGCCGTATCTCGGAGTTCCGCTCGACACGATCAATTTCTTCCACTTCGGAAACATGATCGACATGTATGTCATCCGTCAGGCGGTCATTCCTCATCACACCTCTCATGAGATCTCCATGACCTTCCTGAACAGATTCTATGAACTGGGCGGCGAGGCATGGTTCAACTGCAGAGCAGAAGAGTTCCTGTTTGACGGCGACAAAGTATGCGGTGTGAGGACGAGCCTCGGCGATGTCGAGTGTGAGCAGTGTCTTGCCAATATCAATCCGGATATCATCGACGCGAAGATGATCCCTAAAGACAGAGTTCCGGAGAGAGACAAGAAGCTCTCCGCAGCAAGGAACAAGAAGTTCAGCACCAAATTCTGCATGATCTACATGGCGCTCAATAAGCCTATCGAAGAGATCGGCATCAATGATTACTGTATCTTCTTCGCGGAGACGGCTGATTCCAGGAAAGAATACGAGTACATGAAGAGTATCGATAATGATTACAACATCCTTATCAGCTACAACACTCTTATCCCGGACTTCTCACCTGCAGGCACCAGCGTCATCAGCTTCACCAAGCTCTTCAGCGAGTCTGAAGACTGGGCGAAACTGACTCCTCAGGAATACTACAAGATGAAGGACAAAATGATCGGCAAATGTATCGCGGATGTCAAGAAGAATCTCGGTATCGATCTGACGCCTTACATCGAAGAAGTCGAAGTCGCTACCCCGATGACATTCGCAAGATACCTCGGTACACCGGACGGCACTCCTTACGGATTTGAACTGAGTGACTGGGATGGTATCATCGCAAGAATGATGGATATCCAGGCAGACTTCACCATCAAGGGACTCCGCCACATCGGTGCCGGTTCCTTCATGGCAGACGGTTATTCATCCACATGGATCAATGGAGACCTGTGTGCTCAACTGGTCTGTGCAGATCTCAGGGAAGGAGGTAACAAGTAATGGCACTGAATTTCAAAGTAGGTCTTATCGGACTTCTGGATATGCTCAAATTTGCAAATCTGGCCAAAGACAGAGAGAAAGTGATCGCCAGCGCTCCTGCCAATGAGATCACTGCTGACTATCCGGTGAACAAATTCGCCAAGGCAATGCACCCTGATTATCAGCCGTTCGTGATCGAAGATATCATCGACCACGCTGCTGCAGGCGCAAAGTCATTCATACTCAAGAGATCTGACGGCAAGCCTGCATCCTATTTCAGGGCCGGCCAGTATATCTCGCTCAAACTGCCTATCGGAGACAGTTTCGTTACCCGCCCATACTCTATCAGCTCATCTCCTACATGGGCACTCGACGGTCTGGTCGCTGTCACAGTCAAAGCCAATCCTGGTGGATTCGCAGCGGACTGGATGCTGGACAACTTCAAAGTCGGTGATGAGGTCAAGGGTTCCGAAGGTCTCGGCTCTTTCTTCTACGAGAAGTACAGGGATGCCAGACACGTCATCGCTCTTGCAGGCGGCTCCGGCATCACACCATTCCTCTCGATGGCTTACGCGATCAGAGACGGGATCGAGGATTTCGATCTTACGATACTGTTCGGAAGCAGGACGGAAGATGCGATCCTGTTCAGGAAAGAGCTCGACGAGATCTGCGCTGAGACTGACAAGGTCAAAGTCGTGCATGTCCTCTCCGATGAGAAGAAGAAAGGATTCGAGAACGGATTCATCACTGCGGACCTCATCAAAAAGTACGCAGGCAATGATCCTTACAGTGTATTCATCTGCGGACCGGAAGCGATGTACCGCTTCGTAGGCAAGGAAGTCGACAAACTCGGTCTCGAGAAGAAGAACGTCCGTCAGGAGTTCCTCGGTGCGACCAAAACAGTCTGGCTGGAGCCGGGTTATCCGCAGGACAAGAAAGACAAAGTATTCAAACTGACCGTCAGACAGGGACCGAACGAGACCGTCTGCGACTGCTCAGCGAACGAACCGATCCTTGTTGCGATCGAGCGCGCAGGCATCAAGGCTCCATCGAGATGCCGCTCCGGCGAATGCGGATGGTGCCGTTCCAGAGTCACATCGGGCGACGTATTCATCCCTGGCGCGACGGACGGCCGCAGATGGGCGGACAAGCAGTGCGGTGAGATCCACCCATGCGCAAGTTTTGCCCTCTCCGATATCACAATTGTGGTACCTGGAGAATATTACTAGAATCACATCTGAACAGCATCTGATCTGCTGAATGAGGGAGAATGACGAGATGTCGCATCTGGCAACTGCCGGGAAAATGACCGGAATAATGGCTGCTTTCATAAGTTATACAGCAAAGAACCTGCCTGACGACGTGCTGGCCAGGCTTGAAGCGCTCAGATCGCAGGAGACGGAACCACTTGCCGTGGAGATATACAGCCTGATGTTCAGGAACCTGCAGCTGGCGAGAGAGCTCGACCGACCGATCTGCCAGGACACAGGCTACATGCAGTTCTGGATACGCTGCGGCAGCAGTTTCCCTCTTATCGGCGAACTCGAAGGACTTCTGACCGAAGCAGTCCGCATCGCAACCGCAGAGACGCCTCTCAGATACAATGTCGTAGAGACCTTTGATGAAGTCAACACGGGAACCAATACGGGCACAGGAGCTCCGACATTCTGGTGGGATATCATCCCGGGGTGGGACGGCTGCGAGATCTATACCTATCCTGCTGGCGGAGGATGCTCTCTGCCGGGCCACGCTATGGTACTGATGCCTGGGCAGGGCTATGAAGCTGTCGTCGATTTCGTCCTAGAGCGGATGACATCCTACGGACTCAATGCCTGCCCTCCTCTTCTGGTCGGTGTGGGTATCGGAACATCCGTGGAAACAGCGGCGCTCAACGCGAAGCACGCGCTGATGCGTCCGGTAGGCTCCTGCAGCGAGAATGAGCGTGTTGCCAAGCTCGAGCAGCTGCTCGAGGACGGTATCAACGCGATAGGTTTTGGCCCTCAGGGGTTGGGCGGCAGACACTCCGTGATGGGTGTCAATGTCGTGAACACCGCGCGTCATCCTGCTGACCTCGGAGTTGCGGTCTCGGTCAGCTGCTGGTGTCACCGCAGAGGACGCATAACGTTCGACAGTGATCTGAATTATACCGTCAGTACACACTCTGGATTTGATATGGGAGGCAGCAAATGATCGAAGTAAGGAACGGAAGAACGATTCTGACTACGCCTGTCTCTGAGAGTGATCTGGCGAGGCTCCGCATCGGAGATGTTTTCTATCTCGACGGTGAGCTGGCTACCGGGCGTGACTCAGTCCATGAACGCACGGTTTACGAAGGCAAAGACCTTCCTGTGGATATCCGGGACAAAGTCCTGATGCATGCCGGCCCTATCGTGAAGCAGAAAGAAGACGGTGGCTGGGAAATGATCTCGATCGGTCCGACCACATCGATGCGCATGGAAAAGTATGAATATGACTTTGTCAAAGCAACCGGTGTCCGCGTGATCGTCGGCAAAGGCGGTATGGGACCGTCAACAGCAGCAGCGTGCAGGGATTTCGGAGCGATCCACTGTGTCATGCCTGCAGGCAATGCTGTCGTAGGCGCCGTCTGCACAGAGGAGATCCTGGGAGGCCACTGGCTGGATCTCGGAATGCCGGAAGCGGTATGGCACTGCCGCGTCAGAGAGCTTGGACCGCTGATCGTCACCATAGATACCAGCGGGCGCAATTACTTCGAAGAGAAGAAGACCGAGTATGACCGGATCAGGCGAGAACAGACAGAACTCATAAGCAAACAGGTGCATTTCACGAAATAGAGAAACAGCTCCGGCACTGAGCCGGAGCTGCTTTTATATTGTATTATTATTCGTCATCAGAACCTCAGTGACAAGCAGCTGAGTCCTCCGTCGATCTTCCTGAACTCAGAAGTGTCAACTGTGATCACCGGATATCCTGCCTTCTCGACTGCAGCCTTGACAGCCTCGTAGCCGAGCGGAACGATCACTGTACCGTTCATCCAGATGCAATTCGCGCCATAAGCTTCCTCGTCAGGAACGATGATCTTCTCATAACCTGCGAATTCCGGCTTGTCGATGAATTCCCCGGATACCAGCATTTTGTTGTTCTCGATATAGTTGACTCCGGTCTTGAGGTGCAGCACCTCGGTCAGCGGAACCGCTTTGACCTCATAGCCATAGGAACCGAAGAATTCAGCGAACTGTTTGATGCCCTCTTCATTGGTTCTTGCAGACACTCCGACGTAGAATGTATCGCCGACCTTCATAACATCTCCGCCCTCTAGTGTTCCTGGGGCTTTGATATACCCGATCTGATCCTCAGAATAGAACTTCTTGATCGCAGGAATGATGAATTCCGTCTCGCCGTTCCTGGTGCCTGCTCCCGGATTGGTGATCAGAGCGCATTTCTCTGACAGCACCGCAACATCCTCGACAAAACACGAATCCGGATACTCCTCAAGTGCCGGCAGCACCATCACATCCACGCCTGTTGATTTGAGCGCCTCAATGTATTTCTCATGCTGTTCGAGAGCCTTTTCGTAGATCGGCTGGCCGAGTTCCGGCGCTGAAGTGATACCGTCACAGACTTTCGAACAAGGGGTCCTAACTATCGTATGCTTGAACATTTCTATACCGTTCTCCTTTAAATAAATATTTTTACAGTACTTTGGACAGGAAATCCTGCAGTCTCGGGTTCTGCGGATGCTCGAAGAATTCTACAGGTGTATTTTCCTCTGCTATCACACCTTCGTCCATGAACAGGACTCTCGTGCCGACTTCTTTGGCAAAACCCATTTCGTGTGTAACGATGGCCATGGTCATGCCGTCATGTGCCAGCTCTCTGATGAGTTCCAGTACCTCGCCTACCATCTCAGGGTCCAGCGCGCTGGTCGGCTCGTCAAACAGCATAACATCCGGTCCCATCGCGAGCGCGCGGACGATAGCGACACGCTGCTTCTGACCGCCCGAAAGAGTCGAAGGATACACATTCGCTTTGTCTGCCAGGCCGATCCTCGTCAGCAGCTTCATGGCAGTCTCGTTCGCTTCCTCCTCTGACATCATCTTGTGATATCTCGGAGCGAGTGTCAGGTTCTCAAGGATCGTCTTATGCGGGAACAGATTGAACTGCTGGAATACCATTCCCATCTTGCAGCGCACATTGTCAAGATCCGTCTTCTTGTCGGTCAGATCCGCTCCTTCGAAGATGATCTGTCCGGATGTCGGGATCTCGAGCAGATTCATGCATCTCAGCAGAGTACTCTTGCCTGAGCCAGACGGTCCGATGATGACGACCCTCTCTCCCTGGTCGATATGGAGATCTATATTCTTCAGTACTTTGAGATCTCCGAAGTCTTTGCACAGACTCTTAATGTCTATCACTTTGAGCCAGCCTCCTTTCCAGTCTTCCTACTGCTTTGGAAAGGCCGTATACCAGGATAAAGTATACTACCGCTACCGAAATCAGAGTGAAATACGGTGACATCGTCCTGCTCCTGACAAGGTCTCCTGCTCTTGTCAGATCGACGACACTGACGAGTCCGCAGATGGAAGTTTCCTTGAGTACTGCGATCGCTTCGTTGCACAGAGCCGGCAGAATGTTCTTGATGGCCTGAGGGAGTACGATCAGCCTGAGCGTTCCGATCTGGCTGAGTCCGAGTGAACGGCCTGCTTCTGTCTGGCCGTAGTCGACGGATGCGATTCCGCCTCTGATGACTTCAGATACATATGCTCCCGAGTTGACTCCGAACGCGATGCAGCAGACGATGATCTTATTCGGGAAACCGCCCATGATGATGAATGTCATGATCATGAGCTGGATCGCAAGCGGTGTGCCTCGCATGACAGCTACATATGCAGTGCAAATTTTATCCAGCACCATGACAAACCTCGCTCCCGCTGTGGTCTGGTGCTTGTCTCTCGCATTCTCCGCAAGAGAATGAACAAGAGATACGAACACGCCTATTATGATACCGATGATCGCGGCCATAACAGTAATGATGATCGTATTCTTGAAACCTTCGACGAAGACTTTATATCTATTGTCTCTTATGAAGGTCTTTATGAATCCTTCTTTGATCGTTTCAAACACGTTATCTCCTTATATGTATACAGACAGCATGTACGGCCTGCTCAGCCGTACATGCCATGGTTTATTACGTCACTATCTGTCTGATCTGTGATTTACAGCTTGGAAGCTTCTTCACTGTGCTGGATGATCCACTGATCAATGGTTCCGTCCTCTGCGAGAGGCTTGATGATCTCATTGATCTTAGCCAGGAATTCTGCGTCGCCCTTGCTCATGGCAGCACCGATCTGCTCTGTTTCCGGATTCAGTGATGCATCCTTGTAAGATACCGGGAAGCACTTGAATGCGTCGCCATTTGCTGCAACGATGTTCTCTGCCAGTACGGAGTCACATACGATACCCTGGAGCTCACCGCTCTTCATAGCGAGTGCAGCGTCAGGAAGTGCCTTATACTGCTTGTTCTCAGCGCCTGTTCCTGCAAGAACTCCGCCGGAGATCTCATCGCTCATCAGGAAGTCACCGGTAGT
Organism: Mogibacterium sp.; assembly: GCA_017434025.1. GTDB lineage: Bacteria > Bacillota > Clostridia > Peptostreptococcales > Anaerovoracaceae > Crickella. The sequence goes on along the minus strand of JAFRGC010000042.1, from coordinate 42,105 downwards.
TCCGAGGTGTGTTCCTACTGCCTTGCCTGCAAAATCATCCATTGTTGCGATATCACTGTCTGCCATTACGATCATGTACTGCAGTACGGTCGTGTATGGATCAGAGAAGTCCATCTGCTCTTTACGCTCATCTGTAATTGTGATGCAGGCGAGAGCCAGATCTGCTTCGTCATTTGCGAGATATGTTGATATAGAATCGAATGCGATGTTGGAGATCTCGAGCTCTACTCCGAGTGCGTCAGCGATTGCCTTAGCGATCTCGATATCTACTCCTGTTACCTCTCCGTTAGCTCCGATATATTCAAATGGTGCCCATGCAGCGTCTGTGCAGACGACGATCTTGCCCTTCTCCTGGATCGCAGCGAGCTTGCCGCCGCCCTCTTCAGCATCACCGCTTCCGCTTCCGCCTCCGCACGATACCAGTGCCAGTACCATGATCAGTGCCAGCATAGCTGCCGAAATTTTCTTGAGCATTGAATTCTTCATCTTGTTTCCTCCCTTAATGTATATAACCCTTATAGCTTTTCTGTTTAATCAATTATTGTCCTTATATATTCGATCTGTTTCATGACTGATGAAGGACTGGTGCCTCCTGCAGAATTTCTCTTCTCTACACATGTCCTGAGATCCAGTCTCTGATGGATATCTTCCTCTATCAGATCGGAGAACTGTTTGTACTCCTCCACAGGCAGATCCTCAAGCGCGCAGCCTCTGCCGAGACAGTATGAAACGATTTTGCCGGATACATTGTACGCGTCGCGGAAAGGCATTCCCTTGACTACGAGGTAGTCTGCGAGGTCAGTCGCGTTGATGTATCCCTTCCTGGCCGATTCATACATGTTCTTCTCGTTGACTTCCATTACATCGACGATCTCGATGAATGCCTCGATGCACAGCTTGACCGTCTCGACGGAGTCGAACAATGGCTCTTTATCTTCCTGGATGTCCTTGTTGTATGCCAGCGGCATTCCCTTCAGGGTCGTCAGGATCGACATCAGGTTGCCGTAGACTCTTCCGGTCTTACCTCTGCAGAGCTCTGCCACATCCGGGTTCTTCTTCTGTGGCATGATCGAGGACCCTGTCGTATACTCATCAGGGAGCTGGACAAAACCGAATTCCGAAGTCGCCCACATGATGATCTCTTCCGACAGTCTCGATGTATGCATCATGATGATCGCAAGTGCTGACATCAGTTCTACGAAGTGGTCTCTGTCGGAAACCGCATCCATGCTGTTCATCGCGATCCCGGTAAATCCCAGCAGACTTGCTTCATATTCTCTGTCAATGTCGAAAGTCGTTCCTGCCAGTGCACAGGCACCGATCGGTGATCTCTCGATCATTCTCTTCTTGCAGTCAACGAGTCTGCTCTTATCTCTGTCGAACATCATCGCGTATGCCATCAGATGCTGTGCGAATGATACCGGCTGAGCGTGCTGCATATGCGTGTATCCCGGCATGATGACTTCGAGGTTCTTCTCTGCCTTGTCCGCGAGCACTTTGAGCAGCTGATCGATCAGGTAATCGATGCTGTCGATCTCCTCGATACAGTACATTTTGGTGTCGAGAGCGACCTGGTCGTTTCTGCTTCTCGCTGTGTGGAGCATTTTGCCCGTATCACCGATACGGTCCGTCAGCACTTTCTCCACGAACATGTGGATGTCTTCAGCTGTAGGATCGATCGCAAGCTTCCCCGACGTGATGTCTTCTTCGATCCCCTTCAGTCCGCTTATGATCGCCTCGGCTTCCCTCTGTCCGATGATCCCCTGCTTGGCCATCATCTTCGCGTGAGCGATGCTGCCCGCGATATCTCTCTTATAGAGTCTCCTGTCTACAGCGATCGAAGAATTGATCTCATCTACCAGATTTGCAGTCGTACCGGCAGTCCTGCCTGCCCAAAGTTTATCCATTTTCTGTCCTTCTAACTATCTTATTTGTTCTGTGGTCAGCCTTTTGGCTGTTATTTCATGCTCTTCTCGAGCATCGCCTGTACTGTTGTAGGCAGTCCCCAGATATTGATGAATCCTGCCGCCTGAGCCTGATCGTAATCTGTTTCACCGAATGACGCGAGCTCCTCTGAATAGAGTGAATATGGTGAAGTCGTTCCGGCCGGGATGATATTGCCCTTGTAGAGTTTGAGCTTGACTTCTCCTGTTACGTTCTTGTTGGACGCATTGGCGAAGGCTGTGAGTGCTTCCTGCAGCGGTGAGAACCACTTGCCGTTGTAGATCATATCTGCGTAGTCTACCGCCAGCTTCTGCTTCAGGTGCTGTGTCTCTTTATCTACTGTCAGCATTTCGAGCTGTTCATGTGCAAAATACAGGATCGTTCCGCCAGGTGTCTCGTACACGCCGCGGTCTTTCATTCCGATCAGTCTGTTCTCGACGATATCGATGATACCGATACCATTCGCTCCGCCGACTTCGTTGAGCTTCTCGATGATCTTGCTGGCTTTCATCTTCTCGCCGTTGAACGATACCGGAGCACCTGCCTCGAATCCGAGAGTGATATAGGTCGGTTCATCCGGTGCCTTGAACGGCGAAACGCCCATCTCGAGGAAGCCTTCTTTATCATACTGTGGTTCGTTTGACGGATCTTCGAGATCAAGTCCTTCATGGCTCAGGTGCCACAGGTTCTTGTCCTTGGAGTAGTTGGTCTCTCTCGATATCTTCAGAGGTACGTTGTGAGCCTCAGCGTAATCGATTTCCTGGTCTCTGGACTTAATGTCCCATTCTCTCCATGGAGCGATCACCTTCATTCCAGGAGCCCATCTCTTGACGGCAAGCTCGAATCTTACCTGATCGTTTCCTTTGCCTGTGCATCCGTGGCAAACTGCGTCAGCTCCTTCTTCGAGTGCTATCTGAGCAAGCTTTCTTCCTATGATAGGACGGGCAAATGCTGTACCCAGCAGATACTTCTCATATTTCGCTCCCATCTTGAGTGAAGGGATGATGACTTCTTCGACCATCTCATCGACCAGATCCGCAATGATCAGTTTGCTTGCGCCAGTCTTGAGAGCCTTCTCTTCAAGTCCATCCAGCTCATCGGCCTGTCCTACGTTGCCGGCTACTGCAATGATCTCAGGATCGTTGTAGTTCTCTTTGAGCCATGGAATGATGATCGAAGTATCGAGTCCCCCCGAATACGCCAATACTACTTTCTTGATCTCTTTCTTATCCATTTCCGGTTCCCTTTCTTCTGTATTCAGTCCTGCTTTCATGCTTCAGGATCATCAGCATTTTGCAGGCTATGTATCACTTTGTTTTTCTATGTTTTTTCATTGCTGTCATTATAAAGACCCCTATGGGCAAAGTCAACGATTATTCTTATGTTTATAAATTAATACGCATATTTATTCATTGTTTATGCATTTTTTGGAAATAAAAAGCACCGGATGCATGTATTTTTATACATTTCCGGCGCAATTATACGGTTTTTTCGGAAATTCAGATCATCTTCCCTGCGTTTCCGGGTTCCACATCCCCTCCGATCTGGAGATGATCAGATTGGCTGCTACATCGCCTTCTACATTTATAGTAGTGAATGCCATATCCAGAAGACGGTAGAAGGCAGCGATCGGTCCGATCAGGTCGATCGGCAGTCCGAATATCGTCAGATATGAAGTCATCAGAACGATGCCGCCTCCCGGGATACCCGGAGCAGCCATATTAAGGACAGTAGCAACGACTGCCATGGCTGCCAGCTGGGTCAGCGGGAGATCCAGTGAGTAGAAATCCGCCACGAACAGCGACAGACAGCAGAACGAGCATGCTCCACCGCACATATTGATCGTGCATCCGAGCGGAAGTGTGAACGAACTGATCGATTCAGGCGCACCCAGTTCTTCCACGCTCACGCGGATCGTTGTCGGCAGGGTCGCTGCTGAGCTTGTCGTTGACATCGTCATCAGAGCAACTTTGCCGCATGCTGACAGGAACCGTCCGGTGTCGATCCCCGTATATGCTTTGACCGGTATCAGGAATACGATCAGGAATACAGCGATGCATGCCAGCCAGCAGCAGAGAATATACTTGCCTATGGCCATGAATATGCCGGAACCGTACTCCGCGATAGAGTATGCCATCAGCGCCATGACTCCCACAGGAGAGGTTTCCATGATCATGGACAGCACGCTGAAGGTCACCGCGGTCATGCTGTTCAGCAGTTCTTTAAATACTCTGCCCTTCTCACCCGCGCCAATGATCGCGAACGCAATGATGACTGTGAAGATAATGGTCGGGAGTATCGAGTTGTCCAGAAGTGCGCGGAAAGCATTATCCGGTACCAGTCGGCTGACGATCTCGGCAAAACTCAATGGGCCGGAAACTTCGCCGTTGAACATCGGCCGGTTCTCGAACAGGATCCCCCGCCCCGGACGGATCAGCATCGCCACAGCGAACGAGACTATGAACGAGAACAGGAACATCACTACATAGAGCAGAATCGTTTTGACTGTGACCCTCCTGAGCGAGATAGAGTCAGCCGAATTGACGATGCCTCCCGCGACTGCGCAGAAGAGGATCGGTATGACCATCAGTTTGATCAGATTGAGATAGATATCTCCCAGGAATTTGATGCTGTGAGCGAATCCAGGCGCAGCAAAACCGATCGCAATACCCAGCACGAAGCCAATCGCGATCCTGATGAACAGATTCTCTTTGCGCATCAAATTTCTCATCAACGAATCCCTGTTAAATGCTGCTATTTATTATCCTCAATGAATGCTGCAATATCGCCGATCACATCTTCACCGATATGCCGCTCGGTACTGTATTCCTTCGAAGCTTTGAGGATATCGTCGTACAGAGCCGGAACGAAGATATGATTCAGATCCGGATATAATTTATATGTGATCTTGTCACGGTCCTTCAGCTGTTCTTTGAAACCGGCGAAGTCAACCTCAGCAAGCACCTGGAAGTCCCTTCCGCCCTGCATGATCAGAGCCGGTTTGTCGCTTTCCAGAAGATAATCGGTGGCTGTCTTCTGTCCCATCTCCTTGAAGTAGTACAGATATACGGTCCCTGCGAACTTCGTCTTCTTCGCCTCTTCATCGGTCATCTCATACAGCCTGTCGAACTTCCCGGAGTATATTCTGGATTCCAGTCCTACGACCCATTTGAGGAGGCCCTTGCCTCCTGCCTGATTCAGCTGTCTGACAACGATATCTTCCAGCCGGTATGGAGTCCCGGCCATCATGATGAGGCCTCTGACATTGCCGCCCTCTGCATCTATCCTCGGGGCGAGCATTGCTCCCATACTGTGTCCGAGGATGAATAAACGGTCGCTGTCGATCCTCGGATCCTTCCTTAATATATCCAGCGCCATGATCGCATCATCGATCGTTTCTTCCCTGACGGTCATCCCGGACATGTCCATCCTGACCATTTTGCGCGCGTGAGCAAATGTACGCTTATCATAACGCAGTGAAGCGATCCCGTGCTGCGCAAGGCCATCCGCCAGATCTTTGAACGGTGTCAGCTTCATGACCTTCTCATCCATATTGCTTGACCCGGAGCCATGCACCATGACGACAGCAGGAACAGGTCTGGTGACATCCACATTATCCGGCAGCGTAAGCATTCCGTTCAGCGGGAACTCTGTGCCCAAGCCCACTGTCACATTCTCTCTTCTCATGATTCTTCCTCCCTGTCATGGATCATATCCAGTATTCCGGCAATTTTGATTTATTTTGTTCTGAAGAATATAGAATCAGCTGTTGCGCATTTCTTTCCGTTCACATACGCTTCTGCGCATACATTCACGGTCTGTCTGCCGGAATGATTGATATGCCCTTTCAGTATCATCTCATCTCCGATATGTATCGCTCTGAGGAAACTGACATGTATATCCATTGTCACAGTCATCTCATACCCTGTATAACATCTGCTCAGCATACCCATCGTCGAGTCCAGCAGCCAGGCAATGATTCCCCCGTGGAGATTGCCATTAGGGTTAGCAGCAGACTGTGGCACTGTATGGCGGAGAACCAGCTCACCTTCTTCAACATCGCAGCTGACAAATTCAAGAGTGAGCATGGAGCAGATCTCTCCGCCTTTCTCTCCTCTTGTATTGAGCTCCCCCCATACAAGTTCTTCCATTCTTTCCTGTGAAACGTGATATGCCATTATAATTACCTTTCCATATTACTTTGACTGATAATCCTGGTTTGCGTTATTTTCTGTCTTTCAGATCACACCCAGCGGTATCAGCACGATGAGCAGCACCGCGACTGCGCCCCACACTGTGATCAGGAACCTCTTCCTCTTTGCAGGTGCCATGTCAGGCACATAGTTGGATGCCAGGAAGAACGGTATGTACGTTGTGATGAATACCGGCAGCACGCCCCACCATTTGTACACCCAGATGAATGAGTGATTGGATGTACCGGCCAGGAATGATTCGAACAAAGCGAACAGCAGCGCCATGCTGAGAGCTCCGGCGAACTTGCAGCTGATCCCGCCTTTGCCGTCCTTCGCGAAATATCTGGTATTCCGGTCATCCGGCAGCATCTTGAATGAAATGATACCGGCCAGAGAGAACATCATCGACAGTTCCCAGCACACTCCAATCAACAGGATGAAAGTCGTCGATTCATTGCTGACCGACCATAGCGGATAACCGGTCACATGCCCTATGATCGCATTGCCGATCTCATACAGCCAGTGGACTCCGTACAGTGCCAGGCCGGCGTATATGACCTCAAAGTTCTTCTTCTGTATCTCTGACCAGTATACATAGAATACTACCGCCAGAATGAAAATAAATGTCCAATTGAAGTTCTCAGTGCTGCGCACGACGATGCTGTTCACCAGATCCATCGCAGTCTGAGATCCGTCTCCCCAGAATACAAACATCCTCCCCTCTCCTTTCTGTCTGCCAACTGCTTCGATATCGATCTTCTATCCGATCATGTCAAGGATCACGTCCTGTTCCTCATTGATAAGACCGGCGCTCTTCTGCGCCTGTATGTCACGCCGGATCGTCTCAGCTTCACCAAGTCCCGACGCGGCGATCTCCGACAGCAGCTCCTCCGCAGTCTCATTCTCACCCGTGTACAGGCATGCATATGCAAAATTCATTTTGACCAGAGTATTGTCCGGCTGCAGCAAGTATGCCGCTGTCGCCGACATGAACGCAGTGCCGAAATCTCTCTGATGTATCAGTTCGTAATAGGAACGCCATGTGAGATACTGTGCTTTGTCGTAAGTTCCGAGCGATTCGGACGCCTGACGGTATTCCTCAAGCCCCAGTTCGAAGTATTCCACTGACCGTTCCTGATCCTGTGCCTTGAAGGCATTCTCCCCCGTGTTGAGCAGACTGACAGCATACGCCGCTCTGTCCGCATCCGTACCGGTCTTCTGATATATATTTCCGTATATTTCGGCGGCTTGTACGTAATACTCGTCTGCCGCTTTATAATCGCCCCGGATATTCTGGCTGAGACCTCTGTTGTTATACAACTCTGCAAGGATCTGCTGATATGCTGTATTCTCCTGATCCTGAGCCAGGACTTCCGCAGCCTTGATCGCCTCTTCATAGTACTGATCTGCCTGGTCATATTTGCCGGAATCTGTCAGACAAGCCGCCAGTACTGATGCTGCTTTGACATAGTTGCCCCGGCTCTGCAGAGAATCGTTGAGCGCGATGAGGTCCGTAAGATCGCTGCAGGCATCGGTCAGCATCGCAGCTGCGTCATCATACAGTCCGGACCGGTACAGCAGGATGCCATAATCGTATTTTACGGTGCTGAGCGCATCCAGAACGTCTGCGCTCTTCGGCATGCCTTCCAGCAGTTCCAGACTCTGCTCGAACCGCTCTGCGGCAAGATCACCATCGCCCCGATTGATCGCGTTGCCGCCGGAATTGAAGAGCATCCTTGCCAGCACAAGACTGTCGCCAGGCTCCAGCGCTTCCTGCAGACTGATCGCTTTATCGTAATCAGCTCCGGCTTCTTCGTAACGACCGGCTGTATCGAGGATCACAGCGCGGTTATTATAGCCGGAAGCAGCGCCGACAGCACCCTGTTCATAGCCGCTCCCCGCCAGTCCCTCGAAGAGTGATATTGCAGTATCCTCAGATCCCAGCGCATCGGAATACATTCCCAGTACGCTTTCTGCAGTCGCCAGCTTCTCGTAGTTGACTGCCGCTGCATACTCACCGGCTTCTTTATTCTTCGTCAGTCTCAGGATCTTATTGATATCCTCGGTATTGCTGTGCAGGATATCTTTGATCCGGCTGTAGGCACCCGGTATTTCCGCAAGTTTGTCCGGCAGACCGTAAGTGAGTTCGTTGAGGATCTGCATGGAAGCAGCCTCTCTCTTCTCTGCCTCAGCTCTGTAGCTCTGTGCCCGGATCATGAGACTGAGTGCCACTGCTCCGATCAGTACCGACGCAGCCGCAGCAATGACAGCGCGCCTGATGATCCGTTTGTTCTGTTCAATATGATGTTCTCTCTCCAGTTCGTCTTCGGTGCAGCCGGCGACATTTGCGATCACCTTGAGCATTTCCGTCCTGGCGAGCTCCATGATCTTCCGCACATCGTTTCCCTTGACGCGAATATCGATCAACCGGTCCATGATGTCCGGGATCAGTTTCATCGAATCCGGGAAAGAGGTCTCAGGATCACCTGTTATCAGCACCGGAAAAACCTTGTCCGCCCGCCCGATCTCGATGAATGTCGCGACTTCGCGGTCGACCCATTCAGACGAAGGAGTGTCAGTAGAGCAGACCACAACGAGACAGTCAGTCGAATGAAGTGCTTTGTCAATAGTGTCGGTCAGTATCCTGCTGACTGCCAGCTCCTCAGTATCTCTGAAGGCGCGTCTCACTCCATGCATCCCTTGTGCACGCAAAGATGACGGGAGGCGGTAGTTCTCCACGAGGTTGAATAGTTTCTGCGTTATTTCACTGTCCAGCGTCCTGTGACGGTAGCTGAAGAACACATCATAATCAAACATGTCTAGCCTCCCGTTACAGGCTGGTCACCTGTTCTTGCATCGAGTCCGAGCTCTCTGAGCGCGTTCTCGGCATTCGCGATCGCTTCATCTATATATTCAAGCGCCTGCGGTTCATCAGCGAAAGCGGCAGGCAATTCATTGATCGTTCGTTCCGCGATCTCCACGCACAGTTCTGCCTGCTGATCAGCTATCTCACCCTCGGTCCTTGCAACATGCCCCAGATAAGCGAAGATCCCTGCTGCGGCAAGACTGATGCCGGCAATGACTGAAACGAACAAAGCGGCTGTTCTGCGGCGCCTCATGCGGTGGCGCTGTTCGAGGTCATCAGGATGGAGCCCCAGGACGGAAGCGATGATCCTTACCGTCTCATAGCTCAGCACTTCTTTCCACCTAGCCGGTGTATCCGCGCGCAGATCTGAGGCGACAGGCTCTATCGTCTCAATACGCTCGATCACCGTCATGTCAGGAAGGATCTTGCGGACGAGCTTCTTTTCAATAAAAGACTCCGGGAAAGAGTCTGCTGGCTCTCCCCGGACTATGACTGCAATGATATTATCGTCTTTTCCTATCTTGCGGAAATAATCAAGTCGCTCCAGGACGAACGGATCTGTCCTGGTCTCCGGGGAGCAGAGGACCGCCATGTATCGGCTGTTGTCCAGTACAGCGCGCGCCTCATCATCCATCGGTCTGCCGGCCACGTCAACATAGATCCGCCTGTAATTCAGACTTCTGTCAGGCAGTACTGTGCCGGACGGAAGCCTGTACCTGCGAATGCTGTCAGCAAGACTATTCGCGACTGATGCGTCACCGGCTACAGCCAGAATGACGATATCGTAGTCCTTCATCCCCTGATCTCTCTTCTTTCTGCGCGCTGATTACTGTTCAGCTGCTGTTCTGGCTGCGACTGCCGAGAACATCTCCCATGCATACGCGTCTTTCTCTTTATCCTCTTCACTGAGCTCTGCGTAAGGCAGCATAAGCGGGTGCCTGCGCAGGCTGTTATCCCTCTTCTCTGAATATACCCAGTTATACATCTGGTGGAATCTTACCCAGCGCCTGTGCTCCATCTCCCGGCACGCGTCTCTCAGCTCCGGTTCGGCGTTGCAGAACGCCTCGTAAGCTCTGCGGCAGTTCTCTTCTGTAAGTTCAGTGATGCTGTCGTCACCGAGAATAAATCTCGCTTTGACGATCATGTGGTCGGCAGCGGCTATGTTGGAGCGCTTGAGGTGATCGCTCAGATCATTCCAGGCGGCTCCATTGCCGGAACTTTCGTTGTATATATCGTTCAGAGTCACCGCAAGTCTGTTGATGTCGTCTCTTGCGAACGATCTCAGCGTAAATATCGTGCTGTAGCTGCCGAAACCTGTGACCATATCTGATTCCTGATCCAGTCTCACATGGATCATCGCTCCGGTCGGAAACCATCTGCAGAGCTCCTGATAGATCTCCAGACAGCTCTTATCGTCATCCTCACAGATGATGATCCTGTCTGCATCGCGGATGATCTTCGGATGATGCTCCCATTTCTCATCATGGAGGAAGAGCCGGTCATCTTTCGGATCGCCGGCGCACAGAGCTTTGACTGCTTCCTGATGAGTTCTGCTGAAAAACGAAGTGTCGCCAAACGCATGATAGCTGACATATCTTCCAGGCTCGAATACATTAGTCAGAAGACCTCTCTCGAGAAGTTCTGCCGCGATGCTGCCGCTTCCTATGATAACGACTGTCTTCTCTTCCCTCTTCAGCGGGAAATCTCTCCAGTAACATCTGCTGATGATCTCTTTCCTGCTGTATGTGTGCAGGTTATCGATCATTTCGTCTGTCCCGAATTCCGACAGGCAGTAAGTATTGATGCCGAGCTTCGCAGCATCAGAAGCCTGGCGGTAATTGTTCCAGGCATCATCATCCATGCAGAAATATGTAATGCCGCTGCTCCTCCCTCTGATCTCGATCAGCTCTGCAGGGCTGCACTCCATTCTTACGACCGAAGACCCTGCAGCACGTTTCTCTGCGGAGCGGCAGAATATAACTATAGCACGGGGATCCTCATCCAGTATTGATCCGGCAAGTGTCGCTGACTGCTCGTTTTCTTCATTGAACACATACCATTTGCGGTCTCTGGATGATTTCAGTCTGAAGCGCGGCATAGCCTGCCCGCTGATCAGACTCATCAGAATACCGATCATCGCAGTGAGCAGACCAAGGCTGCACAGAGCAAGGACCACTCCCAGAACACGTCCGGCAGGTGTGACCGGGGAAATATCTCCATACCCTACCGTAGTCAAAGTAATGATCGAATACCATATAGCATCCCCCAGACTGTGGATCGAAGACCCTTCAGCGCCAGACTCTGCGATCAGGAGCAATAAAATGACAACTGCATACGCAGCTACAATCCCTATTGCGAGTCTGATATTACGTTTCTTGTTGTTCATTGGACTTTGTGCTCCTCCGCCCTGAGTATGTCAGGCAGTTTGAGTATATTGTTGATATCGACCTGTTTATAATTCACTTCGCGCCCGGTGGCGGCAAATTCTTTTGCAGATACCTCGTCGAGTTCGTCCCACGGAACAAGACATGCGTGTATGCGGTTCACCGCATCCTTCGTTATCCTTTTGCTGCACTCGATTCCTTCCGCGACGCACTTCTTATAATGCGCAGCCTTCTCTTCGAACTGCTCGTTACTCATCGGCGAGTATCCCATGACAAAGTGGAATGCATTCCATCTGAGATGCTCCGTCTCTCCGAGCACTTCCAGCATGTCCTGAGCCGGCGGCCAGTTCCCTGCCAGGATCTCCTCTACCGGAATGCCGGAGATCTTGATGAATGCCGGAATGAAATCAGCCGAGGCACGCGATGACATCTTGCTGAACGAATCGCAGGCGACCCATTTCTCCCAGTCCGTCCTGTCCGAATTGTCATACGCACTGTTAATGAGGATCGCATCGCGGTCAGCTTCTTTGGCAGACAGGAAGCGGAGCGAATAGATATCCGCCGTGACGATCGGGCTTCCGACCGTCTCCTGATACCTGACACCGCCCTCACCGCAGCGGACGACACAGATGTGCTGAGCATTATGCCTCTTGAGGTACATCATGAGATGGTCTGAGATCTCACGATCGCTCTCCTCACTGCCTGTTGAGACAGCGATCAGCTTGAGCGTACCGAGGTGCTTCTCGACATAGTTGTAGAACTCTATGCTCCTGCCGTCTGCTGAATAGCTGGTGATATCGTAGTTTTCAAATATCGCGCGGCTCTCGGTCTGCATATACCCTGATTCGTTCTCGAAATTAGGAGAGAATACTGCGGCATGGAATGTGCTGCCGGCAAACTGTCCGTTCATCAGCAGCTGTTTGAGAACTGCCTGACCGTGTCTGCCAAATCCTACTACCGCACACTCAAAATCCTCCAGCGCTCGTCCGTCGCTGCCGAATCTCACGAGATCCCATGGCGGGCATGTGCGTATCAGAGCTCTTGCTGTGAGCATCGCACTGTCATATACGTGAACGTAACCGAATCCATACCTGTCTTCAGATACCTGCAGCATCGACGTGATGATGTCTTCAGCACCCGGAAGTGTCACACTGGTGTCGGCAGGTTTGAGTCCTGCCTTCTCAAGTGCGTCTCTCAGCGACAGTGCGTAGAACAGATCCTTGTCTTCATGCTCATCGAGTGCATATACGGTCACCTTGCGGCGGCTGATCCTGAGACTCTTCATGACAGATTCTTCTGAAGCCACTGCAGCAGGTCCGCAGAGCACAGACATTCCCTTGTTATTGAGGTCAGAGATCGTGTTATGATCGGCGTTTTCAGCTATGAAGACGACCGATCCCGCGCCGGATGAGTGGCACTCCTGACCGATACTGATGCTTCTTTCATTGATGCCGTATATCAGAGTGAGATCTCCCCTTGCTGACAGGATCATACGCAGATAGCGAAGCGCTTCTTCGCCGAGTGTGAACATGGCAGCGCTCGCCATCGAGTAGCACGCCAGCAGATGGATGATCCAGAACACGATAAGACTCGCGGTAGTAGCTACCGGAGTAGTGCCCGCAATAGAACCCAAATCATTGATACCGACGAACATCTTGATCACGCAGAACGCCGTTCTGATCATGCTGAGTCCGACGTTCCCGGTGCTTTCCGCAAACCCTATGCCGTATATGAACACGCCTCCGATGAAGGCCGTGATCATGCATACAGTTGTAAGTCTGGCAGAGAAAGAAGGCTTCAACGCAAGGTTGAGCACCATTGCGAGAAGCAATGCAGTCGATAGAATAACAACGGTTATACTGTTCATCCGAGCCTCCTGAATCGATATGAAAACGTTCTGAAATTAATACTTTCCTAAAATATAGGATAAATGAAAAGCCTTGAAAAGTAAATAAAAATACACCGGCACGGTACCTGCTGTACCACGCCGGTGATGTCATCGACCATATATTCTCTGCGTTGATCCTCTACTGTTGTTCTTTGCCTTTGATCGCTTCGATCTTAGCGAGGATCATCTTCTCATTGTACAGGAAGAACAGGCAGGCTCCTGTCACGCATGTGACGAATGCGACTGCTGCTGTTGCACGGTAGCTTGCCGGTGTTCCGGAAACTGTGATGGATGTGAACACTACCATTGCGAGTGCCTGACCCATCTTGAACGCGAAGGTACGTGCCGCGAAGAACATACCGCTGCGGTCTTCACCGGTCTCAAGACGGCTGAGTTCTGCTACGTCTGCAACGCATGCCTGAGGCAGGATACCGAGGATCGCCATCGGAACTGATGCACATACCGCTACGATGAATCCCCAGTAGAGGCCTTTACCGCAGAGGAATGTGATCAGGAATACCAGCGCATATCCGAAGAAGCCGGTGATGATCATCTTCTTCTTGCCGATCTTAGGTGCCAGCTTGTTGACTACCGGATACTGGCAGACACTGAGGAATGTCATTGTCGCAGTCAGCACGAAGGTCCAGGTATCCTCGATCTCCATGAGTTTGGTCTCATAGAACGCAAGGCCTGTCTGGAAGAGAGTCAGCGCGAAGAAATAGATCACATCGCTGTAGACGAAACGGCGGAACTGTCCGTTCTGGAAGGTCTTGAGCAGCGAAGAGAACGCTTTGGTCTCGCTTGGCTTTGCTTCCAGATAGTCACGCTCTTTGATATAAAGTGACGGGACCAGCATCGCGATGCAGGCAAGTGTCGCCATGATCGCTACTGCGAGTCTTACAGAACCGGCCTGTCCGACTGTTCCTTCCAGTGCGCCTGCTACGTTAGGCAGCATGAAAGAGATCGACTGACCGGCAATGAATGTGAATGAAATGTATGTCGATACATTGATACGGTGTTCCTGCGTATCGCCAAGTTCTGCGATCAGAGCATTGTACGGTGTGCAGAATATCGTCATGAACAGGTAGAATGTGATCAACAGAGCGAAAAGTATCACATCGTTGACAACAATGCTGCCCGTCTGCGGCAATGTGAAAAGTCCGATCGTGACCAGTGCAAACGGGATAGCGATCGTGCGCATGAACGGGATGCGGCGGCCGCCTTTGTATTTTGAACGGTCAGACCAGCCGGCGATCAGCGGATCTGTAACGGCATCAAAAATACGTCCGACTGCAAGGACCAGACCGAACAGAGTCAGTTTGAACAGGATCGGATGCTGTGTGATGCCACTGGCAAAGATACCGGTGAGCGGGTTCTGCTCGGTTGGTGTGCCAGTATAGTAATATACCATCCAGTTGGCGACGATGCCTGATAGCAGGCTCCATCCGAACTGTCCGACAGCAAAGATCCACAGCAGCTTGTTAGTGATAGGCTTCTTCTGCATATCTGTAATTCTCCTTAAATAGATTTTGACCCTACGTCAGTTATTATAGCAAACAAAAAGGCACAATTCATCAGATCCTGTGCCAATCTGCTTCAGATATATTAAAACATTCTATAAGATCTCTACATTCACGAGGAATCTGAGCAGCCCTTTTGGTGCCTGTGAAATATCATCCATGTTAGTCCACCCGAGATCGATCATCTTATTCTTGCCGTGATAATCGCTTCCGGCTGTGACATACAAATCATATTTCTCAGCAAACCCCAGGACTTCGCTCTGGATCTTCGGTGTAAATCCTGAGTAAAATGCCTCGACCCCAGCAAGTCCGTATCCCATCAGGTGACGCAGTCTCTCGTCCATCTCCTCACCCATGATCAGGCCGTCGCCATCTGCATAGGTCGGATGCGCGAGGACTGGTATCCCTCCGCTCCTGATGATGCCTCGAATCGCGTCTTCAGGCCGCACATGGTCATTCTCGAATTCTTTCTTATCGATATATTTAACGACCGCCTCGTGTATATTGTCAGCATACCCGTGCTTGATCATGAGGTTCGCGATATGCGGTTTGCCTGGATTGTCTCTGGCGAGCAGCTCACGGATCTCATCATCACTGAACTCGAAGCCGAACTCTTTGATCAGGAAGTCTATGCGTTCTTTCGTCTTCTTCATGCGAAGTGAATGCCCCTGCTCGACGACTTCGGCTATGCCCGGAACGTACGGATCGTAACCATATCCCAAGATGTGATACTTGCCTCCTTCATCCTCACACGAAAACTCGATCCCCCTTATGAAGGCAGGCCTCCTGTCCGGAGCGGTATCTGCCAGAAGCGGCGGGATCAGAATGCCTCCCTTGATCGCGTCGTGATCCGTGACGGAGAACAGATCGATGCCTGCGTCATGAACTTTGACTATTATCTCTTCCAGAGTATCTGTTCCGTCAGAGACCACTGTGTGCATGTGAAGATCTATCTTCTTCATATCACTTCTCCCATGGAGTTGCTGTGAAAGAATAATCCTTGGCAATAGCTAATCCGTTGTTCAGCTCCGGAGCGTACCTGTCGAAGAAATTATCCTCGTTGAGATTGAATCTCAGAGTCTGTTCATCTCCGGCCTGTATATCGCCGCTCAGGAACGCTTCACCCTTCGGCGCCAGGCCAAATGTCTTATCATAATAGCATATACCGTCATACAGTGCACGCTTGCCGTCGCTGATCACGAGGTGCAGTCTGTCGCCGTAGCGGAAACCGCCGATCTCCTGGAAGTCTTTGCTCCGTATGTTGACACGGAGACATCCGAAAGATTTCTCCATGTCGTAGAATCCCGCATGCGCGTAGCCCTTCCTGACTATCGTTTCAACGTTTGTCAGGGTATGAACGATGATCTCCGAGACCGGATATTCCGGCCCGACTTCCTCATAACTGATGATCCCTGAGGCCAGCCTGGCAGCTGTGTAAGAATACACGTCACGCCCATGATAGATATAACAGTTCTCGCTTCCCGGAAGTCTGTTCACAGATTCATCGATCCTGCGGACTTCCGCGATCTTATCCCTGAACATGGTAAGTGTTCCGTTGTCAGGCGTGACAATATAACTGCCATTCTCGAGCCGGGCGACACAGGACCTTCTCTCTGTACCTACGCCGGGGTCTACTACAGAGACGAAAACAGTTCCGCACGGCCAGTACGGTACAGCGCCGCTCAGGCTTGCTGACGCAGCCACAGTATTGAATGGTTCTATGAAATGATCAAAATCATATACCGGCACTTCCGGATCGACGGTCTTGATGACACCGGCCATCACACCGCCTCCTCCGTTGCCGAAATCAGTCTGAAGAACTACTGTCGGTTTCATCTGCGCAAACCTCCCGCTTCTAATTGAAAGGATTCCAGAACCTGCTGCCATTGATCACATTGTAAGCGATGACGAACGCTACCATCCCCGCGCCTATAAGTATAGTGATGTAATCGCCTGCCTTGAACGGGCGTGACATGATCCACGTACGTCTCTTCTGGGTGCCGAATTTTCGCAGTTCCATCGCATTGGTTATCACTTCGATCTGATCGACACTTCCGAGGATCAGCGGCAGGACCAGGAGTGCAGCTGCTTTGACGCGTTTTGGCAGGCTCTCCTTGCTGCTCATCTCGATTCCTCTCGCCTGCTGGCATCTGGAGATATCGATGAAGGTCGATACTGTATCAGGAATATACCTGAGAGCAAGCGCAAATGAATAACTGAAACTGTACGGTATGCCGATCCTGTTCATTGAAGCGGCCAGTTCGCTCGGCTGCGTCGAGCCGATGAAAACAAGAATGATCGGTATCGTCGACAGATACTTGAGTATGACATTGAACTGATACAGCAGCTGTTCTTTCGTGATAGTGAATCTCCCGCCTATGGTATACAGAAGGTTCCTCGTTCCGTACAGTTCAACACCACGCTCAGGATTGAACACGTATATCAGTATAGCGTTCAGCAGCATGAATCCGAGAAGGAAGTACAGCAGCCCCTTCTGTTCCGACAGCTTGAGTCTGGACAGTGCAAATGCGATGATACCCAGTACCGTTGCGCAGAGCAGGAATGGCGTATTGAAGGTGATCATCGTCGAGCAGATCCATGTCAGGAGGCAGAACAGCTTGGATGCGCCGTTCAGTCTGTGGATCGGGGAGCTCCGCTCAATGTAGTTGAGAAGTTTCATGAGCGCACCTCCCTGTCAAAGTTGATAAAGTGCTGCACGAAACTCGAAGGATCCTCGATCCCGCACATCAGCGCGAGATGATAGAGTGACGTCTCTTTGAGGGACGCTTTCCCGATGATATCCGGACTCGTAAGGACCTCCGCTGATGTCATATCCGCGATGATCCGGCCGTCATTGAACACTACCGCTCTCTCCGCGTATTCCAGCATCAGATGCATGTCATGTGTGATCATGATGATGGTGATCCCGCTTTGATTGATCTCTTTGAGGAACTCCATGATATCTGTATAATGCCTGAAATCCTGACCTGCCGTCGGTTCATCGAGAATGATGATGTCCGGATCCAGTGCAAGGATCGAGGCGATCGTGACTCTCTTCTTCTGCCCATAAGACAGCGCAGATATCGGCCATTTGCGGAATTCATAGAGTCCGCAGATCTTCATGATGCTCTCGACTTTATCCTTGATCGTCTCCTCATCGCATCCTCTGAGCTTGAGTCCGAGCGCGATCTCATCGAAGATCATCGTCTTGGAGATCATCTGGTTAGGATTCTGCATCACATAACCGACTCTGTCGGCGCATTCCTTGATGCTCAGACCTGTCAGATCTTCTCCCATCAGCACCATCGTGCCGCCGCAGTTCTTCTCAAACCGGCAGATCGTTTTGGCAAGCGTGGACTTGCCGGCACCGTTGCGTCCGACGATCGCCATGAGCTCTCCTCTATGCACCGCAAGGTCAACGCCTTTGAGCGTCAGTGGTTTGTCCTCGTAAGCAAATTCAAGTCCCCTGATATCCAGGATCGTTTCCGTCTTAGGCTCCGGACGGATCGTAGGTGTTCTGGTATACCAGTCACGGACTTTGGCCTTGTCGTCATCTGTCAGTCTGACCGACCTGATGCTGTGAGGCTCTTTGTCTTCTGTGATCTCTATGCCGGCATACTTGAGTGCAGTGATATAGAGCGGTTCTCTGATGCCTCCGTCGATCAGCATCCTCGAAGAGAGCAGCGCGTCAGGAGTGCCGTCAAAAGTGATCCTGCCACTGTCCATCAGAATGATCCTGTCCATTTCGATATGCAGGACATCCTCGATACGATGCTCCACGACAATGACAGCCGCGCCGGTCTTGTCGGCAACCTCTTCAATGAGTTCTATTGCCGTCTTGCCTGTTGCCGGGTCGAGGTTGGCGAGCGGTTCGTCAAACATCATGACTTCGACATCATCCACAAGGATCCCGGCGATACCGGTACGCTGCTTCTGCCCTCCGGAGAGATCAGTCGGCGCGTACCCGAGATGTCCGGATATCCCAACGATCTCAGCCGCTTTCCTGACACGCTCTACCATTTCCTCTTTCACGACGCATTCATTTTCGAGCGCGAAAGCAATATCCTCCAGTACGGTCATGCCAATGAACTGGGCATCACTATCCTGAAGGACTGTTCCAACGGTATTAGAAATCATGGAGATGCTCTGTGAAGAGCTCTCCATGCCTTTGATCTTGAGGGATCCTCTGATCTCTCCTTTGTATGAAAACGGTATCAGACCGTTTATACAATTGACAAGTGTGGACTTGCCGCATCCGGAGGGACCCGCGATAAGAACCTTCTCTCCCTTGTGTATAGTCAGATCGATATCGTACAGTGTCGGTTCCTTCTGAGCATTATACTGGAAAGAGAAATCCTTGAATTCTATTATCGGCTCTCCTCTGTTCAACACTAATCCTCCTTAGTGAGTGATCCTTTCTGTGCTTTGGAAGCTGCGTAAGCCTTGCAGAGAATGCCGCCGACAATGATCGTTGAGATCATGCCGCTGAGGCCGACGAACAGACCCTGGATAAACACCAGGTTAGCCGGCTCTGCGTAAACAAGGATATCTCCGATCGGTGCCAGTGCTCCCCAGCAGAGAAGACAGCTCACTACCGATACGATGGTAAAGCGCATGAATTCTTTCTTGCCGAAGATACCGTCCTCAAGGTTGATACCTTTGCATCCGAGGCCAACGAAGAGACCATACAGGCCGGTCACGATGACCCAGGTCCACCAGACGCCCCAGCCTGCGGTAAGGTCAACCAGCAGATTGCCGAGGAATCCGCCTACCAGTCCGACCAGCGGTCCGAAAAGCACTGCGAAGAATGCAACAACAGCAGCATAGATGCTGAGTGTAGTATCAGGGAATGGTGTAGGGATAGCGACAAAACGCAGCAGCACGAATACCAGGGCTGCAAGAATAGCGGAAGCTACTACAGATTTAACACCGAACTTTTTCATATGGTCATCCTCCAATCAGTTATAACCGATATAATTTTCCAACATATAAATATTACCACTTATTTGTACATATCGGCAATATATAAGCCGGAGCGTCACCTGAAACGTGTCGCCCCGGCATATTGAGTTATCCTATCTCTTCGCCCCGGTCTTAGTCCTGTCTCTGGAACTCTTGAGCGCGAGGATGAACGTTGTTCCCGCTGTCATGAGCCCTATCCCTGCCCGGAGGATCTCCGCGGCGTTCTCCACAGCTTTGCTCTCCGGTACATCCGCTTTGCCTTCTCTCCTGACGTATCTGAGCTGGCAGGTCTCGTCCCCCTTCGCTATCGTCCCCGGCAGATCGAGTTCAACGCCAAAGCACTCTCCGATACCTCTGTCACCACACATCGCATGATCGCACATCATCGCTATCTGCTCGTCTGTGCATCCCTGTTTCTGCCACGCCTTGACCAGCGGGCAGTAATGGAAGTCGATATCCAGATGATCATCGTCGCAGCGCAGGATATCCATCTCGAACACCTGCTGCGCAAAATGTCCAAACAGCGCTTTCTTCAGTCCGCGCAGTGAATTGCCGAGGCCGCCCTTTTCAACCAGATTCGCACCCTGATACAATCCGCATCTCTTGATAGCATCCGGTGCAAATTCCTCTGCCTTGAGGCCATGCTTTGCCGCTTCATCACACAGCAGATACATCCAGAGAGCTCTGTGCTCCAGCTGCTCCCGGATCCCGACTATAAGAGGATTCCTGATCCTTGCTTCATTAACGATCTTGCTCATGTCTCTCTCCTCTTTCCCTCTACGTGAAATCTATCGGCTGCTTCTATTCTATCATACTGCCTTTCACTTCTGTACTACAGTTGCCTGATCTCGTCTCTGAGATGTCTGTCGATATCCTCTCTGACAGCTCTGCATTCTGCCGGGAACTCCCGTCCCGCCCGGAACAGACGCGGCAGGAGATCTCCGCCGAACGGCAGCATGATCCTGAGCATCGATTCCGGAAATACAAAATGTGTTCCATGCTCATAGATCAGCGACAGGTAGGTGCTGTCATGAGGTTTCTCACCGAGACGCTCTTCCATCCTCCTGATGTATCGGCACGTATCCCACAGGACATCGTCCTCCGCTCCGACGAATACGATGCGGCCTTTGATATTCTCGACCTTGATCATCTCTTTTTCCTGCAGCGGGTGTTTCCTTTCAGACTCATCGAACAGTTTGCGTGAGGCGATCATGTCTCTGCCTGCTCTGGACTCTTCCTGTATCTTCTGCCAATACTCCGGGTGTCTGTAGGCAAAAGGCAGATAAGGCAGCGGTTCTCCTCTCCATGATACGGATGACTCGTTATCTCCCGGTCTCTCGCGCATACCGTCTTTACCGTCCTGATAAAACCCTTCCATGATAAAATCTGATGGTGACAGCGCAATAGTCAACGTGATCTCCGGATAATACGACGCAGCCGCAAGAGCAAGCATTCCCGTAGTCGATGCTCCCGCTATTCCGATCTTTTTGATTCCCCGCCCGCGGAGGAACCTGATCGCTGCTCCAAATCGTTCCAGCGGATAATTATGGTGTCCGTAATCTTTCTTGTCAGGAGACATCGTAAGGGCGTGACATCCGATGCCGTGCACCCACTTCGCACCGCTCTCAGCAAGTCTGTCATCTGAGCTGTCGCCGAGCATGAGGATCATCGCTCTGTCAGATGGTTGTTGATTCGGATAGTATGTCCCGAAGAATCCATCGGTTTCCGGGATCATAGGCTGTTTCTTCATTTTCATGTTCTATGCTCCGTTACTGCATGTTTCTTTGTCTCATGTTAGTATTATCTAACATGTTTGTCAACGCGGTTCAGTTCCTGCAGTGAGTCAGTTGCTCTCGCGGAATCTTCCCGGATGTGATATATTGATTATTAGTAAACAATCACCAATGCACAGAAGAAAGGAACCTGTTATGAGTACTTTATCTGTCAAAAATATACGTATGATCGTATCGTGTGACAGCAATGATACGATGTATGAGAATGTATGCCTGTTCTGCAGAGATGGGATCATTGAATACATCGGGCCGGAGGCGAAACCAGCTGACAAAGAGATCGACGGAAGCGACATGTTCTGCTATCCGGGCCTCGTCAATGCGCATCACCACCTGTATCAGCAGTTTTCCCGCAACCTTCCTCAGGTACAGAATATGGAGCTCTTCGACTGGCTCAAGACACTGTACGAGATATGGAAGAATATCAATGCTGACACTGTTTACCTGTCCTCGCTGACCGGCATGGGCGAGCTGGTCAAGAATGGCTGCACTACCGTATTTGATCACCATTATGTGTTCCCTCACAACTCGGGCGACCACATTGCTGCACAGGCTGCTGCAGCAGAGAAGCTCGGTGTGAGGATGCACTTCTCCCGCGGTTCGATGGACCTCTCGGTCAAGGACGGAGGACTTCCGCCTGATTCAGTCGTTCAGACTGTCGATGAGATCCTGAAGGACAGTGTTGACATCATCAACAAATATCACGATCCGGCCTTCGGTTCTATGCGGCGCGTCGCGCTTGCTCCTTGTTCACCATTCTCTGTATCAGAAGACCTGCTCAGAGAAAGCGCTGTACTCGCGCGTGAATACGGTGTCAGACTGCACACTCACCTCTGTGAGACCAAGGATGAAGAAGTTTACATGCTCGAGCGTGAAGGCATCAGGCCACTGGCGTTCATGGAGAAGCTCGGCTGGGTCGGCAATGACGTCTGGTACGCTCACGGGATCCATTTCAATGACGAAGAGCTCAAGCTCCTGGCAGAAACCGGGACCGGCGTCTGCCACTGTCCTATCTCGAACATGAAGCTCTCATCAGGTATCGCACGTATCCCGGAAATGCTGGAGATGGGTATTCCTGTCGGAATCGGTGTTGACGGTTCAGCATCCAATGACGGTTCTGATCTCCTCGAAGAGCTGCGTGTAGGCTTCCTCCTGCACCGCCTCAACTCAAGCCGTAAAGCTCCGACCGGATATGATTTCCTCAAGATCGCAACGATGGGATCTGCCCGTCTGCTTGGCAGAGATAAGGAGATCGGTTCGATCGAAGAGGGCAAATGTGCGGATTTCTTCCTCATTGATTCGAAACGCGTCGAGCTTGCCGGAGCATGCTATGATCCGGCGTCAGTGCTCGGGACAGTAGGCTTCAGAGCGCCGGTCGATCTTACGGTCAT
Source organism: Mogibacterium sp. (assembly GCA_017434025.1). GTDB lineage: Bacteria > Bacillota > Clostridia > Peptostreptococcales > Anaerovoracaceae > Crickella. Next base: position 19,167 of record JAFRGC010000042.1, on the reverse strand, counting down.
CAACGGCAGGATCGTTTCTGAAAAGGGGCATCTCACCGGAGTTGATGAGGAGAAACTGGTCATAGAATCAGAGAAAGAACTGAACAGACTTTATCAGTAAAAACCCTTGAAATAGTCAGTTTAAGGGAATATACTTGCAACATCGTGAGATGAAAGGAGATATTTATCGTGGTTATCAACGGAAACAAGATCGATATTAATCGCATTGCATATTGCGCAGGAATGGATCCTGAAGATTACAAAGCAGCCTGCACTGTAGCTGAGGGAGCAGCGAAGATCGACTTCCCTAATTATGGTCAGACATATGAAGCTGTTGTATCGGGAGATTGTGATGTATGTGTCCTGCCATTCGAGAGAAGCAGGAGCGGCAAAGACAATTATGTCATGGATCTGTTCTATTCAGGCAGTCTGAGCATCGTAAAGGTCTTCAAGTGGAACACCGGCGACGAGGTCGTCCGCTATGCTGTTCTTTCCAGGACACCTAATGCATCCGCATGCGAAGAAGGTTCTCGTTTCATGATGATCTTTACAGTCCTCAACGTGCAGGGATCCCTTGTCAAAGCCATCAATGCGATCAGCAGCCATGGCTTCAACATCCGTTTCCTTCACACCAGACCGCTCAGCTATGAGGAATGGGGATACTATTTCTACATTGAGTGCGACGGAGATGACACTTCCGAGGAAGGCAAGAAGATGGTCGCAGATCTCGCCGCAGTTTGCGAGACACTCAAGTTTGTCGGACGTTATCCTGCAAAGTAGTACCGTGATAATTCGATACTCATATACAACAAGAGCCCTGCTCACGCAGGGCTCTTGTTTTGTCTTATGCAATTTTCCTGAATGATCACTCCTCGATGTCGGTAGCATTGCCGAGCATCATCAGCTCTACGCTCTTGACTGTCAGATCACGGGTGCCGGCTTCATCATCAAAGTCATCATAGTCTGCCTCCGCAACTTCTCCGTCAAATGCGACAGTATACAGGAACGGTCCGTAGTACATCCAGAATTCCATGGACTCGAGATCATGTCCGTTATATGTCCAACCGGCATTCTGCAGCTCCTGTCCGGTCTTCCCGACCAGAGCACTCCTCTCTTCTTCGCTCAGGATCTGACCGTCCAGGTTCTCGAGCGTATCGATCTTAAGCGGTGCTACGATCGCCTTCTGCTGCTCTTCGAAGTCATCATCCGAATAATCGATATCGAAATAAGCCTGGGCATCTTCCGGTGAGATTTTTGCTATGGCACGGTAATAGGAGTCACCGAGCTTGAATGCGTATACCACTTTGTCCTCATATACCGCAGACTGAATATCTTCTGAGTCAATATCTATTACATCCCCAATGGTCTTAAGTGAATCTGCTGATGCAGGTTCAGAACCACCCGATCCGCCGCCGGACTGACCGCCGCAGCCAGTGAGTGTAAGTACAGCCATAAGCATCACCATCATAATAGACAAAATTTTCTTCATATGATCCATTCCTTTCCTGATACAGTTCAACTTCCTAAACTATCCACATGAGATTCTACAACTAATTCTTATGGCAGTCCATAGATGCCAGTTCTTTCAGCTGTTGGTATATATCATCTTCCTTAGGCGGGCATCCCCTGATGCAGATATCAAAACCTGCTGTGCAGTTGCCTATACCCAGTTTTCCTGTTTTGCCTCTGTGCCCTTGCCCGATCGCGATCCTTTCCGGGAGATGGTCGAGCAGCCCTTCCTCTTTCAGTCTTGTGAGTGCAGGTATCAGAACACCGTAGCAGGCACTGCAGGAATCCACTTCGTCAACAGCATAGCTCACATCCAGAATGCTGCGGGCAGGCAGATCCTCAAACGGCTCACCTTCACAGGTTATAAGCCTGAGATCGGAAAGATCCGCACTGCCGATGCCCAGTTCCTCTGCCATTCCGATATACGGCACTTCTGCTGTCTCGTAGTTCAGGAGGGAGCAGACGTATGAATCCACCAGTACAGGATCGACGGCGGTCATGATACAGTTGCGTGTTACAGGGCTCCCGCCCTCTTCAAAGCTCAGATCTCCGCATATATGATCGATCACGATGAAGTCCGGTCTGATGCCTGCATTCAGATGGGCGATCGGTTTGTGGAGACCCATCGAATGGAATCTCCTCTTCTCAGTATTCGGGATCAGCCCTTTGAGATTCTTGAGTGCGCATGTGATATGAGTCTGACAGTGGCCTTTGAGCACAGGAACATTGATCAGGAAATCCCAGTCTCTGACGCATCTGCATATGGAAAGCTTCTCTCCTGAACAGTCAACGGTGATGCCCTTCTCCTTCTGCATGTCAATAAGGGATACCCTGTACTCTTCAGCAAGCGCGTTGTATCCGCAGTACTCGAAAGCCTCCGAGGTCTTATCACCGACCCACGAACCTTCCGCGATGACTATATTCCGGTAATTCCTCTCCTGAAGGAACTCTATGATCCCCGCAACGACCTCTGGATGGGTCGTTCCGCCAAAACTGGCAGGTGCGGGAGTCACCAGATTGGGTTTGATCGCAATGCACGGATCATGATCCGCAGACACAGGAAGCAGCTGGCCAAGTCCCGACTGTGCCAGCAGCCGTTTGGTCATCTCCTTATGATCTGTTCCGTACGAACGCCATATCTCATTTCTCTGCACTATATATTATTCCTCCTGATGTTTCTCAGCCTCTTCTGTTACCGTCTCGACCAGACGAATGATAATAAGTGCAATATTGAAGAATGCAGCTGCGACGGCCACTCCTGTCGAAGCGCCGGTGACTTTCTTCATGATCTTCTCAGCATTGAATTTCATAAGCCCCTCCTCTGCATATGGATCAGTAGCTTCTCTTGTTAATATATATTGTATGGTTATTCAGGAGCTATTTTCAACTGTTAAATAACCAAAAGACGCCAGTGATTGCTGGCGTCTTCAGGTTGTAGATATTGTAAGAGGGATGAAAGTATTATGGTGTAGTTAATTACCAGTAGGATTGAACCGGTAAGTAATACCGATTTTGAAAGGAGTCTTCGTCTTGGTTAGGTGCCTCTAACTTCTTGCACCATTATAATACCATCCCCATTTCCTATTGTCAAGGTAGGAAATAAAATATTTTTGCAAATCTTCCAGATCACTATATTTCAGGAAATCTGCCTCGATATCACGGCTTCAGCTCGAGATAAAGCGATCTGTACTGCTCTGCAGAAACTTTCCAGGAAACATCCTTGGCCATGTCTCTCTGCACCATCTCGTCCCAGCGATAGCGATCGGTGAAGTACAGTGTCTTAGCGCGGTTTACTGCATCATAGAGCAGACCTGCTTCATATCTGTCAAATGTGAAGCCATTGCCCTCGTTTGTGAACTGATTGAATGGCTGTACTGTGTCTTTGAGGCCGCCTGTCTCACGTACGACAGGAACTGTTCCGTATCTCATAGCGATCAGCTGTGTCAGGCCGCATGGCTCGAACAGTGATGGTACCAGCAGAGCATCTGCGCCGGCATAGATCCTGTGAGCTCTTCCCTCATCATACATGATGCAGGAACATACACTGCCCTTGAAGTCGCTCTCAAACCAACGGAAAGAATCCTCGTAGCGGACATCTCCGGTACCGAGTACGACGACCTGTGTGTTGCCGTCGATCAGGGACGGGAGGATCTCGTTGACAAGATCAAGTCCCTTCTGATCAGTCAGTCGGGAAATAAGGCCAATAACGAACTTGCTGTCATCGACTTCCAGTCCGAGTTCTTCCTGAAGAGCACGCTTATTCGCTTTCTTCTTGTCAAGAACTTCAGTGATATCATATTGTTCAGCAATCTTTGGGTCAGTCTTCGGATCCCACTGAACGACATCGATGCCGTTAACGATCCCGCGCAGTTTGCCGGAATGATAACGCAGATGCGCATCCAGATTCTCGCCGAAGAACGGTGTCTCGATCTCGTCTGCATAAGTGTTGCTGACTGTGGTGATGATGTCTGCATATGTCAGGCCGCCCTTGAGCATATTGGCATCCTCATAACCGGTCTTGAACGTATCCTTGTTGAAGATGTATTCAGGCAGGTTGGTCCAGTAACGCAGTGTCGGGATGTTGTAAACTCCCTGGAAGCGCAGGTTGTGGATCGTGAGGACAGTCTTGGCGTCCTTGATAGCAGTATCTGCAAACTGTGTGCGCAGGAAGACCGGCACAAGGCTGGCCTGCCAGTCGTGGCAGTGGATCACATCCGGGATCCAGTTCATATAATTCAGTGCAGCCAGTGCAGCTTTGCAGAAGTAGCAGTACTTAGGGATATCATCAACAAGATTGACATACGGGTTGCCGCTGGTAAAGAAATCATCGTTGTCGATAAAATCATATACTACGCCGTCCCATACATACTCCATGATACCTACGTAGAACGATGTTCCGTCTGCGCACAGATCCATGTTGAACGATCCGCGATATACCATCTTCTCCTGATATTTCCATGGGATGCAGTGATAGCGCGGGAGGATGACCTTAACATCGCAGTTAAGGTCAGCCAGTGCCTTAGGCAGTGCGTACATTACGTCTCCAAGTCCGCCTGTCTTGACGAACGGATAACACTCCGAACCGATGAAAGCTACGCTTCTTCTCGGCTGTGGAAGTTCCGGTGCTGCAGCCAGATTATCTGTTTTCTTAATTTCTTCTTGAGTCATTTCATTTCTCCTGTATCTATGAAAAGAATACTTACATGTGTCTTCTATTTGCTTTCTCTCGAGCATAATACTCAAAATATAGGAAATGTCAACTTCTTTTTTTGGGCGGGTTGCTATCGTCCAATTATTTCATCACAGGCTCGAACCGGATAACGTTCCAGCTCAGAGCCGGGAGTTTCACTTCAGCATGACCGCTGCTCACTTGGCCTGCCGGACCTGAGACCGGTACGACATTCATTGGATCCTCTTCAGTATTCACTGCTTTCACATCATCATGATGCAGCAGAATATGCTCACTGAGCTTCATCTTGCCAAAAGACCGGAGGTCCAGATCCAGACAGAAATCATCGGTCATGTCACGGTTCACGCAGAACACTGTCACGCTCCCGTCATCCGCCTGAGTCGCAGCGGTATCGATCAGAGGAACGTTCTCGTAGTCAATGCAGTCGTACACAGGTGTGTCTACGATTGCCTGCAATGCTGTTCCCCTGCCGTAGCGGCTGGCATGCATGAACGGATAGAAAATGGTCTGCGCCCAACACCCACCGCCGTTGCGTGTCATGATCGGCGCTATGACATTCACCAGCTGTGCAAGGCAGGCGATTTTGACACGGTCCGAATTGCGCAGCAGAGTCATCAGCATGCTGCCCACCAGCAGCGCGTCTTCAAAGTTATAAACATCTTCCAGCAGAGGCAGCGCCTTGCCCCACTTCTCGCGCTTGACGATCTCCTGGTCCTGTTCATTGGAGTGATACCATACGTTCCACTCGTCGAATGACAGGTTGAGCTGCTTCTTGCTGTGCTTCTTCCCTTTAACCGCGTCGCAGATAGCGACCACGGAGTGAATGAAGTCATCCAGGTCCATCGATCTCGCCAGGAATCCCGGCGTATCATTGGTCGGATTGCCATAATAGCGATGCAGGGAAACATAGTCTATATTATCGTAGCATTCATCCAGCATGGTCAGTTCCCAGTCACCGAAGGTAGGCATATCTGAGGCTGACGAGCCGCAGGCCACCAGCTCGATGGATGGGTCCACCCATTTCATCATTTTGGCGGATTCATTTGCTACACGCCCATACTCAAATGCGTTCTTATGACCCATCTGCCATGGACCATCCATCTCGTTGCCCAGACACCACAGCTTGATGCCAAATGGATCCTGCGCCCCGTTGGCGATACGCATATCGCTGAATTTGCTGCCACCCGGGTGATTCGCGTATTCAACGATATCACGGGCGTTCTCAGGTCCGCGTGTACCAAGGTTGACGGCATACATGATCTCTGTATCAGCCTTCTTCGCCCAGTCTGCGAACTCATGCAGACCGACAGCGTTTGTCTCGGTTGTGAACCACGCCAGATCCAGACGTTTCGGACGGTCAGGCCCGACACTGTCTTCCCAGTTGAAGCCAGACACAAAATTGCCTCCCGGATATCTGACCACAGGCACCTGCAGTCTGCGCACCATCTCCAGTACATCCTTGCGGAATCCCTGCTCGTCTGCCAGAGGATGAGCAGGCTCATAGATCCCGCCATACACGGCACGGCCAAGGTGTTCGATAAACGATCCATAGATGCGCGGGTCGATACGTCCGATTTTATAGTCCTTATCAAGAATGATCCTTGCTTGTTTCATCATATACTCCTTATGTCAGACTGTTTCCGCCAGCCATACAGCACATGCATGCGGTCTGAGTTCTGCAGACAGTGAGGATGCAGGATCGCCGGTCCATAATTCAACTGCATGGTCTGCTGATATCCCGATCTCTTCCGGTGTGATACTGATCGTAATCGTTTCGTCAGAGAGATTGAATACCGCTGCATACGTTCCTCTGCCATCCCTGCGCGGAGCGATCCACACAGACCGGTCCTCAGTCGTGTACAGCGGATGCGCGCAGAAGCTCTCCTTCTGGATATTCAGGATGTCGGCATTGGTGAGCAGCGACAAAGTGAAATCATCGTTCTTCGTCAGTTCTCCGCCCATCATAAGCGGTGAATGCAGCATACACCACAGAGTCATCAGCGTACGCTGCTCATCATGTGTAAAACGTGTCCACCGTCCTTCCGGAGTTTCCTTACCGCACTGACGGATCGCGCCGAAAGGCAGCATATCCGCGTCCGGCCAGTGTCCCGGGCCTGCATGGATACACCACTTCTCCGCACGTTCGAACATGCCCTTCAGCAGCTCCCACCGGTCCCAGAAATCATCTGTCAGTCTCCACATGTTGGCCCAGGTCTTGAGATGCTCCGCCTCCTCAAGCGGCGCAGGACCCGGTGACAGGCTGAGCACGATATCGCGTCCGCATTTACGGCAGGCAGCTCCGATCATCTCGATCTCCTTCCTGCAGTGAGGGTATTCTCTGGCGATGTCATCACACTTTACGAAATCCACGCCCCATTCAGCGTACAGCCTGAAGATGCTGTCGTAATACGCCTGTGCTGCGGGATGATCCAGACGCGCGCCGTACATATCCGGATTCCACTGACAGATGGAATTCGGGTCAGCTGCCTGATCACAGGTATAATCACTTCCGGCGACAGGCAGATGGCGGTGAGCCGCCATGCGCGGAATCCCTCGCATGATGTGGATGCCAAACTTGAGGCCCAGGCTGTGCACATGATCTGCCAATTCCCGGAATCCTGTGCCTCCCGAAGCACTCGGGAAGCGATTTTCCGCCGGCATCATTCGTCCCCATTCATCCATGACAGTGTCAGCGAATGGTTCATAATTGAAATCAAAGGCAGTTGGCTGATACCACTGGATATCTGCCACGATATATTCCCAGCCGTATTGCTTCAGATATTTCGCCATATAAGCAGCATTCTGCCGCACGATGGTCTCTGTTACAGATGTTCCATAACAGTCCCAGCTGTTCCACCCCATCGGAGGATATTTACAGAGCATGCTGTTGCCTCCTGTTACTTCTGATTCTTCTATTTGACTGCTCTCAGATGGTATATAAATGATGTGAAGTCAGGAACTTCTCTCGGGATAGGGATCCCGCCATTCATCAGCGCCGATCCGCTGAGCACTAGTTCCCTGCCATCATAGTCCATCCTGTACATTCTGTCAGGATCAAGGCCTTTGAGCTTGATATACTCCTGCGGCCCGTTCACTGTCAGTCCGACTGTGATGACTGTCACCAGTGCTTCGCTCTTATCTTCAGCAACGCTCTCCCACGCTACAAGATTGACCGGTTCGAAAGGATCAGACAGCCTGTAATAATCACCGAAGAAATTCAGATCATAGTATTTATGATACAGATCGCTCATCTTCTTGCATGCGCGTATCTCTTTCTTCTTCATATGGGTAGCATCGAGCTCATATCCGAACGTCCCGCACATTGCGATCGCTGCTTTGGTCTCAAACGGTACCATCGGACTCGCCTCTGATACATGCGCACCCATGCTGCAAACCGGATAGAGGAACGACGAGCCGTAGTGCAGCTTGAGATTATCAAGAGGTTTGGTATTGTCGGAGCTCCAGTACTGCGTGAAGTATGTGAGCATAGCCGTATCAAAGCGTCCGCCTCCGCCCGCGCAGCCCTCGAACATGATGTCAGGGTGAGTCTTGACGATACCATCAAGGATCCTGTACAGTCCGAGCACGTATCTGTGGGATACTTCTCCCTGGCGGTCTCCTGGCAGAGCGTTCGACCACAGGTCTGTGATTGCACGGTTGATGTCCCATTTCACGTAATATATATTTGCACTGTCCAGGATACTGTTGACTCTCTCAATGAGATAATCCTGGACTTCTTTCCTTCCTACATCGAGAACCAGCTGGTTGCGGCTGCGCACTGCATGCCTGCCCGGGATCTCCATCACCCAGTCCGGATGCGCGCGGTAGAGGTCTGAGTCCTCGGAAACCATCTCCGGTTCAAACCAGATCCCGAATTTCATGCCGAGATCGTTGATCTGTCTGACGAGTTCCGTAAGTCCGCATTTGATCTTATTCTCGTTCACATACCAGTCGCCCAGTCCGGAGTTGTCGTCATCACGTTTCCCGTACCAGCCGTCATCCATTACCATCATCTCGACACCCATGTCCCTTGCAGCTCTGGCGATCTCGACCAGTTTGACATCGTCGAATGTGAAGAATGCAGCTTCCCAGGTGTTGATGAGCACAGGCCTTCTGACGTCTCTGACGAATTTGCTCTTATTAAGATTGGTCCTGTAGAACTTGTGATAGTTATGGCTCATCCCTGTGAGTCCCTGATGCGAATAAGTCATCAATACAGCCGGTGTGTCAAAGTCCTCGCCCGGGGCGACAGGATAATTGAACATGCTGTCGTTGATCCCCATGACCAGACGCAGCTGATCGTACTGATCAAGCTCGGCTTCTGCCGTAAAACTGCCCGAATACATCAGCGCAAAACCATAGCATGTGCCGTAATCTTCGTTCGTAGTTCTGCCGGCAAGCGCGACAAAAGGATTCTGCTGATGCGAAGAGATCCCGCGTCCGCTGCGGATCCTGTGGACATGGTGTGTCATCGGCTGGCGCTCGACCTGTCTCTCCTGACCATAGCGTCCCGGCAGCGAGATCAGATCCATGTCTTTGCCGTTCAGAAAATCGATATTGAATGACATGATCCTCTCAAGATGGATCATTTTATCACCTGCATTGTGCACCCTTGCAGCACGCATGATGATCTCTGCTTCTTCAAATACTGAATACAGCAGTGTCACCTGCACCTTGCTGACTGCATCTTCAAGAACCAGTTCCAGCGTGTCTACTGTGTCGTTCTCTGTCGCAAATGCAGTCGGAAGACCGTTCAGTGTGAACGCCCCTTGGTAGATTCTGTGAGATAGGTATCTGCCATTGAATGAAAAACTCCCGTCAGCGTTCCTGACTTCAATGGAGTTGATCCGGAAATCGCCCTGTTGCTGCGTCGTGAATTCCTGCGGCTGGGCGTCTAGGGAGAAAGTACGCTCCTTGAGGGAATCATACGGATTTCCTGAGAATCCGCGGTCGTACCTGCGGATCAGGTATGCCATATCCTCATCACAGATCGTATCACCGTAATACAGATGCTTCACATAGCCAAGATTCCCTATCTTGAGCTGGTACGTAGCCGATGCTGTATTGAGGGAAAAAGTCTTCTTATTCTCACTGTATTTGATTGACATAATGCTCTCCTTTGAATCAGGTCGTGTGTCATACTACTATTGTCAGACAATTATACATTTACCTATTACTTCCATATAATACCATCAATATCATATGCTTACAATTTACAGTTCTCTGATCCACTTGCCGCGGCTCATCCTTATCAGGAATATGATCCCGCGGAAGCAGAGTTCGACAGCCATTGCTGTCCAGTATCCCCTCAGCCCCATTACCGGCACCAGGAAGATCGCAGGGATGATCCTTACACACCACATGCTCAGCAGATTCATAACACTAGGTGTCAGCGTGTCCCCTGCTCCTCTGAACACGCCTGCACAGCAGATCGAAGCGCCGTACAGAGGTTCAGCAAAGAGCTCTATCCTCAGTACAGCTGTTCCGAGAACCGCTACCTCAGCACTGCTGGTCAGCAAGGAGAAAACATGCGGCGCGCACAGATACATCAGCGCTCCCATGATCCCCATCATGATCATTCCCAGCGCCACCGAGACCCTTGCAAAACTTCTCGTCAGATCATAACGCTGCGCTCCGATGGACTGTCCGATGATCGCTGTCGCAGCGGCCCCAATGCCATACCCCGGCATGTAGCACAGGCTTTCCGCCGTTATTGCCAGAGAGTTCGCTGCGACCGGGACCGTCCCAAGCCTGGCGACGATCAGCGTTCCGGCAACGTATGCGCTGCACATGAAGATCTGGTCGCACGACAGAGGGATACCGATTTTGGCCGCAGTCAATACTGTCTTCTTATCCCAACTCCAGCTGCCTCTGTTCCTCAGCGAAATCTTATTATTTCTGTAAGATATCAGGTAGAGTGCCGCCATCGCTATGATCACATCGGACAGCGCAGTAGCAATTGCCGCACCTTTCACCTGCATTCCTGCACCCGGGATCATGATCCGCATTCCCGCTAAGTTCATCATCCTCGTCGGGAAGATCATGAAGAAATTCAGCACGACATCCAGCAGACAGATCAGTGCAGAAAGAATACTCGGCGTCTTCATGTCGCCGGTACTCTGCATCATTCCGCAAGACATCTGCCGGATCAGCACGAAAGGAACGGAAAGTGAATATATGCGGAAATAGGCTGACGCATCTGCCCGGATCGCTTCATCTCCGCCGAGCCATCCTGGCAGAGAACCGCTTATCAGGACGCCGGCAATACAGATGAGAACACCGAGCAGGACCGCGGCTTTGAGTCCCTGTCTCAGGACGGATTCTGCTTCACGCTCTCGTCTGGCGCCGATCAGATGCGCGACCTGAACGTAGAAACCGGCAGACAATCCTATGCAGCTGCCGCCGATCAGCCAAATTGAAGAAGAAACAAGTCCGATCGCTGCAGTTGCTCCGGCGCCAAGGCTGCCTACCATTCCTGCATCGATATACTCCATAGCGATGGTTGTCAGCTGTGCCAGGATCGCAGGCAAACTCATACCAATCACCAGACGGATCTTCTCCGTCCGGGTCACGTCATTCTTTGCCATTATGATATCCAGACTTGTTTCTTTCATTAAATTGATTCTATATGTAACCCCTACTGCCTACAGCATGGATCCTCTCGCCCACACCCTTGTAAGCCATCTCCATCTGCTGTTTACATCGGACCTTTCTCAAACAGGAAGCTTCGCCACTCTTTCATGCGGCAGCGCATCGGACCGATCATCCCACCTTTCTGACCGTCAAACAGACGGAACCTTCTGTTCTTCCGGCTTATCGATGGCCAGTACGGCAAGCCGTCTGCATTCGGATCCCCGAGTTTGACGAAATTCGCTATATAGTGTACCATCTCGTCCTTGAGCTTGCAGTCATCCTCTCCGAACGGACGCCAGCTCTTATGAAAATTGCCGAATACATACCACAGATCCGCAGCGTGATATGCTTTGAATCTGTCGCCCGGCGGCGTCTTGTCGAACATGTATCCCCACACCGGAGACTGTCCGCGTTTCACATGCAGTTTTGCGAGCTTCATCGCGATCTCATAGATGAGGTACGGCATGAAATCCTGCGATGTGACACCTACGATGATCGGTACATCGAGGTAAGTGTTCTCCTTCATGATTCTGGACGGAAGTTTCGGTATAATGGTGCCGTCGATACCAGGCTGCTGTGTGCGTACGCTCCCGCACTCGAGAGCTGTATCATACCACGCGTCAAATATCGTCTGGTCCGGCATCGCTTTGAACTCTTCTTCTGTCTCAGCACCTGCCCGTTCCCGCACCTTCGACCAGAATTTCTCTTCGGATTCTTCAGGTGTATAAGGCCCGGCAAAATCCGGCACTGTCCCTGCGCCAGACATCATCACTGCACCTTTCACGATGCCTTTGAGCTGCTGCGTGTACATCAGGTCCATGACAGCCATTGCACCTGCGGACTGGCCCATTATGGTGATCCGCTCAGGATCGCCGCCAAAGTCAGCGATATGTTCTTTGATCCACTTAAGGCCGAAAACCATGTCGTGCAGACCGTAGTTGCCGGATTTGTAGAGTCCGAACACGTTGAGTCTGTATCCGAGGGAAACATATGCAATGCCATACTTTGCGTACTCAGTGCATGTGCCGTACGGATGCTCACCGACATTGCCATTCTCAAATGATCCGCCGTGAATGAATACAAGCACCGGATCTTTCTTTGCTTCCACGCGCGTGATGATATTGAGCGTCATCGGCGATTCGGCGAAATCCCAGTCCGGTATGTTCTGATCATACCGGAATTCACTGTGGTAGAACCAGTAACGGCCTACCGATTCATCATGGTACGCTCTGTACTGGAAACAGTCGGTCTCGCGGCCTGTCGCGTCAAACTCATCCCATACAGGATAGGGCTGCGGGAGTTCAAAGCGCTCTGTAACTGCGTACGGTATGCCGCGGAACATGCGGATGCCTTTCTCTTCGATACCGGTCACTCTGCCAAGTCCGGTCTCAATCGTAACTTTTCCCATCATTCTCCTTCGTCAGCGCTAATATGCTGCATCTCTGCTCTTCTCAGACTTCCTCTCCTCTGCATGAATATGCTCCGGCTCGAGGTGATACGGCAGATCCACCTTCCTTGCAGGGGGCAGTGTCTCGCCCTGCTCTTCCAGAAATTCTCTCAGTACCCATGCCCTGTCGGTGATGATCCCATCGACTCCCATCTCATACAGAGCAGCCATGTCTTCTCTGGAATTCACAGTCCATGGTACGACCTTCATTCCAAGTTCATGAGCCTCGTCTGTGAGTTCCTTCGTTATCTCTTTAAAGTACGGACTGACATCATCAATGCCGAGTGAATGGGCTGCGCGGACCGGGTCTCCGCCAAATTCACAGATGTCGACCCCTGCCAGCCATGGCGAAGGCTCGTCTCTGTCCAGCCAGAGCGTGGTAGCGTCCGGCGTGCCCCAGGACGGTTCTTCGCTGTAAAGCGCTATCGTTTCGATCCCGGGATCCAGTTCTTTCATCTTAACGAGAACCGCCCAGTCGAACGACTGCAGGATCACTCTGTCGCGGAACCCGAATTCATTTACCAATGAAAGGAATTCGGCAAGCAGTCTATCATAGTCGGGATTCTTCTCGTAATTGACACCCAGGGCCGGATCAGGATAGGCTTTGGCCTCGATACTCATCCTGATCTCTTCATTGCCGCTGTCTCTCACCAGTTCAAACATCTGGCGCAATGACGGTATGAAGGCATCTGCCTGGACCTGAGTCCGTCCGTGCAGATCATAGTATTCTATTGAGGGATCCATGTGTCCCACATTGAATGACTGCACCTCCTGCAGTGTCATGTCATGGAAATAATACTTGCCCGCCTCAACGCGTTTTCCTTCCCTGTCTGTCGTGATATCCGGGTTCAGTGCCGGATTGTGCGACATCACAATGTGACCGTCACCGGTCAGCTGCATATCGCATTCGATGGTCAGCGCACCGTTTTCAAGCGCATACTGGTATGAGTAAAGCGTATTCTCCGGCCGGGCGTCCCTGCCGCCTCTGTGAAATTCCATATCGTAGTAAGCCATGTTACTCTCCTGATCATTCTCTTTGAATATTATTGTATCACTATGATTCAAGAGTCATTCAATTTCTTTTGATCAATTCTCCAGCAAGACGATCCCTATATCTACATTGGTAAGCTGTCCGATGTATTGATCAGACACACCTTTGAATAAACCTTGTTTATAATAGCCGATCGAAACAGTAAGGTCTGAACGGACTGCCAGAGATGCTTCTCCGGTGTCTCCGTTCAGGCCGCTGTTTATATCTACACTGATCACGTATGCACCGCTGCTGTTGATCGCTCTGATAGCCTCTCCGGCTCTTCCTCTGACCTCGCCTCGGAATCCTGTACCGAGTATGCAGTCCACAATGACCTGATATTCTGAAAGGTCCGTTTCAGCGTCATAGTCCCGGATCTCCACACCCATATCAGAAGCGATGTCGTGATAATATCTTCCATCGTCTGACATTTTGTCGGACACCTTGAAGACTTCAGAATCTATCCCATTCTTCCTGAGGATCCCGGCCAGCGCATATCCGTCACCGCCATTATTGCCTCCCCCGACAAAGATCGCGATGCGCTTACCCTTCCAGCCGCTGTAGGAGTGATAGACACCTTCTGCAGCGCGATACATCAGCTCCTTGCCCGGAACAAAGTGTTCGATCGTATAGGCATCGCTGCGCCTCATCTGCTCAACAGATATCACTTTATCTTTCATTCTGTTCCATCCTCCATCGATTCTCCGGTCTCCATCGATTCTCCGGCTTCCGTGATCATCTCCTCCAGCGTGCGGTATGGTACGTGTCCGGTCATCCTTTCATCTGCAAGGCCGAGCATGAATTGCTTCACCTGCGGATTATAAGCTATATAACTGTCACTGATAGATGATCTCAGCTCCCAGGTTATATTATCGACCAGGAACGCGTCATCTCCTACTACGATCAGCTTGTCTTCATCAGAGATGTTCATGCAGTCCATTTTCTCATGGCTTAGCAGTTGCGCAGCTCCGAGACTAATTGATGCCTTCTCGCTGCCATCCTGCGGCGAATAGACGTGGATCACAGATTCCGAGCCGCCATTTTCAAGAGCTATCACCGTTCCGTCATCTGCGCATGTGAACCCTGCCGGTTCGTAAGGGAGTTCTTCTCCGGACCAAATGGTTTTACCGTCAAAGCCATACGCTGTAAAGCGTGAGTCATCGGAGCTGATCAATCTGTCGCATGCAGCATTGATCCTGAATTTTACATATAAGGAATTTTCGAACTCGTCTAATGGACTTATGATGCGGTGGACAGCTGTTTCTCCCGTATCCGGATCAACCTCGAGCACAATTATATGGGTCAAATACTGTGCCCCTTCTTCAGTTTCACATGCTGACCCTTCCATCGCTGCATAATATATATGGCCCTTCTCTATAGAGAAGATCCCAGCAGTATCTTCATAAGCGGAATACAAATCTATTGGTGACAGAATGTCATAGAGAATAGGCACTTTGTCGTCTTTCACAACATCTTCGGCCGGGATCACATTCAATGTGACCTTTTCTTCCTTCCCGGTTTCCAGGTCCACAGACAGAAGCGTCTGGATCAGAAAACTATCGTTATCCAGGAAATAGACTTTACCCCGCTCCCTGTCTATCCCCGAGTAGCGGTAAGGTTTGTACTTGTTATCTTCCGTTGCAGCTTTATCCTGAAAAGATGCTAAGTCCACGTTATGTTTGTGCACGATGCTTCCGCTGCTGATATCTCTGACGATGATCTCAGCCGTCCTGGAAGATGCTGCTTTATTGGAAGCAGCATCCGTCATGCGGATCTCGACGAAGGAATCTCCCAGCCATTCGGTATCTACAGGCTTCATTGCGTCTGTGCCGGAATTATCAGAATCATATTCGTACGCCTCCCACTGAGGATCAATACCGCTTTCATCATATTGAGTCAGGATCTCCTGAGATGAGCTTGAATCGGAATCGGTCGAAACCGTAAATGCATATTTCCCCACCGCCACATAATCTGTTACCGGCCCGAGCAGGACATTATACTCTGTTATCGCTTGCAGCTTATGATCATTATATCGCCAGACAGTGAGCTCTCCATCATCCAGGACCGCTATAAGGGAATCCGTAGGGCAACCGATTTTGACAACCGATGATAAAGCGGACAAGGTTTCGATCTCTTTGCCATCTGCATCGGTTATCAGGATATTGTTGCCTGCCGCGCAGATCACCGCGTTGCTCATCAGGGATTCTTTTTCAGTGATTGCCAGCCAAGGAACTCCGCTGGCATGGATCTTTCTGGTCTGACTCCACAGTTCACTGCATGTATCCGGATCGAAGCATTTGAGTTCAAGGTTTCTTTCACTGGAAAAAGTGTAGATGCGGTTAGAGCCTCTAATCGTATAATTGACCAGGCTGAACAGGCTTGACTCGGCTCCTTCTGGCAATTCATCATATCCACACAGAACAAGCCGGTCCTGATTGTCGAATCCGGCATCACTGATAAATGTACTGCTGACACTGCCGATATTGCTGAGGTCCTCTGCATTGTAGACTGTTACCTTATCTTCCGTTGCTCCCGTGCGGGCCATAGAATCATAATAACGCGAATAGCTGCACACGAGGTATTTACCATTCGGGGAGAGCATGATCTTGGCAGGTCTCATTGGAGCCGCAGTCTCTGCCTCGGTTTTTCCGGTCTTGAGATCGATGCGCTGGATCCTGAAGCTGATTTCAGATATATCATGCCTTCTTATATTCAGGACAAGCTGGGAAATCTCATCGCTGTCTCTTCCGAAGACAGAAGCTGCATTATCCATTTCCGTACTGTTCGTTCGCAGCGAATAATCATCCGGTAACTCCGCCTCTGAAGCAGTTGCGACCGGGATCCAGAGAGAGTCCCCTTCCACCAGCAGAGGATCACATTTTGTTGTGATCTCATAATAATCAAAGATTTTAAAATACTCGCCGTCAAGGGCAATCGTCCTGACTTCGGATCCTGTCTCAGGATCAACAATCCGGATACTGTCTGAAGTAACTAGAATCAGATTTCCATCGTTACTGAATATAAAGTTCTGCACTGCTGCGCCGCTTTTCATCAGGTCGGAAGTGTACTCTGCCATCAGCTCCTCACCTGTATCCGTGTTCCACAGCACACATCTTCCGTTGCTGTAGAGCTCCGCAATGTAACTATTACCCCGTATCTCAGCCGCTATAAGCGCGATATGATGCTTTCCATAGGACGGATATCTGCGCAGGGCATTTTTCCAGTTTGTCGCATCATCTGCCTTATATATATTCATTGCACTTGAAAGTGCTCTTACAGCTTGAGAAACAATAGGCCGGTCTTGCTCATCAGACGGCAGAGCATCGATCGCGTAATTCAGTGCGCCGATCCTGTCTCCTGATCTGAGTGCCTGTTCAGACTGGATCGCAAGAGTCGTCGATTGTTCTTTCAGACTCATTTCCAGATTAGTCCTGATTTGATTGTTGCTCCAGATCAGGTATGTAACTGCGGACAGCAGGATCACTGACGCGGCCGTCAATGCGATCGTCATTCTGCGCATCCTGTAATGGCGCTGCCTCTGGACCAGATCGTCATATTTACAGCCGACCAAAGCAGCAACGAGTCTCGGCAGTTCGACGGTGCGGGCAATACGCCCAGGTTGGCGATAGTCACAGGAAAGCGGTTCCCTGGCCTCGTTCAGAAGGACTTCCGGAAGCACATCAAAAGGCTCTCCGTCCGTAATGACAGTCAGGATGTTATCTAACGTGTGATTCCGCAGAAAATACTCTATCTCCCGCTGCACCCATATAGACTTGCGGGATTCCGGCGAACAGATGACGATCAGCCAGTCAGTGTTTTCCAGCGCGTCGCAGATGACTTTGTTAAGGTCTCCCGCGACTTCCAGTTCACCTTTATCCAGAAAAACACGCTCGATTTTGCTTAGACCGGACGATGACTTCACACCCTTCGGGATCTTATAGTTCTCCAGCTGGCTCTGCAGCAGAGCGGCGATCCTGATGTCCCGCGGATTATGATTGTATGAAATAAACGCATTGTAATGAGTCATGACCTGTTACCTCATGATCAGGGATTACCTATGTATCCATTATATATGTCCGGTACATAACGGAGCAATTATCAAATCATTGGAGAGAGCATGATCAGTTATGGTAAACTATCGCTTAGATATGGATATTTCGATAGGAAAGAAAACAGATGACTTGGCTGGCATACTGCTGGAATGGTATGACAGCAACAGAAGGATCCTGCCCTGGCGGGAAGATCCTTCTCCTTATCATGTATGGATTTCTGAAATCATGCTGCAGCAGACCCGCGTAGAAGCTGTCAGAGGCTATTACGCGCGCTTCCTGGAGGCGCTCCCTACGATCGAATCTCTTGCTGAAGCTGACGAAGACCTGTGTGCAAAACTGTGGCAGGGTCTTGGATATTACAGCCGCGTGCGCAACCTGCACCGGGCAGCGATCAGGATCGTGGACGAGTACGGAGGCGTCATGCCGCAGACCGTTGCTGAGCTGACAAAGCTTCCGGGCATCGGTCCTTACACCGCCGCGGCCATCGCTTCCATATGTTTTGACGAACGCATCCCCGCGATCGACGGGAATCTCCTACGTGTTTTCTCGCGGATGACCGGTTATGATCAGGATATCAGATCCGGCGCAGCGAAATCGGCGGCACAGGCATTCTACGAAGAACTGTTTCCTCAGGAACGCTGTGGAGATCTCAATCAGGCTCTGATGGATCTCGGTGCCGGTATCTGTCTGCCTAATGGCGCACCTCATTGTGAAGACTGCCCGTGGCAGGAGCATTGCCGTGCAAGATCTGACGGCACCTGTCAGCAGCTGCCCGTTGTACTTCCGAAGGCAAAACGCAAGATCGAACAGAAGACCGTCTTCCTGATCTATTATCAGGGCAGGCTTGTACTGCGCAGACGTCCGGAAAAGGGCTTGCTCGCCGGGCTCTACGAGTATCCTAATGCGGATGGTACTATGACTGCCGAAGATATCCTTTCCTATCTACGTACGCTCGGGTTCTCGGCTGTTCGCTACCGTTCTTTGCCGGAAGCGACACATATCTTTACCCACAGAGAGTGGCATATGACAGGCTGGGAGATCCTGGCCGATGAATGGGAAGAGTTTGCCTCCGGAGAACCTCGCGAGCATGAATTATTCCTGGTCACCGCATCCGATCTGCAGGATGTCTATTCTATCCCATCTGCGTTTTCGAAATACACGGAGCAGATCCGCACAGATTATCTGAAATTAAGTAGGGGCTAGCTTGTAGCCCCTCTCACACCACCGTACGTGCCTTTCGGCATACGGCGGTTCAAATCAACTTCAACATGTGCCGTTCGGCATAATAATCGGACAGACTGACTAGCCCCGCGCGGGCTAGTTTTTC
>JAFRGC010000041.1 GCA_017434025.1 Mogibacterium sp. | reverse complement strand
TGTTTCATCTAATATCCGTCCGGCAGTCTGCCAATGATAATCCTGGACACTAAAAAAGAGAGCCGTTCATAGAACGACTCTCGAAACGGCTCGTATGCCGCATATATGGCGGAGAGAGGGGGATTTGAACCCCCGCGCCGGAGTTACCGACCTACTGGTATTCGAAGCCAGACCCTTCAGCCACTTGGGTACCTCTCCACAGCAGATGTTATTCTACCATATGGGGAAATACGATTTCAAGTGTGCTTATCAAGTCAGTTGGCTGTATGCTCTCAGTGTTTGCTCTGATACTGTTCTCTCTGCTCTCTCTGTCTCCTCCTGGCGGCTCTCTTCCTCCGGTTGATCCTCTTGAAGATAAACCTCAGCAACAGTATCAGGAGCACCAGTCCCAGTACGATGCTCAGTATGATTTTGGTCACTCTGTTTGAAATATAGATATATGACGGCAGCCAGCCCGTCTCAACGTCTTCCGCCATGATGAGCTTGTGCTTTCCAATCAGCTTGTCGCCTGAATAGACCAGAAATTCGCCGACCTCATCACCTTTCTTGAGCGGAGCTTCCAGTTTATCGTAGCTGGCCTCTGTCCGGATGCTCTTCGCCTTGTTGTTTGCAGGATACGCGTATGTCACCTTGTCTACGGTCAGAGTCGCTCTGGTTCTCTCGCCGTGTTTGATCCATGCAGTCTCGACAATGCTGCCTGCTGCAGGCACTTCGAATCCCGGAGTGACTGCAGGCGCGAATTCCATGAGTTTGACAGCATCCTCAGGCCTGCCCTTCTTGGTATCTCCGAGCAGTACGATCACCGCCTCCAATCCGTGGCGTTTGAAAGAAAGAACGACAGAGCAGTCGTCTTCATCCCATGAGCCGGTCTTGCCTCCGGTCAGCCCCTTAGGCGACTCGGTGATCTTAAGGAAATAGTTCTTGAGTTCTCTCTCGCCTGATTTGTTGGTCTCAGGGATCGTATATTCCTTCGTCAATGACATCTTGCGGAGTTCTTCATTCTCGAGACACTTCTCCGTGATGATCGCAAGGTCGTGAGCTGTCGTATAATGTTTGCTGTTCTTCCAGCCATTTGCGTTGACGAAATTCGTATCCTTGCAGCCCCACTCTTTGACGGTCTTGTTCATGAGTTTGGCAAAACTCTTCTCGCTTCCCGCTACTGCTTCGCCGAGAGCGTAAGCGGCATCATTCCCGGACTCCAGCAGAGCTCCGTAGATGAGATCGCGTATCGTCATCTTCTCTCCGGACTTGAGCCAGATCGTCGTTCCGTTCTCATATACCCTGGTCGCCTTCTCGGAAACGGTCACGGTCTGTGACGGATCGGTTTGCGTGAGTGCCAGCCAGCACGTCAGAAGTTTGGTCGTGCTGTACGGATCGATGCGCTGATTTTCATTCTTCGTATATACAAAACGGTCGAGGTCGATCGAATACATTGCTGCGCCTTTGGCCTTGATCTTAGGCGGCTCGGCCTCCGGATCGCCGATCGGAAGGACCGGTGTCCCACTCTTGCACTTGACCGTTTCGACCGGCAGTGACTGTTCCCCTTCTTCAGAAGTTCCTGCCGCTTCTGCAGTCTGCTCAGTGCTTGCTTCTGTCCCTTCCTCTGCATAGACAGACATGTATTGAACCGGTCCAGATACGGTCAGCTCCATAATAAGAGCGAGCAGCACTGCTGTGATCGCTGCCCGTCTGCATATTGATTGTCTGGTTCTGTCTCTGTCCATTCCTCTGCCTGTGATGTTTACAGTATCAGTACCTTAAGTGCCTTAGGCACCACTTCTATGCGTATGGCACCGGTCTCGTATGTCTCGCCGTCTGCCACGAATTTCATCTTATGGCCGAGCATCGGCTCGATCATCACGGTCTCTGCCCGTGCGTAAGAGATGATATCCTCTATTCCGTCGACCTGGAAGATCTTGCCTGCCTTGTACTTAGGGAACAGGGATACGAATTTCTTCCTTGACACATCCTTGATGGCCATCACTTCCAGGAGGCCATCGTTGATCTCTGCTTTAGGGCAGCTGTGGATACCGCTTCCGCAGTATCCTCCGTTAGCCACTGTTGCCAGCAGCAGGTCTCCTGTGTGGAAGCCTTTGCCGTTGACCGTTATCCTGAGTCTCTGGCCTTTCTTGAAGGCAAGATTGCCGGCAACAGCCATCAGATAGGATCCGGTTCCCGACACGAGCGGCAGCCTCTTGAGTTCATGCGCAAGTATCGCAGTATTGCCGTCAAAACCTACATTGATGCCGTTCGTGATATAGCGCGATGCCTCCTCGCCTTTCTCGATCCACGACATCTTGATCAGATCGACCTTAGTCACCATTCCGTCGAAGATATGCGGCAGATTGGTGTATTCTTTCCAGTTGCCTTTCTTCTTGCTGATCTCTTTGACAAAATCATTGCCGCTCCCGACCGGAACGACTCCGAGAATTCCTCTGTCATGTCCGCAGATACCGTTCGCGACTTCCTGTACCGTACCATCCCCGCCGCATGCGAAGATCACGGTGTCCTCTGTCGCCTCAGCAGCGATCAGATCAGCCAACACCGTCGCGTCCTTGACACCGCGTGTATGATAGACCTTGATGTCCCGGTTCGGATTGCCTGCTATCAGAGCGTTGATCTCCGGTAACAGGTCTTCATCATGCTTGCCCTGCCCGGAAGCAGGATTGACTATAAAGGCATATATCATGAGGATCTGCAGTCTCCTTGCTGTTATCTGTTATGAGAGTATCACAGTTCTGCGGCTGCATCACTGTCATATATGAGCCTCGGCTGTCCGCCGACATAGTCCAGTGAAACTAACTGATATTCGACACCTCTTAAGTTACCCTTGATGCCTCTGCCGAATGCGGCGTAACCGTGCAGATGACCGTAGATGCATTTGGACACGCCATACTCTTCGAGGATGTCCGTGAATCCGGTGCGGCGTCCGGAAGGATCTGTCGGAGGGTAATGCAGACACACGATGATCTCAGCATCCGGTGCTTTGGCCTTTGCAGCATCGAGTCCGAGTTTCATCCTCTGCAGCTCGCGGGCATAGATCTTCTCATCGTGTTCTGTGTACTCGTCCGAGCCCGGATAAGGCCAGCCGCGCGAAGCAGTGATCACGAGTCCCTCATCCTCAATGACATAGCAGTCATTCTGCAGGAATACGATGTCATCATACAGTGTGTTGAGGTAGTTGATACGTCCCCACCACAGATCATGATTGCCCTTCGACAGGATCTTGGTCCCCGGCAGACTGTGAAGCCACGCAAAATCCGCCATGGCTTCTTCCAGCTTGAGTCCCCAGGAGATGTCTCCGGGTATCAGAACGATATCGCTGTCCGATACCTTCTCGGTCCATGCGGCCTTGAGGCGCTCGGCATGGTTCTCCCAGCCGGCACCGAAAGCGTCCATCGGCTTGTCAATATTCTCACTGTTGGACAGATGCAGATCTGCGATGGCGAATATCTTCATATCTATTGGAGTTTCTCGTCTACGAATTTAAAGATCGCGTCAGTATCCTTGAGTACGATCTGAGTGAAACCGTCACTGTTGATCAGATATCTGGACCTGTCGCCTTTCCTGAGATCGGTAAGATCATTGGCAAGGACATAATCCATGTGGTGTCTGTTGCAGATAGCTGTCGCTACATCGAACAGTTCGCCCTTTTCCACCCCGTCGAGGCGTTTAAACGAAATGAGCAATGTGTTCGGGAACCAGAATCTCAGCTTGCTGATGATCTTAGGAGTGAGCCCGAGTTTGAGTGTCAGGTTCTCATGATGGCTGGAATGCCTGGAGCTGCTGTCCAGTCTGCACTTAGGATCCCTCATGATGTTTAGGATGTCCTCGGCAGACTTGATCCTGTTCAGTTTGCTGTATATCTCATCTGCCATATCTTCCAGCAGGAATGCATAGTCTGAGCAGTAATCGCCGACTGCTGCTGCATGGATGATCGCATCTGTATCATCTGATCTCGCTTCTTTCTCTATTGCGTTCAGCATGTCCTGCGTATTCTCGATATATACGACCCTGAGGTTCTCTCTCGGTTCGAGTTTGACCATGTTGTTCAGGATCGCGACGACATCATAGCCCGCGCTGGCAAAACTCTCTGCCAGTGCTGCTGATGTCCCGCCTGTGGACATGTTGGTTATTTTCATGACTTCATCGATCGGCTCATTGGTCGGTCCACCGGTTATTATGATCTTCTTCATACCGCTGCCTCCTCTGCTAAACTCCTGCGATCTGCCTGATCACGTATCCCGCGAGTGTCAGTCCCGCTGAGCCCGGTACATAACTGAGTGTGCCGAGGTCACCGGTTCTCGGGACCGGCTTCTCCGAAGAATACACGACCGGAAGATGCTCTATTCCTATCTCTCTGAGCCTCCTGCGCATGACTCTTGCCAGCGGGCAGGTGCTCGTCTCCGCAATGTCAGCTGCCTTGAAATCCGTATAGAATTTGCCTGCGGCTCCCATCGCGGATATTATATTGACGCCTTTCTCTGTACAGATCTGGATGATCTCTGTCTTGGCATCGACATCATCGATGCAGTCCAGCACCCAGTCATAAGAAGTAAAATCGAACTCATCGCCAACCCTGTAGAATTTGGCGAAGGCCGTCACTCGGGTGTCCGGATCAATATCACGGATCCGCTCCGCCATCACTTCAGCTTTGTTCCGCCCGATTGTAGATGTGAGCGCAACAAGCTGGCGGTTGAGGTTGCTTGGCGCGACGACATCTCCGTCCATGACCGTGATGTCCCCGATGCCGGCGCGTGCGACAGCTTCGGCCGCATAGGATCCTACTCCGCCGACTCCCATGACCAGGACTCTGGCCTCCTGCAGTTTCCTGAGACCTTCTTCTCCGGCCAGGATTCTCGTTCTTGCGTGTCTGTCATCCATAATGATACACCTTTCCGGTGAAAGCCGGCTCAATCACTTCTCAATCTGTCGATCACTTTGAATATTATATCACGGGAGTAACCCCTGTTCTCAAGCCTGCGCGCGATCATTGCCGCAAGCCTGTCATCCAGTTCCGGCAGCTCATCTTCCAGCCCGGATGTCTTGAGACGCAGTTCCTTCTCAGCCACTGCCAGAGCATCCTCGAATTCATCGGTACCGGACATATAGAGAAAATCCTCTTTCGCGTTCCGGACCGTCTCCGCATCGATGCCCTTCTCCGCGAGCTCCCGCGCAGCTCTCAGAGTGCCGCGCCGCTTCTCTCGATTGTACTCAAAATACCTGAGCGCATACTGATAGTCATCGAGATACCTCAGTCCGATCAGATCATTGATCGTCTCCTGCACTTCCTCACTGCTGTATCCCAGAGATGAGAGATGTTTCTCTACTTCCGCTACAGTCCTCATTCTCGATGCCAGATAAGCGTATGCCGCCTCATGTGCTGTTCTGTCAGCCTTCTGATTGGTTCTGTCAGTTCTCCCCTGTTTCTTTGCCATTTCAGTTCAGCTCCGATCAAGCTCTACGAACTCTATGTCATGCTGTATCCCCTCATGCTGTCCTGCCAGACAGACCGCCGCATGCAGTCCGTCATCTGCACTATAGTCAGGGAATTCTATATCTTCTACAGTCCACAGTATATCCCGGAACACGACCGCACGGTCCTTGACCGATGGGACATCCGAAGCAGCTGCCGAACCTCCGACAGCTTTGACCAAAGCCTCTCTTCTCGTCCACAGGCGGAAGAATTCGCGTTCTGCCGCTTCCGTTCCGCTGCATTCTTCTTTCTGCCGGATGTGTTCTGTATCTGCCGGATCGAAGAACCTCTCTGCGATCCGTTTCCTGCTGCCGCGTCTATACTGAACATCCAGACCGCACACTTCTTCAGATATAAGAACCGCCCATGTCCTGCCGCTGTGGGACACTGAGAACTCTTCAAATCCGTCGATGACGGGTTTCCCGAACTCCCCTGTTGTTCCAACAGCGCCAACCAGATCATGGGCCAGCTTCTCATCACCGGTATGTACAGCTATCGCGGTCTCCAGCAGTCTGCGGCTCTCGCCTCTGCCTGCGCCGTATGTCTGTGAATAGTAGATCTTCACTGCTCCAGCTCCTCGATCGCTATCTCGATAATGTTATCGTTGTCTGCCTCGATATCAGGTGTGATGCCAAGACCGTTGACTTTGTCGCCGTTCGGCCTGTAGTACTCGCTCACTGTGAGTTTGACGCCCGATCCATCCTTGAACGTGTGCACGACCTGAGTGACTCCCTTGCCAAATGTCTTGTGACCGATGACCGTCCCGCCCTTGTTATCCTGGATCGCGCCGGTAAGGATCTCGGAAGCACTTGCAGTATTCTCGTTGACAAGCACTACGTATTCTATGCCGGCCGAACTCGGATCAGAAGAGTATACCGTCTCTGTACCATTCTTGAGTTTGTCAGTCATGATCTTGCCTGCAGGCAGCAGATAATCTGCCACATCGACGCTTACGTCCGTCAGTCCGCCGCCGTTGTTCCTGAGATCTATAATGACCTTGCTGCAGCCCTGGCTCTTGAGGTCTTTGACTGCGTGTTTGAAATCACGGCCCGTCTCTTTGACGAACGACAGGATCGCGATGTAACCGATCTCCGGATTATCCTCCATCGCGTAGTATACGACGGACTTCTGGTCCATCTTGGTCCTGTTCATAGTGTAATCCTGCTCAGTACCGTTCCTTCCGATCGTCACGGTCACTTTCGTCCCCGGCTCACCGGTTATCATCGCAACAGCATCTTCCACGGTCTCAGGGGTCTTGCCGTCGACCCTGAGGATCACATCCTCAGGCTGCAATCCTGCGTCCTCTGCCGGGCTGTCAGGGAAGACCGTCTTGATGACGATCTGCTCATTCTCATATACCACCCCGATGCCGACCCCGACATAGTCCCCCGTAAATGAGTTGATAAATTCTTTGTATTCCTCCGCAGTGAAATACTGTGCGTACGGATCGCCGATGCTTGCGACGAGCGCCTTGAGGTCTTCTTCCGTGATCTCTTCCGGTGTCTTCTCCGCGATCGGGTCTTCTCCGATCATCTTCATGATCTCATAGTACTTGCCGTAAGTTCCGTCAAGATCTTTGTAATATTCCAGCTGATCGCTCAGGATGAATTTGCCTACGCCAAAATGCTGCAAGCCGAACACCAGTGCAGCTGCGAGCATCGCCATAACTGCTGCGCCTACCAGGAACGCTCCCCAGAAATTGCTGCGTTCCCGTTCGTTCTCTTCTTCAGTCTCCGCTTCAGGATCCTCGATTTCCAGTATTTCTTCTTTCAGCAATTCTTCTTCACTCATCCAGAGTTCCTCCCGGGAGTACCTGCTGCACGATCACCTGCACCTTGGTCTCATCCCGCCATCTGTTGATCTCTACGGATCCAAGTATGTCTACACGCCCGTATTCACTTACTACATCGTATGCCTGAGCAGCATCCCGGAACAGCAGGCATTCCGTACTTGCGCCGTCATCCGACAGCACAAGGAATTTGGCCATCTTGTCCTCGTTCTTGAGGAATCTCCAGCTCCCCACTCTTACATCTCTCAGCGCGAATACCGGCAGTTCATTGTCTTTGCCGCACGGTTCCAGCATTTCGATCGATTCTGCCAGATCTAGATTGACCTGTTCAGGCGATACTGCCGCATCATAGCTGAGGTCCACATCGAAGAGTGTCTCGTCTTTGCGCAGCATCTCCGCCATGTCTTTATTAAGATCGTTTCGCAACTGCTGCGCCTTGTCTTCCTCGATCGTGAAACCGCAGGCTGCGCTGTGTCCGCCAAAGCTGATGAATCTGTCACGGTATTTGTCCAGCATCCTGAAGAGATCGACAGATGCTATCGATCTGCCCGTCCCCTTGTAAAACGCTCCGTTACGCGAGATCACTACGACCGGTCTGTTGATCTTCTCACGGAGTTTGCCGGCCACTATGCCCAGCACGCCTTCGTGAGAGTCGTTGATCTCCACTGTGACAAAATCACCTTTGTTCATCTCCTCATCGACCATCGTAAGGCCGCGCGCATACGCGTCATCCTGGAGTCTGCGTCTCTCCTGATTTGCCTCTATCAGGCTCCTGCAGCAGGATTCGATAGTCTTATCATCCTCCGCCAGGAAGAGTTTCACTCCTACAGAAGCATCTCCCATCCTGCCGGACGCATTGATCTTAGGGGCGATGCCGAAGGAGATATCGCTTGCCCTTATCGTCTTGTAATCCAGGCCTGACAGGTCGATCAGCCTGCGCAGACCTCTGTTCCTGCAGCCGAGATGTATCGATCTGAGTCCGCACTTGACGATAGTCCGGTTCTCATCGAGCATCGGCATGATATCCGCGATCGTTCCGATAGTCACCAGTTCCAGGATCTCTGCCATCACCGGCTTTGGGATCGGTCTGATGCGGGAGATCGCCAGCGCGACTTTGTACGCTACACCGACGCCGGCGAGTCCTTTGAACGGATAAGTATCCTCTTCGAGTCTCGGATTGATGATCAGTCCTGCAGCCCTCACTTCAGATACATTGTGATGATCCGTCACCAGCGTCTCTATGCCGAGAGAATGGGCGTATTCCGTCTCTTCTCTGGAGACCGAACCGCAGTCCACGGTGACGATGAATTCTCCCCCATCCTCACTGATACGGTCGATCGCCTCGCGATGCAGGCCGTAACCTTCGTCCAGTCTGGATGGAATGTAATATGATACTTTGTCGGTCAGGGATCCGATCACTTTCATCATAAGAGACGTCGATGTTATTCCATCAACGTCGTAGTCTCCGTAGATAACGATCTTCCTGCCTGCATCGATTGCCCGGAGCAAAAGATCCACTCCCTCTCTCATATTCGCGAGCAGGAATGGATCGTAAGCAAGCTGAGGCTTGGGGGAGAAAAATTCTTCCAGTCCATTCTCCCCGATGCCTCTTGATTCAATTATCTTAAGGATTATATCCGAGATCGTTCTTGTTCTTCCCTGATCCATAAATAATTAATACAGGCTGAACGGATTCTGCATCGTTCCGTTCTTATATACTGAGAAATGCAGGTGCGGTCCCGTTGAATTGCCGGTGCTGCCGATATAACCGATGACGGTACCCTTCTTCACGAACTGTCCTGCGCGGCAATTGTATCCGCTCAGATGTCCGTAAAGTGTGCTGATCCCTCCGCCGCTTGCAAGCTGGATACAGTTGCCGTAGCTGCTGTACCACGATGCTCTGGTGATCATGCCGTCCGCAACTGCGTAAACCGGAGATCCGTAAGTACCGCTGGTGAGGACGATATCGATTCCATTATGGAATTCCCTTCCATGGAACGGGCAGATCCTCCAGCCGTAGTTGGATGTGATCTTCCAGTTGCCCTTGGTCGGCCATGCATATTCACCGACAGGAGTCTCAGTCTCACCGCCGTTATCGACGATCATTGCCTCAGCAGCAGCCTGCTTGGCGGCAGCATCCGCAGCCAGTGCTTTCGCTTCTTCCTCCAGCTGATCTTCCATCGCTTTGAGTCTGTCGGCCTCAGCCTGGAACTTCTTCTTGAGCTCTTCTGTCTCCAGTTCCTGAGATTCCAGATCGATCTCCTGTCCTTCCAGATATGCCTCCTGAGCTTCCATCTCAGCTTTCTTTTCTTCAAGCTGCTGTTTGATCTCCTTGAGTTCTTCGAAGTCTTTCTGGAGTTTCTGCAGGAGTTTCTGGTCACTCGCCAGGATCTTCTGTACCATGTCGGCATTTGTCAGCAGGTCTCCGACACTCTCTGAACTGAGCAGCACGTCTATGAAACCGGCTGATCCAGTCTTGTACATCGCGACAAGTCTGTTGTCGAGTGCTGTATTCTGTTCTTCTATCTCACGCTCTTTCTTGGCGATCTTGTCCAGTGTATCACCGATCTCTGCCCTGATGACGTTGATCTGTGCCCTGGTGGCATCGATCATCGCTCTGGTCGCGTCCATCATCTCCTGGAGCTGCTCGAGCTCAGTCTCAGCTGCTTCGATATTCTCGATGGCTTCCGCAGCCTTCTTCGCTACTTCTTTGGCCTCTGCGCGCTTGGCTTCGGTGGCTTTCTTCGCCTCCTCTGCCGCCTGCTGAGCTTCCTTGACCTCTTCTTCGGTCGCCGTATAGCCCGCCATGACAGTTCCGCAGCACATGGACAGCACAAGTATAAGCACTATGAGTAAATTAAATTTGCCTGATCTGCGTAATCTCTGCATCTATTGCTCCAAGGTCTATCTCTTCAGGAATCTTCTGATCGAAATGATACTTCCGCACGTTCCTATACTTACACCGAGGCACAGGAATATGATAAGTATGTTCTGCATCAGATATCCCGCAGGTACTACTGTGACGGAAAGTATCCTCGCGATATCATTGCCGACAATGTCTGTAACTTTGCTGTATATCAGGTATGTAAGCCCGGTTGCGATACCTGCCGATAACACTCCGACGATGATGCCGCCCCAGACGAACGGTGCTCTGACAAAATGGTCGGTAGCGCCGAGATACTTCATGATCCCGATCTCTTTCTCTCTGTTGAATACCGTCAGTTTGATCGTATTGGCAACGATTATGATCGATACGATGACAAGGAACGCCATCACGATCAGGGATCCTCGCTCGATGAAATGTGAGACTTTGGCGAGTTTGTCTATCGTATCCTGATAGTAGACAACATCATCGACGCCATTGATCTCGAGTGCTGAGGCTGCCAGCGCATGCGCTGCGTCTTTGTCCTCAACATATACCTGGAATGAATTCGGAAGCGGATTGTCCGGCAGGCTGTCGAGGAGATATCCATTCTCTCCCCATCTCGCCTTGAGGATCTCTAGCGCCATATTCTTGTCGACGAAAGTCACACTGTCTACACCTTCGGTCTTCTCGAGCGTTGCATACGCTTCCTGAATAACTGTCTCATCGGTGCCTTCTGCCATATAGATCTGAATGACATTGTAGTCCTTCTCGATCGTAGCTGTGAACAGGCTCACGTTGACGAATGCCACGAAGAAGAGTCCCAGTATCAGCATCATCGCTGTGATGGCCATGATCGAGGTAAAGTACATACCCTTGTTCCTGCCCATCTGCGAGAAGGCTTGTTTGAGGTTGTATCCCGGTCTACTCATATACATCCTCCCCTCCGTCGAGATAAGCACTGACCATGCTGTCGACATTTCCATCATAACCTGCGTCGATATCACGCAGAATATTCGCAGGAGGCACTTCAAACATCGTCTTCCTGTCATCAACGGAGAGATTCTGTCCGCTGCTGACCGCATTTATCTGACCAGGAATGTACAGTTCCTGATTCTGCTTCTTGAATCCGTAGCTGCCCTCCTCATCACGGACGATGCGTCCCTTATCGATAGCGACGACTCTCTTATTCATCTTATCGACGATGTCCTTGGCATGTGTGACCATCAGGACCGTAGTTCCTCTGATATTGATCTTCTCGAGGAGCTCCATGATATCCATTGCAGTGATCGGGTCGAGGTTGCCGGTAGGCTCATCGCAGATCAGTACTCTCGGCTTGTTGACCAGAGCTCTTGCGATGCCGACTCTCTGCTGTTCTCCGGCAGAAAGCTCGTCAGGATATCTCTTCGCCTTGTCCTTAATATCTACGAGTTCGAGCACATAAGGCACTCTCTCTCGGATCTCTCTCTTGCTTTTGCCCACGACTTCCATAGCGAACGCAACATTCTCATACACGGTCTTCTTCTCAAGAAGCCTGAAGTCCTGGAACACCATTCCGATCTTCTGCCTGATCTCCGGGATCTCTCTCCTGCCCAGCCTGGTGATGTCCTTGCCCGCAAGCAGGATCTTGCCCTTGTCAGGATCGATCTCCTTGAGGATGAGTCTGATGAATGTGGTCTTGCCCGCTCCGCTCGGTCCGACGAGGAACACGAAGTCTCCTCTGTTGATATGGACCGAAGCATCTATGAGTCCGACATTGCTTCCATATCTCTTAGTTACATTGTTGAATACGATCATAAGACAGTATTGTCCTCCTATTATTTCACCAATACATCGTGATTATACACCCCACGCAGTGTTAAGTGCATCATACTTAACATACTTTCAGCATAACCGGAGTCTGCGATCCGGTTCAATGTATTGATCCTTCTATTGATTCCGCGGCAGTCCGCGCAGTTGACCAGCAGAGCTGAAGATTGTACCCGCCGGTGATGCCGTCAGCGTCTATTGCCTCTCCGACTGCATATATGCCCGGATAAGCCCTGAGCTGCATCGTTGATGGATCTATCTCCGCAAGGGAGATCCCGCCCGCAGTCACCATGCCGTTATCATCGACTGCTGTTACGGTAAAATCATCGCTGTCCAGCAGCGATGCCAGTACGGTCGTGCGGACATCGCCCGACGGTCCCTTAGCACGCGTCTCGAGGACCTTCTGCATGCGCTTTGGCAGATCCCCGAATTCCCTGTTATATCTGATCCTTATGAGACTGCCCGGCTCCGTGTACCTCGAGATGTTGAGCACCACCGGACCGGAAAAGCCTCGGTGAGTGAACAGCAGATCTCCGGTCATGCGGACTGCTTTGCCTCTGTGTGTCTCTGTTTCATCAGAGCCATTCGCTGCGACTGTGACTCCGGAAAGAGATATCCCGGCAAGCCCTTCGTACGGATAATCCCTGACATAGACCGGAGCCAGCGCTGACCTTCGTCCGGTGATGCCGACACCTATCTCTCTGAGCAGGTCCAGCGCGGAACCGTCTGATCCCGTCTCAGGGAAAGTGATGCCTCCCGTTGCAAACACCACATTATCCGCTCTATATCGTTCTGCCGGTGCTGCACTGACGATCCAGTGCGTATCATCCTCGTCACGTCTGAGATCATGGACTTCCGATTCTGTCCTGATCTCCCAGCCGTTGTTCCTGGCCTCACTCTGCAGCAGAGCCAGGATATCTCCAGCTCTCATCGAAGCGGGAAAGACTCTTCCTGCATCTTCAAGTGAATCCGATGTGATGTCTGTACCCTTCTCGTCGGCAAGCGCTATGCCGTGCTCTTCGAGCCAGGATGCCAGTTCTATATTGTTATGCCTGTACAGGCACTTGCGCAGCCTTGGCCCTGCGTCTCCATACGCACCGATAAAGTCCTTGATAGACCCTCCGTGCGTGATGTTGCAGCGTCCTCCGCCGCTCATCAGGAGTTTGGTCCCGAGAGATCCTGTCTTCTCAAGGATGATCCCTCTCCTGCCCTTTAACTCAAGAGCGGCGGCAAGCATCATTCCTGATGCTCCACCGCCGATAATGATCGTATCGTATTCCTGACCTGTCATAATGTAAGGTCTCCATCCTTGACCCATCCGAGCTTGCGGCATACACCGTTGATCAGCGGTGCGATAACTGCCGGCAGCACGAAGCAGATCAGGATCAGCCCAAGCCAGTCCATGCCGGTGATCGCCGCCTTGGCGCCTGTCGCAACGTCATTGACCCAGCCTGAATAGACGCCGATCTGTCCGACAAATCCGCATGTGCCCATGCCGCTGGATACAGGCGCTCCGTTCATCTGCATCTTGAATATGCAGGTCGCGATCGGTCCTGTAATGGCAGCGGTAAGCGTCGGTGCGATCCAGATCCTAGGGTTCTTGACTATGTTGCCCATCTGCAGCATCGATGTGCCGATGCCCTGCGAGACGAGTCCGCCCCATCTGTTCTCTTTGAACGACATGACGGCGAATCCCACCATCTGCGCGCAGCATCCCGCGACAGCCGCTCCGCCTGCAAGGCCTGTAAGGCCGAGTGCCGCACAGATCGCCGCGGAGGAGATCGGCAGTGTCAGTGCCATTCCTACGATGACCGACACGAGAATGCCCATCATAAACGGTTTGAGTTCGGTCGCCCACATGATCAGTGTACCTACCTTCATGGCAGCTGCTCCGAGTCCCGGAGCCCACCATGCGGACAGCGCTACACCCACGCCGATCGTGACAAGCGGAGTGACGAGTATATCGACTTTGGTCTCACCCTGTACAGCTTTGCCTATCTCTGCGGAGATGATCGCTATGAAGAGCACTGCGAGAGGGCCGCCTGCCCCTCCGAGTCCGTTAGCTGCAAAACCCACTGTGGCCAGTGAGAACAGTACGAGCGGCGGACACTTGAGCGCGTATCCTATCGCGATCGCCATCGCCGGGCCGGTCATAGCCATAGCCAGTCCGCCTACGGTATAATCAACACCGCTGACTGTGCAGACAGGGTCAGTAAGAAATCCTATGTGAAACTGTGTTCCGAGAGTATTGATGATTGTTCCGATCAGGAGCGAACAGAACAGTCCTTGTGCCATCGCGGAGAGAGCGTCGATACCGTAGCGTTTCGCGCTGATCTCGATGTTCTTGCGGGCAAGGAACGATTTGAACGAATTCCCAGAATCCTTTGTCATTTTGTCTCCATTCCATTATAATTAACAAAGTATGAATATCTGCTTGATTATATCACAGCAGACCCAGCATTATAACACTTAATAAAATACTTTCAGCGAAAGGGGCAACCAATGAGAGGAGACAGATATCAGGAAGAGATCAATGCCGCTCCTGCAAGGAAGAGGCGCAGGAAGAAGAGCAGCGGCTGCCTTCCGCTTATCTTACTGGTCCTGATCCTGCTTGTAGCAGGCGGCGGATACTATACAATGGGGCTCAGAGCAGTCGAGCCCGGCAATGAGGAACCTGTTGTAGTCACGATCCCTAACGGGACAGGTGCTTCGGCAATCGTGGAGATCCTCGATGAGGCAGGTCTGGTCAAGAACAAGACCTGTGCGAAGATCAACACCAAGATCAGCAAGTACAGCGGCCTTCAGGCAAATACATACATTTTCAATAAAGGCATGTCGTTCCGTGAGATCATGAACGTCATCAACACCGGCAACTTCGATTATATCTCCAAAGAATCCATCGAAGTGCGGGACGGCGCAAGGCTGACGCAGGTAGCAGCGTCGCTTGCAGAGCAGATGGATTTCTCAGCGGATGATATCCTCGCGAAATGGTCCGTCAGAGACTATCTGAACCAGCTCATCGACAAGTACTGGTTCCTCACCGATGACATATTGGATGAAGATGTCATGTATCCTCTTGAAGGTTACATCTATGCAGATACCTATTTCGTGACGACTGACAACCAGACGATAGAAGGATTCACCGAGATGTGCCTCGACAGGATGGATACAGAGCTCACAGCCCGCAAAGACCAGATCGACGCTTCAGGATTCTCGGTACATGAGTTCCTGACTCTGACCTCCATTGTTACCAAGGAAGCCAGAGCCGGCGATCAGCCTGCAGTCGCGGGAGTGTTCATGAACAGACTCGATCAGGGAATGTCTCTCGGCAGCGACGTAACAGTATGCTACATATTCCAGGAAGACAGGGTCGAGCTCAAGCAGAGCCAGCTGGACAGCGACAATCCGTATAACACCCGTAAATTCGCAGGTCTGCCTCCGGGGCCGATCTCGACAGTCGTCAGCGACGCGATGGATGCGGTGCTCAACTACACCAAGTCCGATGATCTGTTCTTCTTCGCAGACGGTGACGGAGTCGTACATTTCTTCAAGAACCAGGCTGACTTCACACAGGGTATCGAAGATATCGGACTTCTGACAGACAGCGACTGATACGGGCAGTTTGAACAAACGAATAAAACTCCGCCAGCCGGCGGAGTTTTTGTTTTGTCATATCTCGCGTATCACAGAGCTTATTTGCTCACCATCACGCTGTCCTTGAACAGAGGCAGGAAGATAAAACCTTCCTTGTCAAGGTATTCGATGATCTCAGGCAGTGAATCTACAGTATTCTTGCTCCACTCATGGAAGAGCACTACCATGATCTTCTGATCCTTGGCTGCATCCATCACGTTCTTCTTGATCAGTTCCGGAGTAGCCTTGTCTGCGCCCCAGCTGTCACCGGAGTCGATCGTCCAGTCTATCCAGCCCAGTCCGGCTTTCCTCAGCTCATCCTGGATCGCGCCAAGCTGGTTGCCTGCCATTGAAGTACCGCCCGGGAATCTGACGATCTCCGGCGTATATCCTCCGGTCGCTTCCTTGGTGAAATCCTGCTGCTTGTTCACAGCCTTCATGAAAGCCTTGGCGCTCGAGTAAATGCCTCCCGAGCCATAATCGTGTGAATACGTGTGGTTGCCGATCGTATGCCCGTACCTGACATACTCAGGGTACATCGAGCGGGCAGAGATATCCGCCTGATCCGGCAGTTTATCGCCGTTGGTCGTGGTCAGGAAGAAAGTAGCTTTGATATCGTACTTGTTGAACAATTCCAGATAATCATTGCCCCTCTTGTACGGTCCGTCATCGATCGTTATATAGCAGATCTTCTTGTCGCTCTTGCCGTCCAGGATATCCTTCTCCAGCTGGGCTGCCTGCTTGAACACATCTGCCCGGGTCGTCTCCAGCTCGGTAGTGAGCGTCTTGAATTCTTCGAGCTGCTGTGTGAGCGAAGCGTTCTCATCCTGTGCAGCCTTGAGTTCAGCTGCCGCAGTATTGTAGATCTCTTTCTGATCGAAGTATGCAGTGAATACTTTGCTATATCGCGGCGCAATATAGACTGCTGCTCCCAGAATCAGTACTAAAATTATTGCCAGCAGCACCAGTACGCTGTCATTTATTCTGATGGTGCGATTTTGTCCCTTGTTCTCTCCCATGATTCCTTCATTTCTGTGATCTGATCTTTATCACCATATCCTTCAACTTCCGACGCAAGTTTGCTGTTCTCCTCCTGGAGCTCAACCGTCTGAGTATTGACTTCCTTAGTCTGCGCCGGGATCTTGTCTGTTGCCTTCATCATCACGAAGTAGCTGGCCTCAAATAATACGAGCAGCAGGAAGAGCGCCAGAAGCGCTATCAGCCTGCGCGCCTTGCCGTCATCAGAGAGGACGAATGTCCTCGTCTTAGGTCCCCTAGGCGCAGCAACAACAGGCTTCTCGTCCTGTTCATCGACGAAAGGCTTGTATATCCTTGTCTGAGAGATATCCTTCTCATCTATCATGCTCGTCCTGCGGTCTTCAAGACGGATGATATCGCTGTCCTTGAGTTCCTCATCAGTAATAAAGCCGGAATACGGCTTCTTCGGCTTCTCAACGACCCTTGTGCGCTGCAGCAGGATGGTATTCTCATCCGTTTGCACAGGGCGCACCGTCCCGGTATCCCGGCTCAGCGCCTGGGATTCCTCCGGATCTCCTATCCACGTATGTCTCGCGGTTTTCCTGTTGTCTTTCTTATCTTCCATTCTCTCTATTCATTATGATACCGTTCTGTATCATCATATTGATATTCATCGTCATCGTCAGCATATCAGTATCCATTGCGGCGTACTGTGCACGGATAGCGCTCTCCAGGGCTGCCGCTTCTGCTGCCTGCCCTGCGCTGACCTCGCTGACATAAGCTTCAGCGACCAGCATCGCAGCATACATATGTCTCATCGCCGGGCTGCATCCCATGAAGCCAAATCCTCTCTGTGACCTCAGATAAGCATCCGCCTCCAGCACGTATGCCGCAGCATCTGCATTCGTTATCTCGAGCATCGCAAGTGTTCCGAGTACCGGAAGTTCGTCTCCGGCAGCAAACCGGACACCCTGCTCTTCCAGTTTCTTGACAATTTCTCTGAGCCTTGCGCATTTGAGTGCTGGTTCACTGCTGGACTTATCCAGTGCCAACATCAATGCGAGTTCATTGACAGGACCTCCCTGGCCGAAATCTCTTTCCAGAATATCCCTGCATGCTTCGGTTTCCCGGATCAACTCTTCTATATCATCTGTCCCCACACAGGCAGCTGCAGCCGCAGTCAGATAACCTGAGCGGTCCTCGAACAGTCCGTCAGAGGACTTCATCGCAGAATACAGCTCATTGGCGGTATCGATGAGGCCGAGCAGTTCGTCCTTCTCGCTGACAGTCTCTGCCATCATCATTGCAGCGAGGTAATACCGGTCATCACGGGATCTCCTTGTGATCCTGATCAGTTCATATGCTCTCTGCACATTATCAAAGTACTCTGCAGGATCGTCCTGCATTGCCATTCTGCATACGATCGCTGTCTTGAGCGTACCTCTGAGCGGCGAGAACAATCCTGCCCTCTCCTTGAGTATGGTCTCGCACTCTCTGATCCTTGCCGCGTCAGGCTCGCAGGAACGCGAAGTGAGCACGGCACTGCCCATCATGCGCACGGCGTCTCCCTCCCATTTGAGCGCCTCACGCAGAGTGTCGAGATTTCTTATGAAAAGCTCACATGTCTTGAGCAGTTCAGGATTCATCGTCATTCCTCCAGTCCGTTAATCTGTTCAATCTTCTGAAATAATTGTACAATCCTCACCCTCGTATTGCAATGTCAAAGAGATCCGGTCTCTGCCCTCGAGTATCTGTCTGAGGAAGGCTCTGTCTCCCTGCCACATCGGAAGTCCCATCAGTTCATCCTGAGGGATCCAGTGCAGCTCGCCTTCGGAACATTCAGGCGGTTCATATGTGCCCGATTCCCTGAAAACTCTGAGTGCATGCGGATCCGCAGGTTCGAAATCACGCGATGAAAACAGGTACATGTCTTCATCCTCATAGGTGGTCGCTCTGAACCTGATCACACCGTGGAAATGCGCCGATAACAGCCTGAGCCCGGTCTCTTCCATGACCTCGCGGCAGTTGCATTCCTCCGGGGTCTCGCCTGCCTCGATCTTACCGCCGATCCCGAGCCACTTCCCTTCGTTGGCATCATCAGGTTTGCGATTGCGGTACAGCATCAGCCAGCACCCGTCGTTTTCTATATAGCAGAGTGTGGTCCTTTTGATCTCATTCATGTATACATTTTACCACTCATTAGCGATCCTTTGCAGAGATATTTTGATAGATTTATGAAGACTTCCTTACATTCGAACATTGCGTAAAACAGGTCGTTCGTAGATAATTATTATATGAATGACCGAAGAGTGCTCTATGCAGCAATGATCACATCTTTCATGACGACTTTCATGTCAAGTGCTCTCAACCTGTCTGTTCCGTCGCTTGAGAGCAGTTTTGGCGTGAGCGCAGCTGCTATCAGCTGGGTCGTCAGTGCATATACGATCAGTGTCGCTGCCATGAGCCTTCCATTCGGCAAGATCGCTGATATCACCAGCCGCAGGAGCATTTTCCTGGCCGGGATCACCGGGTTCGGGATCCTCTCTGTGGTCTGCATCTTCGCCTGGAACATTACAGCAATGATCGTGGTAAGGGTTCTGATGGGCGCCTGCGGAGCGATGATCTTCGCGACTAATAACTCGATCCTTATCAGCTATTATCCGCCGAACATCCGCGGCAGACTGCTCGGTCTGTCGGTCGCAGGAACATATGTCGGCCTGACTGCCGGTCCTGTTGTCGGCGGCATTCTCAACAGTACACTCGGATGGAGATCCATCTTCGCAGTCTCTGCAGTGGTTTCACTTGCTGCTTTCCTTGCAGCCTTCCGGGCAGTTCCTCATGACAGATCCAGCCAGGCGCCAGACTCTGATTCCGGCTCATTTGACACTGCAGGCGCAGTTCTGTATGTCGCAGCTGTAGCTGCGAGCCTGTATGGCATGACGAAACTCGGATCCAGTGCTTACGCTGCAGTTATCCTGATCGCAGGGCTGGCGGCGCTTGCGGGGTTCTTCATTCATGAGTCAAAACGTGAATCCGCCGGTCGCAGTACGGTGATGCGTGTCAGCATGTTCCGGAACAGCCGAACCTTCACGTTCTCCAGCCTTGCGGCACTCCTCAATTACGGCGCGACTTTCGCGATCAGCTATACTATCAGCATCTATCTCCAGGTCATCCTCGGACTGCCTTCGAGCCGTGCCGGACTGATGCTAATCATAATGCCTGCTACTCAGGCTGCACTCTCCCCTCTGATGGGAAGCCTTTCCGACCGCATCCGGCCTGCTGTTCTGGCCAGTTCCGGCATGGGCATCTGTGCGGTGACACTGCTGCTGTTCTCACGCATCGGGCTGACGACATCCACCGCTTATGTCATGGCGGTACTCGGATTGACCGGCTTTGGTTTTGCCCTCTTCTCATCGCCTAATACCAACGCTATTCTCAGCTGTGTTGATCAGAAGGATTACGGTGTGGCGAATTCTATCATAGCCACAATGCGGACTTACGGGCAGTCATCCGGTATGGCGGTCCTCACCATGATCACTTCCATAATACTCGGTCAGGGAACACTCGAAAGTTCTCCTAAGACCGACATCCTCACTATGATGCACATCGCATTTATCGTCTTCGCATGCATATGCGTAGTCGGCCTGTTCTTCTCCCTTGCACGCGACAAACGCTGACCCCTCTCATATCGTTCAATAGCATTATGCAAAGTATTTTATTTTTAATGTAAAATATACTTGACATAATGCTATCCCGGATGTATTATGTGGTCACAGACAAGAGCTACAGCGGATCTCGCACTGCATGATATCCGCAGCATGATACAAGGAGGATAGGACAATGAGTAGGGAATACACAATGGGTCTGGCATTCGGTATACTGACCGCACTGATCATTTTTGCCGTTCTGTGGAAGTTCAGCAAGAAGAGGATGAAAGGCACTTTTGATGAAAGGCAGGAACTCGTAAGAGGAATAGGCTACAAATACGCATGTTTCACTATGCTGGGACTGCTGACGGGAGACCTGCTGATCGAAAGCCTTGGCGTCTACGACACACTTCCAGTCACCAGGGCACTCGTATTATTCTTCATAATTCTCGTAGGCGTTATGGTATATGCCCTGTACTGCGTCAGGAACGATTCCTATTTCGGAGTAGGTACTGATACGCGGACATACAGAGCCGTCATGTGGATCGTGATCGTCTGCAATGGAGTATCGGGAGTCATGGGTCTGAGTGATGGTGTCCTTGTCGATGGCAAGCTTTCATTCGGGCCGATCGCTTCTCTCCTCTTCTGCGCTGCGTTCGCACTCTTAATGATCGCACTGTATATCAGGAAGAAGGAACAATCTCTGGAAGCAGCTGCTGAAGACGAAGAAGAATAACAGATGCTATGTGAACAGTGAGGAAACGGACATGAAGAATCTCAAAATGAAATCTGCGCGTGTCGCCAAGGACCTGTCACAGCAGCAGCTGGCAGATCTGGTCGGAGTCTCAAGACAGACCATCAGCGCAATAGAGAAAGGCGACTACAACCCCACCATCAACCTCTGTATATCGATCTGCAGGATTCTGGATAAGACACTGGATGAACTGTTCTGGGATTAATTGCATATTGTGCACATCAACTGTGGTATAATGTGGATGCATATATCATAAGTTCTGGAAAGGAGTTCTCAGATGAAAGTTATAGAAACCAAGAATGCACCTGGCGCTATCGGCCCATATTCACAGGGTTTTGTTGTAAATGGCTTTGTATTCACATCCGGCCAGATCCCGGTAGATCCAGCAACGGGCGCTGTTCCGGAGACCATTGAGGAACAGGCAGCTCAGGCCTGCAAGAATGTAGGTGCGCTCCTCGAAGCCGCAGGATCAGGATTTGACAAAGTCATCAAGACAACCTGCTTCCTTGCAGATATCGCTGACTTCGCAGCATTCAACGCAGTTTACGCAGAGTATTTCACATCCAAGCCTGCAAGAAGCTGCGTCGCTGTCAAGGATCTTCCTAAGGCAGTTCTCTGCGAGATCGAGTGCATCGCTGAGGCATAACAGCATCAGACAATAACACGCACATGAAAGGCCGGAGATCTTCTGATCCCCGGCCTTTTGTTTTGCCTACCGGCTGTATGGTTTGTGTCCGTTATTCCGGCCAGACGAATTCTGCTTTGCCGGCTTCCCCACCGTCTATCAGCAGGTTCTGCCCTGTCATGAACTTATTGTTGACCGCCAGGAAGTATATCCATTCCGCGATTTCTTCAGGTTCTGCCCACCTCTTCAGCGGTGTCAGTTCCATGATCCTGTTCCAGAGCCCTGCATCTTCCATGACCGGCTTGTTGATATCTGTGATCACTCCGCCTGGATCGACGCTGTTGCAGGTCGCATGCGGTGCTACCCTGAGAGCGACATTTCTCGTGTAAGTGATGACTCCGCCTTTGCTCGCAGCATACTCAGGAAACTCTGAACCGGTATGCCCTGCGGCTGATCCGACATTGACGACAGATCTGAGCTTCTTGTTCCCGATAGCATATGCCTCGGTGACATTGATCATGCCTTTGAGGTTGACTTCTATATCCCTGCCGCTGTTCTGCACCCCTGCATTGTTGATCAGGATCTCCGGTGCAAAACCTTCCGGCAGCGCGCTGAGCACCGCCTCCCTGTCAGCCACATCCGCTATATGATGTACATATGCGGCATTCACGATCGTACCCCGCTGTATGTCTATCCCGTGGACTTCATGTCCTCTGTCCAGGAAGTATTCTGCTGTTGCCCTCCCTATTCCGGAGGCTGTCCCTGTTATCAATACT
This sequence comes from Mogibacterium sp., assembly GCA_017434025.1. Lineage (GTDB taxonomy): Bacteria > Bacillota > Clostridia > Peptostreptococcales > Anaerovoracaceae > Crickella. The sequence goes on along the minus strand of JAFRGC010000041.1, from coordinate 72,390 downwards.
AACATTTCTTTCTACTTCCCTCCTTCGGCAGCATAGTTCAGATACTGCTCACCGACATGCTCTGCTTCCCACATCTGACTTACCCGGTATCCGAACGGACTGAATACGACCTCGCAGAGGAGCTCTGCTGCCGCGCCTGTCACGGAACAGAACAGCACCTGCAGCGCTGTCCATCCGAAGAAGTGATAGGATACGATGACTGCGAATACCAGATTGTCCACAAACTGTGCCAGGCCTGTCGACACGAACGACCTTATGGCAAAAGCCTTATATCCTCCGAAGTTAAGTCTTCTGGCGATCCCGTGGTTGATGACCGAATTGCAGATTGCCGATACCAGCATTGCGGTACTGCTGCCCAGAACGACATACCAGCTGCCACCGAATGTAGCGTTGAGTGCATCGTTGACCTCGATCATGCCGGTCGAATAGTATTCGCCCCACATTCCCGGCGTCATAGACAGGAGCTTGAAGATCAGGCAGACACACAGATTGATCGCAAGCGCAAGAATAGCGATCTTAGCAGCCGCTTTGCCGCCAAAACGCTTGCATATCATATCCATGCACAGAAAACTGATCCAGCTGAGGGTAAATCCGCAGTCCAGCGCAAGATAGCGCCAGGTAACAAGTTCCTTGTTTGCGAGCAGATTCATCATAATCACACTTATGATGAACAAAGAAATGACGAGCGATGGAACGTTCCGCAGCAGGATGCGGTAATCGTCCAGCTCTCTTCTGATAAGATCCATATTAATTAACTCCTTTGGTTTTGATATTTAACGAGCAGGATATCGGACCCGAACTGCTCGAACCCGCGGCAGCTGCCGCGACCTAATTCATTATACACGCATGCAACAACTGTTGCTATTATTTTTTATTGAAAGCCTCCTGATACCGTGTAAAATTCAGTCGCCAATTATTTCTTTTACACATTTAAAGGAGGTGTTTACATTGAATTTTTTGGATCGTATTGAGTATTACTGCAAAGAGCACAGAGTATCACATTCGAGGTTTGAAGCGCTTGCAGACCTTAGCAGAGGACAGATATCCAAATGGATCCACAAAGGAATTTTTCCTAATCACAGAAGTCAGCAGAAAGTAGCTGCGCTGCTTGGCATCTCAATTGAAGAACTGATGCTGGACTTCAGGAAAGATCTGCATCAGGCTTACAGCGACTCAGGCAAAGCAACAGCTTATGATGCTGCGGGTGGGGCTCATCCTGATCTCACTTTACCTCGGTTACCTACAGTTCTTGACTGGACAGAACTATCCAGAGGTGCTTCTCCGCGGACGCAATTCTTCGTTCTTCCTGCCATAGATGACAGCATGAGCCCATGCATCAGGCGGGATGACCGAATGGTGATACATGCTCAGGATCGGGCAAACAGCGGAGATATCGTTATACTGCGTATAGGAAATGAAATGGTCTGCCGCATGATATTCACTCAGGAAGGCGGCATGATCCTGCAGTCTTCTGACAATATGCAGCATCCGGTATATTACAGTTCTGACGATATACATATCCTTCCTGTCAGTATCATAGGGCGAGTCGAAGCTCTGGTGCATCACTTCGTGAAATGAAATGATATCAGGCCTTGCATCAAGGGACAAGAAAAGAGACGGTGCGCTACTTAGCACATCCGTCTCATCATTTTTTATGGATCAGTCTTCTACTCTGATGCTCTTGATCTTCTGATCCACGAGAGGCTTGTCCATCCTGTTGCGTCTGCTCATGACGATCCTGTCAGCAACCTCCATACCTGTCGTGACTTTGCCGAAAGAAGCGTACTGCCCGTCAAGGTGCGGCGATGTCGTCGTCATGATGAAGAACTGTGATCCTGCCGAATCCGGATGCATCGCTCTTGCCATCGAGAGAACTCCTCTCTCGTGCTTGAGGTCATTCCTGAATCCGTTAGCTGTGAATTCTCCCTGGATAGTGTATCCCGGACCGCCTGTACCGGTACCGTTTGGACATCCGCCCTGGATCATGAATCCCGGAATGACTCTGTGGAAGATGAGTCCGTCATAGAAACCTTCATTAGCGAGTTTCTCGAAATTAGCTACTGTCTTAGGTGCGATGTCCTCGTAGAGTTCGCCCTTCATGACTCCGCCGTCGACCATCTCGATAGTAAACTTTTTCATCTTTTCCTTACCTCCATATTGTATTTTATATCTATTCTACAGATTTGAGTGACTCTGTCATCGATACGTTGCGCAATCTCCTCTGCATCGCGAGATTCACCATAAACGCGAAAACGAACGTGAGAACGATCGCGATCACTATGTCAAGATTGGTGAGCCTCGGCTCGAAGAAGATCATTTTGACAACGATATTATCTATTACGAATTTGAGCAGCCATTTGCCCATCGGCACACCGACTATCGCAGCTATCGCTGTCAGGAAGAGGTTTTCCCTGAACACATACTGTGAGACCTCGAGTTGCCGGAATCCCAGGACTTTGATCGTCGCGATCTCTCGGATCCTCTCAGTGATATTGATATTCGTCAGGTTGTACAGGACGATGAACGCCAGCAGTGCCGCGGACAGTATGACGACATAAACGATGTCGTTAAGGCTCTCCATCATCCTTGCGACGTTCTCTCTGACATCGAGATTGAGTGATACCGCGGCAGTATCTTCGTAATTCGCAGTTCGCGTCGAAGCCTCGCGTATTATGGCCTCCTCCGCGTCATCATCCATCCTGATCAGTGCGGATTTGATATTTGCTTTCTTGCCAAATCCTTTCTCATACGTCTCCGGCGTCATATAGATGCTGTCCTGGACGTAGTTATCGCTCACTGCAGAGACTGTAGCTGTCATCTCGCGGTATCCTTCGCGGATCGTGATCACATCACCGACATCGAGGCCAAAATCATGATGGAGTTTGCGCACGATCACGACTTCACCGTCTCCCGGATACTCGATCGGGGTGTCGCCTGAATGCAGGTCGATGAAATTGCCTATCCTCTCAGGATCAGCTGCAGTGCAGGTAACATCATAGTTGCCGGCAGCAGTCTTGACTGTGACCTCTCCCTGATGCAGGAAGAGGATCTGATCCTCAGTTACATTACTGCCATCCGCCATGTAGCTGATAAAATCCTGCTGCCTTTCATCGTTCATGTTCTTGCTGAAGATCGTCACATAATCATACAGAGATATCTCGCCGAACTGATAATCCGCGACTCTTGCGATCGTCGTACGGATACCCATTCCCGCGATGAGCAGTGCCGTACATCCGCTGACACCGATGACCATCATCAGGAACCTCTTCTTGTCTCGGAAAATATTCCTGATAGACACTTTGTACAGGAAGCTTATCCTGTTCCACAGAGGAGTGATCCTCTCCATCAGGATCCTCTTGCCTGCAGGTGGTGTCTTGGGTCTGATGAGATCAGATGGTGAAACTTTGAAATCCTGCGAAATCGAGACCCAGGTCGCGCCCATCGAGCAAAGCAGCGCGGCAGCTAATGATACAAGTCCGAGTACCGGATCGATGATATACTCAACGTCATGATTGAAGTCATACATCATGGTGTACGCATGCCAGATCACCATCGGGAATACTTTGCATCCGACGAAGAATCCCAGCACAGCTCCGAGGAATGCGGCGCTGCCTGAATAGAACATGTACTTGCCTACAATAGCGCTGTTGCTGTATCCAAGGGCTTTGAGCACACCGATCTGCGTCCTCTGCTCGTCGACCATTCTGGTCATTGTTGTCATGCATACCAGTGCAGCGATCAGGAAGAAGAACACCGGAAAGATCTTGGCGATGTTGCTCACGATGCTCGAGTTGCTGTCGAAAGACGAATATCCGGCGTTTTCCGCTCTGGAGAACGCATACGCATTGCCGGTCTCCATATCGTCGATCTTCTCCTGAGCCTCGTCCAGTTTGTCCTTGGCATCATCGAGTTCTTTCTTCGCCTTATCGAATTCGCTGTCAGCATTCTCTTCTTCCTCTGCCAGCTGCCTGCGGCCTTTATCGATCTTCTTTTCCTGCTTATCCAGTTCCTTGAGACCGTCCTCGGCCTGATCTATACCATCATTGATCTGCTTGAGACCCGCCTCTGCTTCAGCCTTGCCGGACTCCGCCTGAGCAAGGCCGCCTTCCACCTGACTGAGTTTGCCCTTCAGATCAGCGATCTGATTCTCCACGCCGGAGATCTGTGCGTCAATTCCAGCGATCTGCTTGCTCAGCTCCTCTATCTGGACCGGGTACTGTTCATTATCCGGATCATTCTCTGCTGCAGCCTTGACTGCCTTGAGCTGCTCTTCCAGACCGGCTTTGCCCTGCACCATCTGGTTCTTTCCGGCCTCTGCCTGAGCGATGCCTCCCTGGAGCTGATCTCTGTTACCCTTCAGTTCACTTATCGTTTTATCGAGTCCGGCTATCGTGCCCTCCAGGTCAGTCTTCTTGCCCTTGAGGTCGCTGATCGTCGACTTGACGTCCTTCCTTGTGGACTTGATCTTCTTCTCGCCTTTGTTCAGCTTGCGCTCTGCGTCATCGATCTCTTTCTCAGCTTTCGCCTTCTCGTCTTCGTATTTTGCCAGGTTCTCCTCGTACTCCTGCTTCTTCTCATCGAGTTCTTCCTGCGCATCCTTCCTGGCAGTCTCGCGCCTTGCATCATTGATCTTATCCGCGAGGTCTTCCATGCTGTCTTCCTCAGCATCGAGCCTGTCATCGAGTTCGTCAGTGAAAGGCGCCTCGTCGCCCTGCAGGGTAACATAGAGATTCGTGTAGTAATCAATGTCGAAGACGCTCTTCCTCACGAAGAAGAAGGTGTCCAGGCTTCCGTTGCCGATGTCAGTGGATCCCCTCTGATAATCAAGATAGATCGGCGTATTGACCAGTCCGACTACCTCAAAGTCTCTTGTCGTGAAATTTTCCAGTGTATCTTTGTCGTTCTCATCGCTGATCACGATCCTGTCGCCGACCTTATACCCTGCGTCAGTGATGCTGTAAGAATCGATGACGCACTCATCATCGCTCTCCGGCAGTCTGCCCTCCACGACCTTGAGCGTGTTGATCTCCTGAGGCAGGGATATCGCTTTGAGCGCCTGCGCGTCACCGTCTCCTGCAACAGCGATGATATCGATCTGTATAGAACCCTCCGCTCCGGACACACCGTCCCAGGCCTGTGCGATCTCTATGCTCTCATCGTCGATACCATATGATGTAGCGATCTGATAATCGTAGAAATTGTGCTCCTCCAGGTATTCCGACGCCGTGTAGACCATCGAAGGCTTGCAGTCTTTGAGACCCGAAAAAAAGCCTACGCCAAGAGCGACGATCGCGAAGATCGCCAGGTACCTCGCAAGCGAAGTCCTTATTTCTCTAAGCGTAGATTTCTTAAGCATCAGTTACCATTCTATCTCGGAGATTGGAACCGGTGAAGAGTTGACGACAACATCCTGCACCCTGCCGCTCCTGACGCTTATGACTCTGTCGGCCATAGGCGTAATCGCTTTGTTATGAGTGATAATGATTACAGTAGTCCCGGAATTCCTTGCCTGATCCTGCAGAAGCTGGAGTATCTGCTTACCGGTATTGTAGTCAAGTGCTCCGGTCGGCTCATCGCACAGCAGGAGTTTAGGGTTCTTTGCCAGCGCTCTCGCTATCGCGACTCTCTGCTGTTCTCCGCCGGACAGCTGCCCCGGGAAGTTGTTCATCCTGTCACCGAGACCGACGGCTCTCAGCGTTTCCGCCGGATCGAGCGGATTCTTGCAGATCTGGGTTGCCAGCGACACATTTTCAAGCGCGGTCAGGTTCTGCACCAGATTGTAGAACTGGAACACGAATCCGATGTCATATCTCCTGTATTCGGTCAGTTCGCGCATGCTCATCTTGCTGATCTCTTTCCCGTCCAGGATGACACGCCCACTTGTCAGAGTATCCATGCCTCCCAGAATATTGAGCAGTGTCGTTTTGCCCGCTCCGGACTCTCCTACCACGACAGCAAGCTCGCCTTTGTTCACGCCAAAAGTAGCATCGGCCAGCGCCTCTATATCGACTTCTCCGACATGATAGACTTTGCGCACATTCTCGAATACGACATAGTCGCCATCCTTCCTGTGCTGCGCTGCTTCCGCCAGCTTCTCCATCATGTCTTCGTCTATTACAGATCCATATTTCTCGATGAATTCTGTCTGTATCTGAGATTCTCTGTCCATAAACGTTCACCTTATACGAAAATATTGATGCAGCCTATGACGAGCCCTATCAGAGCACCCAGGCTGACGATCATATCGAGTTCATTCTTCATGACCAGCAGGACACCCTTCTCAAGGTCCTCTACCGACATCGAGTTGATCTTGTCTTCAACGACAGATGCCACATCGATCCGCCTCAGTGCAGAGTTGACCGCATTGACGACAGACTCACGGTAAGCCTCGGTCATTTTGCGCCTTACGAATTCAGGATCATATCCGGCCTGTTCGAGTACATGCAGAGGTGTTCTGTCGCCGAGATCGTGGATCCTGCTCGTGGTGATCTCATTGATCATCTCTGTACCGCGGGCATCGATGAATTCTTCCATCTTCTCCCCGACCGTAGTCATGACTCTGTCCACGATGTGATCGGATACGACCAGGCGCAGCAGCCTGGAATCCTGTATCTGTTCATGGATCATCCTGCCGCCTTCTTCCCGTATTACAGCCGGGATGTCCATCATCCTGATAGCCTGCGCGATCTTGAAGGTCAGGAGTTCTGTAAAGCTCTCCTCGAGTTTGTCATATTTTGCGGCACTCCCGGTCAGGATCGCGCCAGTATCCCGGATGTTCTCATCGAGGATCCCCATCGCCCTGTCGATCAGAGGCTGCTCGACCTCTTCCGTCAGGAGTTTGCTCGAGATATCCTCCCGCGTAAACAGTTCGTTCTGCACGATCTTACCGGCTGATTTTGCCAGCCGGGCTTTGCCCTTAGGGATCGCACCCGGAGTGAATGGGACGCGATGGCCGAAGATCCGCTTCTCTTCGTGAGGAAAAAAGAGCATCTTCACAGCGATGAGATTGGTGAAGTACCCTATGACCGCCCCTACGACAGGCGGCAATATGAAATGCAGAATAGTATTCCAGTCCATAAGTTCAGTATTTGAGATCCTTCCGGACCTTCTTCCACCCCGGCATGAACCGATCCATCAGTGCATAGAAATCAGCTCCATGTCCCGGAACCACAGTATGCACCAGCTCATGCAGTATTACATAATCGAGTTCAATGTCCGAACGCGTCGCCAGCATCAGGCTGAAGTTGACATGATGTGTGCGAGTGTTGCAGCTCCCCCATCTGGTGTGCATGTCCCGCACAGTCCATCCGTTACATCTGAGGCCGGTGCGTCGTTCGATCTCCGGCAGCCGTTCCGCGATCCTTCTTTTGAGGTCCGCACGGCGTGCCTCTTTCTCCTCGCGGGATACCGGCTCCGGATGCGAAGCTGCTCTAGCCTTGACCCTGCTGACCGCACGGTCGATCCAGTCGCGTTTGCTCCTGACGAAAGCGATGATGTCTCTGTCAGAAGTGAAATACGGCACACTGATCGTGATGTCGCCTTCCGGATCTCTGACCCGCATATTCATTCTCTTGATACGCTTCCTGGTCACGAGGACCTCAAGCCCGTCAATAAATATTTTTTTGCTCATACATAGTTATTGTATCACAAAGTGTAACTGGTCTGTGTTCATTTGATATACGTAGGATGATGCATAGACAGAAAAACATGAAAAAGCGGCAGATCACTCTGCCGCTCTCTGCATTTTCGTAACATTTCAGCGCCGGTATCTTATTTCCAGCACTCTGCCTTATCATCATCCACTCCGACAGCATTTGCCTTGAAAACAGGTGCCTTGCCTGCTGCCTTCTGGTCTGTGTAATCCTGGAGACTCTTGACAGCGACTCCTCCGAGGATCACGATAGTCGGGATATTGGTGACTACCATGAGTCCCTGGAACATATCAGCGGTATCCCATACGAGTCCTGCCGAAGAGATAGCACCGAGGAATACGAGTATCGTAGCGATGATCCTGAAGATCAGAGCTTCTGTCTTGGTCATATCTCTCTTGAGGATGAATGCAAAACATCCTTCGCAGTATGAATAGTTGCCGATCAGTGTCGTGAACGCGAACAGTGACATGGAGATCGCGATGAAGATCGGTCCGAATCCGCCGAGTACGGTATGCAGACATGTCTGAACATATCCTGCAGCATCTGCGCTGCCGTCTACTACGAATGACGCAGGATCTACCGATACAGTCGAGAGGCACATAAATGCTGTTGCCGAGCAGATCAGCAGTGTGTCAATAAATACGGAAAGTGTCTGAACAAGTCCCTGCTTGACAGGATGCGAAACGTCAGCCTTAGCAGCAGCGTTTGGAGCAGAACCCATACCTGCTTCGTTGGAATACAGACCTCTCTTGAGACCCCACATGATAACGGATCCTGTAAATCCTCCGAAGATCGCCTGGAAGTCGAACGCTGTGCTGAAGATCAGGTTGAACATGGTGCCGAAATTCTTAGCGTTCATGACAAGAACTACGATCGACATCGCAACGTAGATGACACCCATGACAGGAACGAGCAATCCCGTTACGTCAGTCAGCCTCTTAGCTCCGCCGATGATGATGGCAGCGAAAAGCGCTGCGAGGATGATGCCGATGATCGCCGGCGTTTTCTCATTGTAGAAGCTGAATGTAGCGAATGTCGACTGCAGGTTGTACGCTGCGAGCATGTTATATCCTACAGCATATGTAAAGATGATCAGGATGGAGAAGAGTACTCCGAGCCATCTCTGACCAAGTCCGGTCTGCATGTAGTAGGATGGACCGCCGTAATATGTGCCGTCGTCCGCCTTCTTCTTATAGATCTGTGCGAGTGTAGACTCAATAAATGCGTTAGCACCGCCGAAGATCGCTGTGATCCACATCCAGAAAATAGCTCCGGGACCACCAAGTACGATAGCGGTACATACGCCGATGATATTTCCTGTGCCTACTCTGGAAGCGGTAGATACCATCAGAGCACCGAAGGATGAGATCCCTCTCTCGTCTTCTGGTTTCTCTGAAACTACCCTGAACATCTCACCGAACATCCTGATCTGTACGGCCTTGGTCCGGATAGTAAAGTAGATGCCTACTGCGATCAGGAACAGGGGTACGATGTACGGCTTATACAAAATGTTGTTCATGAAACCTACGAATGTACTCATACCTGTTTCTCCTTACATTTTCTTAATACCTTAGATGAATCTGCATTTTTGTTATATTTAACGAAAAACTGCCTTCATGTATGCAGATATTTTAGCAAACACCTGGCAGTTTTGTCTATATTGCAGGTTCAATTTGTATAATTGTATACAATTAACGTGCAAAACTATTCTTCCCCGATCATTGCTGACACGCCTTCATATAGATATGATACGCCTCTTCATCGATGCGGTACAGCGGTCTGAAAGCGTTATCGCCTGCTGTGAACTCACCCGGTTTGTCCGGGACCTCTCTCAGTTCATCAGGATCCGGCGCACTTATGAACTCTCCTCCGGATGTGACAGCCGCCAGCAGATAAGGTCCCCATGCGAGACAGGAATAAGTCTGGTCTGACTCGACCGGGACCTGCCGGACTTCCATCGGCAGTTCCAGAGTGACTGATTCCCCTGCCCGGAGCCTCGTGTCATACTGCAGATAACCATTCACAGCCTGCGGGAATCGGTCACGGCACCATGCAGGCACGCGGACAGCGAGTTTTCGCTTCATATCGCAGTCTGCTCTTACCGTCAATTTCCCATCTTCAGTAAACGAAACGGTGATCTGCTCATCGCCGTTCAGTCTGCAGGAAACCGGCAAATTGACAAGAAGCATTCCCGGAGTGCCGTCATCTGCAGGGTCTTCATACGAGCAGATCTGCGTCATGAACCTGTATCGGGTCTCCATACCGGTGCCATGGCAGCAGCTGTTCTCGTCACGCTCATAATATTTGGTGCTTCCCGACGCCAGCGGAAGGAAGTATGTCGTCCCTCCGTCAGGGTGATGGCTGAAGGACATCAGGATATGGTTGAACAGCGTATTCTCGTAATAGTCCATCAGCTGGCTCAGTCTGTTATCCTCCGCGTAACCGGCAAGGGCTGAAGTCAGCCTCAGCATGTTATAGCTCGCGCAGCTCTCTGCAGTCTTATCTGTAAGATACCCGATCTCGCGGTCTGCCTCATGGAATCTCTCCTGCTCACCTGTCCCGCCATTCGCATAGCAGTGATGTCCGGTGACGATACACTCGAAGTTCTCAGCTATGTTGTAATACCGCACATCACCGGTCTCACGGTAGAGTTCGAGCGCGCCGATGATCTGCGGGATATGTTGATTTGCGTGCATCGTATCGAGTTCGTCGCGGCCTGCTGCCATCTGCTCGAACAGTGCCGGATTATCGAAAAGCTTTGCCGCGGCAAGATGATGTGGATCCCCTGTATGCCGGTACAGCCTGACCATCGTGCCGATCATGGCTCCGTACTCACCTGCGATATACATAGCCCACATCCTGCTGCGGACCTCATCATCAAGTCTTGAGAGCCTGTTCCACACCCAGTCTCCGAGTGGTTTCAGGATGTCCATCGCCTGCTCAATGCCCGCGAGCTCGTACGCGTCGAGCAGTCCGGCCATGATCTTGTCCAGCGTATAATACGGCGCCCAGATCTCCGGATATTTCGTGAACTGCTCCAGCAGATCAAACTGTTCCTCATCATAAGCACTGACAAATCCCGGAGCCGTTCTCCCTGACGCTGCGAAAGCGTCGCGGCACTCGCGAAGTCCTCCGACGATATATTCCAGTTTGCTGCGAAATCTCTCGTCTCCCGTCGATGCGTATGCCAGCGCAAGCCCTGACATATAGTGGCCTGTCGTATGCCCTTTGAGTTTGCATTCGTCGGCATCCCAGCCTGTCATCGGCGCAGCGCCGAGAGTCGGCAGGCCTGCAGCCTTGCGGAAATTGTACAGCATGCTGTCCGGGTCCTGCGCCAACAGAAACTCATCCATATCTCTCTGCCGTTCATAGAACGGCGTCCCCGGCATCAGACGTATCTCTGCCTGAAGGGGACTTCTGCGCCTGACCGCCGGCTGATCGCTGCTGATCACACCTGTCATGAACCTTCCTCCTGCGCCCTACATCTTGATGAAGTGTATCTCGTTGCCATGCTCTTTGAGCAGTTTGGCGACATCACGAGTGTTGACGTATACAGTCGCCGTATTGTCACAAGGGTGGATGCCCATGAGCTTATTCTCGTAATCTTTATCGATGAAGACGACCACATCCTTCTCCTCATTGTTGAGAATGCCGAAAGGCGTTACAGCCCCGCGGTACAGACCCATTTTGGCCATGAGATCATCTTCCGACGCGAACGTGAGCGGACGGGTGTCGTGCTCCTTCCTGAATTCCTTGAGATTGACCTTCTTATCCTCGAGACATGTTATAAGATAGTATTTGCGCTTCTTGTCATCCCGGATGAACAGATTCTTCGCGATCTGCTGCGGATGCGGCAGGTTGCACTCGAGCATCTCGTCAATCGTATAGACAGGCTTGTGCTCTGCTATCTCGTATTTGATCTTCTTGTCATCAAGCAGTCTGATGACATCTTCCTTAGTCAGTGCCATGGCTTCCCTTTCAATTGTATTCCTTAAGCAAAACGGCTGTATCCCCAGCCGTTTTCGTCGTATGATCGTTATCCGTATTCGCTTTATTTCTTGCTGAGTGTTCCGAACAGATTGCGTCCGATCGCAGATCCGATGTTGCCGCCGATGGTCCTGCCCTTCTTGCCGAACACTGCCTCTCCTACGGTCTTGCCTATCTCACGGCCTATGGAACCTCCCGTCGATCTCATGACCTGACGAGTGCCGCTCTTCCCGAGGAAGCTGTCTGCCAGATCACCGATCGAGCGTCCGGAATCCTCGCTGACCTCACGTGCGGATGCCGGCTCTGCTTTGACCTTCTTCTGTGCAGGCTGCTCCTGCTGAACAGGTGTCATGTCGAAGGTGATCTCCTGCTCCTCTGCCTGTGCCGGCTGCACCGGTGTGTTGAAATCCGCGCTGTATGTGTACCCGCCACCGGCGCTGACTCCCTGTGGAGCTGCCGTGGTCCGGCCGGTGATCACCTCATACGCAGAGACATTGTCGACCATGAATTCGTACTTGCTGTTGAGTATGGAGGTGCGTACGATCTCTTCTCTCTCCTCATCCGTGAGGGCTCCCATGCGGCTCTCAGGCGGGAGAATATACGCATGCTCCGCTACAGAAGGCGCGCCTTTCTCATCGAGTGTCGATACGACCGCTTCGCCGGTACCGAGTCTCAGCAGGAGTTCTTCGGTATCGAATTCAGGATTCGTCCTGAACGAATCTGCAGCTGCTTTGACTACTCTCTGCTCTGCCGGTGTATATGCGTGCAGGCCGTGCTCGATCTTGTTGCCGAGCTGGCTCATTACAGCATTCGGAATGTCTCCCGGGCTCTGTGTGACGAAGAAGATCGATACGCCCTTGGACCGGATCAGCTTGACGACCTGCTCGATCTTCTCCAGCAGGCTCTTCGACGCGTTCCTGAACAGGAGGTGCGCCTCATCGAAGAAGAACACGATCTTAGGTTTCTCAGGATCTCCGACTTCCGGAAGGATCTCGAAGAGTTCAGACAGCAGATACAGCATGAATGCTGAATACAGTCTCGGCTTGTTGATCAGTGTCTCCGCATCGAGGATGTTGATGATGCCTCTGCCGTCCGGTGCGGTCAGGAAGAAATCCCTGATGTCTATCGCCGGTTCGCCGAAGAACTTGTCAGCGCCTTCTGCTTCCAGCGCGACGATCGCACGGATGATCGTAGATGCGGACTGCTGAGGGATGTTGCCGTAATCCATCTTGAAGTCGTTGGAGTGGTCGGCAGCATACTGCAGCATCGCCTTCATGTCTTTGGTATCTGTGAGGATCAGTCCCAGATCATCAGCGATCTTGAATATGACCTGCATCAGCTCAGACTGTGTGTCGTTGAGATCCAGCACCTGCGAGAACAGCTGCGGCCCCATCTCGGAAACTGTCGTGCGGAGCGGCGTGCCCTTCTCGTTGTAGATGTCGAAGATCGATACCGGATATCCTTCGTATTGGAACTGATCCCGGATACTGAAGCGGTCAAGTCTCTTCTGCATACCTTCGCTGTCAGTGCCCGGAACCGCTATTCCGGCCATATCGCCCTTGACATCGGACATGAATACCGGAACGCCTATCTGTGAAAAACTCTCTGCCAGCACCTTGAGCGTTACCGACTTGCCGGTACCTGTCGCACCGCAGATGAAGCCATGCCTGTTGGCTTTGTCAGGACGCATGCAGATCTTATCTCCAAGACCTTCACCGGCGCCTTTCCTTGCAAAATAAATATATCCATTGTCAATCATGTGGAACGCTCCTTTCGCGGTTCACAGTATTAAGCTCTTCACATCAGGATCACTGAGGATCTGTATAATGCATATTTGAGTTCATTATAACACAACACTGATTGGTAAAAAACTTTACAGTATTATGATATAATATCAATCGACTTTGAGAAATTATAAGGGGTATCGATATGTCTTTGAATATAAATGACAGATTATACGGCTTTACTGTTACAAGGATCAGAGATGTCGAAGAGTTCGGCGGACAGCTGATCGAAATGACTCATGACAGGACCGGCGCCGGTCTGGTATGGGCGAAGAGCTCAGAGGAGAACAAGCTCTTCTCTGTCGGCTTCAGGACTCTGCCGGAAGACAGCACCGGTGTATTCCATATCCTGGAGCATTCTGTTCTGTGCGGATCTGAGAACTATCCGGTCAGAGAGCCTTTCGTCGAGCTGCTCAAGACTTCGATGAACACGTTCCTCAACGCGATGACTTTCCCGGACAAAACTCTATATCCGGTATCCAGCCGCATGGAACAGGATTATCTCAATCTCATGGGAGTTTATCTTGACGCAGTGTTCCGCCCTAATATTCTGCACGACCCTAACATCTTCTATCAGGAAGGCTGGCATATAGACACTGCCGGGGACAAGCCTGTTTACAAGGGCGTCGTTTTCAATGAGATGAAAGGCGCGATGTCTGATGTGGATCAGATCGCCGAGAGGAATATGTGCAAGCTCCTCTTCCCGGATACTTGCTACGGGCATAATTCAGGCGGAGATCCGGAGGCGATCCCTGACCTGACTTATGATGATTTCATTGCAAGATACAAGAAATATTACCATCCGTCCAATTCGTACTTCTACCTGGACGGCAATATACCGCTGGAAGCTACACTCGAGAAGATCGATTCTTATCTGTCCGGATATGACAGACTCGAGTATGTACCGGAGATCGTGATGCAGGAGCCGCGTACTGCTGAGGCCACCTGCAGCTATGAAGTCAGTGATGATAACGGCAAACCGGTCGTGATGTTCGGCAGGATCATCGGCACTTGGGAGGACAGGGACAAGCTGCTCGCCCTCAGTGTCATGACCGAGCAGCTTGCCGACTCGAACGAGTCGCCGCTCAAGAGAGCGGTCCTGTCCTCCGGCCTTGCCGAAGACATGGAAGTCTATATATCTGACGGTCTTGCCCAGCCTTATCTGGTCATCATGTTCCGCGGAGCAGATCCGGATAATGCGGACCGTCTCATAGATATCGTAACGGAAACAACACGCAAGGTCCTGGACGAAGGCATTCCTGAGAAGGATCTTCTGGCTTCGGTCAATCAGCTGGACTTCAGATTCCGTCAGTATCCGGAGCCGCAGGGGCTCTACCGCGCTATCTCTGCACTCAATTCCTGGCTGTATGGCGGCGATCCGGTGCTGTATCTCAGGAGCAACGAAGCAATCGCCAATCTTCGCGCTCTCGTAGCTTCGGGGGAGGCTGCGCAGATCGCAGCTGAATACATGACAGATAAGAAAAGCTTCTCCAGGATCACAGTCCTCCCTTCAGTCACACTTGGCGAAGAGAAGGCCGCTGCAGAGACAGCAAGGGTCGACAGTATCGTTTCCGCTATGGATGAGCAGGCTCTGCATGATCTCGAAGATCTGAACGCAAAGCTTCTCAGCTGGCAGGAAACCCCTGACAGTGATGAAGCTCTGGCATCGATCCCTCAGCTCGACCTCAAAGACGTTAACCGTACGCCTGAACTGATCGGAACGGATGAACAGTATATAGATGGAGTACGGACTCTGTACCACCCTGTCACCACGAACGGGATCGTATATCTCAATGCGTATTTCCCGGTGACGGATCTCAGCCTGGAGGATATTCCTGCGGCAGCGCTGATCTCAGAGTTCTATAATGACCTTCCGACTGAAAATTACAGTCTGACCGCACTGCAGAATGAGATCAGGACGTATATCGGGACACTCTCGTTCGGTCTGGATATCCTCGCACGCGATAACGACAATGCATCATGCACTCCTTGTCTGAGAGCGAGAGCCGCGGTCCTCAGAGATAACATCGACAAGGCTGAGGATCTGATCATAGAGATCCTTACGCGCACTAAGTTTGATGATAAACCGCTCATGAAGGAACTGGTGACTCAGATCGACGAGGACTGCAAACGCGCCGCGATCACTTCGGGCCACAAATTCGCGCTCTACGCTGCAAGATCTCACTATTCTGCAAGAGATGCTGCGGCAGAGGCTGCGAACGGTTATACATTCAACCAGTTCATGCATGGAATGAACGAAGACTTCGACAGCAGGATCGATAGATTTACAGGTTTCGCACAGGATCTTATCGCACGCTCTGTTGTACGCACCGGCGCTGTGATCAGTGTTACAGCATCTGAGCCTGTGGATATCAGCAGATTTATCGGGATGTTCGCGGCAGGCGAGCAGAGACCGGCCGCTGCATCATACACGTCAACGCTTCCTCACAGAATGGGTATCGTTGTACCGGCATCCGTTTCACATGCGATCCAGACATACGACCTCTCAGCGATGGGTGTACGTCCACGCGGAAGCATATCGGTCGCTGCCAACATTCTGTCGCTTTCGCACCTCTGGAATGAGATCCGTGTGAAAGGCGGCGCATATGGCGCCTCCGTATCTGCAGGAAGGACCGGAAGTTTGTACTGCTATTCCTACCGGGACCCGAGCCCTGCGAGATCACTTGACGTTTACAGCACGATCCCTGATTTCCTCACCGCATTCGCGGACTCAGAGGATGCAGCGCTTGACGGCTTTATCATCTCGACAGTCGCTTCTACGGAGCCACTCATTACACCGGGAGCCAAGGGACGCTCAGCCGATGATTTCTGGCTGTCAGGGTTCACAGACGAGGACCGCATCAGAGTACGCAGAGAGATCCTCGAAACCACCGCAAACGAACTGAGATCCTGGCGTGATGCCTTCAAGGGACTTGCGGCTGACGGCAGCATATGTGTCATCGGTCCGAAGTCCGCGCTCGAAAGCTGCCCGGATCTCGAAATAGTCAGTATTTAAGAAATGATTTAGAAAAGAATCAGAAATATATTATCAGGATCGCGTCAGATCTCATTACGGATCAGATCCTCGAAGGACTCCCGCCTGACCACAAGTCTTGCTGCCCCTCCGCTGATCATGACCATTGCAGGCCTCGGAACTCTGTTGTAGTTAGAAGCCATGGAATAGTTGTACGCACCGGTGGTCAGGACCGCTATCAGGTCTCCTCTCTCCGGTCTGGCGATCAGAACGTTCTCCGCGATCCTGTCACCGCTCTCGCAGCATCTGCCGGCAACTGTGCATTCATAGTCTGCCGGCTCTTTCATTCTGCTCGCGTTCAGGACTGTGTATTCGGATCTGTAGAGCGCAAATCTCGGATTGTCCGTCATACCTCCGTCTATGGTGACATAGTTGCGGTATCCAGGGATCTCCTTGACTCCTCCGGCAGTATAGAGAGTGATTCCTGCGTCAGCAACGATGCTGCGCCCCGGCTCCATGTAGATCACCGGCTTCTCAATGCCAAACTCAGCGCAGCAGCGATCAAGACGATCCGCGATCTCGCTGATCCGTCCGGAGATATCCTGCAGCGGATCCCGATCCGTATATCTCACACCGAATCCTCCGCCAATATTGAGGATCCCGGTATGGTGCCCAGTCTCACTCTCAATATGAGCGGCAAATCTCGTGAGGATCTCTATCTGCCTGACAAAAGAATCGCTTTCGAATATCTGCGATCCCACATGACTGTGGAATCCCGCGACTCTGATATTGCGGCACGCAAGCGCCTCTCTGACAAAGTCATCTGCCTGACCTGTGTCGATCGGAACACCGAACTGTGAATCGACTCTTCCGGTATTGATCGCCTCGAGCGTGTGAGGATCCAGTCCTACGGTCAGCCTCAGGAGCACAGTCTGACATACTCCCTTACTTCCTGCGATACGGTCCAGAGTTCTCAGCTCATTGAAATTGTCAACGACAAAATATCCTATGCCTGCTTCGACCCCGTATCCGATATCTGCGTCTGTCTTGTTGGTTCCGTGGAAGAACATCTTCTCCGGAGGGAATCCCGCAGCAAGAGCGGTATAGATCTCTCCCGGAGATACGACATCCACACACATCCCTTCAGATTCCACGACAGGATAGATGCCCTTGAAGCAAAGCGCTTTGCTCGCGTACAGCGGAGCGGAATCTTCACCGAAATACTTCCGCATGGCCTGCGTATAGGTCCTGCAGTTCTTTCTTATGACATCCTCGTCAATGACATACAGAGGTGTGCCGTACTCTGCAGCCAGTTCAGAGGTATCGATACCTCCGATCGTCAGATGCCCCTGTGTGTTTATCGACAGGTGATCATAGAGCATTTTCAGTGGTCCTCCTACTTCCTGTGTTACAGCATATGTGCCAGCAGTTCATCACGGTCATGCGTTGACAGATATGCCGGCGGAATATCGAACATCGCTCTTGCTCCGCTCTGCCCCTCTGCATTCATCCTGTATGCAGCTCTTGCAGCCGCGGTCAGGATGCTGCCCGTAAAGAACGGATTCGAGTCAAGGTCAAGCTTGAATTCGATGGTGTTATTGAATTCCTTGTCATTGCCGGTACATCCGCTCCTGATGACGCTGCCGCCGTGCGGAAGACCGCTGTGATCGCGGTTGAGCTCTTCCTGGGTGACGAAAGTCACGGTAGTATCGTATTCATCAAAATAATTTGGCATAGTCTTGATCGCCTGTTCGATCGCGTCTCTGTCAGCTCCGTCCTCTGCCACTACATAGCACTCGCGGAGATGCATCTCGCGTGTCGTGAACACCGGGTGCTCATTATTCCTAACTTTGTCGACAGCCTCCTGAACAGGCACTGTGTACTGTCTGGCATCAGCGACACCATCAATGCGCCTTATAGCATCAGAATGTCCCTGACTGACGCCGCGTCCCCAGAAAGTATAACTGTCACCATCAGGCAGTGCTGCATCAGCATAGATCCTTGCCAGTGAGAAATAACCCGGATCCCATCCGCAGGAAATAATGCCGATCTTGCCGGATGCCTTGGCTGCCGCATCTACGTTAGCATAGTGCTCCGGTATTCTGGCGTGAGTGTCAAAACTGTCAATAACATTGCACATTCCTGCAAGCTGCGGTGTCATCCATGGCAGATCAGTTGCACTCCCCCCGCAAATGATCAGCACATCGATATCATCCTTCATCTCCGCAATTGCGTCAAACGCGAGCACCGGAACCCCCGTTGCGGTGCTGACTGAAGCAGGGTCCCTGCGAGTGAATACTGCGGCGAGTTCCATATCCGGAGCTGCGGTGACTGCACTCTCTACCCCTCTGCCAATGTTACCGTACCCAACGATACCTATTCTCATCTGAGTAATCCTCCTTCACTATCTCTGTCCCTTAAACAACTTGTTATATCAGTCTGCCAGCAGGTCATCCATATTATAGAGCCCTGCCGGCTTGCCTGTTAAGAATCTTGCCGCGGTGACCGCGCCATCTGCAAACAGCGCCCTGTCATGCGCCTGATGGGTGATCGTTATCGTCTGAGTATTCGTGCCGAACATGACTTCATGCGTTCCTACGATATTCCCCATTCTGACAGCACTGATGCCGATCTCATCAGGCTGGCGCTTTGCCATCCCGCTGCGTCCAAGGTTGTAATGCAGTTCCGGTCTGGCCTCACGGACAGCGTCCGCCAGCATGATCGCAGTACCGCTCGGTGCATCTACCTTCCTGTTGTGGTGGATCTCGACGATCTCCACATCACATGGTCCGAATTTGGCGGCAGCCTCCCTGACCAGCTTCGCGGTAAGCGCTACTCCCACCGACATATTGGCAGATCTGAAGACCGGTATCGTCTCCGCTGCTTTCGCGATATACTCAAGTTCTTCATCTGTCTGTCCGGTCGTGCAGACCACTGCAGGAAGTCCGCGTGATACACAGTAGTCCATCAGGTCCACGGTCCCGTTATGATGAGAGAAATCTATCACGATATCCGCCGGTCCCTGATACTCCTCAAGTCTGCGGTAATAATCCCCCTCCAGTGCTACGCCGGCGACCACTTCCATGTCCTCTGTCTTCGCGATGACTCCGGCCAGGATCGTTCCCATAGCGCCACTGGCTCCATTTATAATTACTCTGATCATACTGAACTCCTCTTACTCAATTCTATTATCAGTCGATGATGCCAAGATCTTTCATTGCTGTTCTCAGCCTTCCCAGATTAGCCTCTTCCATTCTGTAGAGCGGTGATCTGATGATCGGATCGCAGTATCCCATCATAGCCAGAGCTTCCTTGACCGGGATCGGGTTGACCTCACAGAAGAGAGCCTTGACGAGTTCGTTGTATTTGCACTGCAGAGCGGCTGCTCCGGCAACATCTCCTGCCCAGAATCTGGTGCAGATCTCTCTGGTCTCAGCAGGGATCACATTAGAAAGGACTGATATGACTCCCTTGCTTCCCATCGAGAGGAACGGAACGATCTGATCGTCATTACCGGAATAGATGTCCATCTTATCTCCTACTCCTGCGAAAGTATCGACGATCTTGGAGATGTTGGAATTCGCCTCCTTGATCGCTGCGACCTTGTCGATCTGAGCGAGCTTGACGTAGGTTGACGGCTCGATATTAAGGCCGGTCCTCGATGGTACATTATATGCGATGATCGGAACATCGCTGACGCTCGCGTACTCCGAGAAGAGTTTTACAAGGCCGTTCTGGGTAGCTTTGTTGTAATATGAAGTAACGATCAGGCAGGCATCAGCACCGGCATCGCTCGCGTACTTGGTCAGCTGTTTGCCGTATTCGGTATGGTTGCTGCCTGTGCCGGCGATCACCGGAACGCGGTGATCGACTCTCTCCACCGCAAAACTGATACACGCCTTGTGTTCCTCGTCTGTAAGGGTCGAACCTTCGCCTGTTGTGCCGGCGATGACCAGAGCATCTATGCCCTGCTCGATCTGCCAGTCGATCAGTCTTCCGAACTGTTCATAATTAACACCGTTCTCTGTCATCGGAGTGATCAGAGCTGTTGCGACTCCCTCAAAAAGTGTGTTGGTCTTTGCCATTTCTATCCTCCTTGCAACACTGATATAAAGAAAAAGCAGCCGACACGGGATCAGCTGCTTGACATGACTCACCAAAAAATGGTTCTCATCAAGGATAGCTCTCCGCGTTGTCGCGACAGTCGTACGGATCTTATTCCGTCCGCCCAGATCGGTCGGAGATGCAGTCCTTCCTCACTTCGGCATCTGCCCCTTTCGCCTGCTGCGCTCTGCACAGCTCTGCAGCAGCTACTGATGACTGGATGCGTCCTCTATCTCGATTGGTCGAATTTTAATATTATTCTGCGTAATTGTCAACAGTTAGTGCACAAACTCTGAATATAATACACGAACTGCCTCTTCATAGTCCTTAGCCTCAACGCCAACGATGACATTGATCTCGTTGGTACCCTGGTTGAGCATCCTGATGTTGATCCCATTCGTCGCCAGAGCGGAACAGATTCTGGCGGATACACCGACTGACCTGTGCATTCTGCGTCCGACTACTGCGACCAGTGCGATGTTGTCTTCAACGTAGATATCATCAGGTTTGAGCTGCAGCCTGAATGCATCCAGGATATCATCCAGCTTATCCTCGAGCTCGCTGCTCTCAATAACCATGGACAGCGAATCTATGCCTGTCGGGATATGATCGAAGTTGATTCCCTGATCCTCAATGATCGCAAGGGCCCTGCGGACAAAACCGATCTCCTTGTTCATCATATTCTTGTATATGGATATTACAGTGAAATCAGGCTTTCCCGCGATACCGCTGATGATAGTGTCTCCGTCCGGTCCTCCATCGCTGGATATTACCGTTCCTGGATCATCCGGTGCATTGGTGTTCCTGATGTTGATCGGTATCCCTGCCATCCTTGCCGGGAAAACAGCATCCTCATGAAGAACGCTCGCACCCATATAGGAAAGCTCACGGAGCTCGACATATGAGATATATTTGATAGGAAGCGGCGTGCTGACGACTCTCGGATCAGCCATCAGCATTCCGGAAACATCCGTCCAGTTCTCATACATCGATGCTTCTGCTGCACGGGCTACCAGGGAACCTGTTACATCAGATCCGCCTCTGGACAGCAGACATACTTCATCAGTTCCTGCATATCCGCCGTAGAATCCCGGAATCACTGCTCTTTCGTGCTTGCTGAGTTCCTCTTTGAGTGCCTCATTGGTCTCCTCGACCATCAGTCTGCCTTTGGAATTGAACAGCACCAGTTCTCTTGTATCGATGAAGTCATATCCCAGATACGCCGCGATCAGTCTTGCTGACAGATATTCTCCGCGGCTGACGATATACGCCTCAGAGCATCCCTTCTCAAGATTCTCCCTGATCTCACCGAACCATTCCTCAAGTCCTGTTTCAAGGCCGAGGCCTTCTGCGATAGATGTATATCTCTCTTTGACTGCGTCAAACAGCTGATCATAAGGAATATTGCTTGTAGCCTGAGCGTTGAGCATGATCAGCATATCTGTGACTTTACTGTCGTTCTTGTATCTCTTGCCCGGAGCCGAAACTACGATGTAACGTCTCTCAGGATCCGCTTCGATGATCGATCTGATCTTCCTCAGCTGGTTCGCGTCCGCAACTGATGATCCACCGAATTTGATTACTTTGACACCCATAAAATACCTCCCGGTCCTCTGTCCCTGTTTACAGACCTTCTGCCTGATATATCTGTGTATAGCTGCCGTCATCATTGCATATGACCATCTTCTCCATTTCATCGTGGTCAGGATCGTACAGCGGTTCCGGCGCAGTGTACTTGACACATGTTCCACAGCTCGAGCTGAGATTGCGCGGCACCGGCATGGTCCTCGCCTGATAGCCGTGCGATCTGCATAATCTCTCGTATCTTATCGAACCGAAATGCATGAAAAATGTCGCTATATATGTAGTCATATCTTCCTCTTATCTGATAATTGCCGTTATTCGTGGTATTGTATCACAAGGTCATGTAATAAGTCCATTATCTTTGTCCGTACACAGGATCACGAAAAACTCCCGGGCCGAAGTCCGGGAGTCTGTTTCTGAGGTTCTTCTGATGCTGATTATCTGGAGATCTTGAGCAGGAACTCTCCGCCCTTCTCCTCAACGTCTACTTTGTATCCCTGACTCTGGGCAAAACGTGTGACGTTCTCGCAAGGTGTCTTGCTGTCTACGAGCACTTCGTAGTAGTCTTCCTTGCTCTTCATAGCCTTCTGAGTCATGATAACCGGCATTGGACACGAAAGTCCTCTTGCATCGACCATATTATACCTCCGTCTATGCAGCTTCTTTGGCTGCCTCTGCCTTTACGTATGTGTTTACAACACCGATCAGAGTAACAACGATGATTCCGATGATAACTGCGATCTTGCCGTTAGCTGTCGGGCCTTCACCGCTGGAAGCGAGTCCGAAATTGTGGCAGAATGCAGCGCCTACCATGAGGCCGAGTACTGTAACTGCACTGTCTGCATTTCCTTCACCGGACATAACGAGCTGTCTCAGAGGGCATCCGCCGAGCAGTACGCATGCATATCCGACGAGCAGCATTCCGAGAGCGTTCCAGAGTCCATCCATGTGAGCTACAGGCTGCTCAGCAAATCCGAGCTTGAATCCGCCGAGTACCAGGTTTGTTACCAGAGCAGCAACGAGGATAGCGATGAATCCCCAGAGAAGTCTTGTTTCTTTGAAGAGTACCAGGTCTCTCATTCCGCCGACCATGCACAGTCTTGTTCTCTGAGCGAGAACACCTACTACGAGTCCTGCACAAAGTGCGAATCCTACTGCAGCGTGCATTGATCCAGGACCTTCCTCGGAGAAGAACAGGAATGCCGGCTTAGCGAGAAGCAGAACGAAGATGACTACTTCTACGATAGGGAGCCAGTAACCTTCACCTGCTGTCAGCGCATAAGTTCTCTTGAGAGAGTATCCGCTCTTGAGGAAGAAGATACCGCAGAGGATACCTGCAGCGAATCCAACAAGTCCGAGCAGTGCGTTCAGATCTCCGCCTGCCAGTCTCAGGATCATTCTGAACGGGCAGCCCAGGAACATAAGACAGCCAACCATAGCAAAGAATCCGAGAACGAATCTTGTCATAGGTGCGCTGCCGCCCTTGGAGCTGAACTCCTTCTTAACAAATGCTGCAGCGAAAGCTCCGATCACGATTCCGACGATCTCAGGTCTGATGTACTGTACAACAGGTGCCCTGTGAAGTCCGAGTCCGCCTACTGTATCACGCAGGAAGCATGCGATGCAGAATCCCATGTTCTTAGGGTTCCCGAGGTATGCTAGTCCGGCAGCAATGACGCCGATAATGAGACCTGCAATGATAATGAGCAACTTATCATTTTTCTTTTCAGCCATAACGATTCCTCCATATACTTATAATTTCCATATAAAATGATTGAGGCCGGACAATTCGGCCTCAATTAATCTTAATTCGTTCTATGTACAATAACAAATTATTTCCGCCAATGAACTCAAGACGTATTATAGATATTTTCTATATCATTCCACCGCTTTAAGTGATTTCAGCAATAATGCGATCCTCTGCTCTATGCTCTGCGGCGTCTTGGCTTGCCGTTCTTATAATCTCTGAAGAACAGGACTGCTGTCACCAGAACTACAGCCGCAACGATCAGTGTGAGGATCTTGACATCCAGGTTCTTGACCAGGAAGTACGCAGCAAGCACACCGGCAGTTCCGCCAACCATCTGGCACAGCACTGCGACCATATCAAATCTTCCGGTCTTGATGAACTGAGGTCCGTTACCGAATGCCATCAGCAGCGCAGACGCACCCATGACGATCGGAAGTGTCGCTGTGACGCTCATTCCCAGCCCGCAGCAGATCGCCATACATGGAGCGTACAGTCCTACGCCGATATTCATCAGAATGCCGAGAATGATCATGACGAAAGCAGCGATCACGAGTCTGCCGCCCGTCAGACTGAGTCCGTCACCGGCCAATCCAAACGGCCCGACAGCAAGAGCTCTGAGTGCCATCATGATACCGAGGATCACCATTCCTACACCCATCATAAGCCTGACGCCCTGAATGTTGAGTTTGGTGACCAGTGTCGATCCGAGGAAAGCTCCTACAACAGCTGCAACGACCAGAACGCCGAGCGTGACACCGTCAACGCCTGCAAGCGCGGCAAAGAGGAATGCTTCGATGCACACCGGGAAAGTATCACCTACGTTGAGTGTTCCCGGGATATCACCGTCTCTGACCGATTTGCCCATCTTGAATGCAGCCGAAGTGGTTGCGAACGCTCCTATGCCGAATACATCGAAGAAATTCGCAACGATTCCTACGATAGTGTTATAGACTGCATGTTTCTTGCCTTCTTCCCATTTCTCCGCGCCGGCTTCTGTAGCGCGCAATGCCTTGATCTTCCTGAAAACCAGTAACGCGTTCAGAAGCAGTCCCAGCACGGCAAGGACTCTTAATGCCATTACCATATATAAACCTCCGTAATGAGTAGTATTGCTGTCTGCACGCACCTCTCAGGTGCACTAACTAAATGATTATATCACATTTGGAGAGGGTGTAGACAAGGAATCGAAAATGGAGCGATTTCTCAACGTATATGATATAATCAAGCCGGAAATGATTTCTGGTTATATCCCCTTTATCCGGTAAGGAGGTATCAGAATATGGCTGCAAGAATACCGCGTGTTACAAGAGGGGCCACAGATGACCACGCAGAGGAACTGATCAAGGCTGCTGATAAGGTCAGCAAAGGGATCGGGAAGCGTATCGATGGTTATCTCGAAGGCACCTATGATCCCAAATCAGAAGCCCGCAAGCATATCGGCCGCGGGATCACTACGACACTTGTAGTGCTTTCGCTTCTCACAGGTCTGGCCTTTTCGAGTCCCGCAGATATAGTGGAGGATCAGTCTGCTGCCAGCTTCCGGCCTGCTCCGATCGTGATGGATGTTGACGATTTTGTCAATGCGACTGTCGATGACGATGACGGAGACGCGGATGAACAGAAAGGCGCGAAACTCAGCGTCATAGCCAGATTCCGTCAGGCGGTCCTGTCAATGCCGCTCTCGGTCAGGCTGCTCATTGTGATGCCTCTGTGGCTCATAGGAACCGGGATACTGACTATGATTTCTTTCCTGTGGGATGTGATTTTCGCATCTCCGCTTGGCGCATTCATAGCATCATTGGCTCTTGGTTTCGCCATCATGCTCGGGCTTTTCACTGCGACCGCCAAGATGCTTTTCCCGGATATCCCGGTCCGCAAACTGCTCACCAGGCAGAACCTGCTGGCTATCGGAGCGCTGGCGCTGATCCTCTCCGGACTGGACGCAGTCGCCCCTCTGTACTGGAACAAGTATCCTCTTGCCGCAGCACTGCTCAAATTAGTACTCGGCGGAACTGTGATCGGACTGCTTGCGAACCGCACCAGGAAGCTGTTCCATCTGGTTTCATAGAGAACTGTATTTCAATAAACAAAAGACCCTTTTGTCAGATCATATCCGGCAAAAGGGTTTTTCTATGAACTTCAGATCGTCTTCCCCGCGCTATTTCCTTTTCCTGCCTGTGGCTTTGGCGCCTAGGCTGTTCGCAGATTTCTCAAACAGTACTGAATAGTAAGACTTGCCTGTATGATTTCTCATATGTTCAAAGGCAGGCAGCCTGTGCCAGAGTATGGATGGAGCTCCTACCAGCAGAAGATAAGCCGGACCCAGCATCAAAGACTGTATGGTATGTCCATACTCATGGTCTAAGATGAACTCGTCAGGACGGCCATTCCTGGAAGGCACGAAAATAAATCTGCCGAGCGAAATGCCAGTCGGCTTGTCCCACAGGGTGACTTTCGCCCCGTGATAGTCAAAGTGGCGGTCTTTTCTGTGCGCCAGAAACAGTCCGGCTCCAATCAGTGTCTGCGGGAGTCCCCACGTCCACTGTGCCAGTTTGTACAGTCGGGTTCTGGATGATCCTGTGTCCGGTCTCTTATCTGCCATTCCTTAACGTCTGATCACTTATTGACCTTGACAGGTGTCGAAGGTCCTGCAATACCTGCGATACCGAGAGCTGCAGGGATCTCACGCATCAGTTCGAAATAGAGATCCCAGTAATCAGAAGTTTTGCACCAGACACGTACTGTGTACTGGAGTCCTCCCGGAATACCTGCGAGTGGCTCTACCTGCGGCGCCGGATCTGCCATAGCCAGTTTGGAATCTATGACCGCCCCCATGATCGCAGCCTGGACTTTCTTGATCGGCTCTGCCCCATCGATATTGAATGTCAGGTCGACTCTGCGGACGTTCTCCACTGATGCATTCGTGATATTGGCATTCATCATCGAGCCGTTAGGGATCGATACCTGCTTGTTATCCACAGTATTCAGTACTGTGTAGATCAGAGAGATCCTCTTGACTACGCCTTCTTCCCCTCCGGCTACGATATAGTCACCGACATTGAATGGTCTGAAGATCAGCAGCATGATGCCGCCCGCAAGATTGCTGAGGGCTCCCTGCATAGCAAGGCCGACAGCTACACCGCAGGAAGCGATAACTGCTATGACCGAAGCCATATTGACTCCCAGCTGCGCGATGATAGCAACACCAAGAATCACATAAAGCGTTGCCTTGATAAATGTCATAATGTAGTTGCGGGCTGTCTCATCCATGCCGGTGAACGCCTTGAGTTTGCCGAACAGCTTCATCAGTTTGCCGATCACAAATCTTCCGACAATATAGATCACCAGCGCCAGCAGGATCCTAAGACCTGCTGTAGTCAGAAATCCAACAACAACAGACATTACATTACTCATATCCATTGATCCATCCCTCCTTTCGGATCCTCCTGATCAAGTATTACTTGCCAGGATCAGTATCTATCTCATCATGAGATGTCTTGGACTCCCCGTCGACAGCATTTGCATCGTACAGATCCTTCTTGATCTGGCTGCTGCTGATCTCCGGTGTCCTCGCCAGGTAAACAACTTCAACGCCTTCGTCCTTGAGGAAATCGAACTTGCCTTCCCAGTCGTCGCCGATGACAAAAGTATCAATGTGATACTCGTGCATGTCCGATCTCTTCTGCTCCCAGTTCTCCTCAGGTATGACAAGATCGACATATCTGATCGACTCGACGAGTGCCTTCCTCTGCTCATAGGAGAAATAGCATTTCTTGCGCTTTGCGTTCCAGTTGAACTCGTCAGTCGAGATCGCCACGATCAGATAGTCGCCGAGAGCTTTGGCTCTCCTGAGCAGGTTGATGTGGCCGTAATGGAGCAGATCATAAGTCCCGTAAGTGATAACTCTCTTCATCAGTCTCTCCTTTTTCTAAAAATGCTGCCAGGCATCTGGTCCCGGCAGCAGCGAATGGCATTATTACAGTCGTCTGCCGTCACCGACTAGAATGAAATGATCTCCTGGTTGAGGTCATCGACAGTAATGTTTGCGTTGTGATAGCGCTCCCTCTTCTGGGTGATCTTGCCGAAGTTGATGGCCTCCTTAGGGCAATACTGCACACATGCGCAGCACGAAATGCACTTGTCACCGAACACTACCGCTTTGCCGGCATATCTGATATTGCCTGTCGGGCAGACCTTGGCACATGTTCCACACTGGATGCAGTTGTCATTTGCCTTGAGTGTCAGGCCCTGCTTGCGCGCGATCTGAGGCCATGCAGCGTGTTCAGCCTTGTTGGCGAGTGCCTTGCCGAGTTTCTTCTTGGTAACGACTTTGTTCTTAACATCTTCTGCTATCTTGCCTGCCAGATACTCTGATCTTGCCTGAGCTTCTACTGCACCCATCTTAGGCAGCATGAGGTCGTGTGGGAACAGCCAGATACATGTACACTGATGCGATACCGCAGTCCAGTAATTGAGCGGGATCAGCTCGTTGAGTTTGTACAGGCCTTCACCCTTATATGCAGCGCACTGAGCGATACCGAATGTATATGCTTCAGGGCTGACCTTGATATCGTGCAGATATCTCTCAACATGTCCCGGAAGTCCGCCGCCGTAGCAAGGGAATATGAATCCTACTCTCTTCGCCTCTCTGACATCAGTGACTGCAGGATATTTCCTCATCATAATGATATCGGTGTCACCGAGCTTCTTAGCGATGTTCTTTGCCATATCCAGACAGTTGCCTGTTCCGGAATAGCAGAAAATAACGTTCTCTTTCATCTTGAATATCTCCTCTGTATCTACAGGCTGCTGTGCACAGCCATTAATATCTGATCACTTCTGGATATGGTGTTTGGATGTAACTCTGAGGCGGTTGAGCGCTCTGGATAATTCAGCGTCCATTGCTGCGAGTTCTCGCCTTGAGCGCTGCTTATCCAGTTCTTTCCTTGCTCTGTCCGCAGCTCTCTTTGCTCGATTCACATCGATGTCCTCCGGGTTCTCTGCACTGTCAACGAGCAGGATGACTTCGTTGTTCTCGACTTTGATCATTCCATCCGAGACTACAACGATCCGTCTTTCACCCTGTGCGCCTTCACCGTCTGCAGCGGGAACAAATTCCACCACTCCCGGGACGATCGCCATGATCACATTCGAATGATGAGCAAGGATCCCTGCCTTGCCCTCTGTCGTTGGTATGACGACCGAAACCGCGTCGCCGCTGTACACCACATGATCACTGGCCATAAACTCGAATCTGAATACTGCCATGTTCCTGCTCACCGAAGTCCTAGTTCTCTGCTTTCATCTTAGCCGCTTTGGCTACCACATCATCGATCGTTCCGACATTGAAGAACGCCATCTCAGGGTATTCATCCATCTCGCCGCTGACGATCATCTTGAATCCTCTGACCGTCTCGCTCAGAGGAACATAGATACCAGGCATGCCTGTGAACTTCTCCGCTACGTGCGTAGGCTGAGAGAGGAATCTCTGGATCTTCCTCGCTCTGTAGACTGTTGCACGGTCCTCGTCTGACAATTCATCCATTCCCAGAATAGCAATGATGTCCTGAAGTTCCGCGTATTTCTGCAGGATCTCCTGTACCTGACGGGCAACATTATAGTGTTCCTCGCCTACGATATCTGCCTCGAGGATCCTGGAAGTCGATTCGAGTGGATCTACTGCAGGATACAGACCCTGTTCAGCGATCTTACGCGAAAGTACTGTCGTGGAATCCAGATGAGCAAATGTCGTTGCAGGAGCTGGGTCGGTCAGGTCGTCTGCCGGAACATATACCGCCTGAACGGAAGTGATCGAACCTGCCTTGGTCGATGTGATCCTCTCCTGAAGTGCTCCCATCTCGGTTGCCAGTGTCGGCTGATATCCTACCGCGGATGGCATACGTCCGAGCAGTGTGGAGACTTCCGAACCAGCCTGTACAAATCTGAAAATGTTGTCGATGAACAGCAGTACGTCTTTGTTCTCAACATCGCGGAAGTATTCCGCCATCGTGAGGCCGCTCAGTCCGACTCTCATACGGACGCCCGGAGCCTCGTTCATCTGACCGAATACGAGAGCTGTTTTGTCCATGACTCCGGCTTCTGTCATCTCACGCCACAGGTCATTACCTTCTCTTGAACGCTCTCCTACACCGGTGAATATCGAATATCCGCCGTGCTCCATGGCAACGTTGTGGATCAGTTCCTGAATAAGTACGGTCTTGCCTACACCTGCGCCTCCGAACAGGCCGATCTTACCGCCCTTAGGATAAGGCTCCAGCAGGTCGATGACTTTGATACCCGTCTCCAGGATCTCTACCGAAGGACTGATCTCATCAAATCCCGGGGCTTTCCTGTGTATCGGTCTGGTCTCTGTCCCCTCCGGAACCGGATCTCCGCCATCGATCTGCTGACCGAGTACGTTGAACATCCTTCCGAGGACATTCGGGCCGACAGGAACACGAATAGCGCCGCCGGTGGCTGTGACTTCCATGCCCCTGCTCATTCCGTCGGAGCCTGCCAGCATGATAGCTCTAACAAGTCCTCCGCCTATATGCTGAGCAACTTCCATATAACGGGTCTCTCCGTTTACCTCGACGGTGAGCGCGTCATTGATCTTAGGAAGCTGTCCTTCTTCAAACTTAACATCTATTACAGATCCGGAGACCTGTACGATCCTGCCTGTCATATCCTTATCTCCTTGATTCAAGAATAACGATTCAGTCTTCTTCGGCTTTCTTGCGTTTAGCGCGGCTCTTTCTCAGGCCTCTTGCTCCGGAGGAGATCTCCGTGATCTCCTGCGTTATCGCATTCTGACGCAGATGGTTGTACTCGAGAGAAAGCTCCTCGAGCAGTTCGCTTGCGTTGTCATTGGCCGCATCCATGGCCATCATCCTTGCGCTCTGCTCAGATGAGTAACTGTTCACAAGCGCTGCGTATATGTATCCCGTGAGCGCCGACGGCACGATCCGTTCAAGCACCGACACAACGTCAGGCTCATACTCAAACGTTGAAAGCGCGTTTGTTTCACCTGCGACTTCCGGCACGAAATCATCGCGGTCGAAAGGGATCAGCCTGTAGTGCGTAGGATTGCCGGCACTTAGTCCCCCGGTATAGTCTGTACTGCATACATACAGACTCTCGAAGTCTCCGCGGTCAAACGCGTCCAGCAGTTCTACTGTGATAGTCCTGGCATCATCGAGATCCGGTTCTCTCATCATATGATCGAATTCCTCGATGATCGGGAAACCTCCCGCGCGGAAGAACCTGCGTCCGAACTCGCCGACCACATACAGTTTGCTCTCGTCTGCCCTGTCCATGAGCGCAAGGGCTTCTCTGATCACGTTCTGGTTGTAAGAACCAGCCAGGCCTTTGTCCGCAGTGATCACCAGAATGCCGAAATTCCCTCCCGGCGCCTCGTCATCCACCGATGAATCGACATATTTGCTCCTGATGTCGTTACTGACAGCGAACATCCTGCGCAGTTCACGCCGTAACAGTTCATAGTAAGGTTTGCTCTCCTCGGCTTCTCTGCGGGCTTTGCGCATCTTGGTCGACGAGATCAGATACATTGCGTTGGTGATCTTCTGTGTATCGCGTACGCTGTTTATTCTATTTTTGATCTCTCGGGTCGTTGCCATATGCTAGTGTCTATCTTACCCAGTCCTTCCTGAATGCGGATGCTATCTGGTTGATCTCATCTCTGGTATCCTGATCAAGCACTCCGGTCCTGTCGATCCTGACACAGACATCATTGTGCTCAGTCTCGAAGTGTTTGATAAGGTCACTGATGAAATCATTTACGTCATCTACAGGGATCCCCTGCATCGTATGAGCCAGTGCCATGACCAGTGTGATGACCTGCTCATGCTGTGACTTAGGCATGTATTGTTTCTGCCTGAGCATCCTCATCAGTCCGGCGCCGTATTCAAGCTGAGATCTTGTCGCGTCGTCGAGATCTGACGCGAACTGTGTGAACACTTCCATCTCGCGGTACTGAGCCAGATCGATCCTCAGGGTTCCTGCAGCCTTCTTCATGGCTTTGGTCTGAGCATCGCCGCCTACTCTGGATACGGAGAGTCCGACATTGACCGCCGGTCTCTGTCCTGAGAAGAACAGGCTGGACTCAAGGAAGATCTGTCCGTCTGTGATGGAAATGATATTCGTCGGAATATATGCTGAAACGTCTCCCGCCTGTGTCTCTACAACCGGAAGCGCTGTGATCGATCCGCCGCCGATCTTGTCGGAGAGCCTTGCTGCTCTCTCCAGCAGTCTCGAATGCAGATAGAAAACGTCGCCCGGGAAAGCCTCACGTCCCGGTGACCTGTCGAGCAGCAGCGAGAGCGCTCTGTAAGCGACCGCGTGCTTGGAGAGGTCATCGTACACGATGAGTACGTCTCTGCCTTTGCGCATGAAGTACTCGCCCATAGCGCATCCTGCGTACGGTGCGATGTACTGGAGCGGTGCTGCATCACTTGCAGAAGCGGAAACGATGATCGTATAGTCCATCGCTCCGTGCTTCTTGAGTGTCTGCGCGATCTGCACGACTGAGGAAGTCTTCTGGCCGATCGCTACGTAGATGCAGATACAGTCTTTGCCCCTCTGGTTGATGATGGCATCGATCGCTATCGCGGTCTTACCGGTCTGTCTGTCTCCGATGATCAGCTCTCTCTGGCCTCTGCCTATAGGGAACATCGCGTCTATCGAGAAGATACCGGTCTCAAGAGGAGTATTTACCGGCTGTCTGTCTACGATAGTCGGCGCCGGTGATTCGATTGGCCTGTAGCCTGAAGGTATGATCTCTCCCTGTCCGTCGATCGGCACACCAAGTGAGTCGACGACTCTGCCGAGGAATGCTTCACCGACCGGGACACCGGCTGTTCTGCCGGTTCTCCTGACGGTCGATCCCTGAACTACGGATTCGTCATCATTGAACAGGATGCATCCGATCTCGTTCTCACGGATGTCCTGTACCATTCCTCTGACTCCTCCGCTGAACATAAGGATCTCGCCGTAAGGTGCCTGATCGAGTCCTGTGACAGTCGCGATCCCGTCTCCTACCGTCGCGACTGTACCGATCTGTTCGGCAAGAGTTTCCGGAGTCCAGCTGTTGATGGTCTCCTTGAGGAGCGGAATGATATCATCGTTGACCGCAACACTAAGGAGCGCCTGCTTGAGCTGGTTGATCCTGCCTGCAGCTGACCAGTCATAGATGTCACCGCCGACCTCAAGCCCGAATCCTCCTGTGTATCTGTCAGACTCTATCCACTCGAGAGGAATGTCCTGTCCGTATTTATTTCTTAGAAAATCTTCAAATCTTGAACGCTGACTGTCTGTCGGCTTGGTAGTCGAATACAGTTTAGCGGTCAGGATATGCTTATCGGTGCTCATTATCTGACCCCCTGTCAGTCTAGTTTAGCGTCCGCTGTTGCCGTTCTCGGCAGCGTCAAGGAACTGATCGAATGCATCCGAAGCAGACTCCCCGATCGACAGCTTGTCCATCGCGTCTGTGACCAGATCTCTGATCTCCTTCTGTGCAGAAGAAATGATCTCGGCTTTCTCTCTGCCGGCTTCTGCCTTGGCATCAGCAAGGATCTTCTCCGCATCAGCGTGAGCCGCTTCTATCTCGCGTTTACGCAGCTCTTCGATCTCCTGACGAGCTTTGCTCTTCTCGGCTTTGACCTCGTCATCGAAAGCAGTGACTTTGTCCTCGTAGATGCGTTTCTGTTCCTCTGCATCACTCAGAGCAGCCTCAGCCTTGTTATCCATATCGGCATAGTATGTCTCTCTCTTCGCCATAAAGTCTTTGACCGGCTTGTAAAGCAATATATACAGCGCGCCGAACAATATAGTGAAGTTGAAGAGATGCAGCAATATCTGCTGCCAGTCTATATTAAGTGGTACTCCTGTCATCTGTCTTCTCCTGTATATCCTAGTATCTCATGCATCTGCGGAACCTGCCGCTATAATACGAATATGATGAGGATTACTACCAGCAGAGCATAGATGATCGCTGTCTCAATAAATACAAGGCCCAGCATGAAGTTGGTTCGTATCTTGCCTTCTGCCTCAGGCTGACGCGCAATACCTTCGGAAGCTCTGCCGCCTGCGATACCCATACCGATACCGCCGCCGCATGCCGCAAGTCCGATCGCAAGTCCGGATGCTACAGCCTTAAGTCCCAGCGTATTGTCAACTGCTCCGGTGATCTGTTCTTCAGTTGCAACTGCCGTTGTATCGCCTGTCTCAGCGAATACGCCGATCGTCGCTATCAAACCCATAACAGCGATTATCAGTCCCAGCACTAATGCAAGTCTTGCCATTTTTCCTGATTTCAACATTTCAGTTTCCCTCCGAGTTATATTTGATATTTGACCATTACCTTGGGTATTTTGAACTATGTTCATGCTGCCTGGGCAGCTTCTTTCTCAGCCTGCTGTTTCTTTGCACGCTTCTTGGCCTGTTTCGCTTTGCGCTCTGTATCATCCGATACCTGTCCGTAGAAGAGCGAGCACAGCATCGTCAGGACGTATGCCTGGATCAGCGCATGCAGAAGTGTGAAGAGCACACCTACCAGCACCGGCAGTACATAGCTGAGAGATGAGTAGTAGTATACGAGTTCAGTAACGAGAGCTCCGGAGAGCAGCGCACCGAAAAGTCGGAAGCTGAGCGAGATCGGCAGTGAATACTCTTTGAGCGTTTTGCCTATTCCGCTGACTCCGTTGCCTGCGATACCGCCCGACATGATCACGAGATACGTAAGGCAGCCCATCATTATCGCTCCGTTGATATCCGACAGTGGCGCCGGAAGCGATATCGACAGTCCGTGAGTGGTTACAGCTTGTATACCGAAGAGCTCGAACAGTGTTCCTGTGAAAATGTATGCGCCGGCCGCGAATATATACGCTCCCAGAAACTTGTTGATCCTGGAGCTGCCCTTCGCCATGCCGTCGAACAATCCGACAAGCGTCTCAAGAATCAGCTGGAACTTGCCCGGCACCATTGTGAATCTCGGTATTATGAATATCCTGCATATAAGTGCGAACACTATCAGGAATGCAGAGACGATCACCCCTGCGACGAGCCCCGGATTGACATCCATCAGACCGAACAGGCTGATTTTATTGAGGTCATGGAGAACCGAATCCCTCATTACCTCCTGTATCGTCTCTTCTTCGGCTCCTCCGCTGCCGAGAGCAATGGAACCTGCCATGAATACGGCAGCGATTATGACAAATACTATGATCGCTTTGCGCCGCTGTTTGACAGTCATATACATATCTCCCTTCTTATAAGTCGATATTATTCATATTATTGTACCATAATTCCTATGCAACATAAATGTCAAAAGTGTAATGAGTTCATTTCACAGACTCTTTACAAAACTATAGGTTCCGTCTATACTTCACTAAGAACACGATTTGTTAAAGCTATTTCAACAGATTCTGAAAGCTCAGGATGTGATATAAGGAGTTCTTTTGATGAGCAGTAAGAACAGCAACAAGTCTGACAGAAACAAGATCAACAAGAATAATGCCGAGACTATAGAGGCCGGCGTATCGGACAAGAACAGCAGCGAAGCAGGCAGCGTCAAGGAAGACAAGAACCAGCTGATGTACCAGGTAGTTACCAAGCGTGATGAATCAGTACTGAAGGCTTTCATTACATTCAATTACAGGGTCGTGCACCCAAAAGTCTTCCTCAGGTCGATCCTCTATGCCGTCGTCTTCTTCACATTCGGATTTGTATCCGGCGAAACGGTGTTCGGCCTCATATGTTATACAATAGGTACACTTTGCCTGTGTTTGGCTCTGTTCAGGAAATACATCTCTCTGATGCTCACTAAGCAGGATGATACGGACTATAAGAACGGTACTATTTTTACCTACAACTTTACCAATTCCGGAGCACAGCTCCTGCGCGAAGATGAACCTATCGTTACTATGAAGAATTACAGGAAATCAGTGACTTCATTCTTCAGCGATCAGAATTTCTTCTACCTGGGGATCAACAAAGATGATCTGTTCATCCTGCCTAAGGACAGATTCGTTGTCGGCGATCCATCAGATTTTGAAGGGTTCATCCAGAGCAAGACAGGCAAGACCTCGAGATGGATACCATACGGCATCAAGGGTATCATGTACAGTCTCAGTAATTTCTCGAGACAGCCGATGATCGATACGGAGGGCTGGAAAGACCTTGCAAAAAGCGGCAAGGAAAAGATCAAAGCCAGGAGCCAGGAGAAGGGGAACGCCGCAGCTTCTTCAAAGGAAACGCCTAAATCTAATGTAAAACTGCCTAAAGCTCTCAAGAAGGAAAAGCCTTCCGGAGACGAATAACTGACCGGCAGATATTATAATTTGCTTTCAAAATTCATTAAAGCTCCTTTAAGGAATTGTATTGACAACTACTTAACGAGTTGCTAAAATTTTGGGTGGAGAATTGGTTTGTCTTGCGTAAAACCGATTTCTTGCAAATCTTAAGTACTATTTCAACTATATGGAGGTATTACATGGATAAACAAGAATTAGCAAAAACTATACTTCAGATTCTTGCGTATTTAGGTATGATATTAGCTGTTGTTCTGACAGTAAGACAGACAAGAAGAAATCTGCAGACTGAAGAAGGCAGAGCGCTCTGGAATGAGCAGAAGAAGCACACAGTTTACAACTGTATCGTAGGCTTCGTTGCTAACTTCTTCGACACACTGGGTATCGGATCATATGCTCCTACATCCTCGGCGTTCAAGCTCGGCAAGTCGGTAGACGACCTTCTGATCCCTGGAACACTTAACGTAGGTGATACAGTTCCGGTCTGCGTAGAGGCTGCCCTGTTCTTCGACATCGTCAAGATCGACCAGCTCACACTCTGGACAATGATCATCGCTGCTACACTCGGCGCATTCTTCGGAGCCGGCATCGTAACAAAGTGGAACAGACAGACAGTCCGTCTTGGTCTTGGTGTAGGACTTACTATCCTCGGTATCGTAATGTTCCTCAGAACATTCGGCATCGGACCTTTCAGCATCGAGGCTGCTGCTATTGAGCTCCGCGGCATCAAGCTGATCATCGGACTCGTTGTCAACTTCTTCCTCGGCGCTCTGATGAACATCGGTGTAGGTCAGTACGCACCTTGCATGGCGCTCGTATCACTCCTCGGAATGGACGCAACAATGGCATTCCCTATCATGATGGGATCCTGCGCATTCCTGATGGCGTTTGGTAACACTCCGAAGTTCGTTAAGGAGAACAGATACGACATGGTAGCTACATTCTGCCAGATGTTCCCTGGAGCAGTAGGTGCATTCTGCGCTGCTAAGTTCTTCTCACACTTACTCGATAACCCGCAGACAAAGAAGATCCTGCTGGTCATCGTAGTAATCGTCGTACTTGTTACTGCTGCAATGTTCCTGGTTGAGTACAACAAGAACAAGAACAATGCGCATGCTAATGACTGATCATTGAGCTGAAGCGGTTTTTTCACGATCAAAAGAAAACGGCCTTTTACGCAAGAAAGGCCGTTTTTTTACAGACACAACATCCTTTTGGCAACTACTTAACACGTAAACGATCATGGACATTCTTAAATGCAAAGCATTCGTTACAGCAGTCAATGAGGGCAGCTTCACTGCTGCCGGACGTATCATGGGCTATACCCCATCCGGCATCAGTCAGTTGGTCTCTGCTATGGAGTCGGAATTTGGCTTCTCCCTGCTCACTCGCAAGAGCAACGGTGTTGTGCTGACTAGAGAAGGCGAGTCGATCTATCCTCTCGCCGTAGAATACATCGAGAAAGAAAATGAGATATACCGGGCTGCGACCGAACTCAGCGGTATGTACAAAGGCAACGTAATGATCGCTGCATACGCGAGTATCGCCGCGCACACCCTTCCGAGTCTCATCAAGGAATTCACAGATCTGCATCCTTCGATCAACATTCAGATCGAAGAGACCACGAAGAACCGCATTGAGAAGCTGCTGGCATCCGGCAAGGCGGATCTGGCATTCTCATCGCGTCCTTCCAATCAATCTTACACATGGATACCATTTGCAGATGACCGTATGGTGGCAGTTCTGCCTAAAGACCATCCGGATGCCTGCAATGACACCTATCCTATCCAGAAATGCCGCAAAGAAGACATCATTATGCCAAGCGAAGGCGATGACGCGGATGTGCGTGAGCTGCTCAAGAAATACGGTATAGCTCCGAATATCAGGCTGACGACTCTTGAGAACTACACCGCCATCAATATGGTAGGCACCGGGCTGGGGATCGGCATTATGAACGAAGGCATCACCCGCAGCTGGCAAACGGATACAGTGATCATCCCGCTGGATCCTCCGAGTAAGATAGAGCTGGGCATCAGCCTGCCGTCGCTCGATACTGCTGCTCCTGCGGTCAAGGAATTCGTAACATTCGCAGCGGAACGACTGACCGGCAAACCGATCCAGTAGATCCTGCCATCTATGAACGACAAAACATCCGGACGCTTCACAGCGTACCGGATGTTTTTGGTTGCTTCCATTGTGGCCGACCGTCCAGAGCAGATCGCTACTTGTTATCCTGCGGCATATCACAGGAGATGCCCTGCTGGTGCTTCGGACATGATGCTGAATACGGGCAGCCTATGCAGGCATTGCCTTTCTTCTTCTCCTTATATATGTATCTGGCTGCGAAGAAGAGAATGGCAACGACAGCGATTACAGCGATTACAGTTGCTCCATTCATTTGCCCCGCCTCCTTTCTATATTCCTGAAATATTATACTGTATTATTTGAAACAATGCACGGCACATTACCGCGCCGTGCATCTTTACTCAAACTTGATCGATCATCGAAAATGATTCCCGGTTTAAGCTGCTGTTGTCACAGCAGCCTTAGTCTTCTTGTGAAGCTCGTACTGCTCGTCAAAGTGTGCTCTTACTCTCTTGCCGATCATTATGATCGCTATTACGAAGCACGCTACTGCGATAGCTCCAGGAACGAAGCCTGCAGCAAAATGTCCTTCAGTGATGAGTGTACCAAACTGATTGACGAGGAACGCGATCGTGTAGCCTGTAGCCATCTGGAGACCGATAGCTCCCCACAGCCAGCCCCTGCTCTTCATCTCTGAGTTCATAGCTCCGATAGCTGCGAAGCACGGAGGTGTATAGAGGTTGAAGAACAGATATGCCAGTGCTGTAACTGATGTCAGACCCATTGTCATAGCGACTGTATTAGCACCGCCTGTCATCTCGAGTTCTTCTACATCGATGAAGTTAGTAAGCGCGTATACTACAGCAAGTGTTCCGACGACATTCTCCTTGGCGATGAATCCGGTGATTGCCGCAGCAGCCAGCTGCCATACTCCGAATCCCAGAGGGATCAGCAGGATCGCAAACGGCGATGCGATGGACGCGAGGATCGATGTATTCTCAGCACCTTCCTCAACGACCTGGAAGTGCCAGTCAAATGTCTGCATGACCTGAACTACAGTATTGCAGATCAGGATGATCGTAGCGGCCTTGATGATGTAAGCTTTAGCTCTCTCCATCATTGACTTGAATGCGAACTTCAGGCTTGGGGCTTTCCACTTAGGCAGCTCCATGATGAAGAATGACTTCCTGTATTTGTATCCTGTGATGCCCTTGATCATCAGAGCGCCGAGGAAAATGAGCGCAAGTCCGAGGAAGTAGGATACTGTGCTCACCCAGCCTGCTCCATTGAAGAACGCACCTGCGAAGAGTGCGATGACCGGGATCTTCGCTCCGCAAGGAATGAATGTAGTGAGCATTGTAGTTGCTCTTCTTTCTCTCTCATCGCGGATCGTGCGGCATGCCATGATAGCCGGGATACCGCAGCCTGTTCCGATGACTACAGGAATAACGGATTTTCCGGAAAGGCCTACTCTCTTGAAGATCGGGTCCATAACAGCACTTACACGTGCCATATATCCACAATCTTCGAGCAGCGCGATCAGGAAATACATTACCATTACGAGTGGCAGGAATCCGACTACCGCTCCTACACCGCCGACAATACCATCAGCAAGCAGAGCCGAGAGGATAGCCGGGCTGTTCTCGAGCTGCCCTGCGACCCACTCCTGGAACATCTCGATCCATCCTACGAGCCAGTCCGCAACAAGTGGTCCAAGCCATGCCTGGGATACCCAGAACACAAACCACATTACAGCAGCGAAAGCAAGAATACCTGCGATAGGATTAGTGAGAACGGTATCCACTTTGTCCTGCGCAGTACTCTCAGCGGAGAGGACCTTTCTCTTCTCTACCGCAGCAACGATCTTGTTGACGAAATCGTAACGCTTACGATCCTCAGCATCTACCGCATTCTTGTCATGCAGATCGATGTCTGCCTGAAGATACGGCGCTTCCTGCAGAGTTCCCGCAAGTGAGATCGCCGTAGCAATCATCTCGCTCAGTCCCTTGTTCTCGGTAGAAACCGTTTCAAATACAGGGCAGTTAAGCTTTGCTGACAGCTTGGCTGTGTCGATCTTAGTACCCTCTTTCTCGTTGATATCGGTCTTATTGAGCGCAACTACGACAGGGATACCCAGCTCAAGCAGCTGTGTAGTAAAGAACAATGATCTACTGAGATTTGTCGCGTCAACGATGTTTACGATTGCGTCAGGATTAGCCGTGCGCACATACTCGCTCGTGATACCTTCTTCCGGGGTGAACGGTGACATAGAATATGCACCCGGAAGATCGACTGCGATTACTTCTTTGTTGCCTGCATATTCCTTCTTGAGTTTGAATTCTTTGCTGCCTACGGTAACACCGCCCCAGTTGCCGACCTTCTCGCTCCTTCCTGTGAGCGCATTATACATGGTCGTTTTGCCGCTGTTAGGGTTGCCGGCAAAAGCTATTCTCATATTGATTCTCCTCCTTCTATAACTTTCCTGACAAAAACGAAAAACCGCACGGTCTGTCTAACCGACGATGATCGCTTCGGACAGTATATTGTCCAGATTGTATCTGCCATCCTTGATGACGGCGATGCAGCTCTTCTTCTTCTTGGATACCAGCGTTATAGGCTCGCCTGTATAGCATCCGAGACGGAATAGAAATGCGTTCATATCATCGTCATCCGTATTGATCTCTTTGACGGTATAAGTCTTGCCGACCTCTGCATCCAATAGTGCCATTTTCTCCTCCATGATAGTTTATCTCCTGTGTTTCATTGACATGTCGTTAGCACAGTTATAGTGAACCTTGCGCATTGGTTCGTTTGCTCTAACTTAGTTAGTTATATAAAACTAACTCTCAAATGTCAAGTCCTGTCTTTGTCTTGTGATGCTTTTCTTTGGCTTTTTTCTCATTCATTTTTGCAATGTTCAATTTCTGTCTGTGCCTGAATATGATATACTTAATTCAAATCTATATCGTTGGATCATAAGGATGGTTCCGCTTGTACAACATCCATTATTGGTGGCGGAAGATTGGAGAATAACAATGAAGAGGATCGCAGTACTTACCAGCGGCGGGGACTCGCCGGGAATGAATGCAGCAATCAGAGCTGTTGTCAGATACGGAACACACTATGACATGGAGGTCTTCGCTGTTCATAGAGGATATGAAGGTCTGATAGACAATGAATTCGAGAAGATGAGCCGTAGATCGGTAGCGGATATCATTCACCACGGTGGTACGATTATCAAGACCGCCAGGAGCGCACGTTTCCATGACAGAGAGAACAGAGAGAAGGCTTATGCAAACCTTCGCAAGCTCAAGATCGAAGGTCTGATCGTAATAGGCGGTAACGGTTCTCTTGCAGGCGCACAGCTCCTCGCCGAAGAGAGTGGGATCCCTGTAATGGGACTTCCTGGTACCATTGACAATGACCTCGCATACACAGATGTCACGATCGGTTTCGACACCGCTGTGAATACCGTTCTAGATGCCATCTCCAAGATCAGAGATACCAGTTCTTCACATGAGAGGAGTACTGTTATTGAAGTAATGGGCAGACACTGCGGTGACATCGCGCTGTATTCAGGCTATGCCGGCGGCGCTGACTTCGTTCTTGTTCCTGAGGTCCTCACCCCGGTAGATGAAGTTGTCAAGAAGGTCAAGCAGAGTATCAAGAGCGGCAAGGCTCACAGTATCATAATCAAGGCAGAGGGCTATCCGGTCAGCTCTGAAGATCTCATCAAGGAGCTGAAAGAAAAGACCGGTCAGGATGTCAAGCTCGCAGTTCTGGCATATCTCCAGAGAGGCGGAGCCCCGACTTTCCGCGACAGGGTCCTTGCAACTGATTGTGGAGTGCTCGCAGTAGAGCTGTTCCGTCAGGGTATCTATAACAGAGCTATCGGACAGGTCGATGGTAAGGTCACCCATTTCGACCTCGCAGAGGCACTTGCGATGAAGAGCTCGCTCAGAGTGGAACTCTTTAACAACGTCAGCGTACTCAGTATGTAATGGAACGCGGGAGGACAGTTTGGCCTCTCTCTCACAACAGCAATTCAAAAGGATCGGCTTGATCAGCCGATCCTTTTTGCTTGCATTCTGATGTGTGAAAACGGGATGGCGAGAACCGTCCCTGATATACCAAAACGGGTCAATAAGAACCGTCCCCCTAAATGATATCCTTGCGGCGGCTCTCGATATCTGCTCTGATCGCCTGTCCGGTTGCAGCTGCGCTCTTGCCCTCTTTGCTGGTCGTTGGATGCAGGCATGGGTCATTATCTGCAGCGGCTACAGGTTTCTCACTGTTATCGACAGGTGTCGCATCACCGATCCCAAGCGATTCCGAGATCACACCGAGGGTCGAGACCACTTTGGTGATATCGGTAGGCATATAGATCTTGGTGGCTCTGCCGTCAGCTACATCCCTGAGAGCTTCGAGGCCTTTGAGTCTCAGAACGCTCTCATCTATATGAGCCTCTCTGAGTTTCTCAAGACCGTCTGCCTGAGCTTCGTATACCAGTCTGATGGATTCCGCTTCACCTTGTGCAAGGGCGATCTTGGCTTCCTTCTCAGCTTCAGCGGCAAGGACTTTAGCCTTCTTGTCACCTTCTGCTCTGGAAACTACGGATTCCTGATGCGCCTGAGCTTCGAGTACGGTCTGACGTCTCTCACGCTCAGCTCTCATCTGCTTGGTCATTACTTCTTCGATCTCCCTTGGCGGGTCGATGTTCTTGAGCTCTACTCTGTTGACCTTGATGCCCCATGGATCTGTCGCTTCGTCGAGAATAGCTTCCATCTGTGAGTTGATGCTCTCACGGCTGGACAGCGTTGTATCGAGTTCCATGCCGCCGATGATGCTCCTCAGTGTTGTTGCCGAGAGGTTCTGCAGACCTGCGATCGGATTCTCCACGCCGTAAGTGTACTTCTGTGGGTCGAATACTTTGGAGAAAACGACCGAATCGACTTTGACTGATACGTTATCCTTGGTGATCACCGGCTGAGGCGGGAAGTCGAAGACCTGCTCTTTGAGTGAGATCTTGTTGACGATCCTGTCGAAGAACGGGATCTTGAGATGCAGTCCTGCATACCAGACCGTCTTGAACTTACCCAGTCTCTCTATGATATAAGCGTGCTCCTGCGGAACGATCCTGATGTTAGAGAAGATCAAGTACAGTACCAGCAGGATGATGATAGGTGTGACAATGTATCCGAACATTTCAATTCCTCCTTGCGTATCTGATGATTATATTTCTTATTGATCCATGTATTATCATATCACATACCGGTACTATCTGGTATTCTTAACAGCCCATTCTGCTACTGTCTGCTGTGAATCCGGTACCTTGGAGCCCTGTATCGCCAGTCCTCTGGCGATCTTGGCGCCTCTGCATATTTTCTTGAGGTCGCGCTCCGCTGATCCCATACCGGAACCCTCGTGCGTCATGACGGGCAGGACTTTCTTGCCTCTGAAATCGAGTTTCTCCAGCTGTGTGTACATCGCCATAGGATAGGTTCCCCACCAACATGGGCCAACGACAAACACTTTGTCATATACACTTATGTCTTTGAGGTATTCTTTCAGGTGCGGTCTCTTGTTCTCCCGCAGCTCCTTCCTGGCAACGTCGGTACACTCATTGTAGTCTTCCGGGTAGCTTCTGGCCGGCCTGATCTCGAAGGTATCTGCTCCGACCGCCTCCGCGATGAATTCCGCTACCTGCTCAGAGTTGCCCCGCTCCAGATCGACGATCTCTCCGCCGAAATAGTTCTGTCCGCTTCTGGAATAATAAATAACTAAAATCATACTCTCCAGGTCCTCCGAAAAGACTGATATGTGGTATTATTTTGATTGGATCATACATTTGTTATTATACTCTTTTGTAAGGGATTTGTGAAATTATCTGTGAGGTGGGCATTTGTTAGATTTCCTCAAGAACGAAGAGAAGAAAGTCGAATACGTTGAGCTCATATATGACCTTATATTCGTGTACATCATCGGCCGCAACAATTCGCTGGTCAGTCATATCACGAATGGGTTCATCGATCCGGACGCTTTTATCACCTATGTGCTCTGCACTCTGATAACCATTCAGATATGGTATCTGACCACCCTCTTCATCAACCGGTACGGAGACAACGGAGCAGCAGAATACATCGGTCTGTTCATCAACATGTACCTTCTATATTACATGGCAGACGGCACCCGGCTGCACTGGCAGGCACATTTCTACAGGTATAATATCGCCTGGATGCTGATACTGGTCAATATCCTCGTCCAGTATTATCTCAAGTACAGGAAGACTGTCCGGGAGACTCCATGGGAATCTTCCAATATCAAGTTCTTCATGTATTTGCTGCTTGCGATGATTGCCGTAATAGGGATCGGGATACTGCTTTACGCACTGACAGGTCTGCCTTTGTCACCTCTGGCGATGGTTGCAGGAATCCTTTTCACGATTCTGGGCCGCTCACGGCTCGATCTTATGGCTGTCGATT
This sequence comes from Mogibacterium sp., assembly GCA_017434025.1. Classification (GTDB taxonomy): domain Bacteria; phylum Bacillota; class Clostridia; order Peptostreptococcales; family Anaerovoracaceae; genus Crickella. The sequence goes on along the minus strand of JAFRGC010000041.1, from coordinate 27,662 downwards.
TTCCCCATCTGACTGAGAGAGTCATGCTGTATGTGGTGTTTACATTCGGTGAGATGATCATCGTCGTCGGATCGTATTTCAGCGGAGGATTCAACTTCTCAACAGTTTATTTCTCCGGATGCGCATTTCTGATCGTCGTCGGGCTGTTCATGAGCTATGGATTCATGTATGACAAACTGCTCGACCGCGATATGTCAGTAAATGGCAATACCTATATGCTGCTGCATATCTTCATCATCTTCTCTCTCAGCTGCCTGACAATGGCACTGGAATTTATGAGAGAAGACGAGATCGCTCTGATCCCGAAGATCGTATTCCTGGTATCTTCATTTGTGATCTATTACATATGTATTTTCGCCCTCGCTCCTTTCCTTAAAGGATTCGACGGACACCTGTCGTGTTTCCGTGACTTTGCTGTTTCGCTGGTCGTTTTCGTCCTGCTTATGATCGCAGCTTATAAAGTACCGAGAGTCAACATCGCTATATCCGTCCTGATGACTTTCAATATATGGTTCCTGGAATACCGCTATTGGAAACGCCTTCGTGAAGAAGGCCTGGCGGAGTGATCATCTGACGACAGAATAAGCAAAGGAAGGCTGACAGGCAGCCTTCCTTTTTCAGTTGGATCTGTAATTGTATGCCAAAGTTATCAGTGGCGATGTCTCTTGGCGTAGTCCTTACGCACCGGTGCCAGTACATCTTCTTCCTCAAATACGGCGGACATCTCCATGGTATCGCATCTCCTCATTTTACCGACTGCATCGGAAACAACTGAGTAGTTGAGAGCTGTTCCTACAGAGTCATGCACATACGTTGCGGCACGGCTGGCGCTGATGCCGAACCTTGCAGCTTCGGCTGCCGCGTCTATATTTGCTCCGAGGAAAATGAATTCCCAGTGGTACTGCTCCTTCTGTCTCTCGATCATCCTGCGTACTTTGTCATAAGTGTATCTGCGGCTTGCGTTCTCCATACCGTCCGTCGTGATGACGAAGATCGTTTTCTCCGGCCGGTCTTCTTCTCTTGCGTATTTATGGATGTTTCCGATGTGATGGATCGCTCCTCCTACTGCATCAAGCAGTGCTGTGCAGCCTCTTACATAGTACTGTCTGTCGGTCATCGGCTCGACCTTGGAGAGGTCTGCTCTGTCATAGAGCACTTCATTCTGATCATCAAACAGTATGACCGAAACGTATGCTTCTCCCTCTTCCTTCTTCTGCTTCTCTATCATGCTGTTGAAGCCTCCGATGGTGTCGGCTTCGAGTCCGCTCATAGATCCGCTCCTGTCAAGTATCATTACGAGTTCTGTCAGTCCCTTCTTCATTGTTGTATCCTCCTTATCAGCATTATTCGTTCTATGGATCTTTATTTCTTCCTGCAGCTATAAGATACCAAAATGCCTCAATCGGATGGTCGCATGAGAAGCGACAATTATTACTGCGCAAAATCACCCCGTATCGTACGGATTCGTATTATAATAGTTCCAGAAACCCGGGATGGTCCCGGCAGAAGGTATGTTTGTTTTGTCCATCTATGAATCTATCTGACATACTCAAGTCAATACTGGAAATGACAGCATGGAGAATGGATCCGCCGGAACTGTTCGGCGGTTTTCATGTGCTTGCGACCGGCATTACGCTCCTGGCAGCGACTCTGCTTGCAGCTCTTGTCACTGCGCCAATGCGGCAGTCTCTGCCGGAAGGCAGACATTACGGTACATCCAGTTCAGGACCGGAGCGCCATGTATCCCGTGACCCAAGAGAGAGCAAGCTGATACGCATTCTTGCGGTGTGCGGATGGATACTTATCATTATGGAACTGTTCAAGCAGCTGTTTCTGTACTATATTGTCAACGGCGGAGCCTATGACTGGTGGTATTTTCCCTTCCAGCTGTGCTCAGTCCCTATGTACCTCTGCATCCTGCTTCCGGCAGTAAGAGGGCGTCTGAGAGATGCTTTCCTGACATTCATGGCAGGTTATACGTTTATCAGTGCATTCGCTGCTCTCGCTTATCCACAGGACTTCCTGCGGTCATACACTGTACTTACTGCCCATGGCTTCCTATGGCATGGCATTTTGTTGTTCATCAGCCTGGCCATAGCATTATCGGGGCTCTCCGATCTGTCGATACGAGGTTTTGCGCGGGCGACCTTGCTCTTCCTGGTTCTGTGTGTAACTGCAGCGGGCATCAACACAGCGATTGAAGTGCTCATTCTGGGAAATGGATCCGGCTTGGCTGGCCGGGTGTACTCTTCTTATCCGGCAATGTTCTACCTCAATCCGCTGCGTATCTCACCGCAACCCCTCGTAGGGACTGTACAGCAGGCGATCGGACCTCCGGCAGGTATCGCCGCCGGGCTGGTCTTATATGTTTGTACTATCATTGCAGCAGCCGGAATGTATACGGCGATTATGTGTCATAGGCTTGATTCCTGACGCCTGAAAGACTCATTTCTGACATTGATACAAAATGAAAAAAAGGATATTCTCCCTGAGAATATCCTTTTTGATTATCATCTATTAGCTCGCTGTCTTTTGTCAGTCCATCAGATTGGCAAACAGTCCGAGGATGTTGTCGTTCACCTTGCCGGTCAGAGCATTGTTGTAGTTGCAGATGAAGGTTCCCGCTATCAGGATCATCATAACTTCTGCTTCCTTCTTGCCGACCTTATCGCCATAGATCTCGATTAGGCATTCTTCCATAACCTTGTGCCATGCTCTGAATTCCTCCTGGATCAACTCCGCGATCTCCGGATTGTACTTAGCCAGCACATAAGTCTGTGTTGTGGCGCTCGGCCTCTTCTCACCAGCCGGTGTATTCGCAACATATGACATCAGCGCATTCATATAGCTGAGATTGGATTTGTATCTCTTGCGGTTGTGTGTCGCGAACCATTCTTTGCATTTGGTCGAGATGAAATCACGGGTGTATCTGACGTAGCTCACGACAAGATCATCCTTGCTGCTGAAATAGTTAAGGAGATTAGCATGTGACATTCCGGCTTCTCTGGCGATATCGCGCAACGAAACATTGGTCATCGGCGTCTCTTCCATACAGCGCTCGAATGCCATCAGAATGTCATGTCTTACTTTATCCTTATCAACTACTACTGGCATATCATACCCCTTATAATTATTATCTATAGCCCCCTTACACAACTATATTTTACAACGATTTGCTGTTCATGACAACACTCAAAGTAACCATATGGTAACCTATATTGCCTATAACAGAGCTTTCGTTATACGGTCAGTCATTTTCTCAATATTCTCTCTCGAAGTAGCCAGATTGATCCTGATGCATGTACCGCTCCGGTCTCCTCCGAACCATGATCCGTAGTCGAAAGCCAGTCCGCATCTGTCCTGCATGAACTTCTGCAGCTCGTCTTCGCTGAGATAAGTGCCAAAGTCCGCCCACGCCAGATAGGTCCCTTCGAGAGGTGTCAATATGACGCCAGGGAGTTTCTCGGCAAAAGTCTCCTTGATATACTCGAAATTGCCCGCAATGACATCCCTGACTTCTTCCAGCCATGGCTTGCCGTACGTGTATGCCGCTTCCGCTGCAATGTACCCCATAGCGTTGCCATGCGACATGCGTATTCCCTCTACGAAAGCGTCCCACTTCTCGCGCAGCCCTGAGTCCGGTATGACTGCGAATGAATTCTGCAGTCCGGCGATGTTGAATGTTTTGGAGGCGGCGGTCAGCATGATCACCCGGTCTCCTTCACCTGCTACACTCAGGGTAGGCACATGTGTATAACCGCTGAACAGCAGGTCGTGGTGGATCTCGTCAGAAATGACTGCGACTTCGTGCCTCCAGCAGATCGCGAGCAGCCTTCTGATCTCACCTTCCGACCATACACGGCTCACCGGATTATGAGGAGAACAGAAGATGAATGCTTTGACATTATTATCGATGATCTTCTGTTCGAAATCCTCGAAGTCAATATAGTACCTGCCATCGGTACGCTGCAGCTCGGATGTGACCAACACGCGTCCGTTATTGTTGATCGCATTAGTGAACGGATAATACACAGGTGTGCAGATAATCACAGCATCACCCGGCTCCGTCAATACCTGCAGTGCCATGTTGAATCCTGAAACGACTCCCGGAGTGAACCTGATCCATTCTCTGTTCACCTCGTATCCGTGCTCAGTCTTCTCCCAGTTTATGAAAGCATCGTAATAGCTGTCTGGGACCTTGTAATAACCGGCAACGCCCGTATCGATGTATCTTCTCATCGCGTCAAGTATGTTCTCATCTACGCGGAAGTCCATATCCGCTACCCAGAGCGGCAGCAGATCATCTGCACCGAACATCTCTCTGAGTCCATCCCATTTGAAGCAATCAGTTCCCTTGCGTTCAACGTATTTAAGCATTTCTCATGATTCCTTTCGGTTTGTTATTCTTCAAATTCTCTGGCTTGGGAGTCCATCTCCACCAGATCATAGATCAGCGGATCCCTGATCAGGTGTTTCCACACCGTATAAGTCGCCTGTATGAATCTGGGATCCAATTCGGTTTCCTCTTCGATCATAGGACAGCAGTACGGCAGATCTGCATCGTTGTAGATCAGCTGCAGCTCGCCGTCTTCCGTGATATGCGGTGCCAGCGGGAATGTCCTGCACTGTATCGGTCTCAGCTGACGCGGACAGAGCGGAGGTGTTTTGCACCTGACAAAATATACATTTCCATGCCATGAATCCGGAAATTCGAACTCATCCGTACTGAGGACACTCCAGTCCAGCCAGTCTGCGTGTCTGTCGTGGATCTTCTCCTCTCCGGGCAGCAGCAGGATCCCAACCTCATCATCGTAATCGGCCGCTGTACAGCATGCTGATCCGCAGATCGTTCCACAATCAAACGGGACCGGTGACACCCGGTCCAGCAGTCTGTATATCGCTCTGTAAGTTCTCTTCCTGGTCGTGCCTTTGATCATCGCTTCTTCTCTGTCTCTATGATCTTATCAGTAATTCTATCACCGGAGAGTCTGCCGAACAAGTTAACCGCATCTGAGTTTTCCCTGATGTCCAACTGATCGGCGTTATTCTGTGATCATCCAGCTTCGTACCAGACTGATCTCCTGTCTGTATCCTTCATCGTCATTCGGGGTCTCGAGGATGAACGGCAATCCCTGCAGCACAGGATGCTGTACGACGTTCTTAAGCGCTTCCGCCCCTATCATTCCCTGTCCGAGTTTCTCATGACGGTCCTTCTTCGCGCCACAAACGTTCTTGCTGTCGTTCAAGTGCACCGCGCACAGACGATCTAAACCGATGATCCGGTCGAATTCCTCCAGAACTTCATCCAGATCACCTGCGATATCGTATCCCCCGTCCCAGATGTGGCATGTATCAAGGCAGACTCCGAGTTTGCTGAGGATACCATCGCCTTCCATTCCGGCCGCCTCATGGATGACCGCTCTCAGATCTTCGAACCGTCCTCCGACTTCGCTGCCCTTGCCTGTCATTGTCTCGAGCAGGATCCTGTTAGTGAGCGGCATGCCACTGATTTCTTCGACCTGGTTGATAACGCTGCACAAGGTCTCAGCGATCTGCCTGATCCCCGTCTCCATACCCTGTCCGGTATGACTGCCCGGATGAAAATTGTAGTAATTCCCCGGCAGTGACTGCAGGAGCAGCAGATCATCACGCATCATCTCCGCGGTGTTCGCCCTGACATCTTCCTTGGCCGAGCAAGGATTCATTGTATATGCGCCGTGGACAACGAGCTTTCCAAAATGATGCCCGCCGATCAGTTCCCTCAGCGCCCGTATATCTTCCTGTGTCACAGGTTTCGACCTGCCTCCTCTGGGATTCCTCGGAAAGAACGCAAAAGTATCCCCGCCAAGCGAGAGTTCTTCCCTGCCCATGGCTTCATAGCCGGCCGATACTGAGACATGATTTCCTATATATATCATTTTGTTTTCCCGGTATTACAGATATAGTTTGCTGAGGATCGCTTCCTTCGCCCTATCAGGCAGAATGCGGAGCAGCACCATCAGTGCCTTGTACTCAGCTCCGACAGGCACTCTAGCCGGCGGATCCTTCCTCCCTGCAAGAGCGAGCGCAACCTTCGCTACACTGTCCGGAGATCTGCCGTTCTGCTCATCCGCGGCCATTTTGGCAATACTCTTCCTGAGCGTGCTGCCGTAATCCCTATCCCTTTCGGTCGTATCCTGAGTGACTCTCGCATCGGTAAATCCGGTCTTCGTATCGCCCGGTTCTATGATGCAGGCCCGTACACCATACTGCTTCATTTCCATGCGCACAGCGTCAGTAAATGCCTCCAGAGCGTATTTGCTCGCTGAATACTGGCTTTGCATAGGAATCGAAACTCTCCCGGCGATCGATCCGATCACGAGCAGCAAGCCTCTTTGCTGGTTTCTCATTCTTGTCAGGCAAGGCTGCGCAGCGTTGAGTGTGCCAAAATAATTGACTTCCATCTGACGCCTCGTCATCTCCGACGAAGTGCTCTCAGCCGGTCCGGCAACTCCCATTCCTGCACACAGTACCGCAATATCGACACCCGGCAGACCTTCTATGAATGATCTGACCGCCTCCTCGTCAGTAACATCAAGTCTCCGCATCGTGAGGCTGCCTCCGCCGGGGAACGACTGTGACGTTTCCTCTGTATTGCGCGAAACACCGGTGACAGCGCATCCATTCTTCGCGAATGCCAGAGCGCATGCCTGCCCTATCCCGGATGAAGCTCCTGTAACGAAGACATTACATCCATACATATTTCTAAATGTTCTATCCGTCTTCATGATCCACTCTTCCCTTTCTGCTGCAATAATAATCATTATTCCATAATAGGTCAGTACCGTCAATGCGGATCAGCAGGTATCGGCTGCAACAAAGCCGGCGGCTGTCACTTCACATGGCAGTCACCGGCTTTTCTGTCTTGCGCAGTTTGTTCGTTATCTGTTATTCGAATTCTATCTCTTCATCGATGATACATCTGTAGAAGAAGTCGATAATACCGTCTTCAACTTCATCCTTGAGGTCATCATAGTTGTGGATCTCGTGGCGGTAGCCTGAGTAGAGCATCGTTTCTACATCACAGCCTGCATCGGTCAGCCAGTTGGACACCTTATAGACACCCTCGCCGTACTGGCCTACCGGATCCTGATCGCCTGCGATATTATAGACCGGCAGATCTTTCGGAACTTTAGCAGCCCACTCCGGCCCTGTGATCACTTCTATCATCTTGCAGAAGTCCAGGAACGAGCGGTTGCTCGTCGGTTTGGTGAATGCGTCAAACGGATCCTGCGCGTGGTCGGTCTGTACATATGGATCGTGGCAGATCCACTCGTTGCCAAGCTTCACGCCTTCCTCGCAGCGGCCGAACATCCACCCCATCATGACAGCTCCGGCATCCGGGTCAGACTCAGTAGCTTTGCCGTCATCGACAAGCTTTTGCATATAAGCAATGCTGTTGTCCAGTCCCGGGAACTCTCCGGAAGTACCGCAGATCGTCACGCCATCGAGTTCATCGCCGTACTTGGTGATATAGTCACGGGCAATGAAGGATCCCATGCTGTGGCCGAACATGAAATACGGCAGTTCAGGATACATCTCTTTGACAAGACTGGTCAGCGTATGCTCATCCTCCATCATTGTGTGCGGGCCCTGATCTCCCCAGTCGCCCCAGCAGCCATTCTCTACAGCGGTCTTGCCGTGTCCTACATGGTCATCAGCGGCTACTATGAAACCTGCATCCATGAATTTGACGATCATATGCAGATATCTGCGCGAGTGCTCACCGAACCCATGCACCAGCTGGATGATGCCTACCGGTTCAGCTGCAGGCACGTATACCCATCCGTATACTTTATCTCTCTTGTTATACGATGCAAAACTTACCTCATGAAGCATAGTGTCTTACCTCACTTTCCGGGCCATGCCCACTTGCTGCTATATTGTTCGATTTCATTATATTACACATATATGTAGTATCTGAGAAATTGTACAAAAAAGTCCTGTCATGCGATTATTTCTGTAGTTGTCTTGCAGTAATGCTCTCGTCGTGATTGTGAAATAGTACAATTACTTCATCGTTTTTTGTAGAAATTCACAACGTTTAGGTGTATCATGAGAATCGCATATGTTAATCTGACACAATCAAGAATACAAAGGAACAAACCATGAATTTAGTATTTATCTCGCCAAATTTTCCTACTAATTACTGGCAGTTCTGCGACAGGCTCAGACAGAACGGAGTCAACGTGCTCGGTATTGGTGATGCTCCATATGACGGCCTGACCGATGAACTCAAGGCCGCACTGACCGAATACTACAAAGTCGATACTATGGAAGACTATGAGGCCGTATTCAGAGCGGTCGCGTTCTTCTCGTTCAAATACGGCAAGATCGACTGGATCGAATCCAATAATGAATACTGGCTCAGGCTGGATGCTCAGCTCAGGGAGGATTTCAATGTCAAGACCGGCGTGCAGCCGCATGAACTCGCTCTGTGGCAGAGCAAATCTGCTATGAAGCCTGTTTACAAGGCTGCAGGCATCCCTTCTGCAAGGAACCACAAAGTCACTACACTCGAAGCAGCACGTGAATTTCTGGACGAAGTCGGAGGTTATCCTCTCTTTGCCAAGCCTGACACCGGCGTAGGTGCCGATGACACCTGGAAGATCGAGAACGACGTGCAGCTCGAAGCGTTTTTTGTAGAGAAATCCGACTACCCTTACGTCATAGAAGAATTTGTCACAGGAGATATCTATTCATATGACGCGATCTGCGACTCTAATGGAGATCCGCTGTTCGAGTCTTCGTTCATATGTCCGAACGTAGCTGAATCCGTCAACAACGGGATAGAGGTGCTTTATTATGTTACCGCGGATGTACCTGAGCAGCTGCGTAAACTCGGGCGCAAAGCCATCAAAGCATTCAAGGTCAGAAACCGCTTCACTCATTTCGAGTTCTTCCGTCTGACGCAGCCTCGCAAAGGTCTCGGTAACGCCGGTGATTTTGTCGGCCTCGAAGTCAACATGAGACCTGCGGGCGGATATACTCCGGACATGATGAATTACGCTCATTCCACAGATGTCTACAGACTGTGGGCGGATATGGTCTGTACGGACAAGAGACTTCTTCCGGACAGCGGTGTGCACCGCTGGTGTGTATATGCGGCACGCAAGGATGCTTTTGAGCACACTCACACTCACAATGAGATCCTCAACCGCTACGGCAGCAGGATCGTGATGTGTGAGCGCATGCCGGATGTATTCTCTGCTGCAATGGGCAATCAGATGTACACTGCATTATGCGACACAATAGAAGAAGCCCGCGAATTCGCGAGCTTCGTATTGGACGAGCAGGCTAAGATAGTCACTCCGGCTCTGTTCTATGAATGATCGTCGAAAGGCTGATCGATCCTCTCCACTCTCTGCTCCTGGATCCTCCTAGGCAGGAACAGCGGAACGTATTCTATCAGCAGGTTGGAGGTTTCAAGTCCAAACCATCTTGCAGGGCTTCCTGCAACACGGCGGATAGCGTACTTGGTATGGATCAGCATACTATCGATCGGTGCGAGGTCTCCCTCCATCGGCATTCTCTTACGCAGCATGCAGAATTTGAATGAGCCGATCGGGGATGCCCCATAGATCGAATGCTTGACATTCTGCGGAGGCAGTTCTCCGCTTGTGAGCAGATCCTGAACGATCTGTCTCAGATAAATATTGACGCTCTGTCTGACTTTAAATCCGAGGTTTAGATTGATACGGAACATGAAATCCGTTCCGTACGTCTGGACCTCGTATTCTCTTTGTATAGGTTTATCAGTTGTATTGATGCTGATGAGCCAGTATGCGTCCGCGCGCTTGGAATCCTTATTCAGGATCGAGTACAGTATATCTCTGTCCACCTCTTCGACATCGCCACCCTTTGCGATATATACAAGATTGTTGCAGCACAGAGGAATCGATTCGTCCTTCCTGAGGCCGTCAATGACATCCAGATAGTCTCGCATAGGGAGTCTGACCTTCTGCATTCTCTCGATCTGGGTACCTCTGTACCATGCGATCATGATGAAGAGGATCGCCAGCGAGATGATGACCGCGACATAGCCTCCGACTGCAAATTTACCAAGGCTGGAGATGAAGAATATGCTCTCCAGCGAAGCAAATATGATTGCGAAGAGTATCGCTCCGATCTTACTGTTCTTGATTCCCCAGATGTAGACGGTGAACATGATCGTCATCATCAGCATGCTGATGGTGATCGCGAGACCGTATGCGTTCTCCATACGTGAACCGCTGCGGAAGTACAGGATAACTCCCATGCAGAGGACCCAGAGGATCTTGTTAATGATCGGAACATAGATCTGTCCCTTTGTATCCGACGGGTAACGCGCATTGAGATGAGGCATCAGATCCAGGCTGGCAGCCTCATGCACAAGTGTGTAGCTGCCGCTGATCAGTGCCTGGCTTGCGATGATGGCAGCGAGAGCACTGAGGATGATCGCGACCGGACGCAGCCCAGGGCTCAGCATCATGTAGAAAGGATTCATCTCCGGTATCTGTGCCAGTTCCTGATTGCCACTGTTGCGGATGATCCATGAGCACTGCCCCATATAGTTCAGTATCAGGCATACCTTGACAAACGGCCAGCTGATCATGATATTCTCGCGCCCCACATGTCCCATGTCTGTATAGAGCGCCTCAGCACCGGTCGTACAGAGGAATACGCTTCCGAGGATCATCAGCCCTGCCTTGTTGCCCGGACTGAACAGGACTTTGATCGCATAGATCGGATTGAGGGCTTTGAGAATCGCAAAATCTCCGAGGAACAGATATGTTCCTGTCACTCCGAGGAAAAGGAACCAGATCAGCATCACCGGTCCGAAGAGTTTGCCGATCGCGCTTGTTCCGTTTCTCTGAATAACGAACAGTGCGCAGATGATCGCTATCGTGATCAGCAAGACAACGGACTGCCCTTCTCCGAGGAAAGCATCGATCGCATCGATACTCCGCAGGCCCTCTACAGCGGTAGTAACAGTGACCGCTGGAGTGAGGACTCCGTCGGCGAGCATCGTACAACCACCGATCATGGTAGGGACGATGAGCCATTTGCCCTTCTCCTTGATGAGACTGTACAGAGCGAATATTCCGCCTTCACCGTGGTTATCCGCTTTGAGTGCTATCAGCACATGCTTCACGGTTGTGAGCAGTGTGATCGTCCAGATAACCAATGACAGCGATCCAATGATAAAGTCTGAGTCGACATTGGCTATTCCGCCATTGCCTTCAACGATAGACTTCATTACGTACATCGGCGACGTTCCGATATCTCCGTATACGATACCTATCGTAACAAGAAACATCGCCGCACTGACTCTGTTCTTATGGGTATTATTATTTAATTCCATATAATGTCCTCCTTGCAGGGCAATCTTTACAGAACTATATATAGTTGTTCAATTATATCATAAGCTTGTGAGCTATGCAGTCTGACATACTCTTTGATCAAATAATCCCAAAGTGAAAGATCCGCAGAGACGAATCTTCATTCTTCATCCCTGCGGATCTTCTTGATTCAGGTTCTGTCAGCACTGAATTGCTGCAATGTGTGCAATATGAGGAATTAAGCGACTTCCTCTGCTCTTGCCATAGCTTCTTCGTAATCCTTGGTTCCTGCGAATACGTCGTTTGAATACGGGTTCTTGCCCATAGCAATGGAACGCTTGATGATCACTGCGATGCAGATGACATTCGCTGCGATAGCGAGCATAGCGACAACGCCCTGTGCTCTCGGATCAGCTGTGATACCCATATCAGCAATGATCTGTCCTGCCTCAGCAGTCTTGCCTGCGCCGGCATTGTAGAGTGTGATAGCCTTCTCATACAGATCCATAGTTGTGATACCGTTGGCAGTAGCGCCGCCGTATACTGAAGGCAGTGCTGCAGCAAATCTGCTGGAGAGCTGGAATGCAGGTACGACCTGCGCCCACATGCACCAGATAGCGAGGGTGTTCGCACGGTTCTGGATCCATGCACCCTTGTTCCAGAGTGCGTTTGCGAATGTAGGAGCCAGAAGCAGAGCAACTCCGCAGTACCAGGAATGTGTAGGAAGATTGAGATAAGTATACTCAAAGTTCCAGATATCGTATGCTACGATGAACCAGATCGTCATATCCGGCCAGAGCATATCGGACATGTTCTTGTCCTTGGAAGTGAGCAGGTGAATGCATCCTGTCATGCAGAAGATGTTGATCATGCCTGCAAGAGCATTGACCAGATTCCACCATCCACCATAGATGAATACGCCTTCATTGGATGCCCACCATGCGCCGGAGAAGTCGCCTGTAATGGAGAATGCTGCGAGAGCGGACTCCATGTCGGAAACATTCGCGATCATAATGTTGGCAGCAACGATGAACCACGGGAACCATTTGAACCATTTTTCTTTGCCGATGCCCCACTTATACTTGATCATCATGAAGCCTACGCATCCGATGTCAGCAGCATAGAGCTTGAAATAGTGGAACCATCCGTCCATGAATGCGACAGTCGGGTTCTCGGCTCCGCCGAACATTCCCACGTGTGCGAGTATAAAGTATACAGTAAGGATCACCGGGATGATGACGAATACGACCATGCCGCCGATTTTCGTCCTGCGGCCGATCTCGTTCATTGCAATGAGTCCGCAGAATACGAGCACCCATCCGATGATCTGCATCATTGCATGTTCACTGTAAAGCTGAAATAACATATTAAAACCTCCTGTTAAGAATCCATATCTTTCTTACCAGGAGGAATTATAATATTGAACAATTGGTTAGTCAAACATAATTTGCTTTTATTTGCAATTTTTGCTTAACGGGAGTTCCATCCGGTTCGCTTCCAGCAGTTCTCTGTCGCTGAGGATCTCCTCAGCCGGTCCGTCAGCTACGATCTTCCCGTTCGATATCAGGATGACCCTGTCGCACGTTTCGAGGATCATATCCAGATCATGGGACGTGATCAGTTTCGTCTGCCCGAGTTCACGGATCGTGTTGATGACGATCCTGCGGTTGTATGGATCCAGAGCGGATGTCGGTTCATCCATCAGTATCACCTCAGGGTCCATCGCCAGGATCGTAGCGATTGCTGCCATTCGCTTCTCACCCCCGGAGATCTTGTGATTGTAGCGGTGCTTGAGATCCTCCAGATGCAGGCGTGCCAGAACCTCGTCCACGCGCTTGTCTGCTTCCTCACGGCTCATCATATAATTGAGCGGTGCGAATATCATGTCTTCATACACCGTCGGCATGAACATCTGATTGTCGGAGTTTTGCAGAACAAATCCGAGCTTGCGGCGTATCTCATGCAGCGTCTCGCGCTTCACCTCTACACCGTCGATCAGTATCCTGCCTTCTCCCTGCAGCAGGCCGAGCAGGAGTTTCATGATCGTGGATTTGCCCGCTCCGTTCGCACCGATCAGGCCGACCGACTCACCTGTGCCGATCCTGAATGACATATCCTCGAGCACGTATTTATCTTTCTCATACGCAAAACTCACATGTTCAAATTCGATCATCTTCGGTTACCTCTACCTCACAAACAATCCGCCGAGGAGCTGCGCCACATCCACATACCTCAGCAGCAGGAAGACTATGATACACACGGCCACGTACAGACCGTCACGCGCCTTGAATGGCTTGATGTCCGCGTAATGGAAATGCTGGTGATACCCACGCAGCATCATGCTGGAATACAATTCCTGAGCGCGGTCCATACTGCGCAGCAGCAACTGGCCCAGGAATGATCCCCATGCAGAGATCTGGATCCCCTTCTGCCCCGGTGCGCGCAGATGATACGCGTCGGTCATGATCGCCAGTTCCTCTGTCATCACGCCAACATACCGGTACGTCAGCAGCAGCAGAGTGACCAGCATAGACGGAACGCGCATCTTGCGAAGAGCTGCGCACAGATTGTCGATCCGGGTCGTTGCCATCAGCAGGAACGATGCCATGAGACAGAAAACGCCTTTGAGCATCAGTGTGATCATCGATATCACTCCTCCGGAAATCGCCAGGCCGCCTACTCGGAGCATGATCTCTTTATCAAAAAAAGGATTGAAAAGTCCGACCGCCATGACAAGCGGCAGCACGATCCTCAGTTTGTAGAAACATGTCCGCACCTCAACACCGCTGATCTGGAACAGCAGGATCGGCCAGAGTACCATAGGCACGATCCCGTTCAGGTCATATTTGTCAAAGGAAAGCGTGACAAGTATATATGCAATTGTAGCGATCAGCTTGGCTGCGGGGTGCAGCGCGTGGATCGGCGACTGGCGTGCAGCAAGCTCGTCCATCTCCGAGAGCTCAGCCAGCGCTTTCTGCATTTTGTTCATATGTGACAGTCCCTATAGTCTGAATAGCGTAATAAGGGGCATCGGAAGATGCCCCTTTGCTCCACTATTATATCTGATTACCGTTCAGTTACAAACGCTTAAGTCGTTTTTTTCTTCCTGCGGAAGAACCCTCCGGCCAGACAGATCAGTATCGCGACCCCGGCTACCATTGCCGAGCCGACAATGCCTGAAACTGTAGTGCCTGCCGCTGACTCACTGCCAGGGAATGCGTAATCCGGCAGGAATGATGTCTTCTCCTGGATCGATCCGGCTGTATCCGCTACAGAGCTCTCTACGCCAAAATTCTCCTCGTCCAGACCCATATTCGTCGAGTATCCGCCGTCTGCATTACCGAAGAGCGCCCACTCCAGACCATCCGGGTTGGAGCTTGCGAGCAGGCTGAGTCCGCCGCCGACAACAAGCGCAACTACCGCGATGATCGCGACGACACTCTTGAGAGAACGCTTTGCGCTGCCGCCTTCTTCCAGATCGACTCCCTGAAGCAGTTCAGGACGAGACTCATATATGAATACCAATACTGCGGATGTGATCAGGCCCTCCACGAGACCGATCGCCAGATGAATTGGCTGCATCAGTGCGACAAATGCTCCGAACGGCAGCTCCGTTATCCCTGACAGGCTGGTTTCCAATACGACTGAGAACGCTCCGAGCTGCAAGGTGACTATACAGCCGATCACCGACGCAGCTATGATTCTGGCCCGCTGTGCGCTCTTGCCTTCCCCGAACCACTTACTGCCCATGATCGGGCGCCAGATCAGGAAATAGCCTACAAAACAGCCATAGAACGCCATGTTCCAGACATTGGCCCCTAGGGCCATCAATCCTCCGTCAGCAAAGAACAGGCATTGTATCGCCAGGATCACGATCATCGACAGGAACCCGGCGTATGGTCCAAGCAAGGCGGAAAGCATCATGCCGCCACACATATGACCCGAAGAACCTGTTCCCGGAATAGTATAGTTGATCATCTGTCCTGCGAATACCAGGGCAGAAGTGACAGCCATTACAGGCAGTTTCTGCGGTTCATCGTCTTTCTTGAGATGGTGTATCGAAACGCCGGCTGCTGTTGTCGAAGCAACATACATTGTTGCAGCTACCGCAGGAGCCAGCAAAGCATCAGCCATATGCATGGATCATTCCTCCTTTAATTGTACCTTGTATATGGATTATATTGCCGGTCATTACAGCCCACAAGCCCCCTCAGGGGATAGAAACTCTCCTTGTTCCAATTAAAAAGCACGGACTGCACATTCATGCAGTCCGTGTCATCAGAAAACGACGCCCCATACAGGCTCAATATCATTCACCTCTTCGTCGAAGAGACCGTCACCGTCCGTTACGAGGATCTCGTCGACGGTGACTCCAAGGACGGATGCAAGGATGACAAGATTGTCGATCGTTGGCATGCTGTTACCATTCTGCCACTTGTAGATCGCCTGTGGATTGGTGAATCCGAGGATCTCCTGGAGGTCTCTTACAGAGATTCCTGCGGCCTTTCTCATGTTCTTGATGTTCTGC
The DNA here is from genome assembly GCA_017434025.1 of Mogibacterium sp. Classification (GTDB taxonomy): domain Bacteria; phylum Bacillota; class Clostridia; order Peptostreptococcales; family Anaerovoracaceae; genus Crickella. Next base: position 11,774 of record JAFRGC010000041.1, on the reverse strand, counting down.
CCTGTTGCTCTGAGGTCGATGACGGGCACTCTAACTGCACCGACCATTCTTGTGTTCACTGTTGGTCTCTCCTTTCCGGCCCTGCTGAGGCCGGAAAGGATTTCCATCCGGCCTAGCTTGCCTTGTAATTGAAAACTGGTTTCAGAACTTCTATTACATCCACTGACTCTTCAATGACATCAATGATGTCATCAAGTGACTTGTACGCCATCGGCGCTTCATCCAGAGTGGACGCATTGACTGATGTCGTGTAGATGCCTTCCATAGACTTTCTGTACTCTGCCATATCGATCGCGTCTCTGGCTCTGGATCTTGACATGATCCTTCCGGCACCGTGCGGTGCGGAGAAGTTCCACTCAGGATTGCCTTTGCCGGTCGCAAGGACCGATCCGTCCCTCATGTTGATCGGGATCAGGACGAGTTCGCCCTCATGGGCAGCGATCGCACCCTTCCTGAGGATCATCTCGTCAGTATCGATGTAATTATGGATCGTGTGGAACGCATCCAGTGCTGTCAGGCCTGTATGCCCGAGGATCACTTCTGCCATCTTCTCTCTGCTCTGTCTTGCAAATCTCTGGCAGATCTCTACATCATGCAGGTAGTCCTCGAGGTAACTTCCATACAGATAACAGAGATCATCCGGTATTTCGGCGTCCTTCTTCTCCCACTTGAGGGATCGGAGCGCCTCCTGGATCTCGTGCTTCCTGCCTGCAGCTTTGTACTCTTCGATGAGCTGATCTCGCTTCGTGAGGTATTCCTCCTTGCCCTGATTCAGTTCGATCGCGAGTTTCTGATAGTACTCTGCAACTTGCTTGCCAAGATTCCTTGATCCTGAGTGGATGACAAGGTACTTGGTGCCGTCAGCCGCAGCATCGATCTCGATGAAATGATTGCCTCCTCCGAGGGTACCCAGAGACCTGTTCAGTCTTCCGGTATCTTCAAGCTCTCTGAAGCATCTCAGTTCTGTAAGGTCGAACGGCCACATCTCCCTGTCCCAGGTGTCAAAGCCTGACGGTATGATATGGCAAGCCTCATCGACCTTCGCGAAATCGATGTCTGTTTTGCCCAGCTTAACGGTGTACATGCCGCAGCCGATATCAACGCCGACAACGTTAGGCACTGCCTTATCGATGATCGTCATAGTCGTACCGATAGTGCATCCTTTGCCCGCGTGAACATCCGGCATGATCCTGATCCGGCTGCCGCGTGTCATCTCTGTATCGCACATTCTTCTGATCTGTGCGATCGCCTCATCCTCAATTACCCTGGCAAAGCAGATCGCTGTATTCACTTTGCCCTTGATTTCCAACATTTCTGTTCCTCCCGATAAATAAAAAACCGCTCATCTCTTAAGTGAGACAAGCGGTCGTAATTACAACATGTTATGTGCCTGGCTGCTAACTCACATACCTGACACTCCTGCTGCTTGTCTCAAATCTGCACACGAAACTACGCTCCAGGTGCGAGTCCTGAAGTTTCATTTCAATATAGGTCGGTGCAAATCTTGAATTCATCATATGTTGTTCTTTTCTCTTTCTACTGTAATGGTCTGCCGCTGCTGCGGTCTGTTCCCTTACAAAATATACCACATGTGTCAACACCCTGTAAATTAACCCTGTGGTTTAATTTACGACGTTTACAGGTGCTCCGTCTACGAACGCTTTGACGTTCGCTACCGTCGTATCCATGATGCGCTGACGGCTGCCCTTGGCTGCCCATGAAATGTGCGGGGTGATGATGCAGTTCTTCGCCTTGAGCAGCGGATTGTCGCCGCGGATCGGCTCTGTTGAAACTACGTCCAGTGCAGCGCATGCAACTTTGCCGCTGTTGAGCGCGTCTGCGAGATCCTGCTCTACGACCATCTGGCCGCGGCTGTTGTTGATGATGATGACGCCGTCCTTCATCTTAGCGATGTTCTCCTTGTTGATGATGCCCGTATTGAACGGGAAGAGCGGCATCTGGAGTCCCAGTACGTCGGAGCGGGCAAACAGCTCATCGAGTTCGACATATTCAACACCGAGAGCTTTGGCTGCCTCAGTCTGTCTGCCATCATAGGTGATCACGTGCATTCCCAGAGCTACAGCGATCTCTGCTGTATGGATACCGATATTTCCGCAGCCGAGGAGACCGTATGTCATGCCTGCGAGCTCGACCAGCGGATAATCCCAGTAGCACCAGTCAACGTTGTTCTCCCACTCACCGCGGTAGACACTGTCGCTGTGATGTCCGATGTGGTGGCATGCTTCGAGCAGGAGCGCGATGGCGAACTGGCTTACCGAACGGGTTCCGTATACAGGAACGTTCGATACAGGGATACCCTTCTCCCTGGCATATGCAATATCAACTACATTATAGCCTGTCGCCAGAACTGCGATAAATTTCAGATTAGGGCATTTGTCTATTGTCTCTTTCGAGATCGGGGTCTTGTTCGTTATCGCTACATCTGCGTCTCCGATCACCTCTGCAATCACTGGTGATTCTTCGTAGGAAACGCGGTCATATACTTTAACTTCGCCAAATTCCTTCAGGCCGTCCCAGCTGAGATCTCCCGGATTCTCGGTATAACCGTCGAGTACTACTATTTTCATTATATCCCTCCCGTTATGATTGATTGCGGTGTCACGTATAATTAACAATGTGAAAATTAATATTTAAATATTATCAGTTAATAATATCATGGATACTGTTATGTATCTTCATGTTTTCCTGTAAAAGAGTTTTCTTTTTTGTGGTATGCAGACGATCTCAGAACACCATCTGCACCAGAAGCATATATACCGCTGTCCCGATCACTACACTCAGTATCGTATTGCGCTTCCACAGATAAGACAGGCTCACAACAGCGAGTGATATCACCTCCTGCTGCGTCTATCCTGCTGCGCATCACAGTCAGTACCGCAATAATGATCACCATGGCGGGGATCAGGAAGAGGTCTCTGCCGAACACGACTCTGCAGATCAACGTACTCGTTATACCCAGAATAGCAGGAATATGGCATTTTGAATCGATCCACTGCTGAATGAATACCATTTTCTCTTTCCTTCACTGCTGTAGCGGCCTATCATCGATATGCTGAAGAAGATATGTCTGGCCGCCACCATCAGCGCGGTGATTGCGGCCATAACAACAGAACCGCCGCTGAGCATCGTTACGCTCACAAACTGCACGGTTCCGCTGAAAATGATTATTCCCGAAAGCAGCGACCACACCGGCCCGAACCCATGCTTCTGCATGAGGATCCCGTATCCGATGCCGAGCACGATGAACGTTACCATGATCGGCAGGGATGTATGCAGGGCTGCCTTAACTTCCCTTTTCGTTATTTTATTCAAAACCCCCGGTCCTTATCGTCTGTTCCTACAGGAACGGATCACTATATACCCTTCATATCTGAGGCTTGAATGCGCTGAAAATACTTGCCTATATCATCCCTGTACACGAAATCCGTTGTTCCGCCGCAGACCCTGCACTTGAATGATCTGTATCCGAATCCATCTCCAAATCCACCGAAGCCTGACTGGAGATCATCGGAGCAACAGAAAGCACACTTCAAAGCCGCACCTCCGTCACGGTCATCGACAGGTTTGTGCAAACCGTAATTAGGAAGCTTCCTGAGGTCCTGTCTTCCTGAGCCGTTATAGCTGAGATCGACTCTCTTCGCGTCCTCATCTGTCATGACCCATTTGCCGTCCGCCATTGATCAACCTCTTATATGATCCCGGATCGTTAAGCGGAAATCAGTTCTGAAAGTTTGCGCGCAAATTCCGCGTGGCCTTCCGGTGAGAAATGTACTCCATCATAGGTCATATCGATATTCCAGTCGCCTGCATCGACGAACATACAGCCCTCCCTGGCTGCAAGCTCCTTGTACATTATTGCAAGTCTCCTGGATTCTTCTATCTTCTCCTCCTTCTGCACCCATTCGCCGATCTTCAGCGTCGGAGGAGCGATCAGCAGGACTTTATTGCATGTTTCTTTGATAGCCGCAATATAGGCTTCCATTCTGGCTGCAGTCTTCGCGGCATCAGCGCCTTCCAGAACATCGTTGCTTCCGATCATCACGATGACCATGTCCGGTCCATACCTGCGGATCATTTCAAGAGTTACTGCATGATCGTGCGGAACCATCATGCCGTTTACACCGCAATTGATCACAGTATGACCTTTTAACTGCTCTGTCCATCTTACGTCTGACGGATATCTTGATCCGAAACTGGATCTCGGGTCATAGCCAAAAGTATTTGAGTCGCCAAAACACAGAATTTTCATCGGGGTCCACTCCAATCACATTTATCAATAAAACGAAGTGCTTATAAGTCATAATATACCGAATATTATGCTAATTTCAATCATAGACATGATCAAAAATAGAAAAGGAGTGCAGCCGGATTTCATTCCGGCTCACACTCTTATTTTCCAGTCGTATTATTAACTTTGCACAGGCTCTATCCGAGTACAAAGGAGAAGAATTCATCCATTTCCTCATCCTCTCTGAACCGCGCTATATACACATATCTGCCCATGGAAGGCCAGTCGATCGGCGGCATTTCCTCCTGCATCACGATATCATTTCCGTAGCGGTCCATTATCTCTTCGTGGGTATGGGTGAACAGGTATCCGTCTTTGCGTGCTGCATACGCGCAGATGTAATGATCATCAGATGCCGGATCGATCCTCTTGTCGGATATCACCATTTCAGCGTAGATCCTGAACACATCCATCGACTGAGCGAAGTTCATCATATCCGGATCATGGCCGCCTGCAGGACGCATGTTTACTTCCATCACAGCGTAATCACCGGCTTTGCCGATTCCTTCATAGTCCTTCGTAAGATGTATGAACTCAAAGTGGACAAATCTTCTGTCCGCTCCGAACGCTTTTAACGTCTTCCTGCCCAGGTCACGAAGCTGTGCCGGAACGTCTGCCTTCGTGAAGAAATGTATATTCTCGTCATTCTGAACAGAATCTATAACAGGCGGATAAGTGCACATCGATTCAAACAGTGGCTCACAATGTGAATCGACGACCGCATCGTATGTGCAGATATCTCCGGAAAGGAATTCCTCCATAACATATGGTTCACCCGGAAGGTCATCATAGAAAGATATCAGATCTTCCTCCGAGTTGACCTTCATCGCGCCATTCGCGCCGGCACCTATGTCAGGTTTCACGATCACAGGATAACCGACCTGTTCGACGAACGCCTTGCCCGACTCGAAGTCAGAAACGATATGCTGCCGCGCGGTCGGGATCCCTGCTTCGATGAACACCTTCTTCATCCCGGACTTTGTCACGAGATCGTGGATCCCGTCTTCCCGGGTCCCTACAGCAATGTTGAAATCAGACCGGAGACGCGCATCCGTCGGGAGCCAGTACTCATTCATCGATTCCAGCCTGTCGATCCTGCCGTATTTATGGATCAGAAAAGCCACTGCCCGATAGACCTGATCATAATCTTCCAGTGAGTCAACGCGATAATACTCAGTCAGCGCGTCTTTGAGCTGGTCGCTGAGATCGTCATACTGTACATCTCCGATGCCAAGGACATTGACACCGAGCTTGCTCAGCCTGTCACAGAAGTACGTACAGGTAACCGGATAAAACGGTGAGATGAAAATATAATTCATAGTCCCCCCTATCTAAGTCAATAGTTATTGTTCTCTTGTCATGAGGATGGCAACTGCTTCACGGAGTGTGGTCTCGTCACCTGTGTTGCCTGGGAAGATCACATATGGTGTCTGCGGGAAACGGCTTTCATCACCCGTCTGCCAGACCGGTATCCCCGGTCTGATCTGACCCATAACGTTAGCACGTTTGACCGCAAGGGCCTTCGTTCCCACATCACTCGATGTGATCCCGCCCTTCGCGATAACGAAGGCCGGCGTCAGGTGCAGTCTGCCTACAAGGCTCTGGACACCATCACTGATCTTGACACTGCGCTGAAGAGCGCTTTCTCTGGTATCGTTCTCAAGAGTCAGGAGCGTTCTGCATGTATAGCATACTGCGGTTTTGCCGGTACTGATGATTTTCTCCTCCTCTGCTACACAACGGTCGACTTCCGCATAGAATGCCTTATCTCCTTCGAGCACTTTGTTTGAATCAAATTCTACAGGTACTACGCAGTCAAGATTGAGCAGCTCTCTGAGCTGGGCTGTCGTTTTGTTGGTATGGCTTCCTACTACCACCACTCCTCCGAGATCTGTCTCATTCACGATCATATCTTTGCGCGTGAGAAGCGGCTGATCAGAGATGCCGCCGAGCACTTTCACTTCTCCCGCAGCTGTGCGGAACATGAAGGTTTTGCCCTTCGCGACAGCTCTGTAGAAAGCTATGCTGAACGCCTTGAGGTCGCAGTAGTCTGCCGCGTTGAGGCAGACTTTGCCAAAATCCCTTACCGCCATCAGCTGTTCTTCGATCTTGTCGATCTCCATATTTCTCAGAGAGTCGAGACTGATGCAGGTAACGCTGTCCGCCTTGTACTCTCCTCCGGTCTTCTCTTCAATGTATTCAGGGATCAGCGACTTCGTGTAACCGAAAGTCTTGTCCCGGGCAAACTCAGTCTCTGCCGCAGGCACAAGGTCTTCTCCCTGACGCACATAGTGGACATTTCCTATGGTGAATCTTCCGCCCTCTTTGAAGAAAGGGCACATGATCTCTCCGTCAACATGACCGCCGGTTGTTTCTATCCCCTCCCTGAGGAGCTGCGTTTCAAGTGGATAGTGCCCCCGCAGAGTCGAATCACTTCTGGACATATAAATATAAGGGATTCCGGTCTCCGCAGAGACAGCAGCTGTACGCGCTGCGATCTCGCGGTGCGCCCGTGTGGTCTCCGGTTCCGTCATCCCGCGTGAGTTTGTCAGTATATAGAAGACTTTATTGTCTTCCGCAAAACCGGCTCTGATGCTCTCGAGAGACCAGTCTGTATAGACCGATACATCGTGGACGGTCTGCACGCCTGTCGGATCATCGTCGAGGACAACGATCTTCATAGGATTTGCTTCGATCTCCCTGGCGAGCAGCTCATCGAGTGTCTGCTCATCTACAGCCGGGAAACTGTTCAAAACTGATGTCTTCATGTTCTCCATCATATTATTGCCTGCTATTCTTCCTTGTCCTCAGTTACTCATAATAATGCCTGCTGCCATACTTGAAGTCAAGAGCTTTGGCTCTGGCGTCTTCCATCGAGAATCAGCACTTCCGGAGGATTGGCAGGCCATATTTTAGCCGGCACAAGCAGGAGTTTCTTCTGTCCGTAGCTATCGCTTACGACACTTGCAGAAGCGTCGATCGCAGCCCACAGGCTGTCTGCACGATCCGGAAGGTCCTTGCCAGCTATGCCATCATCTTGCGCAGAAGCGGCCAGCTCAAATGACATAAACTGGAGGTCTGCCATACAGCATGTCATCACGACTCTGCCGCATCTCCACATACCGTTTTCATCTGTTCGCCGAAGCTCGATCGGCTCTGTGAAATGAATAGTCTTTCCATCGTAATGCTCCGGATGATCAAGCGCGTCCAGCCAGAGAGGAAGATAGCTTTTCTCAGTGATCGTGATTTCGTTCTCATCGAGTGAGAATGGCAGGAACAACCCAAACGCCTTCTCGTGATACCCCATCGGATCCTGCCTCAGATACACAGCTCGTGGGTTCATCAGGCGGAAGGCCTGCCCGTAAGTCGCAAGCAGATCGCTCGACGGACATCCCCGGAATGTGACCTGATTCGACTCAGATACCATCTGTTTTATCATCTGCATGAAATTGAGATAATAGACAGGCATCGTGGACCAGTCGATCAGCGCAGCAGAGAAGGTCACGCGCATGCACTCCGGGAAATGTGCTCTGAGCTCCTGCATCATTATGTTCATCTCCACGTAGATGCGGTCCGGCTGATATGCTTCTATACATTCCAGACAAAACTCTGTAATTTTCTTTTTCCCATCGTAATACACGACATTGGCGCGCTTTTCCGCCAGTGCTTCCTCGTCGTATTTCACCTCACCTTTCTCAAAACAGATGATGAGAGTTGATCCGTATTTATAGAATCTGTCGTCCCGGATGTTTTGCTGTATGTAGGTCGTCTTCCCTGCGTCAAGGAATCCGTACACAAGTCTCGTGTCGATCTCTTTCATAGTTTCTGTCTCCGCTGAGGCAAATTCCAAACAGCCCCATCGTTTTCACGATGGGGCTATTTAATGTTTCTCTGTCAGATTGATATCTGTGGTTGCTTTAACTGAATACCGATCAGTCCTCGTATACGCATGCAAGGCGGCCGCTTACTTTGCCCTCACGGAGCTGGTCGATGCCATCTGCGATCTCTTCGAATTTGCATGTGTGGAGTTCAGGATTGAGCTTGCCGCTTGCGAGGAGATCCAGAACGTCCTTCAGGTCGTCAGTTGTGCTTCCCATCGAACCCTGGAATGTCAGTTCTTTGAAGATCATCGAGTATGAATAGATCGTTGTTGTGTCGCCTGCCATACCTACGAGTACTACCTTGCCGTGAGGTCTTACTGTCTTCAGAGCATCGTCTGTAGTTGTGCCGGCGCCCGCAAAGTCAACGATGAGGTCGAGGTTCTTGTCTGCGAATTCTTTGATGTTCGACTTTACTTCCTTTGCGCCAAGCTTGAGTGAAAGTTCCTGAGCGGATGGCTTTCTTGTCGCAACATATACTTCGCAGCCCTTTGCTACAGCGATGCTTACCGCGAACTGTCCGAGTCCGCCTACACCGATGATGCCGACCTTAGTGCCTTCTTTCGCTCCACCTACTGCGCAGAGAGCGTGATATGAAGTAGCTCCCGCATCTGTAGCTGCCGCAGCTTTTGCCGGAGAAACTCCTTCCGGAACCTTTACAAGCTGCTCTACAGGTGCAGTTGTCATTGTTCCGTATCCACCGTCTCTTGTGTATCCCGGAGTTGTTCCATCCTTAGCGTACAGCGGACATACTGCTACGATATCTCCAATCTCATAGCCCTCAACTCCTTCGCCGATCTCAACGATCCTTCCGCAGACTTCATGACCCATGATAACAGGCACATTGAACTGCGGCATCCATGATTCGATGTCCAGAGCAGATACATCAGAGTGGCAGAGTCCACCTGCCAGTGTCTTGAGAACTACATACCCAGGCTTTGCCTTAGGATCCGGTTTCTCTACGATCCTGAGCGGCTGATGCGTTCCTGTAAATTCCCAACCCTTCATAATGAAATTCCTCCTTTATACGTTGTTTTCTTAAATATTCATTAGCAATAACATATTCCTCCTATATGTTAGATTAAACCAACTCATTTGTCAAAGGAAAGGAAAAGGGGGACGGTTCTTTTTGACCACAGATGGCATATTAGGGACGCTTCTCATCTGTCCCCATCGTACCAAGAATGGTCAAAAAGAACCGTCCCCCTTTCACTTCAAGCTCTCTGGATTATTCTCTTGCTAACTCCCGTCAACAATTCAATTTGTTTAATGCTGTAACCTTCTTTGCGAAGCCGTCGAAGGACTTTGTCTCGATCTTCCTTGGCATATTTTTTCACAATAAACCCATTGTTGAATTCATGCCCCAGTTCTTCATTGATTATCTTCTGAGCCATACGCATTTTGTCGCTTGGCAGCTCGCAGTCCATATAATCCTCTGAATCATCGCTCTGACTGAATTTTATGAACGCTTCAAGATTTCCGAAATACGCAATAATATCGTCTCTGTCAGCAATGCCTCTATCCTCCAGATAATCCCTATAACTGCTCCACCTATATTCCTCTCTTGGACATATACCTGCTGAAACCGGATTGTTATGGATATATCTCAGACAGCCACACAAATATTTCTCATCGCAAACTGTCATGCTGAGAAACCGATCTTGAAACACATGTCCTTCATGTGAATATTTGATGTTGTAATATGATGCATAGCTTACACCCAAGGATCTCATCATTCGTGACAAGGTATCCAAACTTTCTGCTTTGATCAGTAGATGTGCATGATTATTCATCAGGCAATATGCTGCCACTTTTATTTCATATCGGTCTTTGCACGCCTTCAGTTTCGCCAAATATTATGTATAGTCTGCATCATCTTCAAATATGATCTGCTTCCCTGTCCCACGCTGTATCACGTGATAGTACCCTGTAGGGCTCTCTTTCCTGGCTTGTCTACTCATGCGGCGATGTTACACCTTCCTCGGCATATGATTCAATGCAAAAATTCCGCACAAATTCGCTAAAAACCGCCAATCGACCGATCGCACATATGGTAGTGAAAAAAAGCTCTCCATAATAAATGCCCCATCGAAAAAACAGCCTTCGACTCTGCTTTATTAAGTCAAAGGCTGTTTTGAACTAGTATTCTGAAAATTAGGTTGGCGCCTCAACGGACTGGTTTGTTCTTTTTTAATACATAAGAACCGTCCCCAGCATACCAAGAATGGTCAAAAAGAACCGTCCCCCTTAGTACAGCTTGGCTCCTGCCGGTATCCTGTCATCTACGAGCAGTAGGTTGAGCATTTCTTCTCCGTCATACTCGTTGACTGCGCTTATCAGCATGCCGTTGGAGTACTGCCCCATCATCTTCCTCGGCGGGAGGTTTGTGATCGCGATCGCGGTCTTGCCGACGAGTTCCTCCGGTGCGTAGTACTTCTTGATTCCGCTGAGGATGACTCTGTCTTCGCCCGATCCGTCGTTCAGAGTGAACTTCAGGAGTTTGTCGCTCTTAGGAACTTCCTCACAGCTCTTGATCTTAACTGCGCGGAAATCGCTCTTGCTGAATGTCTCGAAGTCTACAAATTCTTCGAACAGTGGCTCTACCTTGACTTTGGAGAAATCGATCGCTACGGTCTCCTTCTTAGGAGCGCCGGCGCCTTTACCTTCCGGTTTCATGGTCGGGAGTGTTGTCTCACCCTGCCCGTGCAATAATTCCAGAGCCAACTTGCTTATCAACCACCAGTGTTGACTAGCCCAGACCGTTTTTCAAAACTCATTTTCGATGAATTTTTGATCATTCCGGAGCATATGGGGTAGTCCTCGGGGTGATATGGGGTACAACCTTGTTTAGGCTGTACGAGCTAAAGGCCAGCTGCCGTTTGTATGTATTCTATTCTTCCTCGATAACTTCTGAAGCTGAGTTAATCCTAACACTTTCGATGCCATTAAGACAGCTTTTTTTAGCCTTATATCCTTCACTGGTAGCAATGATTTGTCCATTCTTTGCCTTCAGTCTGAAGCGATGTTCCCCTGCCTTGTCCAAATACATTTCAAACTTTGGATTTTTACATTTCTCAAAGTCTTCATTCGTCTGGTCTTCAAGTTCAGCCAGGGATGCATTAGTCCTAACGCTCTTGATTCCATTCAGGCATGCTGCTTTTGACTTGTAGACTTCTGAAGTAGCAATCACTTCACCATTCGCCGCCTTAAGATCGAACTTGATTCCAGTATTTGTCTTCCTTATATTATACTTTCCTATTCTTCTTGGTTTTTTATCTTCAGGCTCTTCTATGAGAGGTGCTTCAGCCGGTTCAGAAATAGCCTCCACTTCTTCCATAGCGACCCCTGTTGTTTCCACGACCTCAGGAATAATATCCTCAATGTCCTCAATCTCTTCGCCTACATCAAAGTTGAAAAAAACGGCGACTTTATCTGATTTTTGTGCAAATCTGCGTTTTTATCCGATTGTTCTTTATACTGCGTCATTTTTGTGCTTCTGCCTTATCTTTTCCATCGCCTCATGCGCCTCCCTCAGATGTTCGACGAGGGGACGCTCGGAGCGAAAAGCGAAAAAGAAATGAACGCGC
>JAFRGC010000040.1 GCA_017434025.1 Mogibacterium sp. | reverse complement strand
TATCGCGGGTTCATCTGTTCGTACCGTACTCGAGGCAGCAGGCATCAAGGACGTAAGAGCTAAGTCCCTCGGAACAAGCAATACCGGCAACATGGCAAGAGCAACGATGGAAGGCCTCAAGAACCTGACAACCGTAGAGGAAGTTGCTAAGCGTCGTGGCAAGACACCGGAAGAAATTATCGGATAGGAGGCAAGGATATGGCAAAACTTAAGATCACACTGGTTAAGAGCCCAATCGCTTGTCAGCCTAAGCAGAAGAAGACTGTTGAGGCTCTCGGACTCCGCAAGCTCCATCACTCGGTAGAGCTTGAGGATTCCCCTGCAACAAGAGGAGCTATCAACAAGGTTTCACATCTGCTCAAAGTAGAAGAGCTGTAAGGAGGGCAACAGACCATGAGAATTCATGAACTTAGAAAGCCTGAGGGCTCCACGAAAGCTCCTAAGAGAGTAGGCCGCGGCCAGGGTACCGGTCAGGGCACAACTGCCGGAAGAGGTATGAACGGTCAGAACTCCCGTAGCGGCGGCGGAGTAAGACTCGGCTTCGAGGGTGGTCAGATGCCACTCTACAGAAGACTCCCTAAGAGAGGATTCACTAACCATTGGGCGAAAGAATATGCTGAAGTCAACGTCAATGATCTCAACAGATTTGAGAACGGCGCAGTAGTCGATATCGATGCACTGTGTGAGGCAGGTCTGGTCAAGCAGGTCAAGGACGGAGTCAAGGTTCTCGGTAACGGCGAACTCGAGAAGAGCCTCACCGTTAAGGCTGAGAAGTTCAGCAAGAGCGCTGTCGAGAAGATTGAAAAGGCAGGCGGAAAGGCAGAGGTCATCTAATGGAACTTGTGAAGACATTCTCTAAAGCATGGAAAATCAAAGAGATCAGACAGAAGATCATCTTCACACTTCTGATGCTGCTGGTGTTCAGGATCGGATCCAATATTCCGGTTCCTGGCATCAATAGAGAGTATCTTGCACAGATGTTTACCGGAGAGACAGGACTTCTCGACCTGTTCGATCTGTTCTCAGGCGGAGCGTTCAGTAACTTCACGATATTCGCGCTGAGTATCACACCGTATGTAACCGCATCCATCATTGTACAGCTTCTTACGATCGCATTCCCTTACTTTGAGCGTCTCGCCAAAGAAGGATCCGAAGGCCGCAAGAAGATGGCTACTATCACAAGGTATATGACTGTAGTTCTGGGTCTTATCCAGGCTATCGGTCTCACAGTCGGTCTCTTCAGGAGAGCGATCGTTGACCAGAGCGCGTTCAACATGATCACTATCATCATCGTTTTGACCGCGGGTACAGCATTCCTGATGTGGCTCGGTGAACAGATCAATGAGTATGGTATCGGAAATGGTATATCCATGATCATCTTCGGTGGTATCGTTGCAAGGCTGCCATCTGCAGTCAGAAGCGTTGCAACACAGATTAAAGACGGAGCTGTATCTGTAGTAGCAGTAATCGTTCTGCTCATCGTCGCTGTACTGATCACTATGGTGATCATCGAAATGCAGCAGGGTGTAAGAAAGGTTCCTGTACAGTATGCTAAGAGAGTCGTAGGAAGGAAGATGTACGGCGGACAGTCGACACATATTCCTATGAAGGTCAACGCAGCAGGCGTTATTCCAATCATCTTCTCGATCTCACTGCTGCAGTTCCCGCTGACAATCACATATTTCTTCCCTAATTCGGGATTTACTGATTTTGTAACAAAGTATCTGTCACCTTCGGGCAATCCTGGAGTATGGATCTATGCGGCATTCAACATCGTACTTACGCTGTTCTTCACATATTTCTATACTGCTATCATGTTCAATCCGGCAGATGTTGCAGATCAGATGAGACAGAACGGCGGATTCATCCCTGGTATCAGACCGGGTGTTGCCACCGTTGAATACCTGAACAAAATCATGACAAGACTGTGCTTCGCAGGAGGTGTATTCCTGGCAGCAGTTGCTACGATCCCGACTATCGTAAGCGTGTTCACACCATTCAACTTTTCGTTCGGCGGTACATCACTGCTGATCATGGTAGGTGTAGCACTGGATATCGTACAGCAGCTGGAGAACCAGATGCTCATGAGAAATTATCAGGGATTCCTTAAGTAGTAAGAGCAATTAATACTAAGGAGGAGAAGTAATAATGAGAGCAGTTTTGTTAGGGCCTCCGGGCGCAGGCAAAGGCACACAGGCTGTAAAGCTTGTTGACAAGTACAATGTTCCGCAGATCTCCACCGGTGATATCTTCCGCAAGAACATCAAGGAAGGTACAGCACTCGGTAAGAAGGCACAGGAATATATGAATTCCGGACAGCTCGTTCCTGATGAACTGGTCGTAGACCTCGTTAAGGACAGACTGATGCAGGAAGACTGCAAGAACGGATATCTTCTCGATGGTTTCCCGAGGACGATCTTCCAGGCTGAACAGCTTGACAAGTTCCTCTCCGAGAACGATCAGAAACTCGACGCAGTTATCAACTTCGAAGTCGGCCATGACACACTCATGGAGAGACTTACCGGAAGAAGAGTCTGCAAGAAATGCGGAGCAAGCTTTCACATCAAGAACATACCGCCTCGCGTAGAGGGAGTATGTGACTTCTGTGGCGGAGAGCTCGAGCAGAGGAAGGATGATACCGTTGAGACAGCAGAGAAGAGAATCGCTGTCTACAATGAATCCACAGCACCACTGATCGGATACTACACCAGGACCGGTGCTCTCAAGAACTTCAACGCAGAGAAAGATCATGCGGTAGTATTCGAAGAAATCGTTAAAGAGATCGGAGAATAACGATAATGATCATTATCAAATCCAAGCGTGAGATCGATCTTATGAGAGAGCCTTGCAAGGTAACGGCGGAGATCTTCCACGACCTTGAAGACTTTATCAGACCGGGAATTTCGACCAAAGACATCGATACTCTGGTCGAGAACAAATATCTCAAGTACAAAATGGCACCGACATTCAAAGGCTACGGCGGGTTCCCCGCTGCAGCCTGCGTGTCTGTCAATGAGGAAATCATCCATGGCATCCCTTCCGAACACAGGATCCTTAAGGAAGGCGACATCGTAAGTGTCGACATCGGCGGGACCTGGCATGGATACAACAGTGACGCTGCGCGCACATTCCCTGTAGGAGTGATAAGCGCTGAAGATCAGAATCTGATCGATGTCACACGTCAGAGTTTCTTCGAAGGCATCAAGTATGCGATGGAAGGATACAGGATCCATGACATCGGACACGGTGTGCAGGTATATGCCGAGGCTCACGGAATGGGAGTCATCAGAGACTTCACAGGACACGGGACCGGCAGCACACTTCATGAGGATCCGCTGATCCCTAACTACGGCAAACCTGGGACAGGTGCTAAGATCAAACGCAATATGACACTGGCTGTAGAGCCTATGCTGGCTCTGGGGACCTACGAATGCAGGACCTTGGGCAACAACTGGACTGTAGTGACGCTGGACGGAAAGAAATCCGCGCACTATGAAAACACAATATTGATCACCGATGGTGAACCGGAGATTTTAACTCTTTAACAGGAGGGAATTAATGGCCAAAAGTAATACCATAGAGGCGATGGGCACAGTTGTTGACGCACAGCCTAACGCAATGTTCAAAGTGAAGCTGGACAATGGCTTCGAGGTCCTTGCTCATATATCGGGCAAGATCAGAATGAACTACATCCGTATACTCCCGGGAGACAAGGTCAAGGTTGAGCTTTCACCTTATGACCTGACCCGCGGAAGAATCACATGGAGGGAGAAGTAAGGTTTCCTCCGGATCATACGGCGTTGCCGTATGGACGGGAACCTTGATCTCCGGGGGGCTGAGCCCCTCCGATTAAACATGAAAGACCAGGAGGAACTACACTATGAAAGTTCGTGCATCGGTTAAGCCTATGTGTGATAAGTGCAAGGTCATCAAGAGACATGGCCGCGTAATGGTAATCTGTGAGAACCCTAAGCATAAGCAGAGACAGGGATAGTAATAGATTGCAGCGTGTTTGCAAAAAAGCACAATCATTTATTTCGCAAAAATGTTAATATAAGATGTTCGCGCCTGAGGTATATTAGTATGCCTCGGGTCTTCGTGCGACAATACAGTTAACAGGTGCTGCGGGACCGGGAACCGCAGGGAAACACTTATTAAAATCATGGAACACCCGTCTATATCGCCCCCGGAACGGCGACGGAAGATGGGAAAGGAGGAACCAAATGGCAAGAATTGCCGGAGTTGACCTGCCAAGAGATAAGAGGATCGAATACGGTCTGACATACATCTATGGAATTGGTCTGCACACATCGAGAGAGATTCTCAAGAAGGCAGATGTTGACCCTGATATCAGAGTCAGAGATCTGACCGAGGAAGACGCTGGTAAGATCAGAAGAGTCATCGATGCTGACTACATGGTAGAGGGAGATCTGAGAAGAGAAGTTTCCCTGAACATCAAGAGACTCATGGAGATCGGTTCTTACAGAGGAATCAGACACAGAAGAGGTCTGACTGTAAGAGGACAGAAGACAAAGACAAACGACAGAACTTGCAAGGGTCCAAAGCGTCTTGCTGGTAAGAAGAGTTA
>JAFRGC010000039.1 GCA_017434025.1 Mogibacterium sp. | reverse complement strand
GGCGGCTGCGCAACAAGTTTTAGAAGAGGAAGGTTCGAATTCGAGCCTTCACTGCACGAGCTCTGCGATATCGGAAGCGAAGATGATCCTGCAGAGATCCGGCAGATGATGATGGACTATGGTGTGAAAGTGGACTGGAAAGCAGTTCCCGACTGCTTCCGCATCATAAGCAAGTATACGGACGGAGAGCCGATGGATGTCAGCATGCCTTTCGGATGCGAAAACTTCATCGACAAGATGGAATACTACGTTCCAGGTTCACGTCCTAAGATGGAGGAGTACTTTGAACTGCTCAACGAGACAGTTGCCGGTACCGCATATATCAGTGCCTCCAATGGCAAGGCTGATTCAAACGTGCTCAAGGAAAAGTATCCTAATCTCCTCAGGACGGGATCATATCCTGTGACCAGAGTGTGGAAGGCCATGGGTCTTCCTCAGAGATGCTGCGACATCATGTCTACATACTGGGGATACCTCGGAATAGACCTGGACCGCATGGCATTTATCCATTACTGCAACATGTTCATGAAGTATGTATCACGCGCTGCGTACATACCGGCCCACACTTCGCATGAGATAAGCAATGCGATGGTAGAAAGACTAAGGGAGCTGGGCGGAGACATCTGGTTCAACTGCAGGGCGGAGGAGTTCCTGTTTGACGGAGACCAGCTGTGCGGCGTACGCACAAGCTGCGGAGAAGTAGGGTGCGACTACGTGCTCGCAAATATCAATCCGGATATCATTTATGCGAAGATGGTACCGAAGGAACTGATCCCTGAAAGGGAGAAGAAGCTGTCTGCTGCAAGAGGCAAAAACTACAGCGCCAGAATGTACACCGTTTATGTAGGCCTAAACAAGACAGCCGAAGAGCTTGGTATAAAGGATTACTGCATATTCTTCGCGGATACGTCGGATTCCGTACAGGAATACAAGAACATCCTCGGAGGTTTCGACAAAAACAACTTTACTATCTTCCTTTGCAATAATGTAGTTAATCCTGATGCTTCACCTGCAGGAACATCAATGGGATTTTTCACATCTATGGGCAACCGCGAAGAGTGGAGCAACCTTTCTCAGGAAGACTATGTTGCATACAAAAACAAATACGCAAAAAAGTTCATTAAAACATTGAAGGACCGTGCGGGCATCGATATCGAGCCGTATATCGAGGAGATCTGCGTAGCATCGCCGTGGACCTTTGCAAGGTATCTCGGGACGCCTGAAGGTTCCGTATACGGCTACGAGACGGCTGACTGGGACGGCATGATGGCCAGAATGATGATGCTGAATGAAGACTATCCGATTAAGGGACTCAGACCTATAGGCGCAGCAGGTCCGAGAGGAGACGGATACAGCTCGGCTTACGTATGCGGCAGGCTGATGGCTCGCCTTGCTATCAGGGATCTTAAGGAAGAAGGGAGGTAGAGTCATGGCAGTAAAAGTTAAAATCGGACTGATCGGCGCGCTCGACATGCTGAAGTTCAAAAATATGGCTAAAGTGCGCGAGATGGCTATCCAGGCAGCTCCAGCCAGTGAGATCACAGCCGACTATGCGATCAACAACCATGCCAGAGACCTGCATCCGGACTTCCAGGAACTGGTAGTAGATAAAGTTATAGATCATGAAGGAGCAGGCGCTAAAACCTTCCTCATGCGCTCAAAGAACGGGGGGCCGGTCGCTTATTTCCGCGCAGGGCAGTATCTCTCGCTCAAGCTGAATATTGACGGCAGCTCTGTCAGCAGGCCATATTCGATAAGCTCGTGCCCTAAAGATGCGCTC
>JAFRGC010000038.1 GCA_017434025.1 Mogibacterium sp. | reverse complement strand
GCTTACAGTCGTGCAGGCGCAGGATATTCTGGGACTTGGAACAGAGTCAAGAATGAATACGCCATCGGTGCCTGCAGGTAACTGGCAATGGAGATCACTGCCGGGAAGCTTCAATGAAGAGCTGGCGTCTAAGCTGGCAGAAGAGATGAAAGCCTGCAGAAGGTGCAAATAGTAAAGAATAAGAGGCTGCCGCATTTAACCAAAATGTGACAACCTCTTTTCAGGTGAAGTCATCTGCGGCATCTTCATCGTTCTCCCAGGCAGCTGAAGCATTGGCAGGAGTCTGGTTTTTCTTTATATTCACGCATCAGAAGGACAGCGACCTGATAGCCGGACAGGCAGATCTTGCCATCCTTGATCTGTGGATCCTGGCAGTTGGTCAGGAGTACCTGCGGTACAGGATCTGGCAGGGCAAGTTCTCTTGCTTCTTTCTGATAATTTGCTATGACAAGGATGGTCTGGCTTTCAGATTTTCTGAAATAGGCCATGACGTTATGGACATCTTCCATATATGGAATAAGGTCTCCCCAGACCAGGGTTTCCTTATAGCGTGGATCCTTGCGGAGGGCTGCGAGTTTTCTGTAATAATTATAGACAGAATCCGGATCCGATTTCTGCGACTCCAGATTGATCTCTTTATAGTTAGGATTGACCCGGAGCCAAGGCTTTCCGGAAGTAAAGCCGGCATTTTCTCCTCCGGTCCACTGGAACGGAGTCCTGGCATTGTCCCGCCCAAACCGTTCTACCGCTTTCAGAGCTTCGTCCGGGCTGACGCCGGACCGGAGCGCCACCTGATAGTTGTCCAGAGAGGAAATATCATCCACCTCGTCAATGGAATGGAGGGGGACATTTTCCATACCGATCTCCTGGCCCTGATAGATCCATGGAAGACCTTTCAGGAGAAAGTAAACCGTTGCCAGCATTTTCTTGCTGACAGGGGAGGCCTCTCCCTGAGGGATGTAGCGGCTGACGCCTCTCGGCTCATCATGGTTTTCGATGATGTTGGAGAGAAATCCTATGCTGCCGACTTTCTTCTGAGTTCTGAATACGCAGTCCCTGTAGTCATCGGGAGTGATCTCCAGGTCTTCGTGCCATCCGCCCATGCTGCGGCCGAAGAGGGTACCGGAGAAATCAAACATGGTTGAAAAATATCCATCTTCCCCGATGAAATCAGGTAGCTCCTCGGCTTTCTCGTTGAAGACTTCGCCTACGGTAAAAGCTTTATGCGGCTTGAAAGTCTGATCCCGCATCTCGCCGAGGAACTGTCCGATGCCACTCGCGTCACGGAGCATGCCGGAGATATCGGAAAGACCATCGTCTCTGTCTGCAGGATAGTCCCTGAATGGCAGGGCTTTTTTGATATTGATGATGGCATCGATCCGGAAACCGGCAAGGCCCTTATCCAGCCACCAGTTGATCATCCGGTAGATCTCTCTGCGCAGCTCCGGATTCTCCCAGTTGAGATCCGGCTGCTTCCTGTGGAAGACATGCAGATAGTATTTGTCTTCATGGCCCGGGAGTTTCTCCCAGACAGGCCCACCGAAGTAGGACCGCCAGTTGCAGGGCAGTTTCCCGTCTTTGACATTCTCAATATAGAAAAACCGGCCGTACTTTCCCTCCGGATCCCTGCAAGCTTCTCTGAACCAGAAATGTTCGTCAGAGCAGTGGTTGACCACCAGATCCATGACGATGCGCATATCTCTTTTACCGGCTTCTTCAAGAAGCCTGTCCATATCTTCCATGGTGCCGAACCGGGGATCGATACCGTAATAATCCGAGATATCATATCCCTGATCCGCAAGGGGAGACACATAGACAGGGGAGAGCCAGATGATATCCACACCCAGATCCTTCAGATAATCCAGGCGGGAGATGATTCCCGGCAGATCACCGATCCCGTCTCCATTGGTATCAAGGAAACTCTTGGGATAGATCTGATAAGCTGTCTTGTCATGCCACCACTGTTTCTGCATATATAAACCTTTCTCTCTCCGTGCCGGAGATCTGTCGTGTTGTTTGTTATAAGAATGAAAATGCTGAGTGGATCCTCTGCACTATGTTCATGATATTCGAGTCATACTGATCGATGACAGATCTGCCTGATATTCCTCTTCAGACCAAATTTTGATGCGTGCATAGCGTCAAAAAGCGAGAACTGTTCGACCATCGTTCCCCATGCCAGCACGGCCATCATGAAGAGCAGTATGACCCAGGAGATCGGATTCTTGATAAAGGTTCCGACATTGTACCAGGCGATGACATTTGTCTTGTTGCCCACCAGCCATAACTTCTCTGCCCATGCAATGATCGGAAACAGCACCAGAAAAGCCAGGACAATGATTCTTTTCATATCTCCCCCCTTGTCCACAAAGCATCAGTACAAATATGTTATCACGAATTATCGATAGTTTTCATCTGCAGCGTTCCGGAATTGTACAAGAAATTTGCCTGCAAGAGGAGTGAATGCCTGATATCTGTTCCAGATCAGGTACAGATGTGTTTCCTGCAGTGGATCAAGGGGCCTGAATACAAGGCCGCTGCCGTCCGAACAGTCGACAAGATGTCTGAATGTAAGCAGCACTCCGAGACCTTCGCGTGCGAATACAGATCCGTTGTACGAAAGGCGGAACGATCCTTCGAGATGAAGCTCCGCCATTCTGTCACCTGCCCATTCAGCGATCTCGTAATTCCAGCTCTGTTCAGAGCAGAAAAGCGGCTGCCCGACCAGATCATCTACTGTTACAGACTTCTTTGCCGCAAGTGGATGGCTGTCGGACATCACCGCGCCCCAGATGTCTGTTTCCGGAAATTCAATATAGTTATATTTACGCTCGTCAGGAGGCTCGCATATGACAGCAAAGTCAAGGAGGCCTTTGTCGAGCTTTTCTGTTACCTGTTCCGTATCACCACTGGTAATGTGGTAATTCATAGAAGGGTATACAGATTTAAGTTTCCCGAGCACTCTGGCCAGGTAGCGGATCTGATAGGATTCCGCAAGACCGAGATACAGGTCGCCGCCCGTAACATCGTCGAGTGAAACAAATTCCTGCTCGATCTTGTCCGCCATCGCGATCAGATCTTCTGCGCGGTCTCTCAGCAGTATGCCTTCATCCGTCAGCTCTATGCTGAAGCTGTGTCTTGTAAAAAGCTTCTTGCCGAGCTCTTCCTCGAGGGCTTTCAATGTCTTCGACAAGGTAGGCTGGGACACGTGAAGCATCTCAGCCGCTCTGGTCATATTCTCCTCCCTTGCAACGGCAAGGAAATATCGCAAATGTCTGATCTCCATGATTATAAACTCCTATGCGCATGATATTCATAAATAGAATGTCATACATTCATTTTATTCATTAGCGAATAACTTTGCAACTGTGTATGATACAGCTATGAAAGATATAGAAATCAAAGCGATAATCGAAGATATGAAGGCTGCGGGATGCGGCAGCGCGGACACGGACAGAGTCGTGCGAATGCATGAGGCCGGAATGGATGAAGAGATCCTGATCTGTCTGCGAAAATGCAGATGCAGTATGATAGACGAACTGCATGAGCGTCAGAGAAAGATCGATCACATGGACCGCATTATCCGAAGAACAGGCATGATCACAGGAGGAAATATAAAATGATCAGGAAAGAAGAACTTAATCTGGTACAGGAATGGGATAAGACTTTTGCTAAGAGCGAGAAGGTCGATCATTGCAAAGTAACGTTTGTCAATCGCTATGGCATCACTCTTGCTGCGGACATGTATGTTCCGAAAGATGCAGCAGGAAAGATGCCGGCAATCGCAGTAAGCGGACCTTTCGGTGCAGTCAAGGAGCAGTGCTCCGGTCTGTACGCGCAGACAATGGCAGAGAGAGGATTCATCACAGTTGCGTTTGACCCGTCGTTCACAGGTGAGAGCGGTGGGCAGCCGAGATTCATGGCCTCCCCGGACATCAACACAGAGGACTTCATGGCAGCAGTAGACTTCCTGTCACTGTGCGATAAGGTCGATCCGGACCGAATCGGCATCATCGGTATCTGCGGATGGGGTGGAATGGCTGTCAATGCAGCAGCTCTTGACACCAGGATCAAGGCTACTCTGGCATCCACAATGTATGACATGACACGTGTCAACGCGAACGGATACTTCGATTCGCAGGACAGTGAAGAGGACCGCTACAATGCTAAGGCGGCACTCTGCGCTCAGAGACTCGAGGATCTTAAGAATGGCGAATACGCTCTTGGCGGCGGAGTTGTCGACCCACTGCCGGAGGATGCTCCGTTCTTCGTAGCAGACTACTATGACTACTACAAAACAAACCGCGGATATCACGCAAGATCACTTAACTCCAACGGAGGCTGGAACGTGATCGGATGCGAGTCATTCATCAACCAGCCGATCCTCAAGTACTCCAATGAGATCAGAAGCGCCGTTATGATCATGCACGGAGACAAGGCGCATTCGTTCTACTTCGGCAAGGACGCATATGATAATATGATCAATGGCAATAAGTATACGGATAACAAAGAGCTCCTTGTCATTCCGGGTGCTGTACACACAGACCTGTATGACGGCGGCAGCTATAACGCAATACCTTTCGACAAAGTCCAGGCATTCTTTGAAAAGTATCTGTAAGAGAAAGGGGGCAGGGGACGGTTCTCTGTCTCCTGCATCCCAAAATGAGGAGACAGAGAACCGTCCCCTGCCCCTCTTGTCTCAGTTTTCAATAATCAGGAGATGTAGATATGAGCAAAAAAGTATTGATAATTAGCACTAGCCTCAGGAAAAACGGCAATTCGGATATCCTTGCGCAGTCTTTTGCGAAAGGCGCTGTTGAAGCGGGGAATGAGGTTGAGATCGTAAGCCTGGCGGACAAGAAAATCGCGTTCTGCAGGGGATGTTTTGCCTGCCAGAAGACCGGAAGATGCATCATTGATGATGACGCGGTGCAGATCACTGAGAAAATCGCGGATGCAGAGGTCGTTGTCTTGGCAACTCCGATTTACTATTATGAGATGACGGGTCAGATGAAGACTATGATCGACAGGGCGAATGCTCTGTTCGTGAAAGACTATCAGTTCCGTGATGTGTATATGCTTTCGACAGCTGCGGAAGAAGACGCAAGCGCATGCGAAAGAGCGATCAATGGTCTCAAGGGCTGGATCGCGTGCTTCCCGAAGAGCCGCTTTGCAGGTTCCGTCTTCGCGGGAGGCGTCACTGATAAGGGTGACATCTCCGGGCACAAGGCTATAGATGAAGCATACGAAATGGGTGGAAATATTTAGAGCAGTTACTGGATAGGGGACCGGTATGAAACCGTATAGAAGGATTTATATAATCAGCATGATCCTGATGATCTGTGCGTTTTTCATGGCTGCATGCTCACAGGATCAGGGCATGACAGGATCTGTGGATCAGAACAATGAGGAAACCGCAGAAACACAGGATGCGGTATCTGCCGAGGACACAGATCCGGATGCTGATGAGGAGACGTTTACTATGAGAATGAAAATCAACGATACTGATGTCAATGTGGCATGGGAAAACAATGCTTCGGTGAAAGCTCTTGCAGAACTGGCTTCAGCAGGGCCGGTCACCATTCAGACGAGTGCGTACGGCGGCTTTGAGCAGGTGGGATCGATCGGAACAACATTGCCGAGCAATGATACGAACATCAAGACCAAGGCCGGGGATATCATGCTCTATACATCAGATCAGATGGTAATATTCTATGGCTCGAATTCATGGGCTTATACCAGGCTGGGCAGGATCACAGACAAGTCCGCGTCAGAACTCAGGGATCTCCTGAGCGGCAGCGGCGTTACGGTGACCGTTACAGCTGAATAGTATGTCATTAAACACGGAGACAGAGAAAGATGGAACTCAGTGAACTGCTGGCAGGATTTGACCGCGGGGAAACGATCGGTACAGATCCTGAGGTCTTATCTGCGATGAGGTCTTTCATAGCAGAGAACAGAAGACTGCTGTTCGAAATCAATAATGTATGGCACGACGATATGCGGTGCAGTAGGCGAGATGGTTGCTGACCTCGAGAGAGCAGGCAAGAGACACGCAGTTATCACGGGCGTATTCGAAGGCGGCGATCCTGTAGTAGAAGCAGAGATCGCTGACTGGTGCAAGGCAGCTCAGGTCCGCAGACGATATCGACGATGAAGCTGCGATCCGCGGGAAAGCTCAGGATATTCTCGATACCTTCGATATCGAAGGCGGCGGTACCATCGAGAAGGTCTGGGATATGGCTAAGTACGTCGTAGCTTTCGAGAAATGGGTCAAAGAGGAAAAACTGGGATTCGTCGCATCGCACTATGACGGCTTTGCACAGGGCGTAGCAGGCAAGCTCGATTCCATGCTGATCCCGGCATTCTCCATGCTCATCAGACAGGGAACTGCTTGTGCTGTAGAAGGGGATATCAAGGTTGCTATGGCAATGTCGATCCTCAAGACGATCTCCGGTATGGGACAGCTTTCTGAGATGTATTCGATCGACTTCAATGAAGACATCTGCATCATCGGACACAGCGGCTCAGGCGACTATGACATTTCCAGGGCTAAGAAGCCTACCATGAAGATCGTTGATGTGTTCCACGGCAAGGCAGGCGGCGGATATCTGACACAGTTCTATCCGGAAGCAGGTCCTGTGACATATCTTGGAATCACTCAGGACAGAGACGGACACTTCAAGTTCGTAGTTGCTGAGGGAGTCAACGAAGAAGGACCTATCTTCACATTCGGAGATACCAACATGAGAAGAAGATTCACCTGCGGAGCAAGAGAATTCTGCAACAAGTGGAGTGAGGCTGGCCCTACACATCACATGGCAGCAGCAACCGGAAGACACATCGATACCATCCTCAAGGTCGCGAAGATCTTCAACGTGCCGGTTGACGTAATAACAAGATAATCGGGTATCAGACCATAAGGTTTTACTTAATGAAATTAAAAAGAAGCTCATACTCGCATCATGCGGTATGAGCTTCTGTGTTATTATAGGTTAGGTACAGATCAGGTGTCCATGACTGGGGTTCTCCTGTTCTGCGGATGCATTTAGCTGTTATTTTCTGACATATAGCAGACGAAAGAATGAAAAAAAGAGTAATAATATACCTCTGTGGAATGATAATCCTGACGCTTGGAGTATCTTTGAATACCAAGACCAGTCTTGGTGTTACACCGATCATAGCGCCTCCTTTTGCAGTATCTGAGATATCGCACGCAAATTTCGGCAATGTGGTTCTGGTATGTTACAGCATATTTCTGCTGCTTGAGATGATCATACACTGGCTGGATAAGGAAGTGGAGCATAAGCAGCTTGCCGCTGATCTTCTTCAGCTGCCGGTATGCATCCTTTTCAGCAGACTGATGAATATCTACAGCTCAATACTTCCTGATTTTGCCGCAGAATACAAAGGGATGTTCATCGGAACAACAGCAGGAAGGATAATGATCGTGATCCTGGCAGTTATCCTTACGGGAGTGGGGGCGGCGATGACCCTGAACATGCGGCTCGTGCCGAATACTGCGGACGGGCTTGTGCAGGCGCTGTCGGATTTTACGCACTGTGAAATCGGAACGGTAAGAAATCTGTTTGATCTTACCTGTGTCCTGTTAGCGTTAGCCATTTCACTTATTTCGGTAAGAAAAGTGATAGGCATAGGCATTGGTACACTCATTGCTGCGCTTGGGGCAGGCAGGGTGATCGCTGCGTATCATATGGTACTGAACAAGTTCAAGTCCGGCTTATGAGGAAATGAACGAGGATACAGGAGAGAATTGCTGAAACTGCTACTGATTATGGAGATGGAGTTGAATATAGATGAGAAGAATCATTTTTGAAAAGCTGAATAACACCAGAGATCTCGGAGGTATCGAGACCAAGGATGGCAGTGCGATCGTCCGCGGCAAGCTGATACGCAGCGGGAGGCTTGGCATCGGCTCGGAAGAAGATATAGAGCGGATCGGAAAGATGGTTTCTGCTGTAGTGGATTTCCGCAGCGATAATGAGAGAACTGAAACCCCTGATCCGGAGATGCCCGGTGTCGAGAATATACATATCCCTATAATCGATGATCTGGCTGCCGGAGTCAGCAGAGATCAGAAGTCTGACCGGGAGGCCTTCATGATGCTCGCCAATGATCCGGAAGGTTCCATGCAATACATGTGCAGAACGTATGAGGGTTTCGTTACCTCGGACTCTGCACGGAGAGGATACAGACAGTTCGTTGATCTGCTGCTGGAGGGAAGAGATAATGCTGTACTCTGGCACTGCACTGCGGGCAAAGACAGAGCCGGTTTCGCAACAGTCATCGTCCTTGAGATGCTCGGCGTTGACAGGGAGACGATCATTCAGAACTACCTCAGGACCAATGATCTGATCGAAGACGATATCAACGGAATGGTCGGAATGTTTTTCAAGGTGACCGGCAGCGGCGATCAGAATACAGAACGCGCATTAAGGTATATGTTCAGCGCAAGGCGTGAATATATCGATGCCGCGTATGCAAGTATAGAGCGCAACTATGGCAGCTTCAGAGAGTTTCTTATAGATGGACTGGGACTGACTGAGGAAGATATCTCGAAAATGAGAGAGATGTATCTCGAGCATGGCACTCCCTGTTCCAATTGTGAATAGTTGACACTCCCTCTGATGTGATATACTATGTACAAGTGATCATTTATGACAATAGGCGCGGTAACTGGCGCCTATTAAAAAACATAGCGATTATTAAATAAAAACAATACGCTGGAAGGGGACAGAAGGAGACAGAGAACCGTCCCCTGTCTCCTGTCGGGAGGATAGATTATGAGGTATGGGGCTGTCATCGTAGCGGCTGGAATGTCGACCCGCATGAAACAGTTCAAGCAGCTGATGAAGATCGGTGACATGAGCATCGCAGAGAGAGTCATCGTGAATTTCAGGCGGGCAGGAGTCGATGAGATCGTGATGGTCACCGGCTACAACGCGGAGAATCTCGAGAGGGCGCTGAAGGATTTTGGCATAACGTTCGTCCGCAACAATAACTATGAGACTACACAGATGTTCGACTCAGCCAGACTTGGACTGGAGAAGATCGACGGGAAGTGTGACAGAGTTTTCTTCTGTCCGGTAGATGTACCATTCTTCACAGATCAGACTGTAACCGAAGAACTCGAACTGATGGATAGAGATGATAATATAGATGTCATTGTTCCCGAGTGCAGAGGGAAGGATGGTCATCCACTGCTGATCAGAGGCAGCGTGATCCCGGAGATTCTTGCTCACGGCGGAGAGCGTGGAATGAAGGGCGCTTATGAGTCGCTGCCTGCAGGAAGTGTAGTGAGGATCCAGGTCGATGACGAAGGAGCGGT
This sequence comes from Mogibacterium sp., assembly GCA_017434025.1. Taxonomy (GTDB): domain Bacteria; phylum Bacillota; class Clostridia; order Peptostreptococcales; family Anaerovoracaceae; genus Crickella. The sequence continues at coordinate 13,615 of JAFRGC010000038.1, read as the reverse complement.
GATCGATGCGGATACAAGAGATGACTATCGCAAACTCGTAGATCTTCACAACGAGAGGATCCTGCATCCGCTGATCAAAGTGTCATTTGCGAGCACATCGCCATTCTTTGGTCCGGGAACAGTCAGTCTGCTCAAGGAAATCGACAGATGCGGCAATGTGAGAGAAGCCTGTGAGAAGTGTGGTTTCTCATACAGCAAGGGCTGGACGATCCTCAAGAGCTGTGAAGAGAGATTCGGATATACAATAGTAGAGAGACAGGCAGGCGGACAGGCGGGTGGAACAGCAAGGGTCACCGATAAGGGTCACGACCTGGTGAACGCATATGAGGAACTCGAGAAAGAACTTGAAGAAATAGCCACTGAGAGGTTCCGAAAATTGATGAAAGACTATCAGCTCACAGGAGAAGGTATTAATGAAGATATACATGGTCAGGCACGGGATGCCTGAAGGAGCAGAAAAGGGTAGAAGATATCTGGGACTCACGAATGAGCCTCTTTGCACAAAGGGCAAAATACAGGCGGACAACGCGGGACAGCTGCTTTCACAGTTCGAGCCATCAGGAAAAATACGGATAGTGTCGAGTACATTAACAAGGAGCATTCAGACAGCGAAGATCATTAATGAACATCTCGGATGTGATTTTATCGAGATCGACGATGAGCTGAGAGAGATAGACCTTGGAGAATGGGATGGAAGATATACTGTAGACATTGAGCGTGAGTTCCCGGAAGAGTACGCAGCCAGAGGTGCAGATCTCTGGAACCACAGAACACCGGGAGGAGAGACGTTTGCTGAGACCGGAGCGAGATTCCGTGATGCACTGTATGAGATCGTGAAGTGGTGTGGAGATGACGAAGCGATAGTTATAGTCTCGCATGCTGGAGCGATCAACGCGGGACTGAGTCTGATGACAGACCTTACATTCGAAGAAGCGAGAGCACTCAAACTCCCGTATGCCGGGATAATAGCCGTTCACGGGACCGCAGATGATGCAGGCGGACTGAGGCTCAGGATAGATAATACTTATTTCTGATATCGGAGGTTAGGAATAATGAAGTTAATGAAGACAGAAGATGCAGTTGGTCAGGTGCTGTGCCACGATATCACTCAGATCATCAAGGACGTCACCAAAGATGCGGTTTTCCGCAAGGGACACATCATCAGGGAAGAGGATATTCCTGTGCTTCTGTCAGTAGGCAAAGACCACATATATATCTGGGACAACGATGAGACGATGATGCACGAGAATGACGCTGCCGAGGTGCTTTGCAGGATGTGCAAGGGCGAAAACATGACCCGCGGAGGTGTCAAGGAAGGCAAGATCGAGCTTACAGCAGAATGCGACGGTGTCTTCAGGATCAACAGAGACAAACTCATGGTGGTCAATTCTTTCGGACAGATGATGATCGCTTCCAGGCATGGAGATTTCCCTGTCAAGGCAGGGGACAAGCTTGCCGGTACCAGGATCATTCCGCTCGTAATTGAAAAAGAGAAAATGGAACAGGTCGAAGCGCTCTGTGAGGGCGAACCGATCATGAATGTAGTCCCTTACAGGAGCCGCAAAGCCGGGATCGTAACGACAGGCAATGAGGTTTTTCACGGACGCATCAAGGATACATTCACACCTGTTGTAAAGGCCAAACTTGAAGAGTTCGGAGCCGAAGTCGTCGCGCATAAGTATTCCGATGATCAGAACGAACATATAGAGGCTGCCATCCGTGAGATGCTCGATGCAGGATGTGACCTGATCGTCTGCACCGGCGGCATGAGTGTTGATCCGGATGACAAAACGCCTCTTGCGATCCGCAATGTATGCGGTTCTGTCGTTACATACGGAGCACCGGTACTGCCGGGCGCGATGTTCCTCCTGGCATATTACGGCGAGGACAGGATCCCGGTCATGGGACTGCCTGGCTGCGTGATGTATGCTAAAAGAACGATATTCGACCTCGTTCTGCCGCGTGTGATGACAGACGAGATCCTTGGAAAAGAAGATTTTGATAAACTCGGAGAAGGCGGGCTGTGCCTGAACTGCAGCGTATGTACTTTCCCAAACTGCGGATTCGGGAAAGGCAGATAGGGTCGTACAAGTAGTGAATGAGGGGATAGAGATGAACTTCTATGAAGCGGTCAGTGAAGCAAATTTGAACGCTGAGACATGGCTCATCACCGTTGCTGATGGGGACTTCGCCGGAGAGAAGGCGATGATCAGCGGCGGAGAGATCGTATGGACAAGTGATGAGAACGGCTTCGTTATATCACATGCAGAGGAACTCACAGCGGTAACTGAGAGCGGTCTCAGGACTGTTGACGGCTGCAGAGTGTACTCAGAATTGCTCGGAAACGAGAAGAAGATCGTAGTATGCGGAGCTGGTCATGTATCCATGCCGATCATTTCAAACGGCAAAATGATGGGGATGCATGTCACAGTCATCGATGACCGGCTGAAGTTCGCCAATGATGCCATAGCTCAGGGTGCTGATGTAGTAAAGTTCAAAGAATTTGAAGACGCGCTGAGCGAGATCGACGGAGATGATGATACATTTTTCGTAATCGTGACCAGAGGCCACAGATATGATAAAGAGTGCCTGAGGAGCATCGTTCAGAAGCCTCATGCATACATCGGAATGATCGGAAGCTGCAGGAGAGTTAAGATCGTCAAGGACGATCTTGCCGCAGAGGGGATCTCAAGAGAACTGCTCGATACCGTTTATACTCCTATTGGACTGGATATCGGGGCAGAAACTCCGGCAGAGATCGCAATTGCCATCATGGCAGAGATCATAGAGGTCAAGAACAGAAAGAAGAGAAATTTCGGATTTCCTAAGGATGTTATGAAAATGCTTCTTTCTGACGAAAGAGATAAGCTGACGATGGCGACGATCATCTCGAGACAGGGATCCGCGCCAAGAGGCATGGGCACCAAAATGCTGATCGCAAGAGACGGAGGTATCGTCGGTACGATCGGCGGCGGCTGTGTCGAAGGCAGCGTGATTGCCAAAGGCAGGAGGATGCTGCTTGATAAAGACCACAAACCTGTCATCATGGAAGTCGATATGAGCGGCGATGCTGCAGAAGACGAGGGAATGGTCTGCGGAGGCAGAGTCAAGGTGCTGCTTGAGGTCGTATAAGACATTATGAAGGATCGATACGGACGGACAATTGAATATATGAGAGTGTCGATCACTGACCGGTGCAATCTCAGATGCAAGTACTGTATGCCTGACGGATGCGACAAGGTGTCAATGTCGAAGATCCTGAAATACGAGGAGATCGAGAGGATCTGCAGGGCTGCTGCTGAGCTGGGGATCAGGAAAATCAAGATCACCGGCGGGGAGCCTTTTGTCAGGCTCGGATGCACGGATCTCATGAGGAACATCAAAGCCATCAATGGGATAGATGAGGTCACAGTCACGACGAACGGACAGAATCTGGATCAGTATATCGATGAGCTGAAAGAGATCGGTATAGATGGTATCAATATAAGCCTGGATACACTGGATCCGGATAAATACCGGTATATCACAGGGGGAGGAGATATGGTCAAAACACTGAGATCGATCGACCTCTCGAAAGATTCCGGCATCAGGACCAAGGTCAACTTTGTCGCACAGAAGGATTTCAATGAAGATGAGACTGTAGCCTTTGCAGAACTCGCCTGGAAGAAAGGAATAGATGTCAGATTCATAGAGCTGATGCCGATCGGAGCCGGCGATTCTGACAGAGGAATAGACAATAAAAAGATTTTGCGCAGGCTGATGGAGCGATGGCCGGATCTCGAACCGGACGGAAGTATTCATGGCAACGGACCTGCTGTCTACTACCGGAGACCGGGTATACCGGGAAGCGTAGGATTTATCAGCGCTATGCATGGAGTATTCTGTTCATCGTGCAACCGGATCAGGCTCACGTCACAGGGACAGATCAAGCCGTGCCTGTGTTATGAAGACGGAACGGATATGAAACCATTTCTAGGGAAAAGTGATGTAGAACTCAGAGAAGCTCTCAGAGGTGCGATACTGATGAAACCTGAAGCGCACTGTTTCACCAATGCAGAAGTTGCAGCAGGTTCCAGAGAGCAGAGACTGATGTCACAGATCGGAGGCTAGGAAGGATATAATGGGAACAAAAGGTAAGGTTATAGCGGTATGCATCAGTGAGAAGAAGGGGACACAAAAGGTTGAAGTCCCTGAAATAAAACTCGTACCTGACTGGGGCATCGAGGGAGATGCACATGCCGGAAAGTGGCATCGTCAGGTGAGCCTCCTTGCACTCGAAAAGATAGATGAGTTCAAGTCGAGAGGCGCTTCGGTCGAGAATGGAGCATTCGGAGAGAACATTATAGTAGAGGGGTTTGACCTCAGAGCGCTACCGGTAGGTACAAGATTCAGGATCGGCGATGTTCTTCTTGAACTCACGCAGATAGGTAAAGAGTGTCACACGCACTGCGCGATCTATCATCAGGTGGGAGACTGTATCATGCCGAGAGAAGGAGTATTCACGGCTGTTCTTGAGGGCGGTATTGTCAAAGCGGGAGATGAGGTCGAGCTGATCGACGCTGATCCGGCAAGGCCGTTCACGGCTGCATGGATCACTCTCTCTGACAAAGGCGCTGCAGGTGAACGCGAAGACAAGAGCGGACCTCTGATCGGGAAAATGCTGACAGAAGCGGGGTACAATGTCGTTGAGAGCGTTCTCATTCCAGATGAGCCTGCAATGCTCAAAGCCCAGCTGATCAGACTTGCGGATCAGAGGCAGGTCAACGTGATCATTACAACAGGCGGAACAGGTTTTGCGCCGAGAGACCGCACACCGGAAGCTACCACGGAAGTGTGCGACAGGATGGCACCGGGAATCGCTGAGGCACTGAGAGCATACTCGATCACCAAGACACCGAGAGGGATGCTTTCAAGAGGGGTAGCAGGCATCCGCAAGCAGACCCTTATTATCAATCTGCCGGGTAGCCCTAAGGCTGTAGGCGAGTGTATGGAATACTTGCTGACCTCACTCGATCACGGGCTGGAGATGCTTCTTGAGAGAAGCGGAGAGTGCGCAAGACACTAAGAGCAATAGTAATAATATGAGGCAAAACGGCCTCCCGTAGCAGGGAGGCCATAAAAAAACATAGCGTATTGTTTTGAAAAACAATACGCTCATATACCTTCGTTGTTAAGATCCGCTGCAGAGGATCCTGACATACACGACTTATTACATATTTCTTATGAAAGAAGAGGTTACTATCATGAAGAAGAAATTACTGGCAATTGCACTTGTACTCGCCATGGTATTCGCGATGACAGCGTGCGGAGGCAACAGCAGTGAACCTGCTGAAGAACCGGCAGAACAGACAACAGAACAAACAGCAGTGAATGTATTCGCAGCTGCGTCCCTCAGCGCTGTAATGGCAGAGTTTGAGGCTGCTTTTGAAGAGGCGAATCCTGGCGTTGACATCGTCGTTAATGCTGACAGCTCCGGAGCTCTCCTGACACAGATCCAGGAAGGTGCTCCTTGCGACGTATTCTTCAGCGCTGCGCAGAAGCAGATGGATACACTGGAAGGCGACGGAATGGTTGTCGAAGGAACAAGAACTAACGTAGTAAACAATCAGCTCGTAGTAGTGACACAGCCTGACAGTGAGACAGCAGTTACAGGACTTGCAGATATCGCTAACGCTAAGAGCATCGCGCTTGCTGACGGAAGCGTTCCGGTCGGCAAATACACAAGACAGGCTATGATCAATCTCGGACTTCTGGCTGAAGTTGAGGATCCAGCGGCTATCACAACCGCGGAAGTATCAGAGCAGCTCGGCGGAGTCGAGATCAGTGAGCAGGGCAATGTAAGCAAGGTGCTTGCGGCTGTTGAAGAGAAGTCGTGCGAGGTCGGAACTACATACCTGTCGGATACGATCGGCCATGAAGACGGCGTCAAGATCCTTGAGACTGTAGGCTATGATGTAACCGGAAACATCATTTACCCGGTAGCTCAGATCGCTAACCCTGATGCAGATGACGCTGAGTCGGCAGCAGCTTCTGATTTCATCGCTTTCATTACCAACGATGATGCAAAGGCTCTGTATCAAAAGTACGGCTTCGATACTAACGTAGAATAAAAACAGGACAGTAATAACTTAAACTGTGATAGAATCTGACATATGAGTACTTTTATGGAATTAGCCGGACGTCTGGACTGGAGTCCATTGTGGATATCCCTCAAAACAGGCGTCGTCGCAACGATCATTTCATTCTTCCTCGGCCTCTGGGCTGCAAGGAAGGTAATCAAGAAGGATTACCGTACCAAGTCAATTCTGGACGGCATCCTGACTCTGCCGATGGTGCTTCCGCCTACAGTCGCGGGCTTTTTCCTGCTGCTCATTTTCAGCAGGAGAAGGGCGTTCGGTATATTCCTGAATGATACTTTTGATATCCAGGTAGTACATACCTGGCTCGGCTGCATCATAGCAGCAACAGTAATCGCATTCCCGCTGATGTACCGCAATGCGAGAGCAGCTTTCGAGCAGATCGACGCCAATCTCGTCTACGCGGGACGCACACTCGGGATGTCAGAGCTTGCGATTTTCTGGAAGATCGTCGTACCTACGGCGGGTCCGGGGATCGCGAGCGGAACGATCCTGACTTTTGCAAGGGCGATGGGAGAATATGGTGCTACATCGATGCTCGCAGGCAATATTCCGGGCAAAACAGGTACGGTTTCTCAGAGAATCGCGATGGTCATCCAGGATGGCGATTATGTCACTGCGGGATTCTGGGTCATTGTAGTTCTGGTTATAGCGTTCATCGCTATATTCCTGATCAACATCATCACCGGCAGACATATGAAAAATGTCAGAAAGTGGTGACCGATGGGCAGGATCTACGCAGATATTCATAGAAAAATAGGGGAATTTGAGCTCAATGTCCTGATAGACAGTGATGCGAAGCGCATTGGTATCCTCGGAGCATCCGGAAGCGGCAAGAGCATGACTCTCAGAAGCATAGCCGGGATAGAGGACGTGGACTCAGGCCATATCGAAATCAACGGACGAGTCCTGTATGACTCGGATTCCGGAGTCAACCTCAGGCCTCAGAAGAGAAATGTCGGCTACATGTTCCAGAATTACGCGCTTTTTCCGACGATGACTGTCATGCAGAATGTAATGGCGGGTCTTCGCGGAAGTCGTGAAGAGAACATGAACAAGGCCGGTGAGATGCTGGCGCGATTTGGCATGAAAGGATTTGAAAAAAGACTTCCGGGAGAACTCTCCGGCGGACAGCAGCAGCGTGTCGCTCTTGCCCGCATCATGGTCACAGAACCGGAGATGATCCTGCTGGATGAGCCTTTTTCAGCACTTGACGGATATCTCAGAGACCACATGCAAGTCGAAATGATGGACATGCTGCAGGATTATCCGGGGCAGGTGGTCATGGTATCTCACAGCAGAGATGAACTGTACAGGTTCAGTGAAGACCTGTTTGTTGTAAGAGAAGGCAGTATCCTGAGACACGGTGATACGAGATCTGTTTTCAGAGATCCGCGCAGGATCGAGGTGGCCAAACTCACTGGCTGCAAGAATTTCTCGGATGCCAGAGTCATCGATCCTCATACGGTCCATGCGATCACATGGGGCATAGATCTTCATTTCGAGAAAGAGATCACTGAAGATATAAGACATCTGGGATACAGAGCGCATTACTTTGAGCCGGTCTGGGGAGAGAGGCAGGAAAACTGCATACGATTTGACCTTGCGAGGGAAGACATACTCCCGTTTGAAAGAAACTACTATATATACCCTGAGACTGCCAGAGATGGACAGGAGGCAGCTGACGTCGGTTATGATGAGCTTCTGTGCTGGTTCGTGCAGGGAGAGGAGCAGCGTGTCCTCGAGGAGAGAGGCATGCCGGATTACATTAAAATGAAAGAAGAACACATACTGCTGCTGGAGTGATCCTGCAGGCATGAAACGATGGTATACCGGGAAGGGGAATATATGAGCGAATTCACACATTTTGATGATAATGGCAATGCATATATGGTGGATGTATCCGGCAAGGATGTCACTAAGCGGACCGCTGTAGCCACTGGAAAGATCAAAGTCAGCCCTGAAGTAATGGCAGCTGTCCTCGGACGCAAGATCAAGAAGGGGGATGTGTTTACTGTGGCCCAGGTTGCGGGTATCATGGGGACCAAACGGACCTCCGATCTCATCCCGATGTGCCATCCGCTGAGCCTGACTAATGCGAAAGTCTCCTTTGAAATCGATGAGGAAGAGAATGAGATCACAGCATTCTGTACGGCAGTGACGGAGGGGAAGACTGGCGTCGAGATGGAAGCGCTGACAGGTGTAACGGTAACACTGCTCACGATCTACGATATGTGTAAGGCCATCGACAAAAGAATGCTCATAAAGGATGTTCACCTGGTCGAAAAAGCCGGCGGTAAGAGCGGGGACTTCAGGTATTGAATTTCTGCATAATGAAATAGCACCGAGCCGCTCACTGGAGCGGCTCGATTTATTATCTGCCTTGTATAATTGCGGAATGAATGGTATAAAGAGACTAAGAATACAGTTTCTAATAACTGAACAAAGGAGACGAATAATATGAAGAAATTAGCAGTTTGCACCGCTATCGTCGGCGGAGTTGCAGGAACAGTAGTGTATCTCAACAAGTATGGATTGCCTGTACTTGGGAATCTGACAATGCATCTCCCGTTCAAGTTCAAATACGATTTCTGGGATCTTTTCACCAAGGGCCTGGAAATCGCAGACGGCAAGATCAATCTGTAGATTTCGGTCCGTTCGGATATCACTGATGGCTGTCGCGCTGAGAAGGTGTGGCAGCCTTAAGTTTTACTCTCGGAGATTTCGTTTTTTTTTCAGCTCAGAGAATCAGGTATAGATATTTTAAATAATTCAGGAGGTCGGACTACATATGAAAGGCATCACTACAGAGAAGAGCCGTCTGCGCCATAAAGTATTTACAGAAGTAGCGAGATTTGCATATGAGGAATGGGGCCCGGAGATGCTCGATGAGCTCCCTTACAAAATGGTCAATGTTGAAGATGATCCTTACAGACACTCCATATTTCTTGAAAGAGCGATTGCCGGAGAACGTCTGAGAGTAGCGATGGGCATGGCTATCAGACCAGTCAACGAACACACACCGACATCCAAAGGTGTCGATGAGAGCATGATAGAAGAGAAGTACTATGAGCCTCCGCTGATAGATATCATCCGTTTCGCGTGTCATTCCTGCCCGGAGAAGCGGGTATATATAACAGATGGATGCCAAAGTTGCCTCGAACATCCATGCAGAGAGGTATGCCCGAAGAAATGCATCTCTTATGACCGCAGCCTCGGGCGCAATGTCATCGACACAACAAAGTGCATCAAGTGCGGAATGTGCATGAAGGCGTGCCCATACAACGCCATAATCCAGCAGGAAAGACCATGTGTCAAGGCATGCGGACTCGGCGCGATTGGCGAGGATGAGTATGGCCATGCGATGATAGATCAGGAGAAATGCGTCTCCTGCGGCATGTGCCTCAACAGCTGTCCTTTTGCTGCGATCGTAGACAAAGGCCAGATCTATCAGACGATCAAGGCCATTCAGTCCGGTACGCCGGTATATGCTATCGTTGCACCGGCAATTGCAGGTCAGTTTGGCAAAGACCTGACAGATACCAGGATGAAATCAGCTTTCAGGAAGCTCGGTTTTGAAGACGTGATGGAAGTTGCGATCGGTGCGGACCTCTGTACGATAGAGGAAGCAGAGCACTTCCTCCGGGAAGTTCCAGAGGAACTGCCTTTCATGTGTACGAGCTGCTGCCCGGCGTGGTCGATCATGGCGAAGACACATTTCCCTGAATACGCCGATACTGTCTCTATGGCACTGACTCCTATGGTGCTCACCGCGAGACTTGTGAAGAAGATGCATCCTGACTGCAAGATCGCGTTCATCGGTCCGTGTCTGTCCAAAAAGCACGAGGCGAGCAGACACACCGTCAAGAGCTACGTCGATTTTGTATTGACGTTTGAAGAGCTTGCGGGTATGTTCGATGCGAAGGATGTCGTTTTTGCGGAGTGTGAAGAGGGAGAGCCGCTGAGAAAAGCAAGCAGCGATGGTTTTGGATTCGCGATCAGCGGAGGTGTTGCTCAGGCGGTCGTCAATCACATCAAACGAGTTGATCCTGAACGCGAAGTCAAAGTGATACGCGCAGAAGGCCTTGGAGAGTGCATGAAGATGATGAAGAAGGCTGCCGCCGGAGAGTATAATGGCTATCTGCTCGAAGGTATGGCATGTCCGGGCGGATGTGTCGCCGGTGCCGGAACTCTTCAGCCGCTAAACAAAGCGGTATACTCAGTAGGAGTCGCCAAGAAGGAAGCTCCGGTAGCCAACGCTATTGACAGCCAATACGCGGATCTTCTTCCTGCGCTTGAACACATTCAGGAGGAGCTCGCTAAGCAGGATATTCCTGAACCGATCAACAGAGCGAAGATCGATTTGTTAATGTATAAATAGAGAACGATAAGAACAGAACCAGGGCTGCAGGGGGAGAAACCATGAAGGATATTGTTATACCGGAAGGAACAAGAGTGATACGTAATTATTGTTATGCCGAAGATCTTGAAGCCGAATATGTCGTCTTTCCGGATAGTGTTGCAGAGGTTGGGGTAGGAGCCTTTTCCGGCTGTGCCAATCTCCGGTCCATCATGCTGAATGAAGGCCTGACCAGACTGAAGAAAGAAGTCTTCTCCGGATGCAGCAGCCTTACAGAAATAAATATTCCCGGGACTCTTGACAGTATAGGCGAGTGGGCTTTCAGAGGCTGCAGAAGTCTCAAAGAGATCAAGATTCCCGGGAATGTGAAAGAAATATGCGCTGAGTCATTCCTTGATTGTCCGGATCTGACCATAGTTGCTGAGAAGGGAACCTTCGCGGCAGCTTATGCAGAAACGGTCGGAATACCGCTCAGAATAATCAGCTGAGCTGTACTTCCTTAGCTTCATCAGGGAAGAAATAAGCATTCAGATCATGGATGTTGTGTGATGTGTATTCACTGAGCACACGTCCTTCCAGTTGATATGTCCTGATAAATCTTTTTCCGTCAACGGTGCTCCACTGCTCCATGTCCCATGTAAGATAGCCAAAATCATCACTTTTCTTTTCCTTAAGAATCAGGTCAACCTGACGTCCTTCTTTCATTTTCCGGATCAGATCATCCCTTGATAATTCTGCTGTCTCATTCTTCACGATATCCTTGACCTGCATTTTATTACCTCCAAAACTGTTTCTATATACACAAATGTTTAATTGAAACCAATTGACCGGTGTTCATACATAATCGTGTTATAAATCTATTCATAGAAGAATTCAATACAGGAATGGTGATGCAAAGAAAAAACACATAAAAAAACATAAAATCGGTTGGAATCTATAGAAAAAATTGATAGAATTTTAACAAGAAATAGGGGCAATCAATATTTAATAGAGGGCCTGAGTCCACCCGAGAGAGAACTGATCGTTAATGACATTGCGGTCATAGCTTTTTGGCTGTGGTCAAATCAGTCGCTGAAGAGGCAAGTCTCCTGAAGATAGCAGGTCAGGAGATGAATCTTTCAAGTAACAGGGACCGGGATGGATACCTATTTCTGAATCATAACTATTAATGAAACAGAGAGAATGCTGTTCGTGTTTTTGGCGCGTAGCATTCTCTCTTTCTATAGAAAGCAATTATCGATGAAGTATTTTATTCTGACGAACAATTCACTTGCAGCGGAAGAATTCGCACAGACCCATGATGTTCGCTTTGTCAACGGCGGACTTGAAGACGTATTCATCCGGGCAAGAGATCTGATCCATGAAGGAGCCATTCTTCTGGTTCACCCGCTGTACGGCAGTGTGAAGCCTAACGAGACTCCGTTCAGATCACTTTTGCTGCGGGAAGGCACAACAGGCAGCAATGATGGATGTATCAAACCGGATCCGGAATCGGTAAGACTGATAGGGAACGCGATCAGTACATCCAGGAAATTTATCGTTAAGAAAGAGATCACAGATCCGCGTCTTATTCAGGATTTTCAGGTCGTAGACCTAAGCCTCCTGAAGAGTGCAGTAGAATCGGCAGATCGGTGATCCTCTCTTAATATAACAGGTATGTTCCGGGCTGCCCCTATGCCCGGAACCTTACCCGAAAATATTGCATTCATTATATCAAAAAAGGAGGCGATCAGTAATGAGGTTGGAAATCGGAAAAATCAATATCACTGATATCCGGTTTGCGGAAGAATCAAAGATCGAAAATGGAGTTCTCTATGTAAATGCAGAGGACCTGAAGCCGGTAGTTCTTGAGGACGAGAAGATCAAGGATGTTTGCTTCGACATTGCGAAGCCAGGCGAATCTGTAAGGATCACCCCTGTAAAAGACGTTATCGAGCCTCGTGTCAAGGTAGAAGGCAAGGGAGGAGTATTCCCGGGCTGGGTTTCCAAAGTTGACACCGTTGGTTCCGGTAAGACCCTGGCGCTCAAGGGTATGGCTCTTGTAACTGCAGGAAAGATCGTTGGTTTCCAGGAAGGCGTCATAGATATGACAGGTCCTGGCGCTGCTTATACACCATTCTCGAAGACACTGAATCTGGTTATGGTTTGTGAGCCTGTAGAGAATCTCAAGCAGCATGACTATGAGGCAGCTGTCCGTAAGGCAGGATTCCGTGTAGCAGCTAAGATCGGCGAGCTGGCAAGAGGAATCGAGCCGGATGATACCGTCGTTTACGAGACACTTGGCATCAAAGAAGGAATAGAGAAGTATCCGGATCTGCCAAGAGTAGGTTACGTAGCAATGCTTCAGACACAGGGCCTGCTCCACGATACATACGTATATGGCGTAGACGCAAAGAAGATCATCCCAACGATCATCAGCCCGACAGAGGCTATGGACGGAGCTATCGTATCGGGTAACTGCGTATCTGCATGCGACAAGAACCCTACATATATCCACCAGAACAACCCTGTAGTAGAAGATCTCTTCGCACAGCACGGCAAGACGATCAACTTTGTATGCGAGATCATCACAAACGAGAACGTATACCTTGCTGATAAGGAAAGATCATCCAATATGACAGCTAAACTCTGCCGTATGCTCGACCTTGACGGCATCATCCTGACACAGGAAGGATTTGGTAACCCGGATACCGACCTGATCATGAACTGCAAGAAGATCGAGGCAGAGGGTGTCAAGACTGTAATCGTTACCGATGAATACGCAGGAAGAGACGGAATGTCACAATCACTCGCAGACGCTGACGTAGCTGCAGATGCTGTAGTTACAGGCGGAAACGCTAATGAAGTAATCATCCTGCCTAAGCTTGATAAGGTAATCGGAACACTTGATTACATCAACAAGATCGCTGGCGCAAGCGATAAGACCCTGAGAGAAGACGGATCACTCGAAGTAGAGCTGCAGGTAATCACCGCTTCTACAAACGAGATGGGATTCGGAACGCTGAGTGCAAGATAGGTTCAGGGAAAGGAGGATATTATCATGGCTAAATATAAAGTAGTTCACTACATCAACCAGTTCTTTGCCGGAATCGGCGGAGAAGAGAAAGCCGACATCCCT
>JAFRGC010000037.1 GCA_017434025.1 Mogibacterium sp. | reverse complement strand
GTTTGGTAGCCCAGACATTATCAATAAGCGTGGCTGTAATCACTGTACATTCCCTCTTTCAACTTTCTTTCGATTTCGGATAACGCATCTTCGACCGCCGCTGTATTTCCGAATATCGCAAGCAGTGTCATATGCTGTGGGCATATTCCCTTGACGTCGTATACATCGACGCCAGTTGCTTTTTCTGCAATATCGGCAGCGCACACCATATCGATCATGCGTCCCTGTATGAGGCCAACTGCTTCAGCCCCATCCAGCGGACTCTCCTTCGTGATCCCCATACGTCTCTTTATGAGCTCTTTGGTTCCCTCCGAAGGAGATCTTATAATTCTAAGATCCATTCTTAGCCTCCTCCGTTCAGAACTTCGGCTCGTCAGTACAGCTAAGAGCTATACCAAGCGGAGTAATGAATAATGGATTCTGCGGTTTATGAGTAGGTATACCTGTCCAGGCTTCGATCTCTTTTTCAATACCAGTAAGGCAGCAGCTTCCGCCTACGAGCACGAGCTCGTCTACATCATAGCCTTCGACCATTTCCTTAACGATCTGTGCTACCTTCTGTACCGTCGGACGGAGCACAGGGAATATCTCAGCATGATTCTTCGGATCTCTTTTATAGAGCTCCGCTTCCTCAAACGATTCCTTGAATGCTCCGGCGAGCACGAGACTGAAATGCGTCCCACCGGTAGGTTCATCATCTGTAAAGACGACTTCCCCATCTTTAATAATGGAGATACCGGTAGTACCGCCGCCTATATCCACAACAGCACCATTCTGAATCTTCAGAAGATTGTTTGCTGCGGTAGGCTCATCCTGCAGATTCGTTACAGTAAAACCAGCAGACTCAGTTACGTTTCTGACAGCACCACCATCCAGAGTATCCGTCCCTGGAGGAATAGCTGCAGCTCCCCATCTGAGCTCTGTTCCAAGTTCTTCCTCGATCTCTTCCTTCATGCGTCTTACGATGTTGACTGCACCAATGTAGTCAACTACCATACCATCACGCACAACAGGTTTCTCAGGATAAAGATATCTCCCTGCGACCGGGCGTTTGTTCTCGTCAAGTGTAGCAACGACCGTACATGCAGTTCCCAGATCAACTCCGGTATAATACACAGACGATCTTTCCTTAATAGGATTCTTAACTACATTCTCAAATTCTGCTACGAACTTATCTACTTCGCTGAATTCTGCATTTAAAGCCATGAATAAGTATTCCCTTCATATATAATATGGTGTCAATCGGGCGGACCGGCCGTGGCCGGCCCGCTCTTTATGTCTTTAAAGATAATCTGTCCAGTTGGTTGGGTAAACTACGTACAGATACTTACATGTCGTCGGTGACTGGAAATGGATATGGCTGTTCTTAGGGATAATAATCATTTCGCCAGGACCAGCTTCAACGATGTCTCCATTCGTCTCGATCTGCAGCGTACCTTCAAGAACGATATCCATCTCATCGTATGTTAATGTCCATTCAAGAGCTGAATGGTCGATCGACATGACGCCGGCGCCAAGATTCTTATCATCATCGACGCCTGAGATATCAGCCATGAATACACCATCCTGATGAACGCCATTGCAGTCGAATACAGGCAGTTTAGTATTTCTGTAGTCGATCTTTGTGACTCCAGACGGTGCAACCTCTTTATATGTGCCGAACTCATCGGTAGATGATTTGAGATTGCTATTTGCTTCTGCCTTCAGTGTAGCTTCGACAATTTTAGCAATTACTTCACTCAGCGTTTTTTCATCAATTTCCATTCTGAAATCTCCTTAGATATCTTTTGTTTATATTCGCGTTAAGCTTTTACAAACAGTTTAAAGACTATGCTTCCTTAGCATCGCCCAGTGTCTCCTCTACCTTCTTAAGAAGTACAGGTGACAGAACGTTAGCTACGATAACTGCTGTGATACCAGCAACCAGCTTACCAACGATCATCGGGAAGATCATCTCTTTGTTAGCACCAGCTGTGAATCCAAGGTGATCTCCGAATACGAATGCTGCAGATACAGCAAATGCGCAGTTCAGGAGTTTGCCCTTAGGATCCATGTCGCCCAAGATGTTGAACATAGCGATGTTGTTAGTAAGGTTAGCAATAAGTCCTGTTGTAGCCTGGTCGTTGACTCCCAGTGATTTACCAACAGCCTCGAGAGGGCCCTTGAATGTTCTCTGGATCCAGAGAACCATTGGGAATGCACCGATCAATGTGATTGAAATCTGTCCGCAAACGAGGAGTCCGCTTTCCAGTGGAATAACTCCATCAGCGTCTGGCTCAACCATGATGCTCATCAGTGGTAATTCGATTCCTGTCTGATATTCGAATACAGCGATAGCTGTGAAGAATGTGATAATGATTGTTACCCAGTTACCGAATACGTTGAATCCGTTGATCATCTTAGCAGGGACGAACCAAAGTCCAGCAACGATGAGAGCAGCAACGATGATTACAGGGATCAGGTTCTGGAGGATTCTGATGATGCTGATCTTGTACGGTGTGATGTTCATTACAAGTCCACCAGCGATGCAGCCGATAGGAATTGTGATCATTCCAGCAAGAGTACCAGCACCAAGGTATCCTCTGTCTTCTTCCTTGATGATACCAAGAGCTACAGGGATCGTGAATACGATCGTTGGGCCCATCATAGTACCAAGGATCAGTCCAGCAAAGTTACCAATTGCTTCATCAGCAGCAAGCTGCATAGCGAGAGGATAACCACCCATATCGCATGCAAGCAGTGTTGTTGCGAACATTGATGTGTCAGCTCCTACGAGTGTGTATACAGGAGCAATGATAGGTCTCAGGATGAGAGCCAGTACTGGAGCAGCAGCTACAACTCCGGCCATAGCCATAGCAAGGTCACCCATTGCCAGGAATCCGGATTCCCACTGCTCGCCATATCCCTTCTTGTTGCCCATCATTCTGTCAACAGCACCGATGAGCATGAAGATCATCATGATCATCATGATGACTCCGTTGATCGACAGTCCGCCGATCCAGGCTTTAATACTATCTGTAAAAACAGCTGTATTAGATAATTCTGCAATCAATTCATCAAACATTTTTATTCCTCCTCGGAAATTAGCTGAGCCGCTTTGTCTTCGTCGACGATACCAACGATTGCACAATCAACCGGAACACTGTCACTTCCGGAGCCGCGCCTCGCGCCGCTCCCTTTTACAGTGATGACGACGTCTCCGATACCCGCATCAAGGGTGTCGGCCGCCACCATAGGCTTATACTCACTGGAGTTGTCTTCATAAAGTTGTCTTAGTACAAGAAGTTTGTATTCATTCAACGCTTCGGATTTCTTGGTTGCCCAGAGATTTCCGACAACTTCTGCCAAAATCATATAACGCCTTTCTGTTCTACTGAACACGTGTTATGGTAATCCCGCGTCTCTTTGCTGAATCCTGTGCGACCTCAGTAACCAAAGTACCTTCAGAAATGAGTATCTCATTCTGATGCCTGAAGTTAGCATTGATCACGTCAGTCTCAGTAAGAGCCCTCTTTGTAATGACACTTCCTGAAACACGTTCAGGAGCAGTCTGTGTCACTTTCTTTTCAGGATCACCGGTATCGTCACGGCTGCATAACGACACAGTCAGGTCATCTAACGAACGGACCTCTAGGCCCCACTCCCGAAGGGTGTCTAATTTATGATTGAACATTGCAAGGAAGGCTTTTGGCGCAGTGTCCTGATACTGGAGAAACTCAATATCATCTTCAACTATCGCTATATCCTTACCCTGCATAATGCAGCTGCCAATAAGTTTTAAATAAGCATTATCGAAAATACCTGATGTCAATTTCGACAGACTGTCATTATCCAGATCACAAACTATAACTTTGCTGTACCCTTCGAGGTTGACCTGCTGTGTGTTATTGTCAACACTGTCAACATCGCAGCTCTCATTAAAACTTTTGTTACTTATCAGGTCAGGGCAGCTCTGATTGAGATCCTTGGAAATAACAAGGACCTTACGTTTAGGCATCTTGGCTGTCTCATGCTTAATGATGGCCAGCTCAACACGTCTTACGATCTCTCCAATCAGTTTGGTAATATCCAATTTGCTGCCTCCTTCCTTAGTTAAAACTACTTTGCTGTTCCGTATTCACCTGCAAGATACTTGCACATCATGATATGCATAGCACTTGACAGACGGTTCAGCTCCTCGATGATGTCAATCCGACTTACTTTCCTATTCTCCTGGAAAGCATCTACAGCTACTAGTTCCGCTTCTCTGACCTCAGCTCTGATTCTGTTGAGGAGAGAATACTCTATTCCCATCGTGTGATTAGGAAGCTGCATCTGCTTGATGTTATAGAACTTCATCGGATTGTGAGAATGCTCACGGAGCTCGTCATGTGTAAGCCCAAGGATAGTATCCTTCGTATATGCCTGATCTAATATCTCAGCAACCATAAGTTTCTGAAGACAATCAAGAATATCATCCAGATCCTTAATAAGGCTTGCACTTCCGCTCTCCTTATCAACTACGCACTGTGTGTGTACGACATCGGCCTGTACCAGGTCGAGTCTGCCACGGTACTTGATACGTGGATGGTTCTTGTCCACGAGCTTATTGCCAACAAGCTGAGTCATGAATTCCGGTTTCTCGACATATCCGGCACCGGTCTCATAATCAACATACTTGGCTTTAATACCTTCAGCAGGCGCAGGAGCAAAAGCTGATGCGCTTGCAGCTGGAGCAGGCTTCGGCGCGGCGACTGCTGCCGGCTTCGGTGCTGCTGCCTCGCGGGCACCGCGATTTCTTTCGAAATCGATGTCCACTTGCATCTGATTTAAGTATTCTCGTGCTGCAGGAGATAACAGTTTACCCTCAGGTATGTAATATACCTCGGGCTTTGTAGCTTTCAGTTCGGCCCTGATTATAGCTTCAGTTATGACCTTCAACTACAACACCTCCTCTCTCCTGCAGTACCTACTCATCTCTCTTGAAAACTTCGCTATCGTCAAGCTTCGGAAGAATGAATTCTACTTCCGAATGTGGTCTTGGGATAACATGGATCGAGAGCAGTTCGCCTACTCTCTCTGCAGCTGCTGCACCGGCATCGACTGCTGCCTTTACAGCACCTACATCTCCTCTTACCATGACTGTTACAAGTCCTCCGCCGACAAGAACCTTGCCGATCAGGGTAACGTTAGCAGCCTTTACCATAGCATCGGCTGCTTCAACGGAACCTACGAGTCCCTTTGTCTCAATCATGCCTAAAGCTAGCGTCTGATTCATTTTAATCCTCCTGGAAATCAGTATGCCAAAAGACTATTCTGCCTGGCCAAAAGCTTCAAGCAGCTCGTCCTTCTTGGCAAACTTGATCTCTTGTTTTGTCAATGGAAAACCTTCAACGGCTCTGGCTTTTCTTCTGAGGTCGCCGACGGTCATGTCCTCCAGCGGAACATCCGCGATCGGAGCATCATCATCTAACTCTTCCTCAGGAGCTACGTCAGGCTCAGCGGTCTTATTGACTTCTGCAGCTTCCGCTACTGGAGCGGGCTCTGCAGGTTTCTCCTCTGTCGGAGCACTCTTTGGAGCATCTCCGCCCGGAGTGGTCGGCGGAAGCATCCCAAGCATCGCACGCACTGCTGGTGCCGGTCTTGGAATGACGTGAACTGATTTCAGCTCACTTACTCTTTCCGCAGCGGCGGCTCCGGCGTCCACAGCAGCCTTGACTGCTCCGGTATCGCCTTCCACAAAGAATGCGGTGAGCGCTCCGCCAACCTTGATCATACTAACCAGAGAAACGTTTGCAGCTTTTAACGAGGCGTCGAGTCCCTCAACTGCACCCAGCCTTCCACGAACTTCAATCATACCTAAAGCTAGTGTACTGTTCATTAGGTTTCTCCTTATCGTTTCCCAAACGCATTAAAACTTCAATACGCTATTAGTCCTCCAGCTTCGG
>JAFRGC010000036.1 GCA_017434025.1 Mogibacterium sp. | reverse complement strand
TTAATTCAAATTGCGTGCCCGGCGGGGGCGGGTCACATGGGGGGGCGGGTTTAAAGGCACGCAATCTTTTACGAAAAAAATACCCCCTCATCATTTCTGATGAGAGAGTATCTCTTAGTCATCTTAACTTAATGACATTGGCTGATGAAGCTGCCCTTGTTTTGTACATATTCAGTTGCAGATGTCGATAGCCGTGACCAGGCCTGCGGCTGATCAGTTCTCCTCGGCGGATGCCTTGATGGCTTCAGCCTCGGCCTCGACTGTCTTGCGGAGCTCGCTCATTTCTTTCTTGTGGTCGAGCTGAGCAGCGACCTTCTCCTTGAGGATCTCCTTCTCCATCTTGTGAGCGCTGATCGTTTCTTCAGCCTTCTCTTTAACAGCCTTCTTGACCTCGCGGGCTTCAGCCTTGACCTGCTTCTTCAGCTCCTTGAGCTCTTCCTTCTCTTCTCTTGCTGCTTTCTTAAGTTCTTTCCTGAGTTCATCCATGTCGTCATACCTCTCTTTCACTCTTCTGTAGAATGTATTGGGTTTTAAGTCCAGCTCCTGCATTGCTGCACGAGCAGTTATTTCTCCACTCTGCCAGCGTCTTACGACGCGATCGAACAGATCATCATCGAGAGCGATCGGCTTACGGCCTTTGCCTTTCTTCCTGATGGTCTCTGCAAGCTCTCTCAGCTGTCTGCCGGTGATCGTGACACTGTCATCGTCTTGTATCGTATCAAGTAGTTCGTCTAATTTATCAGGGTCGTAGATGTACATCATTTTGGTTACCTCCCTTGTGACAATAGGGAGTATACTCGTTGTCGCGGAGTATGTCAATATATATTTGACATATTTCACAAATAGTACATATTTGACACACTTCTGACATGAATGGCCGAATTACATAGCAATGATGTCCGCATTACACAGCAATGATGTCCGCATGTATGGTATCATAATAGTGTAAAAAATGGTCAATGCGCGTGACGGCGAAGGGGTGTAAGTAATCCAGAGAGCAATCTGTTAGGATCATGGTATTCAGATCGATTAAACCTGAAGAATACGAATTGTTGAAGGTATTCCTCTATGAGGCGATCTTCATTCCGGAGGGTGTAGATCCACCGGCCCGGTCTATTATCGAGCTGCCGGAGCTGGCACTTTACTATGCGGATTTTGGCAGCGGGCCGGCTGACTTCTGCATAGTCGCAGATGATGACGGGCAGATCGTCGGGGCTGCCTGGTCGCGGATCATGAATGATTACGGACATGTTGATGATGCAACTCCGTCGCTGGCGATCTCGATCCTCAAAGAGTACAGAGGCCAGGGCATCGGGACCCGGCTCCTGCGCCATCTGCTCAACCTGTTGAAAGATCAAGGCTATAGCCGGGTGTCGCTCGCAGTACAGAAAGCGAACTATGCGATCCGGATGTATGGGCAAGCCGGGTTCAAAATCATCAACGAGAACGATGAAGAATATATAATGCTGCGGGAACTGTAGCATGAGGCCGTCAGGCACACAATTATTGCGGGACGGCAATAAGGAACGACAAGTGTGATAATATTTAACCAATCAATAACTGATCTGGGGGAAAGGAGCTGTTATATGGGCAACAAAAAGTTTGATTGCGTAGTGATCGGCGCCGGCCTGGCGGGCATGTCGGCCGCTGTCACTGTCGCGAAAGCAGGCAAGAAGGTGCTGCTTCTCGATCAGCACAATCTGCCGGGCGGATGCGCGTCCTCCTTCGTAAGAGGCCGTTTTGAGTTCGATGCGTCACTGCATGAATTCTGCGGACTCGGCAAGCCGGGCGACTGGGCTCTTCCGGGCAGGATCATGATGGAAGACCACGGACTCAACATCAAATGGATATGGATCCCTGAAATGTACAGATGCATCGGCACCACGAGGAGCGGTAAGCATTTTGATGTCAAACTTCCGACCGGTGTCGACAATGTCATCGAGAAGATGGAAGAGATCGTACCGGGCAGCCGCGAGCCGATGAAGGTCTTCATGTCGCTCGCGAAAGAATGCGTCGATGCCAACGATTACTTTTCCGCGCACATGTCAGAGGTCAAGAAAGACGGGTTCCTCAAGACGGACAGCCTGTATTTCATGAAAAATTTCTCGAACTTCCTCAAAGTCGCCGAGCGTCCGTTCAACGAAGTCATGCGCAACATCGGCATGCCGGAAGACGCAATAGACATCCTCGACGTCTACTGGACATACATCGGCGCGGACTACTCCAAGATGAGCTTCGTGCATCAGGCATGGATGTTCTACATGTACGCCCAAAACGAACCGTCGATCACCCGTGACAACGCGCACGGCCTGACCATGGCGGTCATCGAGAGGTTCAGGGAACTCGGAGGCGAGCTCTGGCTCAATACCAAAGCGCTCAAAGTCTGCGGCGACAAGGAAGGCAACATCACAGGCGTACTGACAGACGTCGGAATGGTCGAGACCAATTACGTCATCGCGAATGTCAATCCGGAGATCGCCTATAACAAACTGCTCGACGAGAACATCAGAGTCCCGCAGCGCGAGTACAAGAGAGTCGCCGCTGAGAAGCACGGCATCCGCTTCTTCAACGCGTATGTCGCATTAAACAAGAGCATCGAAGAACTGGGCATCAAAGACTACACGATCTTCATGCCGGGCTCATTTGATAACGCTAAGAATATCGAGGACTCCAAGTCATACGAGGACAACACTCACAGTGTAGTAGTCATCTACAATGTCGTCAATCCGGACGCTTCGCCTGAAGGCACGACCGTAATGACATTCACGATCTGCTACACCGAGGATGTCTGGGGCGATTTCACACAGAGAGAATACGTCCACAGGAAGCAGGAACTCTTCCAGAAGGTCATGGACAATTTCGAGCAGGACACAGGCATCATCATCCACGACTGCATCGAAGAGATCGAACTGGCAACGCCGTGGACCTTCGCACACTTCCTGAATACGCCTGAGGGAACCACATACGGCTACATGGTCGATGACTGGGATACGATGCTGTCGAGACTGATGGCGATCCGCAAAGACCAGCCGATCAAAGGGTTCAAAACTTGCGGAGCTGCCGGCGCGAGAGGTGATGGCTACAACATGACCTACACGAACGGCAACGATATCGGCAAGATCATTCTGGAAGAAATGGAGGGCTAGTGAGATGTCAAAAGTAAAACTCAGAAAGTACGGTTTGAAAGATATCATATACTTCACCAACAAGCCTAAAGAGCGTGAGAAGAGGATCCAGGATACCGTCCCTGAAAGATCAGGCGCCAATTTCAAGTGCAACATCAAGGCAGCCGAGCGTCATCCAGACGAGCAGCTGTTCATCATAGACAAGATCACAGACCGCGGCAAAGGGGTGAAGACCTACACGCTCAGGAAGAAAGACGGGACCGACCCGGCGTTCTTCCGCGCGGGACAGTACGTCGTCATCCGTCAGGAGATCGACGGCAAACTGATCGCAAGACCGGTCTCGATCAGCTCAGGACCGGCAGAGACCCTCGAGGGCAAACTGGAGGTCACCGTCAAAGAAGTCGAGAACGGTTTCCTCTCGAAATACATCATCGAGAACTGGAAAGAAGGCGATGAAGTCAGAACTTCCGGACCGCAGGGTCTGTTCTACTATGAAGGATTCCGCGACGAGCCGCACGTGATCGCCTGCTCGGGAGGCAGCGGCATCACGCCGATCCTCTCCATGGCCAAAGCGATAGCGAGCGGTGACGAAGACTTCCGCCTGACCGTACTCTACGGTTCGCGGACGAAAGAGGACATCCTTTTCGCCGAGGCGTTCGAGGAAGTCATGAAAGCGACTGATAAGGTCAAACTGGTCAACGTCCTCTCGGACGAAGTCGCCGAAGGGTGCGAGAAGGGCTTTATCACAGCTGACCTGATCAGGAAATACGCGGGAGACGGCAAGTACTCGCTGTTCGCTTCCGGACCGCAGGCAATGTACAACTTCCTGGATGCAGAGGCGGACAAGCTAGGGCTTGACTTCAAGCATTACCGCAAAGAGATCTTCGGATCGATCAAAGAGCCGTGGACACTGCCGGGTTATCCGGAAGAGGCCAGAGACAAGATCTTCAGGCTCAAAGTAATCATGTGCGGAGATGAATATGACATCCCGTGCAATGCGAACGAGAACATGCTGGTCGCGCTCGAACGCGCAGGTATCGCAGGACCGAACCGCTGCAGAGGCGGAGTCTGCGGCTGGTGCAGGAGCAAATTGCTGGAAGGCAATGTGTTCATCCCGGAACTCACCGATGGAAGGCGGGGCGCAGACAAAGAGTACGGATACATCCATCCTTGCGCATCATTTGCTCTTTCTGATGCAGTGATAGAAGTGCCGAACAGGAAATAGACTGCCGGCCGTAGAGGTTATTATGGAGGCAGAGAGATGAAGAAAACGACTGAAGATGCAGCGCGCGAGCGCATCAAGAAAGGACGGGCGTTCATCACCGGGTTCAATGATGACACAGGCATCGGTGAAGATTACGCAACAGATCAGGAACTGAAACGTCCGCAGCCGCCGCTTGCCAAAGCAGCGATGACGGACCGTGCGATAGATCTGCCGCACGAATTCGGAGATCTGCAGATCAGCAATGATTTCCTGCAGATCATCAACGGCCGCCGCAGCCACAGGGTATTCACCGGGCAGCCGGTCACCTTGCTGGAACTGTCATACCTGCTGTGGTGCACCCAGGGAGTCCAGTCAGTCCGCGGCAAATCCTATGCCACGTTGCGGACGGTCCCGAGTGGCGGAGCGAGACATCCATTCGAATGCTATATGACGATCCGGGATGTGGACGGCCTGGAGGAAGGATGCTACCATTATCTGCCGATGACGCACCAGATAGAATTTCTGGGTGGCCTCGATAACATGGAGGAAACTGTCACGGATTCCCTCTGCGGACAGTCCTGGGCAGTCAAGGCAAATGTGATCTTCTATTACAGCTGCGTTTTCTACCGTGCTGAATGGCGGTACGGCGTATGGGCTCACGGACCGGTCCTGATAGACAGCGGACATATTACGCAGAACCTGTACCTTGCCGCTGAGTCGATCGGCCTGGGAGGATGCGCGATCGCAGCCGTAGAGCCGCAGAAGGCGGATGCGATCTTCGGCTTGGATGGAGTAGAGGAGAGCATCTTCTATGCGATGCCGGTAGGCACGATCAGGAACGAAGACCGTGATGCAGAGGACGCGTTCTATGCGTTCGTCAGGGAAGAAGGTTTATGATGAGCGGAACACACAAGATCGGTATCAGTTCTTTCGCATATTCTTATGCCTGCGGGACCAGACCGTATGAAAAGCCGGAACATGTCATGACACCGTTCGATCTGATCGACAAAGCGGTCGAGATCGGTGCAGATGCGGTCCAGTTCGGCGACAACATGCCGCTTGAACGGTACAGCGACGAGGAACTTGTGAGGATCCGCGCCTATGCAGAAGAACGGGGGATCGAACTGGAAGCCGGGATGCGCAAATCTACAGAGGAACGGCTGGCGGAATACATCCGCATCACACACAAGATCGGTGCGCGCGTACTTCGCCTGATCACAGACGGGGTGGGTTTTGCTCCGAGCTTTGAGGAATGCTGCAGGATATTTACCGCTGTGATCCCGCTGCTTGAAGAGAGCGGGGTGGTCCTGGGTATAGAGAATCATGACAGGTTCCACACGCATGAATACATGAGGATGGTCGAGACGGTCGGGCATCCGCAGATCGGCCTTACCGTGGATTCGGTGAATTCTCTGTCGCTGGAAGAACCGGTCGGGGATGTCCTGCGGGATATGGCGGCTTACTGTGTATGTCTGCATATCAAGGATTATGCGGTCAGAAGGGTCCCGGGAGGCGGCGGCCTGAGGATCACCGGAGCATGTCCGGGGACCGGCAGACTGGATATCCGCCGCTGTTATGAAGAGTGCCGGACGAGCTCCGGCAGTGACTTCAATATCATATTGGAATCATGGATGGAACCGTGCGAGACACTGGAAGAGACGCTGCAGATGGAAGATGAGTGGGCGAGAGCCGGAGTCGGCTATCTGAAGAGCATTATGTAACACAGGGGGTGTACTATGGAAATCGGGCAGGTACCTGTATACAAATTATTTGATGGAGGAACGATCCCTTGCATCGGTATGGGGACGTTCGGGTCGGACCGTGTCAGTGCTGCGGAAGTGGCAGGAGCTGTAGCGGGAGGGCTGCGCGCAGGTTATCGCCTGCTGGATTGTGCTGCCTGCTATGGAAATGAACGGGAGATCGGCGAGGAGATCGGCAAAGCGCTCAGAGAAGGGGTCGTACAGAGAGAAGACCTGTTCGTCATGAGCAAGGTGTGGAATGATATGCACCGCAATGTGGCGGCGTCCTGCAGGAAGAGCATACAGGATCTGCAGTGCGGATATCTGGATATGTTGTTCATCCACTGGCCGTTCCCGAATTATCATGCTCCCGGCTGTGATGGCGACGCCAGAAATCCGGATTCGAGACCGTTCTCGGCCGAGGAATTCCTGGACACTTACAGGCAACTGGAAGTGCTGGTCGAAGAAGGGCTGATCCGCTATATCGGGATCTCCAATATGACGATCAGGAAGCTGGAAGCAGTGCTGGGCGAGCTGAGGATCCCGCCGGCAGCCTGCGAATCCGAAGTCCATCCATGCTTCGGACAGGAAGAACTGGTGGAGTATCTGAAGCAGAAAGGCATACTTCCTATCGGATACATGCCGCTGGGATCGCCGAGGAGACCGGAGCGGGATATCGCACCGGAAGACGTAGTGGATATGCAGCAACCGGCACTCCTGGAGATCGCCCGGGACCATGGATGCCATCCAGCGGAGATCTGCCTGAAGTGGGCGCTGCAGAGAGGCGTGCTGCCGATCCCGTTCTCAGTGCATCACTATGAGAACAATCTGCAGGCAGCAGTCACTGAACCGCTGAGCGAAGAGGAGATGTCCCGGATCACTGCGCTGGAGTGCGGCAACCGTTTGGTCAAAGGCCAGGTGTTCCTGTGGGAAGGCGCTACAGACTGGCATGATCTGTGGGATGAAAACCGGTGACTACGAGTCATTTTTGCACGGTTAAACATATAACAAACTATTGTCAGACTATGCTTCAGTAAAGTATAATTCTAATGTTAAAACGTTATTGCTGTTTTATAGGAGGAAGTATGAAGATTAAGAAATTATTGGTCGCTATGCTTTGCGTAGCAATGGTAGGCATGTTTGCAGCTTGTGGCGGCGGATCCAGTGAACCAGCACAGGATTCATCCGGCGGCGGCGATGCAAGCGGCGCTATCACAGTTAACATCTGGGATGCTAACCAGCAGGAAGGAATTCAGCAGATCTGCAATGACTGGACAGCTCTTGGCAATCCGGAAGTTAAAGTAGAAGTTATTGACTGGGATAACTATTGGACACTTCTCGAAGCAGGCGCATCCGGCGGCCAGATGCCAGACGTATTCTGGTGCCACTCCAATACTGTACAGATGTACATGGAGAACGATCTGCTCCTCAAGCTCAATGATTACATTGATGCAGATGACACCGTTGACATGAGCAAGTACTATGAGGGCATCGTTAAGCTCTATACCCGCAGCGATGGCAACATCTATGCTCTGCCTAAGGATCACGACACAATCGCTCTTCTGTACAACAAGGCAATCTTCGATCAGTATGGCGTAGAGTATCCTACAGATGACTGGTCATGGGATGATGTCTATGAAGCAGCAAAGAAGATCACTGAGGCATCCGGCGGAGACGTTTACGGCTATGCTCTGAACACATCCAACAACCAGGATGGCTGGTACAACTTCGTTTATGATTACGGTGCACAGGTCATCACTGATGATCACAAGGGCACAACCATTGGCAGCGACGCTGGTAAGGCTGGTATGGAAATGGTTCGTAAGATCCTCACAGTTGCAGCTCCACAGGGCGTAGTTGCTGAGACAGGTACAGATTCACTGTTCCAGTCTGGCAAGGTTGCAATGATCACACAGGGATCCTGGATGATCAACTCCTTCTACACAGCTGAGAACCATGCTGACTATGCATGGGCTATGATCCCTTACGGCGATGCTAACGGCAATGGCCAGTGCGACGACGGTGAGCGTTGGTCCGCATACAACGGACTCGGCTGGGCAGCTGCAGCTTCCGTTGCTAACCCAGACGCTTGCTACAGCCTGATCGCTTACCTCTGCTCTGAGGAAGCTCAGAAGAAGCAGGCAGAGCTCGGCGTTACAATGGCTGGTATGATGGGAATGTCCGACGCATTCGCAGGTGCATTCGAGGGTATGGATGTATCCGCATTCACAAGAGTTGAGGAAGAGGGTTCACTCTACTTCCGTCCATACACACGTAACACAACTGTATGGGAAGACGCTCTCCAGCAGGCTGGTGCATTCCTTGATGCATGGCAGAATCCTAATGATCCTGCTGTAATGGCAACCGCTTGCGACAACGCACAGCAGATCATTGAGAACGCTATCGCCAATGAATAATTTGGCAGTTTGTCAGCAATTCTATCTTTAAGTAAACTGTAAGCATGGCGGGCCATCTCGGTATGTGATGGCCCGCGATCCTTTATTCTTAGCGAATAAGGAGGAAACTATGAAAGAAAAGAAAAAGATGACTGCCAAGGAAAAGAACGAGGCGATGTGGGGATATCTCTTCGTTACTCCGACTATTCTTGGTCTGATCATCCTGAACTTCTACCCTGCGATCGACACTGTCATCCAGTCGTTCTGCAAGACAGGAGACTTCGGTAAGGGTAATGTGTTCGTAGGACTTGCCAATTATCAGAGAGCTTTAGCTGACCCTGAGATCTGGCAGTCACTGCTCAATACGATCAAGTATGCGATCATCGAAGTTCCGTTCGGTGTTATCATCGCGCTGATACTTGCCGTATTCCTTAACAAGAAGCTTAAGGGAACATCTTTCTTCCGTACCGTATTCTTCCTGCCTATGGTCTGCGCACCTGCAGCTGTAGCGATGGTATGGAAATGGCTCTACAATCAGCAGTTTGGTCTTCTCAACAACATCTTCCATACGAGTGTTGCATGGATCTCTGATCCGAAGATTGCATGGGTCTCAATTGGTATCATTGGTGTATGGTCTATCATTGGTTATAATATGGTTCTGTTCATATCCGGACTGCAGGAGATCCCGGGTGACTATTACGAAGCAGCAGAGATTGATGGTGCTACAGGCATCCGTCAGTTCTTTGATATAACCGTTCCACTGCTCAGCCCTACGACGTTCTTCATCGTACAGACCCGTGTGATCGGCGCTCTGACTATCTTCGACCTGATGTTCATGGTCATGGATAAGACGAACCTCGCACTCCAGAAGGTCGAGTCCGCTGTATATGTGTTCTATAACTACGCATTTACACAGGGCAACAAGGGTTATGGTGCAGCAATCGTAATGATACTTGTTGTGTTCATCATGATCGTTACTGTAATAATGCAGCGCGCTGAGAAGCGCTTTGTATTCTACAACTAGGAAAGGAGGGAATGATTCATGGAAAGCGCACGTACAAGAGACCGTGTTTCGAAAACTGTCATGTACATCATCCTGATCATCATGGCATTCATCATGCTGGTTCCCTTCGCTTGGATGATCCTGACAGCACTCAAGACCAATCAGGAAGCTATTTCTGTCAGCCCGTTCTACATCTTCCCGCATAACGGCTGGCACTGGGAGACCTTCGGCGAAGTATGGAAGAGCTACAACTTCTTCCTGCTGTATAAGAACACACTGCTGATGATCTTCTTCCGTGTCGTATGCGCATGCCTGACTGCTACAATGGCAGGCTATGCATTCGGAAGACTGAAGTTCCCTGGCAAGAACTTCCTGTTCTCGCTGGTACTCGTACAGATGATGATCCCGTCAACGATCTTCATCATCCCGCAGTACCTGATGGTATCCGGACTCGGCTGGCTGAATACTACAGCAGGTCTGGTATTCCCGGGAATCGTAACAGCGTTCGGTACATATCTGCTCAAGACCG
Organism: Mogibacterium sp.; assembly: GCA_017434025.1. GTDB lineage: Bacteria > Bacillota > Clostridia > Peptostreptococcales > Anaerovoracaceae > Crickella. The sequence continues at coordinate 73,195 of JAFRGC010000036.1, read as the reverse complement.
GCTATCAGGGACTTCCTAAAGACCTGGAAGAGGCAGCAGGTATCGACGGATGTAATATCGGACAGAAGTTCCTCCGTATCATGATGCCGCTGACAAGATCTTCAATGGTATCACTGGGAATCTTCACAGCACTGTTCGCATTCAAGGATCTGATGTGGCCGATGATCGTCTGCACAAGCGTACAGACAACGACTCTGGCTGCCGGCCTTGCTAAGGCACAGGGACGGTATGGAAGCAACTATCCGCAGATGATGGCGGCAGCAGTTCTGGCTGTTATTCCGATGATCGTCATCTACGTGATCTTCCAGAAACAGTTTGTCGAAGGTATCGCTACTTCCGGAGGCAAGCTGTAGCATTGACATACTATGTCTTACGAAATGAGCTGCAGCATAGCAGCTCATTTTTATCGGTAAATGTTCGGCGCAGGCATATGCCTGCGCCTTCATCCCGACAAAACTGATCGATTTGAAATGGGCGAACTCAGAGAGAGACACAGACAGTGGGCAAGAACTGAAAAGGAGAAGATAGGGGAGATCCCTACTCTTAAGAAGAAGGCCGAGTATATTTGGGAGTACTATAAACTCTGGATAATCGGCATTATTTGTGCGGTCTGGTTTTTCTCTTTTGCCATCCACCAGTACACCACTACGCTTCATGATTACTGGTGCTATATGATCTTTGCCAACACGTATGCAGACGCCGGGACCGGCTCGGAGATCTGGGAGGATTATGTCGAATACGCCGGTTTTGATCTGGACGAGAAAGAAGTAGAGTTCAACGCGAATTCGTACTTCGATTATCTCAAAGGCGTGACAGGCAATACTTACTTTGAAGCATTTGTCACTTATGCGGATGGAGGGATCCTCGACGGGATCGTTATGGGCAACGGTTCGCTTGCCGCACTGGGCAAGTCCGGCAGACTCATGGATCTGGATTCCGAGGAATGTGCTTCCATCAAGGCCAAGTACGGAGACCGGTTCATCTATTCGGAGCCTTTCGACGAAGAATACAGCAAAGATCTGGTCCCTGTCGGCATAGACATCAGTGACAGCAAGCTGGTGACCCAATACAAGGCCTACCCGATCGATATCGCATTAGGGATCGGCGCAAAATCCGAACGCGTCGATGCCGTAGAGAAATTCCTGGATTTTATTCTGGAGTAACGGGGAAATACTATGATCACATACATTATTCTGATATTATTGGTATTCTGGTCGATCCTGTTCACTGTTGCCCGTTTCTTCAAGTATTTCAGGATCGTCAAAGACTATAAGGATGAGACGACTGCAACAGTCGTCAAGGTCAGCGATCATGTGCCGGGACACAGGAAAGAACCGCCGGCTAAGGATGTCGTCATCGAGTATGAGATGAACGGCGAGCCAAGGACCTCAGAGATCATCATCCCTCTGGATCAGGCGGGAAATTATGAGATCGGTACGAAGCTGGATATACGCTATTACCAGGCGAGCAACGGCGCGGTACATGTTGCGTCCGCAGGGGACGGACCGAGAAAACTCATGTACGGCTATCTCGCAGCAATCATTCTTGAATTAGTTATCTACGTCATCATATGGATGATAATGTTCTGACGTTTGTACATATATTTAATTATTGAAAAGGAGAAATATAAATGGCCATTCTTTACAACGAAGAAAGAAAGACTATAACGATCCAGACCGCGAATACGACCTATCAGATGCGTATCGCACCGCACGGATTCCTGCAGCACACATACTATGGTAAGCATGTCAACGGAGAAGACATGAGTTACCTCATTCTCAACTATGACAGAGCATGCTCCGGCAACCCGGACGAAGTGTATCCGAGCCGCAATATCTCTTTCGATACCATGCCGCAGGAATATCCGGGCTACGGTGTCGGCGACTTCCGTATCAGACCGATCGCAGTGCGCAACGCTGACGGCAGCCGTGGCGCGGATTTCAGATATGTGAAGCATGAGATCACCAAGGGCAAGTATAAGCTTGAAGGTCTGCCTTCATCCTACGACAGCAAAGGTGATGCAGAGACCCTGACAGTCACGATCAAGGACCATGTTTCTGGCCTGACGATTGATCTTCTGTACGGCATCTTTCCTGATGAAGATGTCATCACAAGAGCCGTCCGCATCCGGAACGAGGGAGACAGCACAGCTGTACTGACAAGGACCCTTTCGATGTCGCTCGACATCCCTTATGGCAAGTGGGACATGATCCATTTCCACGGCAAGCATGCTCTCGAGCGCCAGACTGAAAGAGAGAGCCTTGGTCATCTTATCAAAACCGTCGGTTCGACACGCGGTACTTCGAGCCACCAGGAGAATCCTTTCGTGATCATCGCTGACCACAAGGCTGACGAGGACCATGGCGCATGCTACGGAATGATGCTCGTGTATTCGGGAGGCTTCAAGATGCAGGCAGAAGTCGATCAGTTCGACAGCCTCAGACTGGTAATGGGACTGCAGGATGAGCAGTTCGGCTGGAAGCTTGAACCGGGCTCGGTCTTCACATCGCCTGAAGTCATCATGACATTCTCAGATGAAGGTTTCACCAAGCTCTCGCATACATATCACTGGTTCATCCGCCACAACATCAACAGAGGAAAGTACCAGTTCGCCAGAAGACCGATCCTCATCAACAACTGGGAAGCGACATACTTCGATTTTACCGACGAGAAGCTCCTGGCCATCGCTGATGAGGCTGCTGATCTCGGCATAGAGATGCTGGTACTGGACGACGGATGGTTCGGAGACAGGAACAGCGACAACGCCGGCCTCGGTGACTGGTATGTCAACGAAGACAAGATCAAGTGCGGCCTCACGAGCCTGGTAGAGCAGGTCAATGCGAAAGGCCTCAAGTTCGGTATCTGGATCGAGCCGGAGATGATCAACGAGGATTCCGACCTGTACAGGAAGCATCCGGGCTGGGCCCTCAAGATGCCTGGCCGCAGACCGAACCGTACACGTAACCAGCTCGTTCTGGACATGACCAGACCTGAAGTCGTCGACTACTTATACGAGCGTGTCGAGGACATCCTCGGCAACAACAACATCGAGTACGTGAAGTGGGATATGAACAGATCGCTTTCGGACGTCTATTCCGCTGCTCTGCCGACCGACCGCCAGGGAGAGGTGCTGCACAGATACATGCTCGGCGTTTATGACCTGATGGAACGCATCACGACAAACTTCCCTGACGTCCTCGTCGAAGGATGTTCGGGCGGCGGTGCCCGTTTTGACGCGGGAATCCTCTGCTATTCGCCGCAGATCTGGTGCTCGGACGATACAGACCCGATCCACAGGCTCAACATCCAGTACGGAACTTCGTTCGGATATCCTGTAAGCACCATGGGAGCGCACGTTTCCGCATCGCCTAACCACCAGACGGGCAGGAGCACATCGATCCATACTAGGGGAGTCGTTGCTATGTCCGGCACTTTCGGATACGAACTCGATCCGGGCAAACTGAGCGAAGAAGACAAAGCAGAGATCAGAGAGCAGATCGGCATCTTCAAGAAGTACTATGATCTGATCCAGAACGGTCTGTATTACAGACTGACTGAGATCAAAGAGGACTATTTCGAAGCATGGCAGTTCGCTTCCGCTGATAAGAGCGAGGCTCTGCTGAACGTCGTTGTCACCAATACGCAGCCGAACCCTACTCTGATCAACCTCAAGCTGAAGGGCCTTGACCCGGATGCGGTATATGAGATGATCAACGAGACTGGTAAGCACGGCTTCGAATCGAAGTACGTGAGTCAGGCAGAGAGAGTGGTCAAGACTACATTTACAGGCGAAACACTGATGAATGCGGGATACACACTCCCGTGGGCATTCGGTGACTATCCGGCATTACAGATTTACTTCAGAAAGATCAAATAGATGAACACATGGCTGCAAGGATTCCTGGATAACGACAGTTTCTTCGGCAAACTGATGACCAAGATAGGCATAATCATCGCTGCGAATATTATGTTCATCCTTTTCAGTGTGCCGTTTGTCACCATCGGAGCAGGGCTGACCGCCCTCTACCATGTGATGTTCAAGACCTTGCGGGGCGGTGGTATATGCAATCCGTTCAAGGAATTCTGGGCGGGATTCAAGAGCAATTTCAAGCAGGCGACAGTGACCTGGGTGATCTTCGTCTTCCTGACAGGATTCCTGACTGTGGATCTTCAGATCTGCGAACAGGCAGGCGGGGCACTCAGCAAGCTGCGGATCCCGATCTATGTGATCGGAGCTGCGATCATCTTCCTCTATCTGTACATGCTGCCGACGACAGCAGCATTCTACGGATCGATAGCACAGCATGTCAAAGACTCGCTCTACTTCATCATCAGGAAGCCGCTGAGGTTCATCGTGATCGCGTTCTTCGACATCTTCCCGCTGTTCCTGACGTATACAGACCGTCAGTACCTGCCGCTCTATGGGTTCATATGGGCAGTCTGCGGATTCGGACTGATCACAATGCTCGGAGCGACACTGCTGCTGCCGGTATTCAAACCGTTCCTCGACGATATCGATGAGGACGGGGATGACGGGCAGAATCCGTACGGCGATGAGTATGCCTCAATGGATGATCTGCGCGAACTCGACGGATTTTGATGGCAACAGACTGAAATTATTAGACTTTTGCGCATTTTTATTAGCGGATTTACTGTTAATCAGCAGAAAATTTTGCTATTATTGTAATACCAATACCATGGCGTTGCATCACTCCACTTAATGGGCATCGTACATGTGAAAAAAGGAGGATTAACCGTTCGGCTCACGGTGCGGCAGTGTGGAGACCTGTCGTAATGCATTTACTCTTTTACCGGGTATCTGTGAGGCATTCGTTAGCGGAGGCTGGGATGCTAGAGTCGGAAAATATGTCAGAAGTATTGATCAAAGACATGAAGAAGGTGTATGACAACAAGGTTACTGCCGTACACGACTTCAACCTGCACATCGCGGACAAAGAGTTCATCGTTCTCGTAGGTCCGTCAGGCTGTGGTAAGTCCACATCACTGCGTATGGTCGCAGGTCTTGAAGACATCTCCGGAGGCGAGCTTTATATCGATGGAAAGCTCTGCAATGATATCGCAGCGAAAGACCGTGATATCGCAATGGTATTCCAGAACTACGCTCTGTACCCGCATATGTCAGTTTATGACAACATGGCATTTGCTCTCAAGCTGAAGAAGACACCGAAGGACGAGATCGACAAGAAGGTCCGTGAGTTTGCCGAGATCCTCGACATCACTCAGTACCTCGATCGTAAGCCTAAGGCTCTCTCCGGCGGCCAGCGTCAGCGTGTAGCTATCGGACGTGCTATGGTTCGTGACCCTAAGGTATTCCTCATGGATGAGCCGCTGTCCAACCTCGATGCTAAGCTCCGTAACCAGATGAGAGCTGAGATCATCAAGCTCAGACAGCGTATCAACACGACCTTCATGTATGTAACCCATGACCAGACAGAGGCTATGACCCTCGGTGACCGTATCGTCATCATGAAAGACGGATACGTTAACCAGATCGGTACACCTCAGGATCTCTTCGATCGTCCGGTCAACCTCTTCGTAGCAGGATTCATCGGCATGCCAGTCATGAACTTCTTCGATGGCTGCAAGCTCGAGCTCAAGAATGGCGTATACTATGCTAACATCAAGGGCGTTGAGTACAAGCTTGACGAATTCCAGCAGAAGGCTCTGAAGGCTAACGGACAGAAGCCATGTGACATCGTCGCAGGTATCCGTCCACAGCATGTAAGAATTGGCGAAGGCAAGCTCGAAGGCGTTGTCGAAGTATCCGAGATGCTCGGTTCCGAAGTTGACCTCCATGTTAACTGCGGCGGAGACGATGTCGTAATGGTACTGCAGACTGCAGACCTCGAGCATGATGTATCGATCGGCGCTAAGGTCAAGTTCACAACTCAGCCTAGACTGATCCAGCTCTTCGACAAAGAGACAGGCAACAACCTGATTTGGTACGATGCAGAATCAGTAGCTGCTCACTCGCCTAAGTGCAAGGACTACGACTTCTAATATGACGGCTGCCGGATTGGCAGCGGAATATTAAAAATTGCCTCTCACCGTAATTGGTGAGAGGTTATTTTTGCAGAAACAACAGACACACGCAACAAAATTAAACAACAGGAGCTCAATATAGATGACAGAACAAAACAGCCGGCAGACACCTGATGGAGCTCTGCTCGGCAGAAGGATACTGATGAGTGTGCTCGGCGTAGTGATCTGCGGGATCGCCGTCGGCATGTTCAAATTCGCTGCGCTTGGTGTTGACCCGTTCCAGACTCTGATGAGCGGGCTCGATGCAATGATACCGATCCGTTTCGGCACGCTGTACGTGATCGTCAACGCGGTGCTGCTGATTTTCGCATTGGTATTCGACAGGACCAAGATCGGTATAGCGACGCTGATCAACCTGTTCCTGCTTGGATATATCGTAGAATTCTCGCAGGGAATGTGCGGAAGACTGATGCCGGACGCGTCACTCGTACTGCGCGTTGTGGTGCTGCTGGTCGCTATCGTAATACTCTGCCTGGCATCCTCGCTGTATTTCACGGCGGATCTTGGCGTTTCGACGTATGACGCTGTATCGCTGGTATGGTCACAGAGACAGAGCAGGATCCCTTTCGCGATATGCAGAGTCATCAGCGATTTCATATGCGTGGCGTGTGGCATAGCGCTTCTCGCCGGAGCAGGGGCGGGCATTGCCGGCATCCTCGCCAATGTAGGCATTGGCACCATCATAACGGCGTTCTTCATGGGGCCGCTGATCACATATTTTAACGTACACGTAGCTCAGCCGATGCTGAGAGGCTGACTTTTATAAGAGGTATAACATGATTTGTGCAGATATTCAGAAACTTATAAACTATTCGGTCAGGAACGGACTGATCGATGCAGAGGATGAGATCGTCATCAGGAATATGCTCATGGATGCGCTCCATGTCTATGACTGGACCGATGAGCCGGTTGACGAGGACGGCGGATCGATCGATGAGATCCTCGCGCCACTGATCAGATACGCATGTGACAATGGGGTCATCGAAGATACCGGCGCGAACCGCGATCTCTTCGACACCAAACTGATGGGCATCGTGACGCCGCTTCCGAGAGAGATCATCCGTGATTTTGGCGAGAGGTACAGCAGATCGCCTGAGGAGGCTACGGACTGGTACTACGATATCAGCAAGAAGCTCAATTACGTGCGCGCAGGACGTATCGCCAAAGACCTCAAGTGGACTTATGATTCGGATTACGGCACGCTGGATATCACCATCAACAGGAGCAAACCGGAGAAGGACCCTCGCGACATCGCTAAGGCCGGCGCGTCGGCTTCGACCGCATATCCTAAGTGCCAGCTCTGTACGGAGAACATGGGATTTGCCGGCAACAGCCACCATCCGGCAAGGCAGAATCTCAGACCGGTGCCGCTCAAGATCGATGGAGGCAGATGGTATCTGCAGTACTCGCCGTACAGCTACTACAACGAACACTGTATCGTATTCAACAGTGAGCACGTGCCTATGGTGGTCGATGAATCCGCATACAGGAAGCTCTTCGATTTCATAGAGCAGTTCCCGCACTACTTCGTAGGTTCCAACGCAGATCTTCCGATCGTCGGCGGCTCGATCCTGAGCCACGAGCATTTCCAGGGCGGACGCTATACTTTTGCAATGCAGACAGCTCCGGAAGAAGATGAATTCAGCATCGGAGGATTCGAAGACGTACACGCCGCTACCGTCAGATGGCCGATGACGGTCATCCGCCTGAGGAGCGCGGACAAAGCGAGACTGGTCGGCGCCTGCACCAAAGTGCTTGGCGCGTGGCGGGCATACAGCGATGAGGCGGCAGGAGTTTTGGCCGTAACTGACGGAGTGCCTCATAACACGATCACATCGATCGCGCGCATGAATGGCGGAATGTATGAATGCGACCTCGTACTCAGGAACAACATCACCAGCGACGAGCGGCCGCTCGGTGTGTTCCATCCGAATCCAACGCTGCACCACATCAAGAAAGAGAACATCGGCCTGATCGAAGTCATGGGCCTGGCCGTCCTTCCGGCAAGACTGGCGAACGAGCTGGTCGCAGTCAAGGACGCGATCCTGACCGGCAAGGACCTGGCAGCAGATCCGCAGACCGCAAGCCATGCAGAATGGGCCGCGAAGATCGTGGAAGACCATCCGGAACTCAATGCAGACAACGCGATGGGAATCATCGAAGCCGAAGTCGGCGCCGTCTTCGAGAAAGTCCTGCTCGACGCAGGCGTGTTCAAACGCGACGAAGCAGGGCAGGCAGCATTCAGGAGATTTATCGGGACACTGTAGAAAGTTTAGCGAGCGGGGCAGGCAAGAGTTTTGGTATGCACTGCGCACAAACACTTTCATATCTGTAATAATAAGAACATAGGGTGCTCAACAGATGTACGTTGGGCACCCTGTTTGATTGCGTGTGGTGATGCCGGATGTTGGTGCATGTTGCCGTGGTCAGGGAAATACTGCTGTGATATCATAGTGTCAAAAGGGATCACTGAAGATGAGGGGGTGAAGGTCATGAAGGAACTGATTCTTCGGACGGCCAAGGGTGATGTTCACTACTGGAGGTCGGAGAACTGGGATGCCGGTGCGGACACGATTTTCTTCCTGCACGGGCTCACGGCGGATCACACGATGTTTGACGGGCAGGTCGAGTTCTTTGATAAGGACTACAACCTCCTGACCTGGGATACGCCGGCGCATGGGAAGTCGAGGCCGTTTGCGGAGTTTGATTTCGGTGATACTTCGGAATACATCAAGACTATTCTGGACGAACTGGAGGTGCGCAGGGTGTACCTTGCCGGCCAGTCGCTCGGCGGATATGTCGTGCAGTCTTTCATCAAGCGGTATCCGGATCGTGTCAAAGGGTTCATCTCGATAGACAGCTCTCCGTACGGGTCCGGCTATTACTCGAAGCTCGACATCTGGATCATCAGACAGGTCGAGTGGATGGCCCATCTGTATCCGCTGCAGATGATGAAGAAGGCGATGGCCAAACAGGTATCCACCACGCAGAAGTCTTACGAGAACATGATGCAGATGCTGGCTCCTTATGGCAAAAACGAACTGTGCCACCTGATGGGTGTCGGCTATGCGGGATTTCTGGAGGACAACTGCGAACTGGAAATTCCTTGTCCGGTCCTGCTGATCCTGGGCGAGAAGGACAAGACCGGCAAAGTGGCGCAATACAATAAAGCGTGGACCAAACGCACCGGTTATCCGCTGAAGATCATCCGCGGAGCCGCACATAATGTGAATGTCGATAGGCCGGAAGAAGTGAATGCACACATTCTGGCGTTCCTGAAAGAGAGATCGGAAGAGAAATGAGAATTGGGATTTCAGCATGCTCTAACGGGCGGAACATAGAGGACAAGAAACAGGAAGAAGAGCTGATGGAGGTGCTCAGGGAATTTGGGGCAGAGCCGGTGCCGGCTCCGCACATCTATGCCCGGACTGATACATTCAGCGGAACTGACGAAGAACGCGCAGCAGATCTCATGGCGTTCTACAGAGACGATTCGATCGATATGATCTGCGATATCTCAGGCGGAGACCTGGCAAACGGCGTTCTGAAATATCTGGACTTCGAGGTGATCGCAGCATCCGATAAGACCTTCTGGGGATACAGTGACCTGACTACAGTGATCAATGCGATCTACACCATGACCGGGAAGCCTTCGGTATTGTGGCAGATCGAGAATCTGGTGTGGAAGGATGCGGAATTGCAGAGAAAGCGGGTCCGTGATCTTGTAGCGGGCGACCCGAAAGGACTGTTTGGTATTGATTATCAATTCGCCCAGGGCGACCGGATGGAAGGCATCATGGTCGGAGGCAATATAAGGTGCTTTGCGAAGCTCGCCGGGACAAAATTCTGGCCGGATCTGCAGGACAAGATCCTGTTCCTCGAATCATTTGGCGGGGAGTCCGGGCAGATCGCGACGCTGCTGGCCCAGCTGGACTTGATCGGAGTGTTCGATCAGGTCGCCGGCGTACTGCTCGGGACATTTACAAATTATGAGAGAGCCAATCTGAAGATGACGGTCTATGACCTTCTGAAGATGCATATCAGAGATGACCTGCCGGTAGCAGTGACAAGAGACATCGGGCACGGGTATGACTCGAAGGCCATCGTGATAGGGAAGAATATGAGATTTGAATAGGATCAGCGGGGGAGACCTATGAACAGAATGACTGACCAGCTCCGTTCACAGACCGGAAAAGCGGATAATCTCAACAGCAAACCGAGATTTTTCATCACAGCGCACCCGGACGAACAGTCGGAGCATCTCGATCATATCATTAAACTGCTGCAGGATCAGCAGGACTGCATCGTGTACTACTTTGATGTCGAGCAGTCCGGAGCACAGATCCCGCCTGGCGAACAGCGTCACAAAGTCAGTGAGGAGCGCATTGCCGAAGTTCTCGGCGATATGCAGCTCGTCGTTGCGGTAGTCACGAAGAAATTCCTGGCGGAACCGAACCCCGCGATGGACAGCATCATTCCGTATGCGCTGGGGCACGGCATCCCGGTCCTCCCACTGATGATGGAAGCGGATCCGGCCAAACGGTATCAGAAGAAATTCGGGGATCTTCAATTCCTCGTTCCGGATGATCCGGATCCGACGGCGATCCCGTTCCCGCAGAAACTCTCATCGTTTCTCTCGGAAGTCATCGTCAGCGACGAGACCGCGCAGAAGGTGAGAGACGCTTTTGACGCGCTGGTCTTCCTCAGCTACCGCAAGAAGGACCGTGAGTACGCAAGGGAACTGATGCGGATGATCCACCGGAACCCGCGGTACCGCGACATCGCGTTCTGGTACGATGAGTTTCTCGTACCGGGAGAAGATTTTAATAAAGGAATCAACAAAGCGCTCGACGAGAGCGACCTCTTCACGATGGTCGTCACGCCGAATCTGCTCGAGGACCCTAATTTTGTCATGTACCACGAGTATCCGGCAGCGAGAGACGCGGGCAAGAGGATCTTCCCGGTCATCATGAAAGAATTGAGCGCCGATGAGAAAGCCGAACTCACGAAGCGTTATCAGGGGATACCTGAGAGCGCGGACGGAGACGGCAGCCCGCACTGGGATGATGCGCTGGCCAAACAGATGCAGCGGCTTGCCCTTAAGACGGGAACGCGGACCGGAACGGGTGACATGCAGCACACCTTCCTGATCGGACTCGCCTACCTCGACGGGATCAACATGGAAGTCGATCTCGAGAAGGGCGTCGCGATGATCACAGAAGCGGCTGAAGCAGGTCTGGAAGAGGCGATGCGCAAGCTCTCGTCCATGTACAACACCGGCAAAGGTGTTCCGCGGTCAGTCAATAAGGCAGCTGACTGGCAGAAGGAACTGTGCCACAGTCTGGAGGAACGGTACCGGAAAAACAGAAGTGATGAGAATCTGCAGGCCCTGTGCAAGGAACAGAACATCCTGGGGAACAGGCTGCACCGGGCGAGGAGAGTCGCGGAACTCTATGCCTGCATCTATGATCAGAAGACCTGGATGGAAGAAGCGGCCGAGCGCAAGCTGCCGGGAAGCCGTCACGATCTGGCGGTGTGTCTGAGCAAACTGGGAGAAGTCGGCTCGGGAGTCGGGGAGACTTGGAAAGGCGTGAAATACTGCGGACAGGCAATCGAGATATTCCGCAGCCTTCTGGAAGAGGATCCGACGGATTCCGCCCGCTGCGATCTGTATATTGCCTGTCGGTATCAGGCATCCATATACGGAAAACGGCAGGACTGGGAGGAAGCGCTTGCGGCTTACCGGGCTGCCAGGGAACCGCTGATGGAGCTGCAGACCGAAGAGTACAGGGACAGCCTCAGCAAGGATATGACAGCTCTGTGGAATGAGGAAGGCGACATATTGCATAACCTGCACAGAGCTGATGAGGCGGCAGAGGCTTACGAGAAAGCAAGAGAATTTGCCGAGACTGCCTATACAAAACAGAAAACGCCTGCCGGAAGGCGCTCGCTGATCAGCACATACGACACTCTGATGCGTCAATACAACCGGACCGGCAAGAAAGAAAAGGCCAAAGAGTACTGCCTGAGAGCGATCGAGCTTCTGAAAGAGGAATTAGAAGAAGCAAGAGAGAACGGCCTGAGGCTGAACGGGCTGTACAGTGAGCTTGGCGATTTCTATGACTGGCTGGGAGACCGGACCAGCGCGATCCGGTGTTACCGCGACTGCCTTGAGACTCCGGAAGAGGATCCGGACGGCGCACAGGCCAGAGAAACAAGGACCAACGCGCAATATGATCTATTCATACTTCTGTATAATACCGGTCATAAGGAGGAGGCGGCAGAGTTCTTCCGGCAGATGAGAGAAAATCTGGCCAAACTGTACGAAGATACGCGTAATCCTGAATATCTGGAGCGGCTCGCGAACCGTCTCGAGAACGAGGCAGGCTATCAGGATGATGACAAGACAGACATCCGCATGCTGGAAGAAGTGTTTGATATGCGCCAACAGCTCTGGAACATCATGGGCAATCTGGATTACAGAGTCAGGAGGGAAGCCCTCAGGAACCGGCTGAACCGCCTGTATGAAATGTTCCCGGAGAAGAAGCTGCCTTGGGTCATGATCTGCGATGATTCAGAACCGGAGCGTGACTGGAAACTGGGACATATGCCGATGGACGGATTCAGGGCCTTGATGGTACCGCTGAGCATGGACTGGAGCAGGCAGTGCTCCGAGATCGAGCCAGATATTGTAGTACTGGAGATCAAGTCGTACTCAACTCAGCTGATGAATGATCTGAAATCGGAACTCCATCACTCCAGATCCGGGCCTGCGTTCCTGCTCGTAGGAGACCGGGCAGCACAGGACAAACTGGAGGAAGGCGTGCGGATGGGAGCCAGAGGATATCTGCTCAAACCGATCACGATGGAACAGCTGCAGAGGAAACTGAAAGAGATCCTGGAACAAAAATGACAGGCCATTGGCCTGCCATTTCTGTCTGGTGTCCCTGAGAGGATTCGAACCTCCGGCACACGGTTTAGGAAACCGTTGCTCTATCCCCTGAGCTACAGAGACTTATCGATGCGTATTTATTTGCGCTCAAGAATCATAACATACATGGAAAGAGATATCAAGTGAAACGGGCCGTCGGACGCCAATTTTGAATGTATGTTTTTGCTGGATGTTATGATAGAATGCGTTTGGATATATCCGTGAAGAAGGGAACTCTATGACAAAGCCGGCTATGAAACGTCTGAAGATCGGTCTAGCGATGGTATTATCGGCGGCGGTGCTGCTTACGGCATGCACTGATGGTTTGGCGTCAGCTGCAAATCTGATGCCGGTCGACAGTGAATATGCTGTTGCTACGATCGACGGAGCCGAAGTCACGCTCTGCAGATCAGAATCAGAGGCTGTGGATGTCCTGAGAGATTGCATGCGGGAACGAGACCCGTCAGTCAACCTTTTCCTGTTAACGGATACAACGGAGCATGACGAGTGCAAGGAAATGATGCACCGTCTTGTCTTTGACGCGCTGGAGCATACCGGGCAGCCTGCAGAAGGGGACTACCTGGACTACCAGCTCGACAAGTGGTATGTGTCCTGGGAGACGAATTCTTTCAAGGGATCGCCGGGCCTGCTGATCAGCTACGATATCAATTTCTATTCGAGCGCGGATCAGGAAAAGCAGGTTGATGATAAGGTCCGTGAGATCATAGACAGCCTGGATCTTGACGGGCTTGGTACAGAGGAGAAGATCCGCAGGATCTATGACTATGTCTGCTCCAATGTAGTATATGATGATGAACATTTCGGAGATGAAGAGTACACGCTGATGCGTACGGCCTACGCGGCTCTCATAGAGGGCAAAGCGAACTGCCAGGGGTATTCTGTCGCCCTGTACAGGCTCCTTCTTGAGGCCGGTATAGACAACCGCGTTATATGTGGTAAAGCCGCGCAGCCCGGAGAGCCGGAGGATAAACATGTGTGGAATATCGTCTGCCTCGACGGCCTGTATTATGGACTGGATGCGACATGGGACACGAGCGGTATGTCCAGAGAATACTATCTGAGAACCGGCAGCTACTTCGACCGTGAACATAAGCGGAGTGAAGAATTCCTGACAGACGACTTTATGCAGAAGTATCCTTCTGCCTGACTTGGGTGATTCCTTGCTATCTTGAGGTAGCAGGAGTACAATGAATACGTAATCTGATGAGGACAGAGAGGTCCTGATCAGTTTTGCGCTGTCAATTAACCGGGTGTTATTTGATCATATGTAAGGAGAATAGGTATGTATAAGGAGACTTTAAGACAGGTCTGGGCTGAGATCGATATGTCGGCTTTCGACCACAATGTTAAGGAAATCAAGCGCCAGATGAAATGCCCTAAGATGATAGGTGTCATCAAGGCTAACGGATACGGGCATGGAGCTACTGAGTGCGCCAAAGTCCTTCAGTATAACGGTGTAGATAGTTTTGCAGTAGCAACTCTTGAAGAAGCCATCAATCTCCGCGAGGACGGCATTGAGGGCAACATCGTGATTCTCGGGCTGACACCGATAGAATGCGTGGATACTGTGATCGAGTACGACCTGATCCCGGGAGTCATGCACTATGATTATGTCAAAGCACTGAGCGATGAGGTCATGGCTCAGGGTGCTGAACCGGCGAGAGTACTTTTCGGTCTCGACACAGGAATGGGCAGAGTCGGTTTCAGAGTATTCACTGAAGAAGAGCGCGACTACGCAGTAGAGCAGTACAAGAAGTTCTCAGAGCTTCCTGGTATCGAGGTCGCCGGCGTCATCACACACTTCTCGACAGCTGACGAGGAGCAGAGAGAATACACCGGAATGCAGATCGCTAACTACAAGGCGTTCATAGAGAAGATCAATGCGGCAGGCTTCAATCCTAAGAAGATCTGCGCGAACTCAGCTTCCATCATGGTATATCCGGAGATCCACTTCGACGCATGCCGCCCAGGAATCATCCTCTACGGACTGGCTCCATCCGGCTACCTCAAGAACAAAGTTCTCGACCTCTGGCCTGTCATGACGGTCAAAGCCGAGATCGTGAACCTCAAGACCGTACCGGCCGGCACATCGGTCAGCTACGGACGCAAGTTCACATCATCTGCTGAAGAGACCAAGATCGCTACGATCGGACTCGGCTACGCGGATGGTTATTCGAGACTCAACAGCGGCAAGATCAGCGTCCTCGTCGGAGGCATCAAGTGCCCTGTCGTCGGCAACATCTGCATGGACCAGTGCATGGTCGATGTCAGCAAAGTTCCTGATGTCAAACTCGGCGACGAAGTTGTCATCCTGGGCAAACAGGGAGATCAGGAGATCAGCGCAGACGATCTGGCAGCGATCAACGGAACGATCAACTACGAGATCACATGCTGCTTCGATCTGAGGATCCCTAAAGTATATGTAAATTACCCGGAGGGCATGTGCAGATAGAGCGGAGGAACGGATCCACCGCACCGGCCCGGCAATCAGAGGATATGAATGGACGGATTTACACTTATTGACGGTAACATTCTGATCGGCATCCAGCACACGCTGAATGCCGATTGGCTTACTCCGATCATGAAATTCATCACGATGTTCGGGGAGAGCGGAGTTTTCTGGATCGCTCTGTGCCTGCTCATGCTGCTGTATCCTAAGACACGCAGGCTGGGCATCATATGTTCATTGTCGCTGCTGTTGACATTCATCTGCTGCAATCTGTGCCTCAAGCCGCTCGTCAACAGGACAAGGCCATGGGTCACTTTTGAGGAAGTCCGGGCATTCCTGCCGCCGCCTGGTGACGCGTCGTTCCCGAGTGGACACTCTGCAAATTCGATGGGACCGGCATGGGCGATGTTTATCAGCACTTTACCGGCTAAGATCCGCATCCGCAATGAAGAGACCGGCGCAGTCAGAGTGCGGAGGGAATATGACAGTGTTCCGTGCCTCGGCTGGAGAAGCGCAGGTGCGGATCCGCACACAATACATAAAGTGAGTATCGCACTGGTCGTGCTGTCGGTCCTGATCGGGATCTCAAGACTGTATCTCGGCATGCACTATCCGTCAGATGTGATCTGCGGACTGCTGCTGGGAATGATCTGCGCGACGATTGTTCACTATATCATCAAAAAAATCGAAGGTTCCCGTGGTATTATCGGCGGGAATGGTGTTAGGGACTAGGTAGAAGGAAAGGTTCTGTATGAGGAAGAAGATTGCTGTTTTAATAAGTCTGATCATGATCCTGAGCGTCGCAGCTTGTTTGTTCACGGCGTGCAGCGGGAGTCCGGCGATAGGTTTCTGGACGATAGATGAAGTAACTGCCGGCGAGGTCGTGATGACAGAGGATGACGCGAACAACCTCGGAATGAGTGTCGTAGGATCGATCAAGCTGCAGAAGAGCGGCGTGTGCAAAGTCACGTTCCTCGATGTTGAAGAAGAAGGAACATGGACTGAAGCGGAAGACGGTACGCTGACGATCAAGTATGGAGAAGATCAGGTGCTGACCGGAAGTATCGATGAAGAGGGCATGATGCACCTCACCGACCCTCAGGGAGCACAGTACAAACTGAGCAAATAACACATAGATGGTAATAATAGGTAACGACTGGGACGAGCGTCTTGCTGGTGAATGGGACAAGCCATATTACACAAAGCTGCGCTCGTTTCTTGCTAGGGAATACAGGGAAGGCACGGTATACCCGCCGGCAGATGATATCTTCAACGCGCTGAGGCTCACGCCTTACGCGGATGTCCGGGCGGTGATACTGGGCCAGGATCCGTACCATGAGCCAGGACAGGCTCAGGGGCTGGCTTTCAGTGTGCCGGCGGATATGGTGATGCCACCGTCGCTGGTCAATATACTCAAAGAGCTGGAGTCAGATCTGGGGATAAGATACGGGCAGGAGCAGGGCCGCGAGAGCGGTGGCCCGAGCTCTGCGCACTGGGCTGAGAATGCTGTGCTCGGGCCTTGGGCGCGGCACGGTGTCCTGCTGCTCAATACTGTCCTGACCGTCCGCGCCCACCAGGCGGGTTCCCACCGGGGTCATGGATGGGAACAGTTCACCGATAGGGTGATCGAGCTCCTGGCTATGAGGGAGCAGCCGATGGTATTCATCCTCTGGGGCGCAAATGCCGGAGCGAAGCGCGAGCTCATCCTGAAGGCTCAAGTGAGCTCAGGTCCGGAGCGGCGCCACCTGATCATTCAGGCGCCGCATCCGAGTCCGCTGTCCGCGTACCGCGGATTCTTCGGCGGACGCTATTTCTCGAGAACAAATTACTTCCTGGAAGACAACGGCGTAGAGCCGGTCGACTGGAGACTTTAGATAATATATTGAAGGAAGGTTAATTACAGATGAAGAAATTCAGAAGATCCCCAATTACAATTGCATGTTACGTTATTGCAGCTCTGATAGTAGTATATTTCTGCGTCACTGCTGTCAGCACGATCCGCACTATCGATGAGTACTACGCACAGTATGGCATGACCGGAACATTCACTGAGTATGTGACATACATCTTCCAGAACGGATTCGGCACATTGGTCAATGCGATCATGATATTCATGGCAGGACTCATCTATGACGCAGTCCGCAAGCTTGACCCGAATAACTGGAAGACTGACGAGGAGCTCGCTGAGGAGAAGGCTGCGAAGAAGCTGCCGAAAGACGCAAGTGCTGCTGCAGCTGCGGCTGATGCGAAGGACATCGTCGAATTCGACAAGGCAGAGGAAGCTGCAGAGGAGTCTGCTGAAGCAGCTGATGAGAATGCTGAGGTCGTTGAAGCAGCCGCAGTCGAGGAAGCTGCTGTAGAAGAAGTTGAGGCAGTCGAGGAAGCTGCAGAAGAAGTCGAAGAAGTCGTCGAAGCCGCTGAACCAGCAGAGGAAACTGCTGAAGCTGAGGAAGCCGCTGAAGCGGGAGAAGTTCTGGATGAAGAACTCGAAGACGCAGGTAAGGTTGCAGGCGGCACAGCTGCAGCTGACATGCTGTAATTATTTGCATCTGAGGGTGTTGGAAGAAACGGAACCGGACTTAATGGAGGATTTATGATCAACTGGAAGGAAGTTGAACTTAGCGACAAACCGGCGATCGAGGATAAGATCTGCGCGAGCGGTTGTCACGGTGCGGACTATGGTTTTGCCAATCTGTTTATATGGAGAAAGGCGTATACGCCGCTGATCGCTTTCTGCGGACCGCGCCTGCTGGTCGGCATGCCGCAGTGGAATGTTTACGCGTATCCGAAGGGGGACGGCGATGTCCGTCCGTCGATCGAGCTGCTGCTGCAGGAAGCGCACGAGAAGGGCAGAAAGCTGATGCTCAGGGGCCTCACGCAGAAGACACTTGACGAGTTCCTGCCGCTTTATGGCGGGCACTTTGAGATCAGTGAGGACCGTGACAACGCGGACTACGTCTATTCCACCGACAAACTCTGCAATCTGCCGGGCCGCCACCTCTCGTCCAAGCGCAATCACATCAAGCATTTTGAGCGCAACGGTGCGTGGGAGTTCCACAAAATCGCTGCGGACTCGTGCGGATGTGTGACATCAGGCTGTCATCCGGACGCTGCAGACGGGGAACGCGAGTACAAGAGCTCTTCGATCGAGGAGGCGCGCGCTTTCGTGGCGGAGTTCTACAGAGAGAAGAACGATCCGGAGCTCGCGGCTGAAGCGACTGCGATCGAGGAGATGTTCGAGAACTATGAAGCGCTCGGATTCATCGGAGGGCTGCTGTACCAGAATGGCGAGCCGGTTGCTTTCACTGCCGGGACCAAACTGGACAACGAGGTCTTCGACGTGCATTTCGAGAAAGCTCTGCCGGGCGTCGATGGCGCGTATGCGATGGTCAACCGCGAGTTCGCAAGACTCGTGCACGCTGAGCTGCCGAGCATCCAGTTCTTCAATCGTGAAGAGGACATGGGCATCGAGGGGCTGCGCCGTGCCAAAGAAAGCTACCATCCGGACATCCTGCTGATGAAGTATTTCGCAAGAGAGAAATAGATCGAAAGCTCCTTGCGATCCTGCAATAGATATGAAGAAGATGGGAACAGAGTATTCAATCATGAAAGTCGAATCGCGGACGCTCTACGAAGGGCTCCGCGATTTATGGTGCAGAGTATTCGGGGACGAGGCCGAGTTCGTCGACGCAATGTACGGCGCGTTCAGCGCAGATATCGCAGGTTACGTGGTGACCGATCCTGCCGGCAAAGTCGTCTCCGCTCTCACCTGCTACAGGTGCGGGACATACAGAGCAGAGGATTTTGGCTATGACAGGACAGCTGCAGATGCAAGCGCAGAACATCCAAAGTGCGCAGAGGACGTTCGCAATGCAGACTCCCCGTATGAGATGTTCGCTTCGTTGGACGGCATGCCGGTCTATGTCAGCTACGCAGTGTGTACTGACCCGGATTACCGGGGATTGGGCCTGGCGGGCAAGCTTACAGAATATGTCAGAGATCTGGTGACAGCGATGTCCCCTGGCGGGATCTCGCTCGTATCACCTGCAGAGCCTTCACTGATCAGATTCTATCAGAGCCTTGGCTACGAGCCGCACTTCTACGCAGATGAACTGATAGCTTCCAGCGGAGATCCGGAGGATATTCTGGAGGATATTACCGAAGACAGCCTGACAAACAGCTTATTCAAAGAATTGATCAGCGGCCCATATTACGGCCCGTCCGGCAAACCTTTCTATGATCCAGCCGATAGCCAGTACGATGAAGCAGCTGAGGAAGGTTCAGGCGATGGATCCGGCAGAGCCCGGATCTACGAGTGGGGCGAGGATGACGACGATTTCGAAGCCTTCGATCCGGGACTGGATGTTTTGGCCGTCGACGCAGAGACTTACAACAGATACCGGGAGGAATTCCTTGCTGGCCGGCCGCATGTCGAGCTCACAAGGACCATGCTGGAGTTCATCCGTGCGGAGAGCTTGGGCGGCGACGGGCTGCTGCTGATCAATGGAGGAGATGCGATCTGTACCCTGACAGCAGCCTCAGACAATTTGCACCCGACCGGTATCCTGGCTGCGGAACTCCTTGTAAACCCGATGCTGAAGGAGATCTCCGCAGAGATCGATGAAGAACTCGCAGCCAAACTCGCAGAGCATTTTGGCACAGACAGCCTCGTGTTCCGGACACCTGGCCACACCCGCTGCCAGTCGATGATCGCGACAGGGCATACAGCAGAGATCGGAACAGCCGGCGAACCGGGAAACGGTTTGGCAGAGAAGAATGCCTCCGTGGCCCGGCCGTACGATCCGTACGAAGTACCGCACCCGGCATACTTCGGGTTCCCGATCGACTGAAGGAAAACCACCACCTGTTGAATGTCCGGGTGCATTTGACGGCTGGTATGTGGTATAATATCGGTTAATTCGTTGTTCTTTATTATTATAGGCAATTACTGAAAGGGGACTGCTATGAATATTGTATGTCTCGATATGGAAGGTGTGCTCTACCCGGAGATCTGGATCGCTTTCAGCAAGGAGAGCGGCATACCGGAACTCAAGAGGACGACAAGGGATGAGCCTGACTATGACAAACTGATGAAGTGGAGGATCGGACTCCTCCGTGAACGCGGACTCAAGCTCAAGGATGTGCAGAATACGATCGCCAAGATCCGCCCGCTGCCTGGTGCAAGGGAATTCCTGGATGAGCTCCGCAGCATCACACAGGTGATCATTCTCAGTGATACTTTCTCGCAGTTTGCTGAGCCGCTGATGGAGCAGCTCGGATGGCCGACGATCTTCTGCAATGAACTGATCATCGATGATGAAGGATACATTGCGGATATCAAGATGCGCTGTGATCATTCCAAACTCACTACGGTCCGCGGCCTTCAGGCGATCGGTTACGACACGATCGCTGCCGGCGACAGCTACAACGATCTCGAGATGATCGAGGCGAGCAAAGCTGGATTCCTCTTCCGTACGACCGACAAGATCAAAGCGGACTATCCGCAGTATCCGGCTTTCGAGGAATTCGATGATTTCCTCGCGGCGATCAAGTCGGCGCTATAGCAATTTCCTACTCAATAAATAGGAATATATATTGACAATACCTCTGCAGGGTTGTAGTATAACCCTCGGAACAAGAAGTGAAAACCGCTGTGGCTCGTCTGCCGCAGTTCATATGAAAGGAGAACTTACAATGATTACTAAGGACATGATCATCGGTGATGTTATCAGCGAGCATCCTGAACTCATCCGCACATTCTTCGCTAACGGCATGATGTGCATTGGCTGCCCGGCAAGCCAGGGAGAGTCCATCGAGGCTGCAGCTCAGGTTCACGGACTTGACGGAGACGCTCTGACAGCAGCACTCAACGAGGCACTCGGCGCATAGTGGCGAGGCACCACCAATCATTACAATATCGAATAGTGGCAGGGAAGAGCTTTTCCGTGCCACTTTTTCGTTAATAGCGAAACACACTGCAGAAAAATGGTATAATTTGTACATTACAGGCTAGAGACAGTAATAATCAGGAGGCAAACAATGTTCTACGAAGTCAGCAAAGAAGTTTTCGACAAGCTGCCGAATTTCGTCGTCGGCGTGGTAGCTGTCACAGGCATAGATAATTCCAGAGAAGTACCGGCGATCGCCGAGATGCTTGAGAAGAATTCACAGGAAGTGATCGATTACTTTGCAGAGGCAGGGACCAAAGCCAAGAACGACCCGCATGTCGTTCCGTACCGCGAAGCTTTCCGCGCGCTCGGCATGAACCCGAACAGATATGCCTGCGCAGCTGAGGCTCTGATGGACCGCCTCGCCAAGGGCAAAGGCCTTCCTTCGATCAACCCTGCAGTCGACCTGGGTAACGCGATCTCGCTCAAGTACAAACTGCCGATCGGCGCTCACGACATCTATACTTTCGTCAGACCTGACGGCACGGGCAGAGGCGCTGCAGACACCGGACTCGAGGTAAGGCCGGCAACTGCCGAGGATACTTTCAGACCTTTCGGTGCGGGAGAAGGCGAATTCGACAACCCTGAAGACGGAGAAGTCGTATACGTTTCCGGACACGAGGTCCGCACGCGCCGCTGGACCTGGAGACAGAGCGAAGTCGGTAAGATGACCGACAAGACCGCAGGTGTCCTCTATCCGATCGACGGTTTCAGCGATCTCAATCTCGCTGAAGTCAAGGCAGCGATGAAGGATTTCACTGAACTGGTCGCCAACTACTTTGCAAGATCAGGCTACAGCTGCACAGTAGCGACAGGCCTCGTTGACAAAGACAATCCGAGATTCGAATTCTGATCAACGCAACCAATGTGCCACAAGGAGGTCAACCATGAGTAACTATAGAATTGAAGAAACCAGCGAGAAGATCTTCTTCGTGACACCTGCACCTGCATCACCGAGTGATCTCACTGAAGATATCAAAGCCTGTATGATCCGCCAGGCACTGGGGATCCTGCCAAATTCCTATGCGCCATACTCACACTACAATGTCGCGGCGGCAGTGCTGATGTCTTCCGGCAAGATCTACACAGGAGTCAACATTGAGAGTGCACTGCTTTCGGCTACGATCTGCGCAGAGCGCAACGCGATCTTCCATGCAGCGGCTCAAGGTGAGCGCCGCATTGTTTCAATCGCAGTCGTCGGAGGCATCGATGCGGCGGACGGCAGACCCCTCACCGAATACTGCACACCGTGCGGCGTCTGCCGCCAGGTCATGCGCGACTATGCCGGACCTGACGACATGACGATCATCTGCGCGAAGACTCCGGACGATTACCGCGAGTGGACACTTGGGGAGATGCTTCCGGAGAGCTTTGGCCCGGAAACGCTGGAGGAGTGATCCGGGATATGCTATAATGTTGTAGCATTTTCGTATATAATGTGGACAAGAATAGGAATATACAATATATATAGTATATTATCCTCGCATGAATACAGAACCCGGATACAGGAGAGACCAGATATGAGCAGAGTCGAGAGACACGCGGCTGAAGAGGCTGCAAAGCACGGGAAGAGATATAAGGAGCCGCAGGCTGATGTGACCACAGCAGCGGCGGGAGCAACAGAGATACAGGCAGATCCTGTAAAGAGTGAGCCGGCAGCCACAGGCAAGAAGAAGAAACCTCCGATGACTTTCATGGGCAAACTGCTCAATCTGATCGGGACATTGATCATGCTGGCAGCTGTGGTCGTAAGCCTTGGCCTGTCTGTTCCGAGGTTCTTCGGCATTGAATCGTTCATTGTCGTGAGCGGCAGTATGGAGCCGGCGATCCCTGTCGGAAGTATGGTCTTCTCCAAGGCCGTTGAACCGGCGACCCTGCAGCCCGGTGACGTCATTATCTTCAACAACATAAGACTGAACGACACCCCGATCACCCACAGAGTCGTGGAGAACCATACCGACCAGTGGGAGATCATCACCAAAGGCGATGCCAATGATCAGAACGACATCAGGCCGGTCACTTACGATCAGGTGAGAGGCAAAGTCATCAGGCACATTCCGCAACTCGGCTACATCGCCAGTCCGCTCTCGACGCTGATGGGCAAGATCGCCATCGGCATGATCCTCGTCGCGGGCTTCCTGCTGACCGAGGTCGGTGTAAGGCTGAGGAAGAAGCCTAAGTATTGACCGCCTGCCCGATAATGTCACAGAGGATCAGCATATTTAACACACCAGAAAAGCCCTTCGCTTCAATGAAGTGAAGGGCTTTTATAGTTAAGTATTGTTTCTATTTCGCGCGGGCCAGCTCGGTCAGCACATCGACCATTTTCTCGAGAGACTGGACCGGAATGTACTCGGTGTTGGAGTGGAAGTTCAATCCGCCGGTCGAGAGGTTCGGGCACGGGAGGCCTTCGTATGTGAGGCGCGCACCGTCCGTACCGCCGCGGATGGCGATGATCTTAGGCTCGACGCCACAGGCGCGGAACGCTGATTTGGCATTGTCGATGAGGAACATGTGCGGCTTGACAAGCTCTTTCATGTTGCGGTACTGCTCGCGGATCACGAGGTCGATCACATTGCCGTATTTGACGTTGAGGTAATCGACGCATTTGCGCATGAGGTCGATCTTCTGCTGGAAGAGATCGGCGTCATGATCTCTGATGATGTAGCGGGACTGGGCTTCGGCCTCAGTGCCGTTCAGCAGGGTGATGTGGAAAAATCCATCGTACCCGTCTGTGTATTCCGGCCTCTGCTCCTGCGGCAGGAGGCGGTCCAGTTCGGCAGCGATCCTGACAGCGTTGACCATGATGCCTTTGGCGCTGCCCGGGTGGATGTCACGTCCTGTGATCTTGATACGGGCTTCGGCTGCGTTGAAGTTCTCATACTCGAGCTCGCCGAGCTCACCGCCGTCGACGGTGTAGGCGAAGTCCATGCCAAAACCTTCCACATCGAAGTAATCTGCTCCTCTACCGATTTCCTCGTCTGATGTGAAAGCAAGTCCGATCTTGCCATGCCTGATCGACGGATCGTTGACCAGGCGGGCGGCCATAGTCATGATCTCGGCGATGCCGGCTTTGTCATCGGAACCGAGCAGCGAGACACCGTCGGTGACGATGAGGTCGCAGCCAACATAATTGCTGAGTTCCGGATAGACCTCCGGGTCCAAAGCGACATTTTCGTTGAGCTGAATGACGCCGCCGTCGTAATTCCTGTGGATCCTGGAATTGCTGGCGTCACCCGGAGTTCTCGGCGCTGTATCCATGTGAGCGATGAAACCGAGAGCAGGCGGTTCGACGAGAGCCTCAGCGGTTGGGCCGCCGGCCGTTTGTATATTGGAAGGGATCTCGCCGTAAACATAGCAGTGGTGGTCGTCCAGGCGGACGTTGGAGATGCCGATCTCGAGCATCTCTTCCGCGAGAAGGCGGGCGAGACGGAACTGTTTGGCCGTACTTGGCGAAGTCGTACTGTCCTCATCAGACTGCGTGTCGAGCGAAATGTATCTGAAAAATCTCTTTACTACATCGCTGGAGCCGACCAGGTCAGCTCTTACAGGAGCGCCGGAGCCGGCAGCTGAGCCAGCAGTCATTGCATTAGCTTCATTAAAGTAAATCATTTTGTGTATTATCCTCCTTAAAATGACTGTCCCAGACCATTATAGCACGAAGGCGGGCTGGATGCAGAACGGGAACTATATACTAGCCGGATTGACTTCGCCGAACGGCTAAATTATAATTAGCTTGAAAAGAATTTAGGCGAACGGCGAAGTTTACATGGTGTACATAGGCGATTCCCATGTACGGCGAAGTTGACTGTGAGTGTTGATGCAATATAGGTGAGGTTTGATTATGGAACTGATCAGGGAGACGGTGGATCTCGGCAGGGAGATCCGGGCGAGACGGAAGGAACTCGGATACACGCAGGTTTTTCTCGCGGATTATGCGGGGGTGAGCGTGAGTTTTCTGTCGGAACTCGAGAATGGCAAGGAAACTGTGCAGATCAATAAACTGATGGAGGTGCTGAGCCTGCTTGGCATGGATCTGTGCGTAACAAGGAGAGGTGAGTGATGAGGAAATTGTATGTTTCCGTGGAGATAGAAGGCCGGCAGCGTGAAGTCGGCAGCATTGTCGGGGATACGGAGTTCTCGGCGGAGTTCAGGTATTCGGACGACTACCTCGAGTCGCCTCAGTCAAGGCCGATCTCGATCAGTTTGCCGCTGACGGACCAGGCGTACGGCCCAGAGGAGACGAGGCGATTCTTCGAGGGCCTGTTGCCGGAAGGGTTCCTGCGTCGGACGGTTGCTGAGAACAACCGGACGGATTCGAATGATTATCTGACTTTGCTGGAGATGCTGGGGTCGGAGTGCCTTGGCGCGATCCAGATCAAGGGTGATGAGTACCACGCTGTGGAACCGAGCTACAGGGAATTCGATCCGGAAATGATGTTCGATCTGGCTTCGGAAGGTGCAAGTCTGTCGGCGGACCTTGTGGTGGAGGCGCACCTGTCGCTGACGGGAGCTTCGGGCAAAGTCGGTGCGTATCACGATGCAGATGCCGGCCGCTGGTATCTGCCGATCGGCAGTGCACCAAGTACGCATATCCTCAAGCAAAGCCACATCCGATACGACCGTATCGTCCAGAATGAACAGCTGGCTCAGCTGACTGCGGAGCAGCTCGGGATCTCAGTGCCGCACAGTGAGATCATAAGGACGAGCGCGGACGGCGCCAGATGGGATATAGGCATCGGAGGTCAGGGCGCCGTCCGGAATGGCGGGCGGACCGCCAATAGCGGAAATACGGATGCCGGAAGGTCCGGCCGCCGCCGGATCATCGGGGACAGCCGGGACGCAACTGTGCTTTTCGCGACAGAGCGGTATGACCGGACTATGGAGGGCAGCGTCCGTACGATCGACGGGCTGCCGTGTCCGCTGAGGCTGCATCAGGAGGATTTTGGGCAGGCACTTGGGATCGCTGCCGCTAACAAGTACGAGCACGGCGGCGAGCAGCACATGAAGCAGATGTTCGACCTGCTGAGAAGGTATTCGGCGTCGCCGATCGAAGATCAGATGAAACTGTGGGACATCATCGTGTTCCACTATCTTATAGGAAATACGGACGGGCACATCAAGAACTTCTCGCTGCTGTATGACAGACAGCTGAGGTCCGTCAGGCTGGCGCCTGCGTATGATGTTATCAGTACCGTGGTGTACGGGAATCATTCGTGGGAAATGGCTTTCGCGATCGGAGGAGAGATGGACTGGTACAAGATGGACCGGGCCTGCTTCGAGCGCGCTGCTGATGAGATCGGCCTGAACCGCCGGATCTTCATGAGGCGGTTCGATGATATGGCGGCGCGCTTTGATCCCGCGCTTTCGAAGGCTGCGGATGCGATGTCTGCAGCGGGATATACGGAAGCCGCGGAGCTGGCTGCTGAGATAAGGAATTTGCGGGAAAAGCAGCCGGGCCGTACTTCTTAATGATTTCGTAATAATTATACGCACTTTTTCTTAAGATGCGTGCTCTAGTATATAGTCGAGGATTGAAAGGAGTCATGTATGGGAACGAATATCCTGATCGTAGATGATGACAGAGAAATTGCTGAGGCGATAGGGTTCTATCTCCGGAGTGAAGGCTACGAGCCGCATATAGCGCTCGACGGCATCGAAGCCCTCAACCTTGTCCGCAGCATGCCTGTCAGCCTGATCATCATGGATGTGATGATGCCGGGCCTCGATGGTATACAGACGACTTTGCGCATCAGAGAGGAACACAATATTCCGATCATCATGCTCAGCGCAAAGTCTGAGGATTATGACAAGATCACCGGACTCAACGTCGGTGCGGATGACTACATGACCAAGCCTTTCAATCCTCTGGAACTGATTGCAAGGGTCAGATCACAGCTGAGACGTTACAACCAGCTTGGCAGTGCGGCCGAGACCAGAGCGGCGAATGTTTTCCGCTGCGGTGGTCTCGAGATCGATGATGATGCCAAAACGGTCAAGGTCGATGGCGATAATGTATCGTTGACGCCGATCGAATATGGCATCCTCAAGCTGCTGACGGCAAATGCCGGCAGGGTGTTCAGTATCGAAGAGATCTATGAGAAGGTCTGGAAGGAGGAGGCTTACAGTGCTGAGAACACTGTGGCGGTCCACATCCGGAGGATCCGTGAGAAGATCGAGATCGACCCTAAGAATCCGAGGTACCTCAAAGTTGTATGGGGTGTCGGGTACAAAGTTGAGAAACAATAGAGGTGCGACATGGCTAAGAAAAAGAAACTTCTTGAAATAGTAGAGGACGACCAGGATACGATCGTGGTCGACGCGAAAGCGATCGCGGCGGAAGAAGCGAAAACGGAAGTGATCGCGGCGGAAGCGCCGGAGGCGGAAGCTGGTGGCGCAGTGCCTGCGCCTGCTGTATACAGGGAGCCGGATTCCGAAGGCGCAGCCACTGCGCGCAAGCCGGCCAGCCGCGGCCTGTATGCGCTGTTTGAGATCCTGGCGCCTCTGGCCGGCACCGTTACCGGGATCCTGATGGCTCTGACCTTCGGAGTAGCGAATCTTCTGGATATTACAGGCTTTTCTGCAGAACATCTGGAAGATCTCGAGCTGTCACCGTATGGCTGGGTAGCAAATTTCAGCAATACGCACGCACAGGCAGAGTTCATCAGCAGGAACATTACATTCATAATAATAACCAGTCTGGTATTTCTGGCAGCAGTGATCGGTCTGTGTGTCGTGACAGGCAGATTCAGCAGAGATGAAGAGGGCAAGATCCGGCTGAACTGGTTCGACAGGCTGTGGAGCGAGCTCCACATCGCGGCCGGCGTGTGCGCGGCCGCGGCCGCGGTGGGCACCGCGGCCCCTGTCGCCAAGCTCGTCAGCTGCACCAATAAGATTGGCCCGATCGATCTCTCGTCGGTATACAAGCCAATAGAGCCGGACGATTATTTCTTCGAGATCCCGAACAATTCAGTCTTCTGGTACTGCGCGATCGGCATGTTCGTATTGATCGCGATCGCAGTCATCTGCTGGGTGACTTTGGTCAAGAAGATCAAAGCCCGCGAGCTGATCCACCGTTCGCTGCTCGGCAAGATACTGGCGTTCCTCGGCATCGGAGCAGTTCATGCCGGCCACAAATTCGCCAAGGCAGGCGAAGGGATCGCCAAAGCCAGCAAGGGTTTGGCTGCCAGGAACAAGAACGCGTTCCGCAGCCTGACGATCCCAGCAGATGCGGACAGGCGCGCAGCAGTCAAGCTGATGATCAAATACATCCTGATCGCATGTGTGCTGCTTTGGTTCCCGGTATTCGTGTATGCCTTAGAAGGAGGCTTTGAAGCGCTGTTCTTCCTGATGATCGTTTCAACAGTCCTCGCGGCGATCCTGATCATCCGCAAAGTCGGCAAACTCGCCGAGATCCGCGCAGGCGTCATCGAGGTCAAGTCAGGCAATCTGACGCACAAGATCCCTGTGACTGTCGACGAGAACGGACCGAAGACCGACCTGGACAAACTGGCGAGCGACATCAACCACATTTCGGAAGCGACCAACGCCGCTGTCCAGAATGAGATCAAGAATCAGCGGCTCAAGACCGACCTGATCAGCAACGTTTCGCACGATCTCAAGACACCGCTGACTTCCATGATCAGCTACCTCGATATCCTCGACAAAGAGGGTCTCGACAGCCCGGACGCGCCTGCCCATCTGGCGATCGTACGCGAGAAGACCGACAGGCTGAAGACTTTGACAGAAGAGCTGTTCGAGGCGGCCAAAGCCTCAAGCGGCAACATCCCTTGCGAGATCGAGACGATCGACCTCGCTGCACTGATCGACCAGTCACTGGCGGAAATGGGCGACCGCCTGAGCAGCAAAAACCTCGAGGTCAAGAAGAAGATCACTGCTGAAAACACGATGGTTCGCGCTGACGGCAAGCTGCTCTACCGAGTACTCGAGAACCTGCTCGGCAATATCAGCAAGTACGCGCTCGAAGGCAGCCGCGTCTATATAGATGTAAGCAAACCTGCCGGCACCGCTGCTCCGGCCAAACTCCTCCTCGAGATCAAGAACATCTCCCGCGATGAGCTGAACATCTCGCCGGATGAACTCATGGAGAGATTTACCCGCGGCGACCAGTCGCGCAACACCGAAGGTTCAGGCCTCGGGCTGGCAATTGCCAAAGACCTGACCAACCTGATGGGGGGCGTCTTCGAAATCAAGATCGACGGAGACATGTTCAAAGTATCGATCCTGCTGAACGAAGCATAGGCACCCAACCATTCTTCCGTTATTTTGACATTGGCTCCTCTGATCGTTACAATCAATACCATAAAGGGCAAATTCTTTATCGTTAGCTCGCTAAAGAACGACCCAATCGGAATCGATCTGCTGTGAAATAATCCTGAAAGGAACTATATGAAAAAGTATCTGATTTTGATCCTCTCTCTCGTGTTGTGCCTCTCGATCTCGGCTTGCGCGAGCAATGAGCCTGCTGAGGAAGAGTACGAAGAGGATGAATACCATTATGCTGCGGAAGACATTGAAGTCGGGACCGGCATCGCAGCTTTCGAGTCGGAGGATATGGATGGCAATAAGGTGACCGAAGCGGTCTTCGCAGACAAGGACGTCACGGTGCTCAATGTGTGGGCAACTTTCTGCGGCCCTTGCATAGGGGAGATGCCTGATCTGGCAGCCTGGGACAGCGAGCTCCCGGACAACGTTCAGATCGTCGGTGTCGTGATCGATACGCCTCCTTCCGATGGCAACTCAGATGAGATCTGGGGCGGCGCTGCCGAGAACCTCGAACTGGCCCATGAGATCTGCGACAAGACTGGCGTCAAATACCTCAACATACTCGCAAGCGAATCTGTGATGAAAGCGTTTGCGGTCGTCGAAGCAGTTCCGACCACTTTCATTCTGGACCGTGAGGGCAAAACCATCTGTCCGCCGATCATCGGCGCGGATGTAAATAGCTATAAAAAGGCGGTCGAGGACTATCTCGCAGGCTAGCGCCAGTAATCGCCAACCCGAAGCGATATACAGCGATTCGAAAGACAGGGACACAGGATTTGGAATCCAGGAAAAGACTCATAATTGCATTATTGCTGCTCGTGCTCTCCGTCAGTCTCGTGACAGTAGGTGTCATGCGCGGAGAGGTGCCTGTCGTGTTCACCAAGGCGGTGCACATCTGCCTTGAGTGCATTGGTCTGGGGTAGATCCATGAAGATCAGTCAGGACATCAGGCGCAAGATCATACAGATAGCAGCGTTCGGTTTTTCCAATAGCTACCTCGGTAACTTCCAGGCCGGGAAGATCTACAAAGGCAGCTGGAAGAACTTCTGCAACCCCGGCATCAACTGCTACTCGTGTCCGGCGGCAAGATTGTCGTGCCCAATCGGCGCGATGCAGGCAGTCGGAGGGGACAGGCAGTTCAGCGTGGGGTTCTATGCTTTGGGATTCGTCCTGGCGCTGGGCGTGGTGTTCGGAAGAGCCATCTGCGGGTTCGTATGCCCGTTTGGACTCATCCAGGAACTCCTGCACAAGATCCCGTCGCCGCACATCCGCGTACCGAAACCGCTGACTTACATCAAATACATACTGCTCGTGGTGTTCGTGCTCCTGATGCCGGCCGTGGTGACCGACCAGTTTGGCCTCGGTGCGCCGGCGTTCTGCGAATACATCTGCCCGGCCGGGACCCTCGAAGGCGGCATTCCACTGCTCCTGACACATCCCGAACTCAGAGCGCAGCTCGGCGGGCTCTTTGTCCTCAAAGCCGCGATCCTCGTCATCACTATCCTCGGCTGCATCGTATGCTGCCGGTTTTTCTGCAAGGTCATGTGCCCACTCGGCGCGATCTACGGACTGCTCAACAAGATCAGCCTGTACCGCGTGCATATCAACCACTCCGGCTGCATCTCGTGCGGCAAGTGCCGGGATATCTGTCCGATGGACATCGATCCGGTAGCCAAACCAGACTCCGCCGAATGCATCCGCTGCGGCAAATGCGCGGCAGCATGTCCTTGCAAGGCGATCTCCGTAGGCTTCACAGACAAAACTAAAGACGGCGTTCAATGACCTTCGAACAAAGAGATCATCGAAATGCCGTCTATTTATTTGCTTAATGTCGCAGCTGAGATACCGTTCTTACAGCGGACATCCGCTCCTGCAGAAGAATCCTCCGTCTGCCAGCAGTTCGATAGACTGCAGGAGCTGCGGATCAGCTGAGTCAAATGTCACGAGCCACACGGTGTCGTATGTATCGACATGGCCGGTGTCATCGGTCGCTTCGATCGTGACCTGATATTGTTTTACGTTATCCTCTTCTTCCTTATCGATGATATCGACACTCTTGACGACAGTCGTCAGTTTGAGGATACGAGCTGTTCCGAGGATCTCTGTGCGTTCCCAGTTATCGTAGAATGTATCGAACATCCCATTGGCGAAACAGTCGCCGACAGCAGCCTGCCACGCGGATTTCTCCTTCTCGCGATTCTTCTCGGCTTCCGCCTGCGCCTCGGCTCTCTCTTCTTCCGTCATTTCGGGCACGCCAAGCCCGATATACGTCATCGTAGGATTGAACAGCTCCTCGTTCGGATATTCGATCATCGCCCGCAGGACCCGCTCGACGGGAGGCAGCCCCGCATCCTTCGCATCCGGTGTGCTGCTCGCACCGGAGCCGCACGAAGAAAGCGCCGGAATCAGCGCAGTCAGGATCATGATCACCAATACTCTGATCATATAGGAATAGCGTCTCATTATACATACCCCCATGAACCGGAACCTTGCCGGATGCATACATTTTAGCACATTACGGTGAACATGGGATGAATACATTTGGTTTTGGTAAAACGATGCATTTGTAGTACAATATCCATATGTATAGGAGAGAACTGTCCATGAGAAGACACCCGCTTGCGAGAATACCATTCATATTCTTGTGTACTGCTGCCATGCTGCTCAGCATGGTCAGCTTTGTTTTCGCGGATGTCGGGCCGAAGCCTTTCGTAGATATCACTTTCGAAGGGCTGGCGCCGGACCATGTCTATGTAGCGACCCTGCTCGGTGATACTGAGGCGTATGGACCGTATTCGGTACCGGAGACAGGAGAGGGCACAGGCACGGCAGAGGAGAAGGCGGCATTCAAGGCCTTCTTCGAATACCAGGATCCTGACGGGTATCTGTTCTGGGGCAACCTCGACAAGATCTACGATAATACTTTCAAATGGGGATACTACCCTCCGAATCACTTTAAAGTCGCGCTCTATGACGCGACGGCCAAACAATTACTGATCAGCACAGCGGTACCGCGATATGCGTTCGAGTGCTATTACACTGCCAAACCAGGCGCAGACGGCGTGCTGCTCGTCACATCAGTTCCGGCTTATGAGAAGAACATCAACAGTTTCTTCATCAGGCTGGCGGCCACGATCCTGATCGAGCTGCTGATAGCCCTGATCTTCGGCTACTACAGAGCGAGGGAGATGAAGGTCATCGTGGCTGTCAATATCGTGACACAAGCCCTGCTCAATCTGGCTATGACAGTTCTGGACTACAATCTGGGCGGCGTGGTATGGATCACATACATGCCTGCGCTGGAGCTGGGAGTGATCGTCTTCGAAGGACTGATCTATTACGACAAACTGGCGGTTTCGGGCAAGACCCGCGCCAAAGTCAAAGCGATTCTGTATGCGGTCATTGCGAATCTCGCGTCAGCAATCGCGGGACTTTACATCGGGCTGTTCATTTCGATATTGTGACAATTTTCCCCCCATTTCAGGGTTTAAACCTACTATATGATGATGTAAAATTACTTACAGGGAAGACTACGAGATAAGATCGATCCGTAGTCTTTCGTTTCGCATAACGGCAATTTATGCGGACTTCAATTCAGCGAAAACAGGAGAGTGCACGAAATGGAAAGAGCGGACAAGGGCATGATGTGGGCGCTGGTCAAAGAGCGTCCGGAGGAAGGCCTGTGGATGAAGCAGGTCCCTATCCCTGAAGTTGGTTACAACGATGTCAAGATCAAGATACTCAAGACGGCTATCTGCGGTACAGATGTACACATCTGGCAGTGGAATGACTGGGCACAGCACACGATACCGGTCGGACTCACGGCAGGTCACGAATATGTCGGCGTTGTCGAGGAAGTCGGCCCGGGAGTACAGGGATTCAAGAAAGGCGATCTGGTTTCCGGTGAGGGTCATATCACATGCGGTAAGTGCCGTAACTGCCTGGAAGGGCACAAGGAGAACTGTAAGGATGCCAAGGGTGTAGGTGTCAACAGGAATGGCGCTTTCGCAGAGTATCTGGTGATCCCTGCGGCCAATGTCTGGCCTTGCAACCCGAACATCCCGATGGAGATGTATGCGATCTTCGACCCGTTTGGCAATGCAACGCACGCAGCGCTGAGCTATGAGACTCTGGGCGAGGATGTCCTGATCTCGGGCGCCGGCCCGATCGGATGTATGGCTGCCGCCATCGTCAAATTCTGCGGAGCAAGGCATGTCGTCGTAACCGACATGAACCCATACAGACTGGAACTGGCGAAGAAACTCGGAGCGACCCGCACGATCGATATCACTGATGAGAAGATCTCCGACGTGATGAAAGAGATCGGTATGACGGAAGGCTTTGACGTCGGTCTCGAGATGTCCGGATCCAAATACGCACTGAACAGCATGATCCATTCGATGAAGCACGGCGGCAGGATCGCTCTTCTCGGACTGCAGGGCACGGAGACGCCTGTGGATCTCGAAACGGTCATCTTCGACGGACTGACACTCAAGGGCATCTACGGCAGGAAGGTCTGGGACACATGGTACAAGATGACGACCATGACGCAGGCTGGCCTGGATATTTCAGACATCATAACACACAGGTTCGATATCACTGATTTCGAGAAGGGCTTCGAGGCTATGATCTCGGGCAGATCCGGCAAGGTGATACTGGACTGGGACTGCATACACAAGCTGTACGAATAGGAGGATATGATGAACAGAGAAGCATTGGATTTCTACCGCAGTGAAGTAGAAGCGATCCGCGAGGCAGGACTCTTCAAGGGAGAGGCGCCATTCGTATCACCTCAGAGCGCGCATGTTACCATGGAGGACGGCAGACAGCTGCTCTGCATGTGCGCCAACAACTATCTGGGACTCGGCGACAGCCCGAGACTGATCGAAGCAGCAAAGAAGACATATGATGAGAAGGGATTTGGCGTAGCATCCGTAAGATTCATCTGCGGTACGCAGGATATCCACAAGAAGCTCGAGAAGAGCATCTCCGAGTTCCTCGGCACTGACGATACCATCCTGTATTCGTCATGCTTTGACGCAAACGGCGGACTCTTCGAGACCATCCTCTCGGCAGAGGACGCGGTCATCAGCGACGAGCTCAACCACGCGTCGATCATCGACGGAGTCAGACTCTGCAAAGCGAAGAGATACCGTTATAAGAACAATAATATGGAAGACCTCGAAGCCAAACTCCAGGAGGCAGACGCTGCCGGCGCGAGGATCAAACTCATCGCTACTGACGGCGTGTTCTCGATGGACGGCATCATCGCTAACCTCAAGGGAGTCTGCGATCTGGCAGACAAATACAACGCGCTCGTGATGGTCGACGACAGCCACGCAGTAGGTTTTGTCGGCAAGCACGGCAGAGGCACTGCGGAATACTGCGGAGTCGAGGGACGTGTCGATGTCATCACCGGCACACTCGGCAAAGCGCTCGGCGGAGCTTCCGGCGGCTACACTTCCGGCAGGAAAGAGATTATCGATCTGCTGCGTCAGAGGAGCCGTCCGTACCTGTTCTCCAATTCGCTGGCACCGGCGATCGCGGGAGCCAGCCTGGAACTGTTCCAGATGCTCAGAGAGAGCACAGAGCTCAGAGACCACCTCGAAGCAGTTACAGCATACTACCGCAAGAAGCTCGATGAAGAGGGGTTTGATGTCATTCCAGGCACACATCCGTGCGTTCCGGTCATGCTCTATGACGAGAAGACTGCTGCGGAGTTCGCTGCAAGGATGATGAAGAAGGGCGTATACGTTGTCGCCTTCTCATATCCGGTAGTTCCGAAGGGCAAAGCCCGCATCCGTACACAGGTTTCTGCAAGCCATACGTACGAAGACATCGATTTCGTAGTGAAATGCTTCAAGGAAGTAAGAGAGGAAATGGGGCTGTGATCATGTTCAGGAAGCTGATGAAAAGAATCGCTTGTATCTGGATGATTGTCACTATGGTACTGTCGGCAGCTTTTGTCTCAGCACCTGCCAGCGTCTACGCCGCAGCGAAGACAACGACCCGTGCAGTGCATCTGCTGATGGTCGATAATTCCAAGGAGAATCAGCGGGTGGTCAAATACTTCAATCGGGTCGGGGTCAAAGTGACTACTGTATATGATCTCAAACTTGTTGATCCGAGTAAGTATGATGGCCTGATCATTCCGGGCGGACACAATATAGATCCGCGTATGTATCACGCCAAGAGATCCAAGAAGACATATGGTACAGATATCAACAAAGACAGGATCCAGATAACGGCTGTGAAGAGATTCGCTTATGCGGGCAAGCCTATATTAGGCCTCTGCCGCGGCTGTCAGGTGATCAATGTTGCTTTCGGCGGAACGATCAAGCAGCATATCAAATGGCACAAGGGATTCCGCAAAGTCAGGAATGTCAAAGGATACTGGATGTATCAGATGTTTGGTGCGACCCGCAGCTGCTATCACTATCATCATCAGTGTGTCCAGAAGCTTGGCAAAGGCCTGGTCGCGACATCTTATGATAAGAAGTCCAAGCATATCGAATCGATCCAGCATAAGACACTCCCGATCTACGGGATACAGTGGCATCCTGACGCGAAGATCGAGAGACAGGGACTCAAGGTCTTCCGGGAATTCAGGGACATATGCAGAAAATATATGGATTAGCAACAGCAAAGAGGACGCATTGAGCGTCCTCTTTTGATGATACATATCTATGCTGGTGGTCTGTGGGGGACTCGAACCCTCGACATTCTGGTTGTGACCCAGACGCTCTCCCAGCTGAGCTAACAGACCGCGCATCGTTATTATAGTACCTGCGGGCCAAAAAAGAAAGAGTTCTCTCAACATTGAAAACAGGGAGATAAATACTCAATTCCGGGGCGCGGGCAGCAGCTCTTATGATACAATATCACATAATCACATTGGAGAAGAGGAGTATTGATGCCGGAACTCAGTCTGATCACGTTTCTGATAGTTTGCCCGCTGACATTTCTCGGCGGTTTTGTCGATGCGATCGCAGGCGGGGGAGGGCTCATCACGATCCCGGCGTACATGATCGCAGGCCTTCCTGTGCATTACTCGATCGCGACGAACAAACTCAGCGCGGGCATGGGAATGATGGTTTCCACCGCCAAACTTGCCAGGCTCGGCCACATCCGCTGGCGCAAAGCTGCACTTTGCATCGTCATGGCGATCATCGGGTCGACCTGCGGTGCCAAACTCGCGCTGCTCATCGACGCGGAGCTGTTCAAAAGGCTCATGCTGGTGATCATACCGCTGACCGCCGCATATGTAATGAAGAACAGGGAAATGGGCGGAGAGAA
The DNA here is from genome assembly GCA_017434025.1 of Mogibacterium sp. Lineage (GTDB taxonomy): Bacteria > Bacillota > Clostridia > Peptostreptococcales > Anaerovoracaceae > Crickella. Next base: position 36,201 of record JAFRGC010000036.1, on the reverse strand, counting down.
GGAGCCCCTGGATTACAGAAGAACGATTATCCGTGCTTCAGTTGTCGCGCTGGTCATCGGAGCATATGACGGGTTCTACGGACCGGGCTCGGGGACGTTCCTGATCCTGCTGCTCGCAGGTTTTGCCCGGATGAATCTCGGGGAATCCAACGGCATTGCGAAATCAATCAACCTGACATCAGGGCTCACATCACTGGTCGTCTATCTGCTGAACGGCAAAGTCCTGATCCCGCTGGGACTCGCAGGCGGCATTTGCGGAATGATCGGCAACTATATCGGAGTGAATTTCTTCAACAAGAACGGCGCGAAAGCAGTCAGGCCGATCATGCTGACCGTACTGGTGATATTCTTCATCAAGATACTGACAGAGATCCTGTGAGAGAGCGTTCCGCTGCGACATGCGGAAAAGAGATTTGTCTATCAAGTCCGGGCAGAACAGCCCGGACTTTTGACTGTAAAATGTTGGAAAATGCGGTCTTTGCTTATTTTTTGTTTATTATTTGTTTCATCCTTTTTTCTGTTGATGTATTATTATACTGATATAATTTACGCGCTGTTCAATGCAGTTCGGACATTATCAGGGAGACTATAGTTTATGGCAGATGATAACAAGAATATAGTTGATCAGGAAACTCGCAAGAAAGCCAACAGGTATTTCTTCGGAAAGATTGGGGTCAATCTGCTCCTCATATTCCTCGGAGCAGTTTTCATTGCGATCTTCCTGCGTCAGATGCAGTCGCAGACTGCGCTGACCAAGCAGCGTGAGAACAGTGAGCTTGCACTTACGGAAGCAGTCAAAGTACTCGAAGAGAATGCTGAGAATGCAGACACCCTGACACGAATCTTCCATGACAGCAATCAGGACGTACTGGATGACATGTGTCAGCTGTTTTCCAGTGGCCTTTTCGTGTCGATGGCGGATATGGACAACAAAACCCGTTCGGCAGTTTTCGGCGATATGCTCCAGCGCTCGGGGGTCGAGTATCTGTTCCTGATGTCCATGGACGGGAAGATCGTCCTGTCGCAGGAGCCTTCTATCTATGGTGAGAATCCTGCTGCAAGAGCGCTTATGACCCAGGAGAACGTCAACGACATTCTCAAGGGAACGCTCCAGTCGGACGGTACGATCAAACCAGTCATAGTCGGCAATCAGTACGGCAGATTCTATTTCTATTCGATGCCGTATATCTACAATGGTGTTAAATACATGTTCGTACTGGGATCCAATGCCAGCGTGCTGGATGTCCAGATCGCTTCCCTCAAGGATGTATCGGTAGTCCTCAGCCGCGCGTCGGTTGGCAACAACGGATTCATGTTTGCTGTCAACAAGGAAGACCGTACATTCCTGTACTTCAACAATGATGGAGAGATCCTTACAGGACAGAGCGCTACCGGAGCCGGACTGACAGAAGCCGCGCTTACAGATGGATATTATGGAATAGAGACCATTAACGGTACGAGATACTTCTGTGTTTCCAGAGATTTTGGTGAACAAACTGTCGTATGCGCTGTCGCTGCGACCGGAGAGATCTACTCCAACGACAGATATGTGCTGTTCTGGACGATCACAGGATTCATTCTTGTCATGCTGGTCTGCCTCGCGTATGCGGTGGTAGTCCGCAATGACTTTGTGCGCAGAGCAGTCCAGACGGAGAGGACAATTCTCAACCCTAAGTCAGATAACCCTACTTATTTCGACAAGTCTGTCTTCAAGAAGGTATTCCCGCTGATGCTTGCAGGCGTACTGCTGATGTTCGGGATCTCATTCTACACACAGACACTGCTCGAGATCACAGAAGGCATAGACAAATCCAATATCGCCCTCGAGGAGATCGCCGGCAGATATGAAGAGAGTCAGCAGAGCCGTGATATCATCCAGAATTACTACAATGACAGATTCCTCTCCAAGGCGAAGCTGATCGCGTTCCTGATTGAAGAGGATCCATCGGTACTCAACGCGGAGTCCAACAAATATCACAGTTATTATGACAAGAATAACAGCAAAGTGTTCCTGACAGATGATGAGGGGAACAGGCTTAAGTCTGTTGCGTCCTCTGCAAGACTCCAGGAACTCTGCGATGCCAATGACATAGAATCTATATATGTTTTCGACGAGGACGGCCATACCATCGGTACGAACACACCAAACTGGTTCTTCACAGTCAGTCATGATGAAGAAGCCCAGTCATATCCGTTCCTCCAGATACTGGACGGCAAGGTCGACAGCCTGATCCAGGATCCGATGACAAATGATCTTGGTGAGGCCACACAGTTCATAGGTGTAGAATTCACTTATTATACGAAAAAAGGCGAGAGCGGCAATACCGAATACGTGTCGCGTTATGAGTATCAGCAGGCCGGCCTTGAAGGCAAGGTCGTTGACGGAGAAGCGGGAGGTATCATGGAACACCATTCTATGGTACAGATCGGCCTGGATGCGGAAATGACGCAGAAGCTGCTGGATTCGACGGATGTGGCGAATGTCCTCTCAACAAACATGCTGAACAACGGATTCGTCGTTATGTTTGACACGAGTGATGATCATCTGTGCGTCTATTCCCCTAAAGAAGTCAGCATAGGTATGACGGCTAAAGAGTTAGGCGTTTCACCGAAAGCGTTCAGCGCGGATAACTACTATGGATTCGCCAGGGTCAACGGAGTGGATTACTTCTCCTGCTTCCGCTATGCTGACGGATATTATATAGGAACAGCCCTCCTCAAGGATGAGATGTATCACGCGAGAGGGATCATCGCACTGATCACAGCGCTCATGAGCTTCCTGCTGATCCTCATCCTGTCAGGTACAGTCACGCTGACCAACAAGGAAGAGGAGAGACTGTATGAGGCAATGAGCGAAGAACAGGCTGGCAGAGGCCTGAACTCCGCAATTTTCAATTTGATACTGCCGTCCGGACGAGCTACGACGACGGTCAAGGCTGCTGCTAGATGGGACAACCGCCGCATACGCTGGTCGGAGAGGAGCCCTGAGCAGAAGCTTCTGGTGATGGTGAGCGCCCTGGCCGGGATCCTGATGCTGTATGTAATTCTGATCGTTATGGGTTCAGATACGCTGTTCAGCGAGGGATCGATCATTCGGTATATCCTGAGCGGAGACTGGGACAGAGGCCGTAATATCTTCGCATTCAGTTCCTGTGCACTGGTCCTGATCACGATATATCTTGGTGTCCTGTTGTTCAGGATCCCTGTAAGGATCACTACATCACTGCTTGGCGCAAGAGGAGAGACCGTAGGACACCTGCTTCTCTCAGTCGTGAAGTACGGCGGCGTGCTCTTCGCGATATTCTACTGTCTGTATCTGCTGGGCATTGATTCCTCGAGACTGCTCGCCAGTGCCGGAATCCTGTCCCTGATCATAGGTCTCGGAGCGCAGAGTCTCATCAAAGATATCATCGCAGGTATCTTCATCGTATTCGAGGGAGAGTTCCGTGTAGGAGATATCGTAACGATCGGCGACTACCGAGGCAATGTTCTAGACATCGGTCTTCGTACGACCAAGATCCTCGGAACAGATGGAAACATCAAGATCTACAACAACAGCGACATCGCCGGCGTACTCAACATGACACAGGAGTCATCCATAGCTCTCTGTTATGTCACCATAGAGTATGGACAGGATATCGAATATGTTGAGGCCGTGCTGAATCGTGAACTGCCAAAACTCAAAGACGAAAATCCGCTGATCCTGGACGGCCCGAAGTATCTCGGCGTGTCCAAGCTGGGAGACAGCGGTGTCGAACTGCTTATCATCTGCTACTGCAGTGAGGCAGATATCATGGGCATGAAACGTTTCCTCAACAGAGCGGTGCTCAAGATATTCTACGATAACGACATCAACATTCCGTTCCCGAACGTCACATTCTCAACTCTCGAAATGGATGGCAGGAAAACGTTAGCAGATCTGCTGAGAGAGAGCAGTGAGAAAGAAGAATTTCCGGATGATTTTATCGAGGAATAATAACCGGATAGAATCGGAATCAAGATTATTCAGTAAGGAGACTAAGTAATGAAGAAAGCAAACAGGTTCACTGCACTGCTGGTGTGCATTGCTATGGTGACTGTGATGTTTGCGGCATGTTCCGGGAATACCTCCAAGGGAGAGCAGGCTCAGGAGCCGGAAGTACCCGAGACTACAGTCATCAGGCTGGCAGTATTCGAACATGGGCACGTTTTCAATGCTATCGCAGAGCAGCAGGGATACTATGAAGAGGAAGGCATCTCTGTAGAGACCGTTCCGGTCGTTACCGATGAAGAAGTGTTCAGAGGGATCGAGAACGGCACGATAGATATTGCGTCCAATTCGGGTACCAACCTGCCGCTCCAGCGCATCTCTGAGGGACAGGATCTCACTATATTCGGAGGGTATCTGCTGACCGGGTGCATGCCGATTTTCACCAAAGTCGATACACCATGGACCAGCGTTGAGGATCTTATCGGCAAGACCATGGCATGTGAGCCGAATCTCTATGCCATCACCGGTCCGCTGCTCGACATGGGACATGATCCGATCAACGAGGTAACATGGTATCAGCCGGAGGATCAGACAGACCGTATCAAGGCTGTCAAAGAAGGCAAAGCGGATTACGGCCTTGTCGGAACACAGCTCAACTACGTGATCAATAGTGACCCGGAGATCAAAGTGTGCACCTATGCGAGCGACATTCTTCCTAATTATTCCTGCTGCCGTGTAGAGGCGAAGACTGAGTGGGTCAATGAGAACCCGAACACGGTCAAAGCCCTCCTGAGATGTTGGATCAGGGCAATGTCATACTATGATCAGCATCATGATGAGACCGTCGCTATGGTTGCCGAACTAGCAGGAAAGAGTGAAGCAGAGATCAGAGCATACATGGACAATCCGCACCTTGATCTCAACATCGGACCGATGAAAGATTCTGTCAAGAGAGCGTGGGATTACTTGGACCGCCTGGGTCTGCTCAGCTCAACAGCAGAATCGATCGATATAGAGGACCACATCAACGTAGAACTGTATAAATCAGCACTCGATGAATGCCAGGCAAAATATGGCAGCGAGAACTCCAAGTTCTACGAAGAGATGCAGGGCCAGTTCGCAAAATATAATACCGAAACGCCTGAAGAGGCTGAAGGTTAATTATATATAGATAATAATTAATTACTTATAGATGAAAGGGGTACATAATGACTAACATTGAAATGATCCGCGCTTACGGACACGAACAGGTAGCTTATTTCAACAACGAGAAAGCCGGACTCAAGGCAATCATCGCGCTTCACAACACCAATCTCGGACCTGCTGTAGGCGGCTGCAGACTCTGGCCTTATGAGAGTGAAGAGGCTGCGCTCTTTGACGTACTCAGGCTCTCCCGTGGTATGAGCCACAAGAACGCTGCTGCAGGTATGCCTCTCGGAGGCGCTAAGGGCGTCATCATAGCTCATCCGTCCCAGAAGACAGAAGCTATGTTCGAAGCATTCGGTGAGGCGGTCAATACTTTCATGGGTAAGTATTACACAGCTGAGGACGTCAATACCGACACCAAGGACGCTGAGTACATGCTTCGCACAACTCAGTATGTAGTAGGACGTGAGGACGTTTCGGGCGATCCTTCTCCGTTCACTGCAATTGGCGTATTCGACGGCATCCGCGCTGTAGCACAGTTCATGAACGGAAGCGACAGCCTTGAAGGCATGACGATCGCTGTACAGGGTCTTGGTAAGGTCGGAATGGACGTTGCTAAGAAGCTCCACGCTGCCGGCGCTAAACTGATCGTCTGCAACAATTCGAACAGAGAAGCAATGAAATATGCTGTCGAGGAGCTCGGGGCTACTGAGGTAGGCAGAGATGAGATCTATGGCGTAGACTGCGACATCTTCGCACCATGCGCTCTCGGAGCAGTGGTCAATCCTAAGACCATCCCGCAGTTCAAGTGCAGAGCGATCGCCGGCGCTGCTAACAACGTGATCTATGACGACGCATCAGGCGAAGCACTCAAGGCACGCGGCATCCTGTACGCACCGGACTTCATCATCAATGGCGGCGGAGTTATCAATGCCGGTCAGGAAGCATTCACAACATACGATAAGGAGAACGTCCTCAAGCAGGTACACAACATCTACAACACTGTATACAGAATGCTCGAGGAGTCGAAAGAGACAGGTATTCCTGAAGGCGTTATCGCAACAAGATTTGCAGAAAACCGCATCATGAACGGTCTCGATGCATAATGCATGAGCCCGGAAGACGGACAGCATTACAGAGGACGGAACAGCAATAGAGTGAGGTTATTATGAACGGCGCTCAAGCAATGGTGAAATGCCTCGAGCTGGAGGGTATCACTAAGATATTCGGTTATCCGGGGGTAGCGATCGCACCTTTCTACGAAGGGCTCTACCACTCGGATATCGAACACATTCTCGTAAGACAGGAACAGAACGCAGGGCATGCCGCGAGCGGCTATGCCCGTGTTTCGCGTGGGACAGCTGTCTGCGCGGTCACTTCCGGACCTGGAGCGACCAATCTTATCACGGCGCTGGCAACGGCGTACGCAGACAGCATTCCTATTGTCGCCATATCCGGTCAGGTGTCGAGCGAGCTGCTCGGACGCGATGTCTTCCAGGAGGCGGACATGCGCGGAGCGACAGAGTCTTTCGTCAAGCACAGCTATCTGGTAAAAGATCCTGACGACATACCGAGAGTGTTCAAAGAGGCGTTCTATATCGCTTCCACCGGACGCAAAGGCCCGGTCCTGATCGATGTGCCGATGGATGTGCAGCTCAAGAAGCTCAAGAAGGAATTCCGCTATCCGGAATCCGTTGTGATCAGAGGCTACAAGCCTGAGGTCAAGGTCAACATCAGCCAGATGCGCAGAGTAGTTGCTGCTCTGAATCAGGCTGAGAGACCCCTCCTCTGCGCAGGCGGAGGCGTCATACTCGGCAACGGTGAAGGTGTCATCAGAGAATTCTGCGAGAAGTTCAACATCCCGCTGGTACACACTATGATGGGCATGGGCGTGCTGCCGAAGAGGCATCCTCTCAACTTCGGCATGCTCGGCAACAACGGCAAACCATATGCCAACAAGGCTGTGCGCAAAGCCGATCTGCTGGTGATCGTCGGCGCGAGGATCGCGGACCGTGCGATCCCTGAGCCTGAGAATCTCAAGAGCCGTGTCATAATCCACATAGACATTGATACCGCCGAGATTGGCAAGAACATGGGACCAACGATCCCGCTGGTCGGTCTTGTCAGTGAGATATTCGGAAAACTGCTGAATGAGAAGATCTCTCCGGCCGGACAGGAATGGATCGATACGCTGGAAGAGATCAAGCATACGACCGTCGATACACGTGTGTTCAGCGACAGACTGGTCAATCCAAACACGCTGGTGCAGACCCTCTCAGAGAAGATGGACGACGATGCGTTCTATGTCGCAGACGTGGGACAGAATCAGCTCTGGAGTGCGGACAACTATGTGATGAAGGAAGGCCGATTCCTGACGACCGGAGGAATGGGCACTATGGGATACTCCATCCCGGCAGCCATGGGTGCAAAACTTTTCGCTCCTGACCGTCAGACGGTGGCTGTTTGCGGCGACGGCGCGTTCCAGATGTCGATGAATGAACTTGCGACGATACGCGCGAACGATGTAGACGTCAAGATCATCATCGTGCGCAACGGTTACCTCGGATTGGTCAGAGAGTATCAGTATAATCTGTTTGATTCTCACTATATCGGTGTCAAACTGAATGACTGTCCGAGATACGATAAGATCGCAGAAGCGTATGGTATTCCGTACTTCACCTGCTCATCCAACGAAGAACTGGATGACAGGCTGGATGCATTCCTTGCCACAGAAGGCACTTGCCTGATGACAGTCGATGTCGACGGCGAGGACAGAGTGAAATAACGGGGAGTCGGTATCATGAAAGGCATTTTTTCTGTACTGGTAGAGAATAGAGACGGAGTACTGTCAGGTGTCTCGGGACTGTTCGCGCGGCGCGGCTTCAATATCGACAGCCTTGCTGTAGGTGAGACAGACGACCACGAGATCTCCAGCATGACGATCGTCTCCACCGGAGACCAGAGAACGATCGATCAGATCGAGAAACAGCTCAATAAGAAAGTAGATGTCATCAAAGTGCGCAGGCTCAGCGAGTCGCGCAGCATCTGTCTTGAGATGATGCTGATCAAAGTCGCCTACAATGTTTCGAACCGTTCGTCACTGATCGAACTGTGTTCGATCGTAGGCGCCAAGATCATGAAAGTGACACCAAAATACCTGCTGCTCGAATATCACGCAGAGACCGAGGCCGTCGAAGACTTCATTCATATGCTCAAGAACTACGGCATACAGGAAGTCCAGCGCACGGGAACGATCGCTATGGAATATAAATAGAGAAACCACAAATTTAAGGGCAAATTTTGTTGATTTTAACAAAGTAGTGTTGTAGTATAGGTACAGCGCATGAACGATATGCGTTGAACGTTACAACTGAGTAACCAGGGGAGAAGTTAATGGCAGTAAGCTCACTGCTCGTCAGCATTATACTTAGTGGTATCATTATTCTAAGCCTTATCAGCCTTGCTGAGGAATAGAATAACGCTGATGTTGTGCCGTGTAACGGATCCCGGAGAACCTGCAGACGCAGGTTCGACGAAGAACAGACTATAAGGCCCTGCGATCAGCGATATATGATCTCAGGGCTTTAATAATGTAAGCATCTAAGGAGGACTATAGAATTGAAGCTAACGGGTGCGGAAATATTAATGGAATGTCTGCTGGAGCAGGATACCGAAGTCATCTTCGGATATCCGGGCGGCACGATCCTGAACGTGTATGATACGATCGTCAAATACAGAGACAGGATCAGACACTACCTCACTGCACATGAACAGGGCGCTTCGCACGCAGCGGACGGCTACGCGAGAAGCACCGGCAAGGTGGGAGTCGTTTTCTCGACTTCGGGACCAGGAGCTACCAATCTGACGACCGGCGTAGCGACAGCATACATGGACTCATCACCGGTCGTTTTCATCTCGTGCAATGTTGCTGATAACCTCATCGGCAAGGACTCGTTCCAGGAGGTAGACAGTACTGGGATCATGCTCCCGATCACGAAGAGCAACTTCCAGGTCACTGATGTGAACAGACTTGCGGATACCGTGCGCAAAGCCTTCGCGATCGCGAGGAGCGGACGTCCGGGTCCGGTGTTTATCGACATTCTCAAGAACGTGACAGCCGAGACGGCAGAGTACGAATTCATACCGCGCAAGGACCACAAGACCACCGGAGCTCTGCAGACGCTGTATGAACGCAATATGGCGGACTTCAGGATCCCTTCGATCGATGAAGAGGATATCGATCTGCTGGTCAAGATGATCGGCGAGTCGAAGAAGCCTATGCTGATCTGCGGAGGCGGTGTCGTCAGAGGACGCGCTAATGAAGAATTCGACAGATTCGCGAATATCGTCGATGCTCCTACAGCGATCACTGTCATGGGCGGAGGCGGCATCGCAGGACGCAACCCGCATGTTACCGGTATGATCGGCATGCACGGATCACAGGCGTCAAACATTGCCTGCGACAACTGCGATCTGCTGATCGCGGTAGGCTGCAGGTTCTCAGACAGAGTTGCGCTCGATCCGGAATCGTTTGCTTCACAGGCTAAGATCGTCCATATAGATATAGACAGATCCGAGATCAACAAGAATGTACAGACCGATCACCACATCGTCGGTGACGCGAAGGAAGTTCTGAGGATGCTCAACGAGAGACTGACGCAGCAGGATCACACAGAATGGAAGAAGTTCGTATTCTCACATCCGACCGAGACAGTATACGAAGAAGGCGGAGATACCCTCACACCGAAACAGGTCTGTGAAACGATCGCCAGACTCGTACCGGCGGATACCATCGTATCTACCGATGTCGGACAGCATCAGATGTGGGCGATCCAGCACTTCCACTTCGACTATCCGGGACAGCTGATCACTTCGGGAGGATTCGGCACCATGGGATTTGGTCTCGGAGCAGCGATCGGAGCGAAAGTCGGCAATCCTGACAAGACGGTGATCCACATCGCGGGAGACGGAAGCTTCCGCATGAACTGCAATGAGCTCTGCACGGAGCAGTACTACAACATTCCGGTCATCACATTTGTCTTCGACAACGGAACACTCGGAATGGTACGTCAGTGGCAGAATCTCATATACGGCAAGAACTTCTCAGAGACAACTCTGGACCGCGGACCGGACTTCGTCAAACTCGCTGAAGCTTACGGACTGCACGGACGCCGCGTCAACAACCAGAAGGATCTGGCAGACGCGATCACCGATGCGCTGGAGTGCGGAGAAGGATATGTCATCGACTGCGTCCTCGACATGGACGAGATGGTGCGGCCGATGGTCGGAGGCGGTGACCACATCACCAACTTCATGAAGATATAGGAGGGAGACAAGATGGACAAAATGCAGGATATCAGGAGACAGACTCTTGCGCTGCTCGTCGACAACGAGCCGGGAGTACTCTCGCAGATCGCCAGACTTTTCTCCCGTAAAGGATACAATATCGAGGCTTTCGCCGCAGGACCGACTGAGAATCCGGGCGTGACCCGTATCACGATCGACGTCCTCGCCGATGAGCCTCACACCGAGCTCCTGTGTAATCAGCTCAGGAAGCTCTACCCGGTACATTCGGTAAAACGCCTGAATACCGGTAACTCAATATACAGAGAACTGATGCTGATCAAAGTCCGTGCGGACTCGAGCGAGCGCCGCAACGACGTGATCCAGCTGGCGAACATCTTCCGGGCACAGATCATAGACGTCTCGCTGGAGACCCTCACACTGGGCATGACCGGAGACGCAGAGAAAATGGACGGTCTGGAGAATATCATGAATGAGTTCGAGGTACTCGAGATCGCCAGGACCGGAGTGGTCGCAATAGAACGTGGTAAAGCAACTATCAATGATAAATCAAAAGAAAGCGGGGAATTCAACTATGGTAAAAATGTATTATGAGAAAGACTGCAACCTTGACGCACTCAACGGCAAGACAATCGCTGTCGTAGGATACGGCTCACAGGGCCATGCACACGCACTCAACCTTCGTGACTCCGGATGTCACGTTATCGTCGGCCTCCGCAAGGGCGGTAAGTCCTGGCCGGTAGCTGAGAAGGACGGTTTTGAGGTATACACAGTTCCTGAAGCAGTTCAGAAGGCTGACATCATCATGATCCTTATCAACGACGAGGCTCAGGCTGCAATGTACCAGAAGGATATCGCACCTTACCTGACAGCAGGTAAGGCAATCGCTTTCGCTCACGGATTCAACATCCGCTATAAGCAGATCGTTCCTCCTGCAGACATCGACGTATTCATGGCAGCTCCGAAGGGCCCTGGCCACACAGTACGCAGCCAGTATGTAGCAGGCAAAGGCGTACCTTGCCTCATCGCTGTTGAGCAGGACGCAACAGGCAAAGCTTATGACATCGCTCTCGCATACATTGCCGGTATCGGCGGAGCCCGCGCAGGCATCCTCGAGACAACGATGGACGAAGAGACCGAGACAGACCTCTTCGGCGAGCAGACAGTACTCTGCGGCGGCGTAGTAGACCTCATGCAGTGCGGATTCGAAGTACTGGTCGAGGCTGGATACAAGCCTGAGAACGCTTACTTCGAGTGCATCCACGAGATGAAGCTGATCATCGACCTCATCAACAAGGGCGGTATCGCAGCAATGAACTACTCCATCTCCGATACAGCAGAGTTCGGTGAGTATGTCAGCGGACCTCGCGTACTGCCACATGACGAGATCAAAGCTAACATGCGCAAAGTCCTCTCCGACATCCAGGACGGAACATTCGCCGGCAGATGGATCGCAGAGAACAAGAACGGCCGTACATTCTTCAACTCCAAGAGAGCACAGCTGGCAAGACACCAGATGGAAGTTGTAGGCAAGCAGCTGAGAGATGAGATGCTCTGGAAGAATGACAACGATCTGGATAAGGCTTCCAATTAACAGAAAGGTAAGAAGGAATGAAATCTGATCAGGTCAAGATCGGTGTCGACCGCGCGCCTAACAAGAGTCTTATGTACGCGCTCGGCCTCACTGAGGAAGAGATTAAACGCCCTCTGATCGGCGTTGTCAGCTCATATAATGAAATCGTCCCGGGCCATATGCACCTCGACAAGATAGCGGAAGCTGTCAAAGCCGGTGTCCGTGCTGCGGGAGGAACGCCGATCCTGTTCCCGGCGATCGCGGTTTGCGACGGTATCGCCATGGGACATATCGGAATGAAGTACTCGCTCGTTACGCGTGACCTCATCGCAGATTCGACTGAGGCTATGGCAATAGCGCATCAGTTTGACGGTCTTGTCATGGTTCCGAACTGTGACAAGAATGTCCCGGGTCTTCTGATGGCTGCAGCACGCATCAACGTACCGACGATCTTCTGCTCCGGAGGGCCGATGCTGGCCGGCCGTCTTCCTGACGGAAGGCGCACCTGCCTCTCTCATATGTTCGAGGCAGTCGGAGCCTACCATGCCGGTACCATGGACGAGGATGATGTCCAGGTATACGTAGAGCAGGCTTGTCCATCATGCGGATCCTGCTCCGGCATGTATACTGCAAATTCAATGAACTGCCTTACCGAGGCGATCGGTATGGCGCTTCCTGGCAATGGTACTGTTCCTGCGCCGTATTCCGCAAGGATCCCTCTGGCCAAGGCGACAGGAATGCAGATCATGAAGCTCGTCGAGAACAATATCAAGCCGAGCGACATCATGACAGCTGCTGCTTTCCACAATGCAGAGACTGTAGACATGGCACTCGGATGCTCGACAAACACCATGCTGCATCTTCCGGCGATCGCTCACGAGGCGGGAGTTGAATTGAATTTTGACTTGGCAAATGAGATCAGCGCAGTCACACCGAACCTGTGTCACCTCGCACCGGCAGGAGATACTTTCATGGAAGATCTCGATGCAGCGGGCGGCGTCTATGCTGTGATGAAAGAGCTGACCAAAGGCGGCCTCCTCGATACTTCCGTGATGACCGTCACGATGAAGACCATGGGCGAGAACATCGAGCACGCGGATAACCGCAATACTGATATCATCCGTCCGTTCGAGGATCCGTTCATGAAGTCCGGCGGCATCGCAGTCCTCAAGGGCAACCTCGCTCCTGACGGATGCGTCGTCAAGCAGGCTGCGGTCAAGGAATCCATGATGCAGCACGAGGGACCTGCAAGAGTCTTCGATTCCGAAGAAGACGCGATCAAGGTCATCTACGAGGGCGGCATCCATGCAGGTGATGTCGTAGTCATCCGCTACGAAGGGCCAAAAGGCGGCCCTGGCATGCGTGAGATGCTCAACCCGACATCAGCTATCGCAGGCATGGGACTGGATGAATCCGTCGCGCTTATCACAGACGGCAGATTCTCCGGCGCGACAAGAGGAGCTTCGATCGGACATGTCAGTCCGGAGGCTGCGAGCGGCGGTAATATCGGACTCGTGGAAGAGGGCGACATCATTGCAATAGATATCACCAACAAGAAGATAGAGCTCAAAGTATCCGATGAGGAACTCGCGAAGAGACGTGCTGCATGGGTATGTCCGGAGCCTAAGGTCAAGACCGGATATCTCGCGCGCTACGCCAAACTCGTTTCCTCGGCAGACAGAGGGGCAATACTGGAATAACAGAACATATATAGGATCAAAGGGTAATCATCATGGACCAGGTAAAGATTTTTGACACAACTTTGAGAGATGGCGAGCAGTCTCCGGGCTGCAGCATGAACCTGCAGGAGAAGATCGAGGTCGCCCGCTGTCTCGAGAAAATGCATGTCGATATCATCGAAGCTGGTTTCGCGATCGCTTCGCCGGGAGATTTCGAGTCGGTGAAGACGATCTCAGAAACGATCAGAGGATGCACGATCGCGTCTCTGGCGCGTTCGACTCCTAAGGATATCGACACTGCGTGGGAAGCAGTCAAAGGCGCTGCAGATCCTCGCATCCATGTATTTATTGCGACATCACCGCTGCACATGGAGTACAAGCTCCGCATGACACCTGAGAAGGTGCTTGAGCAGGCAGGGAATATGGTCGCTTACGCGAAGAAGTACTGCTCCAACATAGAGTTCTCGGCGGAGGACGCGACCCGCAGTGAGCCGGACTTCCTCAAGAAAGTCGTGGAAGTGGCGATCGCCAACGGCGCGACTACCGTCAACATCCCTGATACGGTCGGCTACACGACACCGGAAGAGATGCGCAGACTCATTGAGGACATCCGCTGCAACGTCAGAGGTGCGGAGAATGTCATCTTCTCAGTACACTGCCATAATGACCTCGGAATGGCGACAGCCAACGCGCTTGCCGGAGTTCTCGGCGGCGCCCGTCAGGTCGAGTGTACTGTAAACGGCCTTGGCGAGAGAGCCGGCAATACTTCGCTGGAAGAGATCGTCATGGCGATCCGCACACGTCAGGATGTGACAGGACTCACCACGGGAATCGATACGACACAGATCCACCGCGCGAGCCAGACTGTCTACAACATCATCGGACAGACTGCTCCGCTCAACAAACCGATCGTCGGCAAGAATGCTTTCGCACATGAATCAGGCATCCATCAGCACGGAGTCCTTGCCAACAAGCAGACTTACGAGATCATGACACCTGAGTCGGTTGGTATCCACGTCAACAATCTTGTGCTCGGCAAACATTCCGGACGCCACGCTGTAGGCCAGAGACTCGAGGAGATGGGCTTCACGCTCAGCAAGGAAGAACTCGACAAATGTTTCGAGGAGTTCAAGATCGTATGTGACAAGAAAAAGAACATCACAGACGCTGACCTCGAAGCGATCGTGACACATCAGACCAATCAGGTCTATGCGGACGATGAGGAAGGTTACAAACTCGACTGGTTCCAGGTGTCAACGAGCAATTTCACCATAGCGACCTGCACAGTCAGCCTCGAGAAGGACGGAGTGAAGAAGCAGGATGTAGCACTCGGCGACGGCCCGATCGACGCGGCTTACAATGCGATAGACAACATAGTAAACCCGTCCGCCCATACATTCGATATCTTCAACATCCATTCAATATCCGAAGGCAAGGATACGCTGGGAGATGTCACAGTCAAAGTCAACGCGTTCGGCAGGACCTTTACCGGCCGCGGACTATCGACTGATATTATGGAAGCCAGCATCAACGCTTACATCAAAGCGCTCAACCGTATGAATGCTTACGAGAAGAAACTGATCGCAGCTGCAGACGAGCAATAGAGGAGGGACTGCAATGGGCATGACGATGACACAGAAGATCCTGGCAGCACACGCAGGACTCCCTGAAGTACACGCCGGCGATCTGATCGAGGCCAAACTCGATATCGTTCTCGGCAACGACGTTACGACTCCGGTCGCGGTCGGCGTTTTCGAGAAGGCGGGATTTGACCGCGTATTCGATAAGGACAGGATCGTGATCACTCTCGATCACTACACACCGTGCAAGGATATCAAATCGGCAGAACTGTGCGTTACGGCAAGGAATTTTGCCCGCAAGCACGGGATCACACATCTGTATGATGTCGGTACTGTAGGCATTGAGCATGCGCTCCTGCCGGAACAGGGTCTCGTCGGGCCTGGAGACTGCATCATCGGCGCCGACTCGCATACATGCACATACGGAGCACTTGGAGCATTCTCAACGGGGGTAGGCTCCACAGACATGGCAGCCGGCATGGCAGCAGGCGTCAACTGGTTCAAAGTGCCGCCTGCGATCAAAGTCGAGCTGACAGGCAAACTCCAGCCATACGTATCAGGCAAGGATGTCATCCTGCACCTGATCGGCGAGATCGGAGTAGACGGCGCACTGTACAAGTCGATCGAGTTCACCGGTGAAGGCGTTGCCGAGCTCAGCATGGACGACAGGTTCACGATCTCCAACATGGCGATCGAAGCCGGCGGCAAGAACGGGATCTTCCCGGTCGATGATAAGACAATAGAATATATCACAGGCAGGTTCGGCAGAGAGCCTGTCGTATATGAGGCAGATGAGGACGCAGAGTATGAGAGGACCGTTACGATCGACCTTTCAGCACTGGAACCGACAGTTTCGCTTCCGCATCTTCCATCCAATACAAGAACGATCACTGAGGCAGCCGGCATGCATATCGATCAGGTCGTGATCGGTTCGTGCACCAACGGCAGGATCTCCGACCTCAGGGCAGCTGCAGCCATCATCAAGGGCAGGAAAGTCGCTGACGGAGTCAGGTGCATCATCATACCGGCAACTCAGGAGATCTACATGCAGTGTCTTGAGGAAGGCATCCTCAGGACATTCGTAGAAGCAGGCTGTGCAGTATCCGCACCAACCTGCGGACCGTGCCTCGGAGGGCACATGGGCGTCATGGCTGACGGGGAGAGAGCAGTCACGACGACCAACAGGAATTTTGTCGGGCGAATGGGACATACCGGCAGCGAGGTCATACTGGCGAGCCCTGCAGTTGCAGCGGCATCGGCTGTCTCGGGCTGTGTAGCGGACCCTCGCGTTCTGCAGGGCTGATGCTGGAGGTGAGATCATGAGAGGCAAAGCATGGAAATTCGGAGATCACGTAGATACAGACGTTATCATCCCTGCAAGATATCTCAATGCGCCGGAACCGTCTGAACTGGCTAAGCACTGCATGGAGGACATCGACAAATCCTTCGCGGGCAGCGTACAGGAAGGCGACATCATGGTCGGCGGATGGAATTTTGGCTGCGGTTCCTCGAGAGAGCACGCGCCGGTCTCCATTCAGGCAAGCGGTATCTCCTGCGTCATCGCAGCGAGTTTCGCGAGGATCTTCTACAGGAACTCAATCAATATCGGATTCCCGATCTTGGAGTGTCCTGAGGCATCCGCGGCGATCGCTGCCGGCGACATCATCGATGTCGATACCCGTACCGGAGTGATCACAGACGAGACGACCGGGCAGACCTTCCAGGCCAGACCATTCCCGGCATTCATCGAACAGATCATAGATAAGGGCGGACTGCTTTCCTATCTCAAGGAAAAGCAGGACAGCTGATCACATATCAGGAAAGCAGGGCATTGAGATGAAATACAATATAGCACTGGTCCCGGGAGACGGGATCGGACCGGAGGTCGCAGGCGCGGCCGCCAAAGTACTGAAGATCATAGCGGACAAGTACGGACACGAGTTCGTCTTCACCGAATATGCCGCAGGCGGCAATGCGGTCGACAGATATGGCATACCTCTGCCACAGGAGACAATTGACGGTTGCCTCGCTGCGGACAGCGTGCTGCTCGGAGCCGTAGGCGGACCGAAATGGGACGGAGTCCCGGGCGACAAGAGACCGGAGAAGGCGATCCTCGGACTGCGTAAAGCACTCGGGCTCTACACGAACCTGAGACCGGCTGCGATCCAGCCGGCGCTGGCAAGTGCGTGTGTGCTGAGGCCGGATATCGCCGCAAAGGGATTCGATCTCATGATCGTGAGGGAACTGACAGGCGGCATTTATTTTGGCGAACGCGGACGCAATGAGGCCGGTGACGCAGCATTCGACACAGAGGCGTACAGCGTCATGGAAGTCGAGCGTGTCGCGAGACGAGCTTTCGAGACCGCCAGAAAACGCAGAGGGCATGTTACAAGCATTGACAAATCCAATGTCCTCGAGACTTCGAGACTCTGGCGCGAGACCGTACACCGTCTGGGCGAGACAGAATACCCGGATGTACGGCTCGACGATATGTATGTCGACAACGCTGCGATGCAGCTGATCCGCGACCCGTCGTTCTTCGATGTCATCGTCACATCCAACATGTTCGGGGACATTCTCTCTGACGAGGCATCCCAGGTAACAGGATCGATCGGACTGCTCGCTTCGGCATCACTCGGAGATACTTCAAGAGGCCTCTACGAGCCGATCCACGGCTCAGCGCCGGACATCGCCGGCAAAGACCTCGCCAATCCGATCGCAACGATCCTTTCCGCTGCTATGATGCTGCGGTATTCGTTCGACCTCGCGGAAGAAGCGGACTGCATCGAGAAAGCTGTAGCAGCTGTACTCGACGAGGGTTGGCGCACACTGGACATCAAGTCACCGGAAGACGAGACATGGCTCACCGGCAGCCAGATGAGAGACAAGATACTGGAAAGGCTGATCAATGACTGATTACAGATTCCTTTTTTACAGAGATAATACAGGCACAGGCGACTGGCACGACACGCTGGCTGCGCTGGGAGCCGGCAAGAAGATAGCTGATGATACGCCTCAGGGGCGCAGAACCATGCTGGATCCTTACGGCAAGGCGCGCACTGTTACCGATACCGGTTCCAAGACCAGAGCAGCAGCCCCTGCGCGCGAGAATACCGAGATCGCCGAAAGCATCCGGCAGCTGACATGCAGACTCGTGGAATTCGCGACGGAATTCGCGCTGTACGGGAACGTCTGGCAGCAGTGGATCACATACAACCTCATGATGCACGAGAACCCGTTCACTCTCGCCTGCGAGAGGAAGACGGTGAGCCGGACAGCGACGATGATCAAGCTCGCGCAGCAGGATTTTGCACAGATCCGGGAGATGTTCAGGATGGACTTCACGGCACTCGGCAAGGAGAACGGCATCGATCTGCTGGCGGCAATGACCGATTACAAAGTGCCTTATGCACAGGAAACCGGCAGCGAGGGCAGACAGATCCGCATGCTGACCGACAAACTCGCGCGGGCAAGAGATGAAGAAACGTTTGGCCGCACGATCGCCGAGTATTACGCAGAGTACGGTAACGGCATCTACGGACTGTACAGAGCGTTCCGCATTGCCGAGGGGGAGGACGAGTTCAGGATCGTTCCGGTGAAGAACACGGAAGACGTGAAATTTTCCGATCTCATCGGCTACGAAGAGCAGAAGAAGACCCTCAGGGACAACACAGAGGCTTTCGTCAAAGGCGCGCATGCCAACAACGTGCTGCTCTACGGAGACAGCGGCACGGGCAAATCGACCAGCGTCCACGCGCTGATGCACGACTACTATTCGAAGGGGCTCAGGCTGGTCGAAGTCTCCAAGGCAGACCGCAGCAAACTGCCGCAGGTACTGTCGGAGATCAAACAGAGAAATTACAGATTCATCATATTCCTCGACGATCTGTCGTTCGAGGAGAATGAGAGCGACTACAAGGAACTCAAAGCGATGCTCGAAGGAGCTCTCGAGACGAGATCCGACAGAGTCCTCATATACGCTACGTCGAACCGCCGTCATCTCATCCGTGAGACGTGGAAAGACCGGTCGGATATGGAATACGATCAGGACATCCACCGCTCGGATACGATGGAGGAGAAACTCTCACTGGCAAGCAGGTTCGGTGTCACAATTTACTACGCGAAACCTGTACCTGCAGAGTACCTGAACATCGTTAGGACACTCGCGGAGAGACATAAGATAGACATTGCGGAGCAGGATCTCGAAGATATCGCCCGCAAATGGGAACTGCGTCACGGCGGCATGTCGGGACGTACCGCAAGCCAGCTGATCACATGGCTGAGAGGCGAGGCTTCGAGAAAAGGCAAATAATCAGACAGCACTCAGAGAGGAAATATTGAAAATGAACAATCAGCTATCACTGGACAGGATATATCAGGCGGCATTCGCACTCAAGGATGTCGCGCGCAAGACAGACCTCATCTATTCACCGCATTTCAGCGGCAAGAATCAGGTGTATTTCAAGACGGAGAATCTCCAGGTCACCGGAAGTTTCAAGCTCAGAGGCGCTTACTTCAAGATCAGCAAGCTGACGGAGGAGGAGAAGGCTGCGGGCATCGTTGCCTGCAGTGCCGGCAACCACGCGCAGGGCGTTGCGCTTTCCGCGCAGAGGATGGGCCTCAAAGCGATCATCTGCATGCCTGACGGTGCACCGATCAGCAAGGTCGAAGCGACCAAATCATACGGTGCTGAAGTCCGTTTGGTCAAAGGCGCTTATGACGACGCTTACGCATACGCGTGCAAGCTGCAGGACGAGGAACACGCTTCATTCATCCATCCTTTTGACGATCCTGATGTCATAGCCGGTCAGGGCACGATTGGCCTCGAGATCCTCGATCAGCTCAAAGATGTGGACGCGATCGTCGTTCCTGTCGGCGGCGGCGGACTGGTTTCGGGTATCGCTTATGCGGCCAAGAGCCTCAAACCGGAGATCAAGGTCTACGGTGTTCAGGCGAGAGAGGCGGCGAGCATGGCGGACAGCCTCAAATACGATGAGCAGGTAACACTCAGCACCGTCAATACTTTTGCTGACGGTATCGCGGTCAAACATCCGGGAGACCTCACATTCTCGCTGATCAAAGATTATGTCGACGACATCGTGACAGTATCTGAAGACGAGATCGCAGCTGCGATCCTGGCGCTGATCGAGAAGCAGAAGCTCATCGCAGAAGGCGCGGGAGCAGTTTCCGTAGCTGCTGTGATGTTCGACAAGATCCCACTGGAGGGCAAGAATGTAGTCTGCCTCGTTTCCGGAGGCAACATAGACGTGAACATCCTCTCCAGAGTGATCACCCGCGGACTTGTCACAAGCGGCAGGAACGCTACTCTCAATATCGCTCTCGAGGACAAACCGGGACAGCTGGTAGATGTCGCAACGATCATCGCTTCCTGCGGAGCGAATGTCACCGGTGTACACTACGGTCACTCCGACCCGAACACCGCTGTAACCAGCTGCGTACTGATGCTGGATATTGAGACGAGAGATTTCGCGCAGATCGAAGAGATCAGGAAGACCCTGACAGATCAGGGCTTCCGCCTGTGCTAGGATCCTGTTGGGACTGTTGGATATATCTAAGGAGGATAAGACAATGGAATATACTTTTCCGGTAACAAGAACTACATCACCTAAGGCAAAGCCAGATGAGCACGCACTGGGATTCGGCAAGTACTATACGGATCACATGTTCATGATGGAATATGACGAGGGACAGGGCTGGCATGACGGCCGCATCGTTCCTTACGGACCGCTTTCCCTTGACCCGGCATCGACAACTCTGCACTACGCGCAGATGTCATTCGAGGGAATGAAGGCATACCGCAATCCTGAGGGAAGGATCAATCTGTTCCGTCCTGACATGAATGCTGCGCGCCTCAACCGCTCCAACAGAAGACTCTGCATCCCTGAGATGGACGAGGATCTGTTCATTTCTGCGGTCAAGGCAGTAGTCAGAGCTGACGAGGACTGGGTACCGAGCGTACCTGGAACATCGCTGTACATCCGTCCGTTCATCATCTCGCCTGAGGTAAGCATGGCAGTTCATCCTGCAAGCCGTTACTTATTCCTCATCATCCTGAGCCCGGTCGCTGCTTATTACGAAGGCAACGAGAACGAGCTGCACGGCAGCCGCATCTGGGTCGAGGAGGAATACATCCGCGCGGCAGTAGGCGGTACCGGATTCGCAAAATGCGGAGGCAACTATTCCTGCGGCATGATCGCTGCGACAGAGGCTAAGAAGCAGGGCTGCGAAGAAGTTCTCTGGCTCGATGCCAAAGAGCACCGCTATGTCGAAGAGGTCGGAACTTCGAACGCGTTTTTCATGATCGGAGACACTGTCGTGACATCATCACTGACAGGATCGATCCTTCCGGGAGTTACTCGTGACAGCACACTGCAGCTCCTGAGGAAGTGGGGATACAAGGTCGAGGAGCGCAGACTCGAGCTGGCGGAAGTCCTCGAGGCTGCCAAGGATGGCACGCTCAAGGAAGCATGGGCGACCGGCACAGCATGCGTGATCTCACCGATCGGCCTGCTCAGATACAAGGGCGAGAATTATCCTATCAACGATGAGAAGGTCGGCGAAGTCAGCCAGCACCTCTACGACGTGCTCTACGGAATGCAGACCGGCAAGCGCGAAGATGAGATGGGCAACTGGGTAGTTACGCTGTAACACCATGCACCTGGATGCGCTTGAAATAAAACACATTTATTGTTGAATTGTGTGATTTGTTCAATGATATAATCGTATATATATTGAGGGGGAGTCCACTGAACATTATTCGTCAGGTTCTCCCTCGACAAATGTAACGAAAGAAATACCATTTTACAGATAAGAGGTAATTATTATGAGAAAGAAAACTGTAATGATCGTGATCGCTGCACTCGCTATGATCCTTGTATTTGCGGGCTGCAACAGAGGACCGGTTCTGTCATTCAATATCGCAGAGGACGGAAAGAGCCTGGACGCTACATTCGATAAGGCGAAGAAGGGCGATTACGCAATGGCTGGCACCCTGATCGTAGAAGACGGAGATGTCATCAGGATCGATTCCGCGCTTGAGGGAAACGGCAAAGCTACTTTTTCACTGATCAGCGCGGATGGAGATGTTGCGACAGATGAGAACGCAAGTGTAGAAGAACTGGCAGGCATCTCGGATGCAGATCCTACAGTTGAAGTTTCTGTAAGCGGATCTGATTCTGTTGAGTGCACCGTACCATCTGGCGACTATTACGTGAAGGTCACTGCAGACAAGAAGGCAACAGGAACGGTCAACCTCGTAGTTGAGGGATCTGAGGGATCCGGAACTACCCAGATGCCTAACCCTTGGTCAGACGTCGCAACAGGTGCTGAAGCAGCCCAGGGTGCAGGCGTCGATACATTCGAAGTTCCTGAAGGCGCTGAGATCAGCCTTGGAGCGATCAAGGTCGAAGCTTACCGTTATATGGACGGAATCGCAGAGGCATACATCCCATTCCCGGCTGTTGATATGACGATCCGCAAGGGCATCTACGCAGGCGACGGAGATATCTCCGGAGACTACAATGAGTATGCACACATGTGGACAGATAACATCAATGGAATGGACGTCAGCTGCTACGGCAACCGCGAAGGCGAATCCACCAAGACAGTAGCCATTTCCGGCGATTACGCTTACACCATCACCGCATACGGCATGGGCGGCGACACCGATTACGGACTGTCAGCAGACGATCTGAACACGATCCTCAGCGGACTGAAGTAATGAACTGGAGTAAGCGGTCAGGATCAACAACCCAACCGCCGCTCAGAACTGCAATAATACATATTACTATTATCGGAGGGTTCCGTGTCCCGTACATGGAACCCTTCGTTTTCATTTCATATATACGAGCCGGATGAAGGCATTGAGTGCAAGGAGCCGCTGCCGACCAGTAATCAGACCCCTAGACACACAATGGTTGGGCTCCATCAATGCGAAAACGCATAGTTTCACCACATTAGGGATGCTTGATGGGTTATAATTGATGCATCATCAGGAATATGCGGTGCTTGATCTTACAGAGGCTGCACTTTGACTGTGTCGAAGACGACTATCCGAGGTACGCGTACGAGAAGATCGCGAAGGAATGTGAATGACAGATTTTGCGTATTGGGACGACAACAGCAACGGTCTTCTGATAAAATAATAGGAACGGGAAAGAGTGATATAGTAAGGGGCTGAGCTAATGGACAAGATGACAGACAACGCCAGAGATTTTGAATATACGATCGTCATGGACGCGAACTATGAAGGCGCGGTGACGGAGACGCCAAACCGTACAGTCGAGCGCGCGAAGCCGGCAGCACAGGCTCCGGGAAGATCCTCGTCGACGGCACCGGACAAAGCGGCCGAGCCGGCTGAGCCAGCGACAGGTGCGGGTTTTGCCAGAGAGGCAGAACGCGTATATGCTGCATACGAGAAAATGTGCCTCAAAGAGCCGACGGTACTCGACAAAGACGATATCTATCCGCGCACGTATCAGTGGCGGGCGGGTGACAGGTATGATCCGGACAAGGTCGCAGTCGTCGCAGCGGCGGTGAAACAGCACCGGAGGATCACGGAGACCGAAGCTTACGCCAGATACGTAGACGAGGTGACGAAGCGCAAATTCAATCCGATCTCATGGGACTGATACTTTTGTGATGCAGAAGAGACAGATCATAATTCATGTAGATATGGATGCTTTCTATGCGTCGGTAGAGATCAGAGATGACCCGACGCTGGCGGGCAAACCTCTCATCATAGGAGCCCTGCCGTCCGAACGCGGAGTTGCCGCGACCTGCAGCTATGAAGCCAGGAAGTACGGCGTCCATTCCGCGATGAATATCAAGGAAGCGTACAGACTGTGTCCGCACGGCATCTATATGCATCCGAACTTTGATAAATACAGAAAGGTCTCAGAGCAGCTCCGGCAGATCTGGAATGACTATGCTGTCAGGATGGAGACCATCGCGCTGGACGAAGCATATCTCGATGTGACTTACAGCGCGGGAACTTTCGAGCGTGCCGGAGAGATGGCAAGGGAGATCAAATCCCGGATACGCAGCGAGCTGGGGCTTTCCTGCTCGGTCGGCGTGGCATACTGCAAGACAGCGGCCAAAACCGCGAGCGAGGAGAAGAAACCCGACGGGTACTTCGAGATACCGACAGCGCAGGATTTCGTGGATCTGATCTCTGACCGGGACGTGCGAGCGCTGTTCACAGTTGGCGCCAAAACCGCCGAGAAACTCAACAGACTCGGCATTTACACAGTGCGCGACATTCAGGAACGCCGCGAAGAGATCATAGAGCGTTTTGGCAAACACGGCCAGATGATCACCGAGCTGGCGTTTGGGATCGATGACCGTGAGGTGACTGCCTACAAGCCGGAAGATACGAAGTCCATCAGCCGGGAGATGACTTTCCAGGAGGATGTAGAGAATTATCAGCTGCTTGAGGATATCCTGTTCCTGCTGGCGATGAGCGTTGAGAGAAGAGCGAAGCGCAAAGGCCTCCACGGGCGGGGCGTTACGCTCAAAGTCACATACGCGGATATGAAGAACATCAACAGATCCAGGGTCGTTACAGATGCTGATAGCGCGGCGACGATCTATCAGGAGACTGTCAGGATGCTCGGGCAGATCGAGAAGAGGCCTGTAAGACTGGTGGGAGCCGGTATCTATAACCTGATCGGAGATGACGGAAGGCAGATGTCGCTGGAAGACTATATGGAAGATTCCGCGGAAGACAGGCAGCGGGTCATCGACAGCAAACTGGCGGAGCTGGGGCAGAGATACGGGCTGGATTTCGCAGGCAATCTGGAGAAGATCTTCAGCGGAGAGACCCTCTACCGGACCGCAGAATATATGAGAAAACACAACAGGTAGAGCACTATCAGATTGACTATGCAACTTCAATCTTTTAAAATTTGACTGTACTATTAATTGTCCTTGTGAAGGGGACGTTTGCTAGAGATTTATATCAGGGATCGATTCCCTGGAAGGAGGTTCTCAAGAATGAAACTAAGAAAAATGTTTCTGAACATCAACGGCGTGGATCGTGTATTCATGTGCGATCCGGAGAATGACAGACTGTCTGATGTTCTCCGCCGTCTTGGTCTGACCGGTGTTAAGGTCGGATGCGGATCCGGAGTCTGCGGATCATGTTCAGTCATCCTGGATGGCAAAGTCATCCGTTCATGCACCAGGAAGATCACCAGTGTTCCGGAATACGCCAAGATCACCACGATCGAGGGTATCGGTACTCCTCAGCATCTGCACCCGCTGCAGGTCGCATGGATCCACTGTGGTGCTGTACAGTGCGGATTCTGCACACCTGGTTTTATCGTATCGGCGTATCAGCTCCTCCAGGAGAATCCTGATCCTACCAGACAGGAAGTCCGTGAATGGTTCCAGAAGACCCGCAATGTCTGCCGCTGCACAGGCTACAAGCAGATCGTAGACGCTGTCATGGCTGCTGCCAAGGTAATGCGCGGTGAAAGCGCGATCGAGGATATCATGTACAAGACACCGGAGAACGGCGAGTACTATGGAACCGGCATCGTACGTCCGGACGCGCTCGGCAAAGTCACAGGTCTGACCGACTACGGTGATGATCAGGCACTGAAGATGCCTGAGGGCACACTGTATGCAGCTGTAGTTCAGCCACGTGTTGCTCATCACGCTAAGATCCTCGGTATCCACACAGAAGAAGCTGAGAAGATGCCTGGCGTTGTCAAGGTCATCACCGCTAAGGATATCTATGCGATCGGCGGTACCAACCTGATGGGCGAAGGTCAGTTCCACGAGAGAAGTACTGTCCTCAAGCCATCCCGTAAGGTCCTGCAGGATGAGAAGATCTACCGCTATGGTGATGTTATCGCTCTGGTAGTTGCAAGATCCAACAAGGAAGCAAGAGCAGCTGCCGCCAAGGTCACCATGGACTATGAGAAACTGCCTGAGTACACAAGCTATCTGGATGCAGTAATGCCTGATGCAGAGCGCATCCACGATGACACGAACAATATCTTCGCTGAGCAGCCTGTAATGAAGGGCGTCGGCCTCGAGGATCCGGAGAAGGTCCGCGAGCTGATCGACAACGCTCCATATGTCGTAGAGGGAAGCTTCCACTCAACACGTGAGCCTCACCTCAGCGTAGAGGGCTGCGTAGGCCAGTGCTACTGGGGAGATGACGGCATGCTGACCATCCAGTGCAAATCCCAGTGCACATATTCCTCAATCGGACGTATCGGTGCTGCATGCTTCGGCGTTCCGAGAGAGAAATATCGTATTCTGATGAACCCGACAGGCGCGAGCTTCGGCTGGTCCACTAACGGCGGAGACGTCGCTCTGATGGCTGCCTGCACGATCATCACAGGTGAGCCTGTATCACTGTCCATGTCCTATGAGGAACATCAGCACTATTCAGGCAAGAGATGTCCGTCCTATTCCAACGGCCGCCTCGCATGTGACGAAGACGGCAGGATCATTGCAGCTGAGTTCGATATCGGTCTCGACCACGGCGCATATTCATGGGGCGGTGACGACGTCATGACCAAACCTGCACGTTTCACATTCTGGCCATACTATGTACCGAATGTCGCAGGTCTGGTCCGTGTAGCGAATGTCAACCACGCATTCGGTACCGCATACCGCAGCTACGGTTCGCCTCAGTCGTTCACACTTTCAGAGCCTCTGATGGATATGATGGCGGAGAAACTCGGAATGGATCCGTTCGAATTCCGCTACAAGAATATCGCAAGACCTGGCGAGACGAATATCAACAGCTATGAATTCAAACAGTATCCGATGGAAGCCATGATGGATACGATGCGTCCTCTGTATGAAGAGGCTAAGGCACGCGCTAAGGCAGAGAGCACACCTGAGAAGATGAGAGGTGTCGGTATCTCCTGGGGCGGATTCAACGTAACAGAGGGTGAGAATGACTCATCCGAAGTCGTTCTGGAACTCAAGGCAGACGGCAAGGTCTGGAAGTACGATACATGGCACAACATGGGCCAGGGCGGAGCTGTCGGTTCTGTGATGGTAACACTGGAATCCCTCAAGCCGCTCGGACTCACACCGGATGATATCCAGCTGGTACAGAACGACACCAAACTCTGTCCGGACTCCGGCATGGCCGGCGCAAGCCGTTCCTTCTACATGACCGGTCTCGCTACCAAGGATGCCGGTGAGAAGATGCTGGCTGCCATGAAGAAAGAAGACGGTACATACCGCACATACGACGAGATGGTAGCAGAAGGTCTGCCGACCAGATTCGTCGGAAGACATACCAATACGATCGATCCTGACCTGGTACGTCCGGATCCTAACACAGGAATCGGAGATCCTTCGCCGGCATACACATACTGCCTCAATATGGCAGAAGTCGAAGTCGACGCAAGCACAGGCAAGACCACTGTTCTGAAGTTCACCTGTGTTGACCATGTAGGAAGAGTAGGTAATATCCAGGCAGTCAACGGCCAGGCTTACTCCGGAATTTCACACGGTATCGGCTTCGCACTTCAGGAAGACTATGACGATGTCAAGAAGCATGCTAATATGCTCGGCGCAGGCGTTCCTTACATCATGGATACTCCTGATGACATCACTGCCATCCATATGGATGAGTGGATCAAATCAGGTCCGTTCGGATCCTCCGGTGCTTCCGAGGCATTCCAGGCCTCCCCGCACTGCGCGGTACTGAACGCGATCTACGATGCTACCGGCGTTCGCATCCATGAGCAGCCTGCACGTCCTGAGAAGGTCAAGGCAGGTCTCGATGCTCTGGCTAAGGGCGAGAAGCCATACGCACCGGCTAAGTATTATCTGGGACCGGATATGTACGAGAGACTTGAGGATATCAAGGCGAATCCGGTACCATTCAACAAGAACGAAGGATACTATGTATCCCTGGATGATCCGAATGCAGAGAGACCGTTCTGATGCAGATCTTCCGGTAAAACTGTTTTCGATGGAGCCTGCCTGCTGCGGCAGGCTCCTGCTGTATCTGTACCGCAGACGATCTGCAGCGGCAGAGATGATGGGAGCAAGGAATGTCAGAGATCAAAGACACAAGCTATATAGAGTCTTTCGGTGAGCTTCTGAAGGCAAAATGCCATCAGGACGAGCCTGCTTTCTGTACGGTCGCGTGCCCATTCCATCTGGACATCAAAGAGCTGGAGAGCAAATGGGAAGGCGGCCGCTGGAACGCTGCTTACCGCATGCTGCAGACTTCTGTCGTTTTCCCTGCGATAGTATCCGCTCTCTGCCCAAGGTACTGTGAGAATGCCTGCATACTGGCGGAGCGAGGAGGATCACTGAAGATCGGCGAACTTGAGCGGACAACGATCCGCCTGGCGAAGAGGAAGTCTCCGAATGCGTTCAATCTGCCGCCTAAAGGCAGGAAGATCGCGGTCATCGGGGGAGGCCTGTCAGGGCTCGGATGCGCTCTGCGTCTGCTGAACAAGAAATACGAAGTAGAGATCTACGAGAAGAGAGCAGTCCTGGGCGGCAGAGCCCAGGATATGATGGATCCTGAGACCTTCGACGAGGAGATCAGGGCTCAGTTTGTGCATGAGAAGCCGGTGATCCACCTGGATACGGAGATCACGGATCTTGAGCAGATAGCCGGAACTGCTGACGCAGTGTATATTGCGACAGGCAGCGATGGCAGCGATTTTGGCGTAGGCAGAGGATCCGGAGCTTATGCCTCCGACAGACAGGGAGTTTTCATCGGCGGGGGAGTCACTGGCTCAGAATTGATGCCATCCCTTGCAGACGGAATGCGCGCAGCGCTTGCGATCGAGAGGTATCTCAAGACCGGCCTCATGAATGAGCCGGCTGACACGATGGATACCAAACTGGTGCTGGACCCGCGGATGATCCCGGAGAGCGTTCCGGTATGTCCTGCAGACACTGACCAGGGATTCACACCTGAAGAGGCTGCTCAGGAGGCCAAACGCTGCCGGAAATGTTCCTGCGACATCTGCATGCGCGAATGCGATCTGATGAGGATCCAGCAGAAGACGCCGGGGAGACTCTACGAAGAATCATATATAACCGTGCGTCCGAGCACGCTTGCCAACGACGGGAGATGGGCGACCCGCAGGATCGCGTCCTGTGATCAATGCGGATTGTGCAAAACCGTCTGCCCGCAGCGCATCGATATGGGAGAATTCCTGCTGCAGTGCCACCGCGGACTCATAGAAACGGAGGCGATGCCATGGGTGTTCCACGATTACTGGCTCCGTGACATGGCTTTCTCCGCGGGAGAGGCGGCCCTGAACAGGGCACCTGCCGGGGCACATACCGTCAGATACGCATTCTTCCCGGGCTGTCAGATGGCAGCATCCGACCCGCAGTATGTGAAGGACTGCTTCAGCTGGCTGCTGGTGCGGCAGCCGGATACAGCGATCTGGCTGAACTGCTGCGGCGCGCCTGCGGTATGGGCTGCAGAAGACGAGATGCACGAGAGACATCTTGAAGAAATCCGTGCGCAGTGGCGGGAGATGGGCAAGCCGAAAGTGGTTTATGCCTGCCCGACCTGCAGGAAGATGTTCCGGAAATATCTGCCGGAAATAGAAGGCGTATTCATTGAAGAGCTGATGGATGAATGGGGACTGCCGGAGAATGCGGCAGCTGCTGATCCGGGCAAAATGGCGATATTCGATCCATGCGGCAGCAGAGATTTTCCTGAGCTGCAGGCGGCCGTCCGCAGGATCGCGGCGAAACTCGGCATTTCTTATGAAGAACTGTCGCATACCGGTAATCTTGCGAGGTGCTGCAGCTACGGCGGGCAGTATTCCATTGCAGCTCCGGATTATGCTAAGAGAGTGAAGATGGAGAGAGCGGAGGAATCACCTCTGCCGTATATCACTTACTGTGTGAACTGCAGAGACACATTTGCTTCACGGGGGAAAGCGAATCTGCACATCTTGGATCTGGCTTTCGGCCGAACGGATGTGAACCGGGAAGAACCTACCGTTACAGAGAGACGTGAGAACCGGCTGAGACTGAAGGCGGAACTGCTCGAGAAATATTGGGGAGAGAAGATGGATAGCCAGCAGGCAAGACCTGAACTGATAATAGACAGCGGACTGGAGAGAAAGCTCTCCGACCTGTATATCCTTATCTCAGAAATGGAAGATGTTATTATATACTGTGAGCAGGAGAAATCAGGAGTGGTGGATCCGGTAAGCGGTCATATCACCGGACATCTGAAGATCGGGCATATGACTTACTGGGCAGAGTATGAACCACTGCCTGGCGGACGCTTCCGGCTGTGGAACGGATATGCGCATCGTATGAATCTGGAGGGTGAATGATGGAAACACAGGACAGGGATCCGCTGAAGATCCGGTGCCGCCGCTGCGGTATCGATATGGAGCCGGCAGAGACATACTTTGAGTATCTCGGCCATGGGCTCCACACCAAAGTCCCTCGCTGCCCGAAGTGTGGAGAGGTCTACATCCCTGAAGATCTTGCCATGGGGAAGATCGCGGATATCGAGAGGACTCTGGAAGATAAGTAGAAGTTATTATTATGCAGTATATCTATAGGTAAATCATTGGGAGGGGTATCAATGGTGTTCATTTATTTGTTCGGAACGCCGGTTGCCATCGCGGTGATCATGATTCCGCAGATACTGAGCTATGTCAAGATCCTTCAGAAGATGGGCAAGAATCCGCTCATGGGAATCATCCCGCCATTGGGTGATATGGAGATGTCGAAAGACCTGTTCCGGAGCATGAGATCGTTCTGGAGACCGGCCATTATTACGTTAGTCATGTACCTTACTGTAGTGGTCATAGGCATACATAATATATACGGCATTGTCCTGAGCTTTGTCGCGCTTACCGTATACAGTGTATTCCTCTTGCGTCTGTATTGGAGACTTGGCAGGCAGTTCGGAAGGGGTGTTCTGTTCAGGCTGGGACTGATCTTCATCCCGACCCTGTTCCTCCTGATCCTTGCGTTCGGCAAAAGCACTTATCAGGGAAAGATCGAGTTTCCGGAGCCAAATCTCAGCCCTACAGGAGCTAAGCTCAGGAAAGTCGGGATCGTGGCTATTTCAGCGGTTGAGCTTGCAGCACTGATTTTCGGATGCTTCATGATCACCGTAATAGTCCGTCCGTTCAGACCAGTCGTGAAATACATGCTGAATGATACGCTCAAGCAGCTGTCAGCAGTCACAGATACCGATGAGATCGTGGGACGTGATGTGTCTATCGGAGCGGATTATGAGACGATCGTCGAGGAACAGCGTACCAGAGATTACTTCTTCCCGGATCATTCTGCGGATTCCAACGTAGTGGTCATGGAATACATTATCGGTTCTAACCTCGAGGATGCCAGAGGTATGGCATCGATTAACATCGCGCAGATGAAGGATGCAACATCGAAGGGTGACAAACTCCAGTTTGTGGTTCAGGCTGGCGGCACCGAACGATGGTTTACCTCAGGTATCGATGACTCCACGGTCGGAAGATATGTCATAAGCGGAGGCAAACTGGAAACTGCCGAGCTGATCGACAGCAGCACCTGCATGTCTGAACCGAAGTCACTCACAGACTTCATAGTCTGGACCAGAGAGAACTATCCTGCAGACAGGTATATGCTGGTCCTGTGGGATCATGGCGGTGGATTTGCCAGCGGTTACGGTGTAGATGATCTGAACGACCGCGCTGATGATGGGTCCATCATGCCAGCGTCCGAGATCATCGGAGCCATCAGGGACGCAAACATGAAATTCGACCTGATCGGATTCGATGCCTGCCTGATGCAGAATGTGGAATATGCGAATGCGCTTGAGCCTTATGCGGATTACTATCTGGCATCCGAAGAGACGGAGCCGGGCACAGGCTGGTTCTATACAGCCGGATTCGGCAAACTGGCAGTTGATCCGACGTTAAGCACCCCGGAATTCGCCAAGGCTATGATCAGCTCATACGATCAGTGCAACCGTGCGACCAACTCCGGAGAGCCGAGCCCTGATTGCACACTTTCACTGGTAGATCTGACACTCGTCAAGCCTGTTTATGAACAGCTTCTGGGCTTGTATGAGAAGGCAACCGGAGAGATCGCTGATAAACCTTCTGTTTTCGCCAATATGTCAGCCGGCAGATCCTACGCTTATCAGTTTGCGGACGAAGAGCAGGTAGACATGGTCAGCTATCTGACCAGTCTCAAGAAAGCTGATTATAAGCAGCAGGTAATGGCAGATGAAGAGCTCGACAAGATCGCTCAGACAGCCAAGGCCTGCGTCGTTTATCGGAACAGCGATTCGGCGGAAGGAATCAACGGACTGGCGATAGACTTCCCATACAAGGATCTCGATCTGTACGGTGAAGAGCACAAACAGCTCAAAGCTGTCAAATACGACAAAGAGCGGAACTTCTTCGATAGATTCTGCAGTATCATGGCAAGTCAGCGAATGAGCCAGAATGACACTGAGAGCTTCTGGGGACTCCTGGATGCTGTGGATTATACGGAGGAGGAATGGTATATCAAAGGATTCGAGGATTATGATACGACACGTCTGTTCGTTGACATCCCGGTAACGGAGACAGAATACGGATACCTCCCTGAGCTCCCTGACAAGACCTGGGATACGATCCTCGACTGTAAGGTCGCAGCTTATCTTGCGACAGAAGAAGGGATGATGTATATAGGACGGGAGCATTTTGTCGACACTGATGAAGAGGGCCATCCTCTCGTCAGCATGGACGGTATCTGGGCGATGGTCAATGGACATGTTGTGTGCTATGAGACAGAAGAACCTCTTGTGACGGAAGAGGGTACTGTCTACCGCGGCAAAGTCCGTGCCAGACTCAACGGGACAGATGATATCATTCTGCACATCGAGTGGGATCCGACGACCGAGGATTCAGAGGAAGAAGTCGCAGGACGTGTGAAAGGATACAGCCTGGTCGAAGAGAAGAATTCATTCTTCATGAAGAAAGGTCTCGAGCAATTCGAAACCGGTGATACCATAGAATTCCTGTTTGACTTCTATGATGAAGAAGGAAATATGATCAAGACGGAGCCGTACGGTGACAAACTCCGCGTCATCACTGACGAGGGACTGACCGTCAAGGACGAACTGTTCCCGGCAGGAACAGAGGTCCAGTACTTCGGTGTACTCACAGATGTCTATCAGAGAGACCTGATGACAGAAGAGATCAGAGAACAGGTTCAATAATATGAAATAAAAGATCCGCAGCTCCGGCTTTTTCCCGGCGCTGCGGATTTTATATTGCCGCGGATCCTGCGTTGCGGTCTATTCGTTCCTGTTTGCGTCGAGCGACGCGTACTCCATAACTCTGCGCATGCCCGCTTCAAACGTCTCTGCCGGGACCAGCGCTATGCCGGTTTCATCGCCGACAACGATCAGCCGCGATCCGGCAGACAGATCGTATTTGTCTCTTGCAGCCTTAGGGATCACGATCTGGCCTCTGTCGTTGACCGTAACTGTTCCCCAGAGACTCTTGCCTGCAGGAGCAGGAGGTACGGTCCCGATCCCTTCTACCTGCTCATCTTTGATGAGGCTGTCTACAGTTACACCGTAGACCTTGGCAAGGAGACTGCATTTCTCAATGTCCGGGACAGTTGCTCCGCTTTCCCATTTCGCGTAAGCCTGTCTGGAGATATTGATCTTCTCTGCGATCTGCTCCTGCGAGAAGCCATGGATATTGCGGAGCATCATAAGGTTCTCTTTTAACATTGAAACATCCTCCATTTCAGTAAGTGCACAGCAGCGTCACAGGTCGATCTTCTCGAAATTCCTGCATGAAGTTCTGTAAGAAAGCGCTGTCATGATCAGGAAAGCTGCAAGTCCGGCGGTCAGCAGCAGGAGCTGAAGACCGATATGCTCGAACCCGAATGCATTGACAGCCTCCAGACCCGGTATATGGTGTAGAGCTTCCAGTACACCGATCGCAAGAAAGCTCACGATAATGTAGATAATGAAAGGTCTGCCAAGATTATATGCTGTTCTGAAGAAACCTCCAAGGAAAATCGTGTTGAACAGTCCGAAAACAAGCAGCGCGCCGCCGACTGCAAAAAGATTTGCGTTCATCAGAGCGTTTGCACGGTACACAGCAGAATCTGACAGGGCTGTCATACGGATCAGCGCAGAAATCAGCATCAGGATGAGACTGCATCCTTCGATGAAGCATACGAACCAGTATTTCCCCTTGACTACGTCCTTCTTGCTGATAGGAAGCAGCGCCGAGAATTCTATGTCATTTGCTTCACGGGCATACTGGAATCCCTGATAGATGCCAAGCGTCACGAAGAAAGCTCCGCAGAGTATCGGATAGCCAGGCAGGAAGAACATAGATCCGAAGAGGATGAAGAAGTAGGAAAGCGGCGATGCGCTGAGCTTCATTTCTTTGAGCATGATATTACGCATTTTGCACACTCCTTTCCATCCGCAGGATCGTCTCCTCAAGACTTTCGCCTTCTTGCGAGTAGTCTGCCATAAAATTTTCCTTTGGCATGGCAGCGACGATCTCACCTTTCGAGATATAGATGATGTCATCCGCGCACTTTTCCAGATCGGACGTGATATGTGTGGAGAAGAAGACCGCCACACCATGGTCCTTAAGTTCGGAGAAAACTCCGAGCAGTTCATCTCTGGAGAACGGATCCAGACCGCTGGTCGGCTCATCCAGTATGAGGATTTCGGCTCCGTGCGACAGGGCGATCAGCAGGTTGAATTTAACTTTCATACCTTCTGACAGCTCCATCGGGGATTTGTTTTCATCCAGATCGAACAGTTCCAGATATCTGCGGTAAGCGCTGTCATCCCAAGTCTCATAGAATTCTCTGACGATATTCACGATGTCCCGGATCTTCTTGCGCGGATACCAGCTGACTGTTCCTGTTGAATATCCGATCCGCTTCTTGATCTCCGATTCATGACCCGCAAGAGGAAGGTCAAAATACCGGATCTCTCCACTGTCCGGATGTACCAGATTCAGGATCGATTTGATTGTTGTTGTCTTTCCGGCACCGTTACGCCCGATGAATCCTGTGATCCTTCCCGGCCGGATGGTGAAAGAGATGTCCTTCAGATGGAAGGCAGGATAATCTTTTCTCAGGGCATTAACTTCTACGATGTTCATACGGTCCTCCATGTCCGAAATGTATGATTTATACGAATAGTGTAATGTTTGATTACCTATTTTTCTACCAACTGCAGATTACATATTTCTGCGATTTATGTTGCTTTCAGTTGCGTAAACAACAAAAATCGGTACGGAAGGAGCCTGTTATGGTAAACTTTATATGGAGGAACTGCAATGCTGTACATAATCAGACACGGACAGACGGAACTCAATACGAAGATGCTGATGCAGGGCAGGAGCGACCATCCGCTCAACGAGACCGGACTCGCTCAGGCAAGAGAAGCAGCGGAGCGGTTTGCCGGGATGGACGCATCGATCGATAAGGTGTATTCCAGCCCGCTCATAAGAGCCAGGCAGACAGCAGAGATCATCGCTCCGGATGCGGAACTCAGCATCGATGACAGACTGATCGAAATGGACTATGGTCCGTATGAGGGAATGGATCTGAGATCTCCGGCACCTGAAGTCATTGCGTTCTTCATGGATTTCGTGAATGTGCCGGCGCCGGAAGGGATGGAACCGCTCCCTGATGTAGTCGCAAGGCTGGGGAAATTCCTTGAGGAGATCAGAGAAGAAGCGGAAGGCCGCAATATCCTGATCTCGACCCATGCCATAGCCATGAAAGGTGCGCTTGAATACCTGACACCGGATTCGCATGGCAGCTACTGGGCGACGAATATCGGCAACTGCGTGCGCCCAGAAGTCGCCAGCGCACAATCAATAAAGGCGACGCGGTTAATGAAGAATACCGCCTTTAGCAAGCGGTAGGCAAAAGTATCAAGTGAATAACACAGCCTATGTTCCTGCACCTTATCCGAGA
>JAFRGC010000003.1 GCA_017434025.1 Mogibacterium sp. | reverse complement strand
CAATGTCATTAAGTTAAGATGACTGTTAAGGGGCAAATCGAATAAAACAGCACATCTGCATGGGACAATTCCTAAGGGTGTGCTGTTTTGTTATTTGGGAATAATGAAATTGCATATAAACATTGCTATGCGCATCTTTTCCGCCCACCCAAACGTGAGCCCACCCGGATAAGATGCGCACTGCAGTTACATGCTATGAAAATGATGCTGTTTTCTTTTGTTTATGCTAATCTGTATGTGAAGCTTATTACAGAGCTGCTATGCTTCTCTCGCTTTCGTTTTCGATCGGGGCGGATCGGTATGATGTTCCGCGAGAGCTGGGCTTCAAGATCGGGTGGAGATATATCGCCGCGGATAAACAATCGGCAGACATGGACAGCGACAGCAAAGTTTATCTTGTAGTCATGCTTTCTGTCCTTCTTATGAACGATTACATGGGCAGCAATCAGTTCAGAGAAGTTGTACATGATCAGGCGGGCGACAATTTCGTGGCGGATATACTCCACTTTTTTTGAGTGGAAATAGAGAAGTCCCACAGTATATTTCAATGATCTGAATGATGTCTCGATGCCCCATCGCATTGAATAAAGCCGCTTGATCTCACAGGGAGGATATTTGTCTTTGGGCAAATTAGTAAGTATGACCTCATATGAGCCTTCAGAGAGTTGAAATCTCACTATTCTGAATGAAAGAGTGTACCACTTCAGAGGATCTGCTTTTCTGGAACGTGAAGGAAGATAGTCGAAGTATACATTATGAGCAAGATAATGGTAGTGGTTTCTGTCAACGAAGAGTTTCTTCACTTCGTTCGTCTGCTTGCGTGTAAGATTGAGATCAATGGCTACATCAAAGGCTCCACTTGTGGGAAGATCAAAGCCATCTGTAATACCATGAGATCCGGAATCCTTGGCCCTGATCATGAAGTACCAGCCTCTCTCAGATGCATGAGCTATATTGTTGAATGATTCATATCCTCTGTCTGCCATAACCAGCACATTATCCAGCCAGGATCTGTCTACCATTTCAATAAAAGCTTTATGCTCGTTCATTTCATTGTAATTCTGTATTACTTCATCCACATAAGTATGTTGAAGAAGATCATAAATAGCATTCATGTGCAGCATATTATATGTTTGCGTTCCCTGCTTCAGAGAAAGCAAGGTCTCTGTATGCGTGCGATCGGTCGGTATGTGGATATCTGTCCCATCAACGGCCAGCAGCCTTAGCCCATTAAAAGTTTTGGGCGATTGGATGGATTCCACGGATAAGACAAGAGAATGGAACAGATCATCAAATACTCCAGCTTTCAGCTTGCTGCGTTGTTGGAAAAAGGCAGATACGGACGGTGTTTCAGATGCCTTTGGAAAAGCGGATATTAGCTCGTTACCCATGGATTTGCCTTCCATGCGCAGCATGGTTTCAACAAGAGTATTAAAAGGCAGCTTCCTGGAGCGGGTAAAATCTATGCCTGGACATTTTGCATATTTCGATCGATCCAGAGAATTGATCTCCCGCAAGAGCAGTGTTTTTAATTCTTTGGGTTTCATTGTGCACCTCCTCGTAATGAACGTTGTTACCTCATTACAAGGGCCGCTTTTACCGGCTTTGGTAAATGACCGGTAAAAGCGGCCGCACATTTTCCCTGCTGTGTCAAGCGAAATGCAGAATTAATTCAAATTGCGTGCCCGGCGGGGGCGGGTCACATGGGGGGGCGGGTTTAAAGGCACGCAATCTTTTACGAAAAAAATACCCCCTCATCATTTCTGATGAGAGAGTATCTCTTAGTCATCTTAACTTAATGACATTGTCGCAAGAAGGGGTTTTATATTTACTTCATTTCGATGATCACTCTGCGATAAGGATCTTTGCCTTCGCTTCTGGTCTTGACCTTAGGATGTGTCTGGAGCGTGCAGTGAATGACTTTGCGCTCATAAGGATTCATCGGTTCAAGTGTCACTGATCTTCTTGTTCTCTCGACTTTACCTGCAAGTCTGTTAGCGAGACTTACAAGAGTCTTCTCTCTCTTGGATCTGTAATTCTCTGCGTCAAGGATGACTCTGATGTATTTACCAT
Source organism: Mogibacterium sp. (assembly GCA_017434025.1). Classification (GTDB taxonomy): domain Bacteria; phylum Bacillota; class Clostridia; order Peptostreptococcales; family Anaerovoracaceae; genus Crickella. The sequence continues at coordinate 47,336 of JAFRGC010000003.1, read as the reverse complement.
TATCCTTGTTAACTACATAGCTTGCCAGGCACTGTACTGCGTCGAGGGTAGCTCCTCTCTTACCGATGATCGTTCCAGTATCTTTGCCTGTGATCTCTACGAACACGAGCTCTTCTCCGGCTTTGACGCTGAATTTGAGATCTATGCCCATCTGCTCAGCGATATCTCTGAGGAATGCTTCGACCGGATGTCCCTCTACCGGATCGAGTTTCTTGACCTCATACAGCATAGTGTCTTCGAGGTTAAGATCATATTTTCTGCTGCGCTGAGATTTATTATTCTTCTTTTCTTTCTTAGCTCTTGCCCTTTCTCTTGCCCGGGCATCTTCACGCTCCTCAGCTTCGAATTTATCATACTCAGCTCTCACTTCATCCGGGAGCTTGGAAGATGTATTCTCAGGAAGCCCTGCGAGGATAGCGTCTATATCGTCGAATGTTGCCTTCTCCTTAGCTGTCGGTCCGAAATCCTTTGCGGTAACTCTTACTCTCGCAAGCTTGCTGCCGATACCAAGGAAACCATTTGAGGACTCCTCAAGTACTTCGATATCAGCTTCATCTCTGCTTATCTTGAGCTCTTTGAGGGCAAGTTCAACAGCGGTATCAACATCGACACCCCATTTTTCCGAACTTCTCATCTATTAAATATTTCCTTTCATTCTTGCTCTCTTCTTCCTTGAGAGCTCCTTCTCTGCTCTTTCGACGAGTTTCTTATGCTCCTTTTCCTTGTTCATCTCATCTCTGATCTTATTGATCCTGATATTAAAGAAAATCTGCATGAACTGACCGCCCGCCCAGTAGATAGCCAGACCTGCCGGGTAGGATCTTGCGAGCCAGAGAATACTCAGTGGGAAGAAATACTTCATTAATGCGTTCATCGCCTTGCTCTGTCCTGCAGATGCGCCAGGTGTTGTCGTCATTGCACTGTTGAGAGCGAACGCGAAGAAAGTGGCAACTCCTGCAGCGATAGGCAGTATCCACATATCCGGCTGTGCCAGGTCCTTGATCCAGAGGAAGGACTCATGGTTTGCAAAAATCATCTCACTGCCGGACGGCATGTATTTCATCGGATTTCTGAGAAGCGCGAAAAGTCCCATAATAATAGGGAACTGAATGAGCATAGGAAGGCATCCGCTCATAGGGTTGAATCCCATCTCGCTGTAGAGCTTCTGCATCTCCTCATTCATCTTCTCTCTGTCATTGGCATATCTGCGCTGTATTTCCTGAGACTTCTCAGACATCTCTGACATGTTGGCAGTCGATTTGATCTGCTTAGCATAGAGAGGATACAGTGCGAGCTTGACTATGAATGTAAGGATAATGAGAGCAATACCATAACTTCCTACGATCTTATATATCCACATCAGCAGATATCCGATAGGTTTTGCTATTATACCCATTAATTCTCTCCGTTCTTATGGTACAGGATCATAACCACCCGGGCGGCCCGGATGACATCTTAGTATTCTTCTGATTCCCAGCCAGCTTCCCTTGAGTGCGCCGTATTTCTCTACTGCTTCTATAAAATATGCACTGCAAGTCGGTGTATACCGGCAATGCGCTCCTATATACGGCGAAATTGCCAGCTGGTATATCCTGACCATAACGATTAAAATGTTCTGAATTATGTTTCTCTTCTTCATCTCGCGTCCCTGTTTTTGATCAGACCGCATGCTCTGACGGCTCCGAATAATGATCTCTCTACTTCTTTCTCTCCTGCTTCATTGATAGTATTCCTGGCTACGAATACTATGTCATATCCTTGTTCAACTCTGTCTCTGAAAGAATGATAAGCTTCTCTCATGAGTCTTCTCGATCTGTTTCTTTCAACAGAATTACCGACCTTCTTGCTTGAAACGAAAGCAGTTCTCGTGTAGCTGAGGTTATTCTTTCTGTAGATCACTACAGCATATTTGCATCCATGGGATTTTCCTTTGTTATATGTACGTGTAAAATCCCTTTGTTTACGAAGCGTCAGCTCGCTGTCTTTTCTCACTGGGACACCAAATCAACTATTAGACTGTGAGGGACTTTCTTCCTCTTGCTCTTCTTCTCTTGAGTACCTTGCGGCCGTTAGCTGTAGCCATTCTCTTACGGAATCCGTGTTCTTTAAGTCTCTGTCTTTTCTTAGGCTGATAAGTTCTTTTCATATCTCTGCTCCTTCTGTATATTATAAATAGTAATTATTATTCAGGTGCTCTCTGAATTCCATGAGCACATACGCCAAAACATTATAATTTAAGGCTTTTGACAAGTCAAGTTTTGCTTTGGGTACTATGTATGCAATTGGGTGTGTCTAAATTAAAATACATGTATTCAAAAACTCATTTATACACAATATGTAGTACTGCCTCTTATTTATTAACAACTTTATCAACAATATGTGGATAACTATTTTTTTGACTATTATTTTACCCCTATTTTTCAGTTATTTTACCCTTTGAATATGTGGAAAACTTTATGTAAAATGTGTTCATAAGCGAATGGAGAAGCACATTGGACAAGAACAAGATATGGGGGACTTCCCTCAGTTTTCTCAAAGCGAATACTACTAATCTTAGCTACAGTACCTGGATATCTCCTCTATATATCCATCATATCGAGGAGGAAGCAGGTATTATTTATCTTGCCTGGCCTAACCAGGCTGCTCTCATCAATCATGTCAATGATCATTATCTCAATCAGATAGAGAATGCTATCAACAGCAGCCAGGATAGACATTTCAAAGTAGTAATCAAACAGGAGAAAGAATACGAATCTAATAAAATAGATTTAACAAGGATGAAGAATCCTCTTAATCAGGAGAAACTCTTCAATCCTAGATTTAATTTTGAGAATTTTGTAGTCGGCAATTCTAATAAGTACGCTCACGCAGTTTCTGTCGCAGTAGCAGAAGCTCCCGGAGATATATACAATCCTCTTTTTATTTACGGAGGATCCGGTCTTGGTAAGACTCATCTGATGCAGGCTATTGGTGTACATATAATAAGAAATAATCCGAGCGCCAAAGTTCTGTATGTTTCTACAGAAATGTTCACAAATGAACTTATTACTGCTATCAATGACAATAAGACTAAGAGTTTCCGCAATAAATACAGAAAACTTGATGTACTTCTTATAGACGATATACAATTTCTTGAAGGCAAGGAAGCTACTCAGGAAGAATTCTTCCATACTTTCGAAGCACTCTATCAGAATACTAAGCAGATCGTAATAACAAGCGACTGCCCTCCTGTAAGTCTCAAAGGTCTTGATGAAAGATTAAGAACCAGATTCAGCTGGAATATGATTGCTGATATACAGCCTCCTGATTATGAGACAAGAGTTGCAATTCTCAAAAATCTCGCTGATAAATCCGATATAGAAATCACATCAGATGTATATGATGTACTTTGTCTCATTGCTGATCAGGTCAAGGATAATATAAGAGAACTTGAAGGAGCATATAACAGAGTTATCGGACTTTCACAGCTGCTGAATGAGAAGATAAATGTTGATAATGCCAAGAGCATTCTCAAAGACATCATCAAAGATAATGAACAGGCAGTTGCGCCTGAAAGAATAAGATCCATAGTCGCAAATCATTATAAAATCAAGATAGCAGATATGGATTCTCCTAAGAGAAATGCTGAAATTACTCTTCCAAGACAGGTAGCGATGTATCTCTGCAGGGAAACTACAGATCTTTCACTTCCTAAGATAGGTAAACTGTTTGGTAACAGACATTATTCAACAGTCATTCACGCTATCGAGAAGATAGAAGAAGCTGTCAAATATGATGAAGAGCTGCATGAAAATGTAGAGACAATCAAAGCTAAATTGCAGGCCGGAAAGAAGAAATAGAAGATATCAACATTTTTTGAACGGCTTATCAATAGCATTATCAACTATCTTAAAATCATCGAAAATATTGATTTTTGATAGTTTAGAGAAGTTATCCACATTATCCACAGAGCCTACTTATAATACTAATATAATTATTAAGATAATAGAGATGAGAGGATAAGACGATGAAGATTTACTGCAACAGATCTGAACTTAACAAAGCGCTTTCCAATGTATCTCATTCAGTACCTGTAAGAACTACATCAAGTATTCTTGAAGGTATATTGGTGGAAGCATCTCAGGGTGTGATGAAACTCACAACTACAGATACTAACATAACGATTGAATCCAGCATTGCAGTACAGTGTAATGATTCATGTGAATTTGTAGTTCCGGCTAAACTCTTCACTGCTATTATCAATAAACTTCCTGAAGAAGATGTGATGATCGATTATGATCCTTCCTCAGTTAAAATCAGTATCAAATGCGGAGGTTCCAGTTCAGAGCTTATCTGTTTCAGATCGGATGAATTTCCTAAGATAAGACTGAATGAAGGTGAGAAGGATATCATTCTCAGCAAAGAAGATGTTAAGAAACTGATAAGAAAGACAGCATTCAGCGCATCTACAGATGATTTTAATGGAATACTTACCGGAGTACTTCTTGAAATAAGAGAAGGAAGTATGAAGATGGTAGGAGTTGATCCATATAGAATAGCAACTTATAAGATAGATGCTAATAATACTGTCAGTCTTAATGTTGTAATACCTGCTAAACTGATCAATGAAGTAGCGAAAATTATCAGTGATGACGGAGAAGATCAACTGAGTTTTGAGATCACAGGCAATAAGGTGATCATGAAATTCGATAATAATAAAGTAATCATTAATACTTTCTCAGGTAAATTCATTGATTATGAAAGGATCCTTAATAAAGTAGGTTCTATCAATGTAAGAGTCAAGAGAAATGATTTACTGAGAAGTACAGAAAGAGCTTCATTGCTTGCATCAGTGCAGAATAACAATCTCATCAGATTCAATATTGATAAAGACCTTATAGTAATTAAATCACTGAATGAAGAAGGAAATATTGAAGAGAAAGTTGAGATCATCAATGATGGTGAAGGTCTCAATATAGGACTCAATTCAAAGTATCTGAAAGATGCACTCAGTGTTATAGAAGATGAAGAGATAATCATGAATTTCAGAGACAGTGTAAGTCCTTGTATCATTAAACCTCTCAAAGGAGATAAATACACCTATCTGATACTGCCAATCAGGATGAATTAGAAAAAATATGAGGGGCGCAATCAAACGATTGCGTCCCTCTTTTTTATTATAAATAACTATTTTATCTGGAAAGTTCTGCTGCTGTCAGTGCTGCAACTCTGGCATTGTTATAAACAAGTCTTATATTGGAATCCAGGCTGTCTCCTCCTGTCAGTTCTTTGACTTTAGCAAGCAGGAATGGTGTAGTTGCCTTGCCTTTGATACCCAGTGAATTACATTCTGCAATAGCCTTGTCTATTGCAGGATTGATGATATCCGGATCCATAGAATATTCATCTGGTATAGGATTTCCTACAAGTATTCCGCCTTTCATTCCGAGTTCAAGATGAGTCTGGAAGAAATGTGCTAATTCTGCAGGTGTATCTACTTTATAGTCGACCTTGAATCCGCTCTTAGATGTATAGAATGCCGGCATATCTTCAGTACCCATTCCAATTACAGGTACTCCGTGAGTTTCAAGATATTCCAGAGTAAGTCCTATATCCAGTATTGACTTACATCCGGCACAAACTACCATAACAGGTGTCTGAGCAAGTTCTTCGAGATCTGCACTGATATCCATAGTAGTTTCTGCACCTCTGTGTACTCCTCCGATACCGCCTGTAGCAAAAACTTTGATACCTGCCATATGAGCAATCATCATCGTTGTTGTTACTGTACATGCACCGTCTTCACCTCTTGCGCACAGCATGGCAAGATCTCTTCTCGAAGCTTTGGTGATTTCCGGACCTTTTTTGCCAAAATATTCTATCTCTTCCGGTGTGAGTCCCGCTTTGAGTCGTCCTCCAATGATTGCGATAGTTGCAGGAACTGCTCCGTTATCTCTGATGATCTGCTCTACATTAAGTGCAGTTTCTACATTCTGAGGATATGGCATTCCGTGTGATATTATTGTTGATTCAAGAGCAACGACAGGTTTTCCTGCTTCAATTGCTTCTCTGACTTCAGGTTTAATATCAAGAAATCTATTCATTTTAATCTCCTTTTTCTTATAATTTTATTACTTTCATGTCAGAAAATAATAGTTTTTCCATTATTTTGGTCTGATTAATATCATTATTTATAGTTTTTACTGAGTTTATTGTCATTGAAGCTGCAGAATTAGCAGCTTTTGCTGCTGTTATAAGTAAATCATCTTCATTTTCTATAGATTTAAGTTCATCTTTCAATGTGGTATATGCCCATATAATAGCAGCTGCTGCTGAATCTCCTGCTCCGGTCGTACTGACCACATCAGCATTGCAGCGACTGATAAGATATACATTATTATCATGAGCTGCAAGCATTCCGATGTTTCCCATTGAAATGAATACTTTTCTGACACCCTGATCGAGCAGTTCAAGTGCAGCCCTCTTATAGTCCCCGACAGTATTGATATTGATACCTGTCAGCAGTTCAGCTTCAAGACGATTAGGTTTGATAATATCTATTCCGTCAAGATGTCCTTTGATCTTCCGGGCATGTGACTGAGAAACAGGATCAACAAAAATAGGAACATTACATACTTCTTTGATGCGTATGAATGTTTCCTGTGTGATATTGGCATCTAATGCCAATATTTCCGCTGAATTGATCACATCCCCGATAGAGTCTATATATTCAGGTGTAATTAAATCTAATTTAATATGAGACAGAGCAAGAGCCATATCCCCTTCTTCATCATTGATATAGAGATAAGCTGAAGTAGTATTGTCATAATCTATGACAATGTGGGAGGTTCTGATTCCTGCGCTGCGGCAGTCTTTGATTATTTGAGCTCCAAAATAATCCCCTCCTACTGAAGTAACAAGAGTGACCGGTACTTCGAGGAGGCTGAGATTATGTGCGATATTACGTCCTACTCCGCCGACACTCAAACTGACAGTTCCGGGATTGGAATCGGATGGTATAAGTTTATTGAATGGCGTTCCGCCAATATCTACATTGGCACCGCCGATAACTACTACGCTTCTGTCCATATCTTTCTATAATAGAGTCTGATTGCGCTGCTTACGGATACGGTCCATCCAGCATTTATGACACATTGCGATATATCTGTCATTTCCGCCGAGAACGACCTGGTCTCCTTCTGTCACGATCATTCCGTTTTCATCAAACCGTGCATTGACGGTAGCCTTGCTTCCGCACTCGCAGATCGTTTTGATCTCCGTGATAGAATCCGCAAGTTCCATAAGTCTGCGTGCTCCCGGGAAGAAGTGTGTAAGGAAGTCTGTACGAAGGCCAAAACAGAGTACCGGTATATTCTCTTCATCGACGATCGTGCGCAGACCGTCGATCTGTTCAGGTGTCAGAAATTGCGCTTCATCAGCGATAATAACATCATAATGACCTGCAGCATGATATTCTTTGATGATATCTGTTTCAGGACTGATCACATGAGCTTCCTGACTCAGACCTATGCGGCTTCTGAGAATATTAGCGCCGTCACGCGTATCTGTTCCCGGTTTGATCAGCCACACAGTCATACCCTTCTCTTCATAATTGAATTTGGTGATCAGTGACTGTGCGGTCTTGGATGAACCCATCGCACCGTATTTGAAGTATAGTTTGGCCATATACAATACCTCCTTCTGTGCTGTTTTTATAGTACTACAACACGAGGATTCGCACAAATTATGAAGAAAAAAAGTACAAAATACAGTGCATATTTTTGGACAATTTTGATTATGAAATTCTTCAATTTTATATTTCGTTATAATATAATATAGGATGTATGGAAACATATCGTTTTCTCAAATAATGTTTATTTGTTTATTCCTTGAGGAGGGTAATATGAAGAAATTTATTGCATTACTCCTCGCTGCAGTGATGGTACTGTTTGCCTTCACAGCATGCGGGGGCGGTTCAGATTCCGGTTCGGGAGATGAAGGCGCTGCTGATGATTCGGCTCCAGCAGCAGTATCGTTCGACGATATCGATGATAACTGTGAGTCAGCAGACGGTACATACCAGATCGCAATGGTAACAGACGTAGGTCAGCTGAAGGATGGTTCATTCAACCAGTTCACATGGAATGGCTGCAAGATGTATGCTTATGAGAATGATAAGACTTATAAGTACTATCAGCCAGCTAATGGATCCAACGCTACAGATGAAGACAGAATCAAGGCTATGACGGATGCTTGCGATGCAGGTGCTGAAGTTATCGTTACACCTGGATTCCTTCAGGCAACAGCTCTTGAGGCTGTAGCTCCTAAGTATCCTGAAGTTCAGTTCATCTTCATTGATGGATGGGATATGGGTATCGATAACGTACTCGGAGTATTCTATCAGGAAGAGCAGGCTGGATATCTCGCAGGATATGCTGCAGTTATGGAAGGTTACACCAAGCTCGGATTCTCCGGTGGCGGTGGTGGTTCCAACCCTGCATGCATCAGATATGGATACGGATATGCTCAGGGTGTAAACGATGCAGCTGGTGCTAAGGGTGAGAAAGTAGAACTCAGATACAGCTGGGAATACGGTTCATCCTTCTCCGCATCTGATGACCTCCAGGCAATGCTTGCTGGATGGTTCAACGCTGGAACAGAAGTTATCTTCATGTGCGGCGGTACAATGTTCAACTCCGGCGCAGCAGCAGCTGAGGCTGCAGACGGCGCTATCATCGGTGTAGACGTTGACCAGTCCAACCAGTCCGATGCAGTTATAACATCAGCAATGAAGGGCCTTGCTCAGTCAGTACAGATCTCCCTCGGAAACTTCTATAACAATGGTCTCCAGAAGGGCGCTCTCTGCCTCGGTGCTGCTGATGATGCTGTAGGTCTCCCTGTTGATACATGGGCACTCCAGAACTGGACAGTTGATGAGTACAACGCTCTCTTCGAGCAGATCAAGAGCGGTGAGATCACTGTTGACAATTCTGAGGTTGCTGATCCTAGTACAGCAGGACTTGACAATATCACATTTGTTAAGTAATTCGTATTGAATAATACAGGCATTGAATGTTGAATCAAGGGGGAATTGAATTCCCCCTTTTTTCAAAGAATCAGTAATATCTAGCGTATAAGTCAGAGGGAAAAGAATATGTCAGAATACGTAATAGAAATGAACCACATCCGCAAGGAATTTCCCGGGATAGTGGCAAATGATGACATAACGCTCCAGCTGAGAAAGGGTGAGATCCATGCCCTTCTTGGTGAGAACGGAGCGGGTAAGTCAACATTGATGAGTGTTCTTTTCGGACTCTATCAGCCGGAAGCAGGAGAAATCAAGAAGGATGGAAAAGTCGTAAAGATCAATAATCCTAATGATGCGACAGCTCTCGGAATTGGAATGGTCCACCAGCATTTCAAACTCATCGATGTATTTACGGTGTTGGACAATATTATTTTGGGAGCAGAAACAACAGGAGCTCTGGGATTCCTTAAGAAGAAGGAAGCAAGAGAGAAGGTATTGGCTCTTTCCGAGAAATACGGACTTAAGGTTGATGTAGATGCTAAGGTCGAGGACATCACAGTCGGAATGCAGCAGAGAGTTGAGATCCTCAAGATGCTGTACAGAGATAATGAGATCCTGATCTTCGACGAACCTACAGCAGTTCTGACTCCTCAGGAGATAGACGAGCTTATGGAAATAATGAAGGGATTCGCCAAAGAAGGTAAATCCATTCTGTTCATCACTCATAAACTTAACGAAATCATGGCAGTTTCCGACAGAGTAACAGTACTCCGTAAGGGCAAATATGTAGGAACTGTTAATACTAAGGAAACCAATAAGCAGGAACTCTCCAACATGATGGTAGGCCGTCCGGTCCAGCTGGAACTGAAGAAGAAGCCTGCTAAGCCTGGAGAGACAATTCTGAAAGTCGAAGGACTTACAGTACCATCCAAGATCCACAAGAATAATGCGGTCAATAATGTTTCGTTTGACGTCAGAGCCGGTGAGATCCTGTGTATCGCCGGTATCGACGGAAATGGACAGACTGAGCTGATCTTCGGACTGACCGGCCTCGAGAAGGCCACCGCAGGCAAGGTCACACTTTGCGGCAAGGATATTTCAAAGGCCAGCATCAAACAGAGAGCTCTGGCAGGAATGTCCCACATTCCTGAGGACAGGCATAAACACGGACTTGTTCTGTCCTACACTCTCGAGCAGAACCTCGTACTTCAGAAGTATAAAGAGCCTAGATTCCAGAATCACGGCTTCATCAAATTCGATGAGGTAAGAGAATATGCGGAGCAGCTGATAGAGGACTTCGATGTCAGATCCGGTCAGGGACCTATCACGGTCACAAGATCGATGTCAGGAGGAAATCAGCAGAAGGCTATTATCGCAAGAGAAATAGACAGAGATGAGCCTCTTCTGATCGCTGTTCAGCCGACAAGAGGTCTGGATGTAGGTGCTATAGAGCATATCCACAATCAGATCGTTGCTGAGAGAGACAAAGGGCATGCAGTACTTCTCGTTTCACTCGAACTCGAGGAAGTCATGGGACTCTCCGACAGGATCCTCGTAATCTACGAGGGTGAGATCGTTGGAGAAGTTGACCCTAAGAAGACTACACCTGAAGAGCTCGGACTGTACATGTCCGGTGCTAAGAGACAGGGAAAGGAGGGGAACTAAATGCCTAGAAAAGATCCTGTAACAGGCAAGCTCAAATGGTATAAATCCGAAGGAGCTGTGGCAGTTTATTCCGCTCTGATATCCATACTTATCGGTATGGCTGTAGGAGCCGTTATCGTAATCATAGTAGGACTGTCAAAATCAAATATTTCCAGCTCGGGTATCGTAGAAGGTATCAAACTGGTATTCCTGGGCGTTTTCTCCACAGGAAGAGATTCCGCAGGACAGTTAGTATTCGGCTTTAACGGCGTAAATATGGGCAACATGCTCTTCCGTGCTGTTCCGCTGATCATGACAGGTCTGTCAGTAGCGATCGCTTTCAAGACAGGTCTGTTCAACATCGGAGCTGCAGGACAGTATCTGATGGGTACGATGGGCACTCTGTCAGTCGGACTCTGGCTCGGCTGGACCGGATGTCCTAAAGCGATAGCATGGCTCTGCGCATTCCTGGTCGGAGTTCTTCTCGGCGCGCTGTGGGGCGCAATTCCGGGAATCTTCAAGGCCTTCCTCAATATTAACGAGGTAATCACCTGTATCATGACCAACTGGATCGCAGCCAATCTGGTCACCTGGTGGTTCGATGCACATGAGATGTTCAAGAACTCCGCAGAGGGTGGTAAGGTCGGATATATCATCCCGCTCAAGAATGTCGGAGTTGTTACTCCTAAATTACTGATGGACAAGCTGTTTGCAGGTTCACAGGCGAATGGCGGATTCTGGATCGCAGTTCTGATCGCGATCGCGATGTGGATCATGATGACCAAAACCACATTTGGCTATGAGCTCCGTGCATGCGGTGCAAACAGACATGCCGCAAAGTATGCAGGTATCAACGACAAGAAGAACATCATTCTCTCCATGGCGATCGCCGGAGCGCTTGCGGCAGCCGGTGCTTCGCTGTACTTCCTCTCAGGTAACACGGAGTTCTACTGGTCGACATATCAGAAGCTCCCTGCTGAAGGATTCAATGGTATCCCGGTAGCACTGCTGGCAGCCAACCATCCGATCGGCGTCATATTCTCCGGAATCTTCATGTCAATGCTGAACATTTCGGGTATCCAGCTCAAGTACCTGACAGCTTACAATGAATACATCGCTGACATCATCATCGCTGTTATCGTATACCTGTCAGCATTCTCGATGCTCATCAAGATGATGCTCTCCAAGAGAATCAAGCATGACCATGGCAATGTAAACGCAGAGCCTGCGGTCAGTGCAGCACCTGCTGATGATGCGGAGGCGCCCGCCGAAATTGTCAAGAAAGAGACTAAGAAAGGAGGACAGAAATAATGGTATTCTTACTTCAACAGATGATGTTATATGCTGTTCCTCTGATGATCGTAGCTCTCGCCGGTGTATGTGCTGAGAGATCCGGTGTCATCAACCTCGCGCTCGAAGGTATTATGATATTCGGCGCGTTTATGGGAGTAGTATTTGTCAGGATGTTCCAGGATGGTGGATGGCAACAGAGCCAGGGACAGATCATCATGATCCTTTCCCTGATCCTCTCAGGTATATGCGGGATCCTGTTCTCGATGCTGCTGGCGTTCTCAGCGATCAACCTCAAGGCAGACCAGACAATCGGCGGTACTGCTCTGAACATGCTGGCTCCTGCTATCGTAATGTTCTTCATCTACATGATCGTTCAGCAGAACACCATGGGTATGTCACAGGGCGGAGCTGCAGGCTGGTTCATGATCAAGCCGCAGACCTTCGGATATCCTAAGGGATACAGCTTTGGTCCGATCGGAGATTTCTTCCTGAACAAAGTATATCTGACAAGCTATATCTGCATCCTTATCTTCGTACTGGTATCTGTATTCCTGTACAAGACTAAGACAGGTATGAGACTCAGATCCTGCGGTGAGAACCCTCAGGCAGCAGATTCCCTGGGTATCAATGTCTATAAGATGAGATACCTCGGCGTCGGACTTTCGGGATTCCTCGCTGGAGTCGGCGGATTCACTTTTGCGATGACAACAGCGAACATGACATCCAATGGAGATGTTGCCGGCTACGGCTTCCTGGCATTGGCTGTAATGATCTTCGGTAACTGGACACCGCTCAATATCGCCGGCGGATCGATCCTCTTCGGTCTGTTCAAATGTATCGCAGCGACCTATTCAACGCTCGATATCAACGGTGATGGAGTATTCCTGCTCAATGAACTCGGCGTCAGCCCGTATGTATACAGGATGCTGCCTTATATCATCACTCTCATAGTTCTGGCATTCACATCCAAGAGCTCCAGAGTACCTAAGGCTGAAGGTATCCCGTATGATAAGGGACAGCGTTAAAGCTTTACGCAGAGATCTATATCAATTGAAAGAGCCCGGATCGCATGATCCGGGCTTTGCTGTTCATATGGATATTTATGGGTAACTATGATCACAGATCGACTTCCGTCCAGCGGTGTGTTTTGCCGCTCTCACTGATTGCGTGGCAAACCGCTGAAATGTACGCACCGTCCGCGAAGGTCGGATACGATCCCGGCATTTTGCTTTCCGCAGCAGCATACACATCTCTGAAAAGGTTTACGAAGGTCTCCGTGCGGTCAGATACCTTAAGCGATTTGCTCTTCATTGATCCGGCATCTGAGAACCATAATTTATCAGGATGGAGCTCCTCCCATCTGTAGGTAGTTTTCAGATCTGTGACTTCAATCGAGAGGTCATTGAAGTGTCCCGGAGCTGTCTCAGACAGCAGCAGCGTACCGACAGCACCGTTCTCGAATCTCAGTATCACAGCAGCGGTATCTTCCGTATCGATGTGGACCTCTTCTCCGTCAGGTTCCGCAGAGAGTGTGCGGCCTTTCCTGAAGAGGACAGGATACCAGTTCTCGAGTTCGGCATAGACACCGGTGATGCGAAGGCCTGTCCAGAATCCGGAGAGGTCGATCCAGTGTGTGCCGATCTCGCTGATCGCGCGCTGCCCTTCTGAAAGATCATGATCGAATCTCCAGCTATCCTCATGCGGTGGGATATGGAACGACTGCAGATAGGAGCCGGAAATGATCCGGGCCTCCCCTCCTCCATCATTTCTGAGCAGTTCTGAGACTTCTCTGTTTGCCGGATAATATCTCACATTGCAGCAGAGAGCAGTGATCAGTCCCTTCTGCTGGTAAGCTTCTTCTGCTTCTGCGGCAAGAGCCTTCGCCTCACATGGATCGATACACAGAGGCTTCTCGCAGATGACATGTTTGTTCGCTGCAAGTGACGCGCGGATCAGATCAGCATGGCTGACCGGTGGCGTGCAGATATGCACGAAATCAGCATCCGAGCCAAGCGCCTCACTCAAGTCAGTTGTGAAATGCGGAATGTCATTCTCCTGCGCAAATCTCCCGGTCCGCTCATAGTCTCTTCCTACCATCCACGATACTTCATGGCCGAGACGCTTCAGTGCTGCTATGTGGACCTGGGCAATATTACCACTGCCTATGATGATTGCTTTCATATGGTTACCTTTCCTGCGGACTCGCAAGCAGCGGGAGGATCTTATCTGCGAATTCCGGATACTGACCGAGCAGGTCTTCAGTTCCATCTTCATAATCGCTGTCTTCATATGCCGGGGCCATTACTGTGCCGAGCAGAGCCCAATCATTTTCGGAAGAAGGCCCTATCATACATACCCCCTGCCAGCAGCCTCTTGGCACGACCGTCATCAGCTTCTCGCCATTCTTGATATCCTGGCCGAGGATCTCGGTATATCCGGTGCCATCCGTTCTTAGTACCAGCAGTTCGCATGGCGAGCCCAGATAGAAACTCCACAGCTCATCCGTCGCGAGCCTGTGCATGCGTGAGACGGATTCAGATGTAAGCAGATAGAAAATCGATCCATAAGCTGCTCTTGCTCCTTCGCGTCCTTCGAATACTCCCTCCGGGATGATTTCGTCACTGCGGAACATACCTCTCCACATTCCGCCTTCTACCTCCAGCGGGATCATTCCGAGAATATCTATCACTTCTTCTTTGGTCATTTCACACACCTGTTTTCACTGCTTCAATGGGAAAAATACTGGTTCTCTATTATTATAACCCAACGCTGTAAACGTTGCTATCTCTGACATGATTCTGTAATAATATTGTGAATAGTATAATAATCTTTCAAAATACCACCAAAAAACTGCTCCTCCACGGCCTGGAGAAGCAGTTAATTAGTTTACATAAAACCTAAATTGCATTATTTCATCCGATATCTTCCGACTGATAGCTATCACTATTCGGCGATCTCCGCAAGGAATGATGCACCGTCTCCACGGTAGCTGATACCGAAATAATCAGCGATCGTTGCCGCCATATCCGCGAAGGTATCACGCGTTCCGAGGTCAACACCCTTCTTGAGTGACGGTCCCCAGATCAGGCAAGGGACATCTTCCCTCGTGTGATCAGTTCCTGTGTATCCCGGATCACAGCCATGGTCAGCAGTGATGATGAGAATGTCTTCCGGACGCATCTTCTCCATCAGTTCACCGATCTGTCTGTCCGCTGTATTCAGCGCATTAGTATATCCAGGGATATCTCTTCTGTGTCCGTAGATCATGTCGGTGTCGACCAGATTCACATAGCAGAGGCCTTCAAAATCTGCATCCGCTATATCGATCGTCCTGACCATATTCGCTTCGTTGCCCTTGTTGGAGTAGCTCATCATGACGCTCTTGCCGGCAAAAATATCATAGATCTTGCCTACGCCGATGTTCACGAAGCCCGCTTCCTTGAGCGCGTCGAGAACGGTTTCGCGTGGTGGCTGCAGACTGTAGTCATGACGCCTGACAGTACGCTTGAACGGCCACTCCCCTTCGAACGGTCTTGCGATGATCCTGCCGCATCCATGCTCACCCTGCATGATCTCTCTTGCTTTGTGACAGATCTCATACAGTTCTTCGATAGGTACCACAGCTTCGTGAGCAGCGATCTGCAATACGCTGTCGGCACTGGTATAGACGATTAGATCGCCTGTCTCGACATGCTGCTGACCGTAATCCTTGATGACTTCAGTGCCGGAATATGTCTTGTTGCACAGAATGCCACGCCCTGTTGCTGCGCTCAGCTTATCGAGGATCTCCTGAGGGAAACCGTTCGGATAGGTCGGGAGCGGTTTCTCAGAAACCATACCGGCCATCTCCCAGTGACCAACTGTGGTGTCCTTACCATTGGACTTCTCGTGCATACGGCAGTAGCAGCCTTCGACTCCGTCTTTCGGATCATAGAACGAGGTGCCGTTGATGTTCCTGAGGCCGAGATTCTCCATGACAGGAACGTTCATTGCGCCACTGTCATAGCAGGTGCCAAAAGTATCGGCGCCAGCATCGCCGAAATTCGCCGCATCCGGAGCACCGCCAATGCCTGCGCTGTCGAGCACTATCCAGAATACTCTTTTTGCCATAAACAAATTGCTCCTTTCAATGAAGTGACAAAAGAACCGTCCCTTTGTCACTTCTTCTTGTCTTCTGCAATCATCATCCTGATTGCTTCGATCGCGACGCGGATTGCAAGGTCTGTGTCATGTTCCTGCGGATTAGGAAGGCCAGCCTTCTCTCTCTCCTGATTCGCTACTACGAGGAATACCGAGCCGACTCTGACTCTGCGATAAGCGCCGACGATGAAGAGTGCTGCGGATTCCATTTCAGATGCTTTACAACCCATGCGCAGCCATGCCTGCCACTTATTGAGAAGTTCGTAGCTGTTCGGGAGAGCTTCAGGCATATGCTGGCCGTAGAAAGCATCCTTGCACTGTACAACACCTGTGTGATATGGAGCACCGAGTTTCTTTGCTGCTTCAACGAGTGCTGCCGAGACTGTTACATCGGATACCGCAGGATATTCGATCGGGGCGTATTCTTTCGAAGTTCCTTCCATACGGACAGCACCTGTCGCTACTACGATATCTCCGCCTTTGACATCGATGTCCATGCCGCCGCAGGTACCGACTCGGATGAAGGTCTTACCACCGACATTGGCGATTTCCTCGAGTGCGATCGAAGCGGACGGTCCGCCTACGCCGGTACTGGTGCAGCTGACCTTGACTCCGTCAAGTGTGCCTGTGTAAGTTACGTACTCACGGCTGTCCGCGATTTTGACTGGATCGTCAAAATATGCTGCGATCTTAGGGACTCTGTGAGGGTCTCCCGGAAGGATGACGTACTCACCGACGTCTCCCGGTCTCAGTCCTACATGATACTGATATCCTCCACCTTCTGTATAATCGACCATGTTGTCCGTCCTTTCCTATTCCTGCTCTTTGGCTATCTTTACTATACGGCTGGTCCCGAGTCTGTCAGCGCCGAGTTCAAGGAATTTCTCTGCATCAGCAAGGCTTGAAATACCGCCGGAAGCCTTCATCTTGACACCTTCGCCGATATTCTTCGAGAAGAGTTCGATGTCTTCGAATGTAGCGCCGCCACCGCCGAATCCGGTAGAAGTTTTGATATAATCAGCGCCTGCGAAAGTCACGATCTCGCACATTTTGACCTTCTCTTCATCGGTCAGCATGCACGTCTCGATTATGACTTTGAGAACATGGTCGCCGCAGATCTCCTTAAGTGTGCGGATCTCCTGCTCGAGCTCATCCCACTTGCGGTCTTTGACCCAGCCGATATTGATTACCATGTCGATCTCGTCCGCACCTGCATCCAGTGCGTCGCCAGTCTCGAAAGCCTTGACAGCTGTGGTGTTGTAACCATTTGGGAAACCGATGACTGTGCAGATCTTGACTCTTCCTTCCGCATATGCTGCTGCCTGTCCTACGTATGAAGGCGGAATGCATACAGAAGCGGTCTGATATTTGATACCGTCATCAACTATTTGCCTGATATCATCCCATGTCGCCGTCTGTTTGAGCAGTGTGTGATCGACGTGGCCAAGAATCGTTTTGACATCCATGATAATATGCCTCCTTGTTGTATACGGTGAATTATTTATACAATAATACGATATCACAATAGAGTGAACATTACAATTAACTGGCCAGGCTCGTTGTTCACTGTTGCGCACAATTATGGTATTATAATTTTTCAGAAGAAAAATGACATAAGAATGGCTAGAAGATGAAAGAAGAAACTTACAGGAACAGATACGATATAGCGGTAATCGGTGCAGGTCACGCCGGATGCGAGGCCGGTCTTGCTGCGGCCAGAATGGGCATGAGAACGGTTATATTCTGCACAGATATTGAGTCTGTTGCCATGATGCCGTGCAATCCTTCGATCGGAGGAACAGGCAAAGGCCATCTCGTCCGTGAAGTAGACGCGCTTGGCGGCGAGATGGGTGTGAATATTGACAAAACATTCATCCAGTCCAAGATGCTCAATACTTCCAAGGGTCCGGCTGTGCACTCTCTGAGGGCCCAGGCGGACAAGCACAAGTATCATGAGGAGATGCTCAGAACGATCAGGGCACAGGCAAATCTCGAGCTGATCGTTGCGGAAGTGACGGACTTTATCGTTGACAGAGTGCCTGCAGATAACGCGAATGAAAGCCTGGAAGCCAGTAATAGAAAGGCTTTCAGCCAGATTGGATCGATCAGAGGTGTCGTAACAGCAGATGGCAGCAGATACGGAGCAGATGCCGTGATCATCTGTACAGGAACTTTCCTTGGCGGCAAGATCTTTATCGGGGATGATGTGACCGTATCCGGGCCTTCCGGCATGCCGCCGGCATGCGAGCTCGGGGAGCATCTCCGCGAGCTCGGGTTCCCGATCAGGAGGTTCAAGACGGGAACGCCGGCCCGTATGCTCCGCGATACGCTGGATTATAATGCTATGAAGGAGCAGAAAGGCGATGAGCACATAGTTCCTTTCAGCTTCCTCAATGAAGATAAGACCTATGATATCGACCAGATCTCCTGCTGGCTCTCCTATACCAATGAAGAGACACATAAGATCATTCTGGATAACATAGAGAAGTCTGCGATGTACTCAGGAAACATTGTCGGAGTCGGCCCAAGATACTGTCCGTCAATCGAGGACAAAGTATCGCGATTCAAAGACAGAAAGCGTCATCAACTGTTTGTTGAGCCAGAAGGTCTTGATACTGACTGGATGTATATCCAGGGAATGAGCTCAAGTTTGCCGGAAGACGTACAGCATGCCTTCTATGCTACGATTCCGGGCCTTGAACATGCTGAGATCGTAAGACCTGCTTATGCTATTGAGTATGATTGTGTCGATCCCCTTTCACTCAAACCAAGCCTTGAGAGCAAGCTGCTTGACGGCCTTTTCTGTGCCGGTCAGTTCAATGGGAGCAGCGGTTATGAAGAGGCTGCGGCACAGGGCCTGATTGCCGGGATCAATGCAGTCAGGAAGCTCAGGGATAAGGATCCGCTGGTCCTCAGAAGAGATGAGGCTTATATTGGGGTGCTTATCGATGATCTTGTCACCAAGGGCACTAATGAACCTTACAGGATCATGACCTCCCGTGCTGAATACAGGCTCCTGCTCAGGCAGGATAATGCAGACAGGAGACTTACCGAATTAGGACGTGAATACGGTCCGGTAACGAAAGAGAGATATGACAGATATCTGGCCAAGAAGAATCATGTTGATGAGGAGATCTTAAGGCTCAGAAATAGGAAGACGGATATCGCTTCATTCCGGAAGTTCCTTGTCCGCCATGAGTGTGAGGATAATACCGGAGAGCTCACTCCTGAACAGATCGAGCGCAAGAGACGGGACATTGCAGAAACCGGCAATCAGACTTTCGCAGATATCCTCAGGAGACCGGCGATCACTTATGATGATCTAGCGGAAATAGATGATGACACCAGACCGGAGCTGGGCATGAACGAGAAGACAGAAGTCGAAGTTATGCTCAAGTACGACGGATACATCAGCAAGCAGATCAATGAAGTCGAGAAGCTGAGAAAGCTCGAGAACAAGCACCTTCGTGAAGATCTTGATTACAAGTCTATCGGCGGGCTCAGGCTTGAGGCCAGACAGAAGCTTTCAGAGATCAGGCCGCGTACCGTCGGACAGGCCAGCAGGATCTCAGGTGTCTCCCCTGCTGATATCAACGTATTACTTATCTATCTTGAGAAGGAACAGAGATCATAATGGCTACATCCCTGGATACAGAAAGACTTACAGAACAGCTTGTTCAGAAGTACGGCAGTGAGAAGACGGCTACCCTCCTCTCCTACCTCGATCTTGTGCTGGACAGAAATGAGCATATCAATCTGACGGCAGTCAGAGACAGAGATGAAGCTGTGCAGAAGCATATCGCAGATTCTCTGTCAGTTACTGACCTTCCTGAATATGAGAAAGCTGAGAGGGTGATCGATATAGGGACCGGCGCCGGATTTCCCGGAGCGCTGCTTGCTGTTGTAAGCCCGGAGAAGGAATTTGTTCTTCTTGACTCTACTCTAAAGAGACTTAAAGTCATTGATGAATTCGCTGATCAGCTTGGCATTGCTAATATCAATACAGTACATGCAAGAGCTGAAGAAATATCCCGCAGGGATGAGTACTGCGGCCAGTTCGATCTCTGCGTTTCCAGAGCGGTTGCAAGCCTGGATAAACTGTGCGGATGGTGCCTCCCTTTCGTCCGCAGCGGAGGATATTTCATTTCCTATAAAGGAGGAAACTATCAGGAAGAACTCGATGCTGCGGGCAAGAGTCTCAGGAAGTACAGAGGAGTGCTTGAGCGAGTAGTCCCGGTTGAAGGATCTTCGGATGAGATCTCCGGACATGTACTCTTGGTAATCAGAAAGAAGTAAATAATGTTTCACGTGAAACATTGCATGAGGCGGTCAGCACCGCCTCTTTTTTATTGTGTTGCTGCAACCCCATCGGATTTGATCCTCTCCTCATAAGGTTCTCATCCTGCTCACTCTTATAAACTATAGAAGAATGTAAGAATACAATTGTTTCACGTGAAACATTCCAACACTACATATTGTAGGACGCGCCGCAAATAACACAATCTGTACAATGCACGAATTTAAGGCCACGAAAACACACGCAAACAACACATAATGCTCATTTCTCCACTTGGAATTCTCGAACAAAAAGAAGTATAATGACAGGAAGTATTTAATCGGGTATTATGCGGTTCTGTTGGTTATCATACGCGGAAGGTATTTTCATTTGCGGAAAACAGAGCATTTTGGGACCGTAACACCCATGGAGGTTATTAATGGGTAAAGCTATAGCTATTTTCAATCAGAAGGGCGGCGTCGGCAAGACGACGACCAACATTAACCTTGCAGCCTGCCTTGCCAACAGAGGCAAGAAAGTCCTTATGGTGGACATCGATCCCCAGGGAAACACAACAAGCGGTATAGGTATAAGGAAGAGGACGCTCAAAGTCACATTGTATGATGCTTTGATCGACACTTCTTTTGATGTAAAGAAAGCTGTACTGCCTACAAATACTGAGAATCTCTTCATTATTCCGGCCAGTGTAGATCTTGCCGGAGCAGAAGTAGAACTGGCCAGCCTCGAAGGCCGTGAGGGCAGACTCAAGCGTGTCATAGACGCAGTCAAGAAAGACTATGACTATATTCTGGTCGACTGCCCGCCTTCACTTGGAATTCTTACGATCAACTCTCTCACCGCCGTTGACAGCGTGCTCGTACCTATTCAGTGTGAATTCTATGCGCTTGAAGGTGTCAGCCAGCTGATCAGCACTATTGAGATGGTCAGGAAGAGACTCAACCCTAAACTGTACATCGATGGAGTTATTCTCAGCATGTTTGACGGAAGAACGAATCTGTCACAGGCGGTCGTGCAGGACGTAAGGGAATTCTTCGGAAGCGCGATGTACGACACAATAATACCGAGAAATGTAAGGCTTGCCGAAGCGCCAAGCTACGGAGTGCCTATCATCAAATATGATCCGTCGGCTCAGGGAGCCAAAGCATATCAGGCATTCACCAAGGAATTCCTCGCCAGAGAGCGGGCAAGAAAGAAGGCAAAGTAGCCATGGCCAAGAAAGCAGGACTGGGAAGAGGGCTTGACGCACTATTTGCTGACGCAGCCCCTATAAATGAAGAAGAATATACAGAAACTTCCGACAGCTCGATCCTGGACGAGATCCGGGAAACGGCATCCAAGAGCAGGAAGCGCAATACTGCTGCAGCAGGCAAGAAATCTGCTAAAGAGCCTGCGAAAGAAGAAGACACTACTGACAGAGTGCTGTACATAGATATCAATGATATCAAGCCGAACAGCGCGCAGCCTCGTAAGAATTTTGACGAGGACAAGCTCAAGGAGCTGGCAGAATCGATCAGGACCAATGGTGTCATACAGCCACTCATCGTGAGAAAGGGCAGCACAGGTTATGAGCTGGTCGCAGGAGAGAGGCGTTGGAGAGCATCGAGAATCGCCGGCCTCAGGAAGATCCCTTGTATCATCAGAGAGTTTGATGACAAGCAGAACGCTATTGTTGCGATCATCGAGAACATGCAGCGAGAGGATCTCAATCCGATAGAAGAAGCGATGGGCCTGAAGTCTATGACCGAGAAATACGGTTTCACACAGGAGCAGGTCTCCGCGTCGCTCGGACGCAGCCGGACATACATTGCCAATAGCATCAGACTGCTCAAACTGCCGGAGGAGATACAACAGTACGTATCAAGCGGACAAATGTCCGCGGCTCACGGAAGAACGATCATCAACATCCCTGATAAAGTCAAGCAGAAGGAAGTCGCAGATAAGATCATACGCAATGATCTGTCTGTCAGAGCGACTGAAAAGCTTGCGGAGAGGGTCAAGGATGAACTGAGACCGGAACGCAAACGCAGGAAGAAGCCGAAGAGCGCTGCGACAGCGGGCAAATCCGAGGATGTGCTGGCTGTCGAAAGAGAACTGATGGCGCTGATCGGCACCAAAGTCAATATAACCGGCGACACGACCGGTAAACTGGAACTGGAATTCTATAGTATCGAAGAACTCAACAGACTGATAGACATCTTAAGGGAAGCATTCAGATAGAGGGAAGAGCCATGAAGAAGAACTATATCAACCAGATCCCGCTGCCGACATGTGTCGTTGACAAGGAAGGTTATGTGATCAAAGCCAATCCTCTGATCAAGCACGTCTTCGTCTATGACGATATCGTAGGCAGTAATTTCTTCATTCTGACAGGCGTCAAGCGTGATCAGCTGCTGACAGCTAATAATGATGAAGCAGAAGTCATTGTCGAGCGCAACAACAGGATCTTCAAGATCAGGACGAATGAGAAAATCAAGGCCGATGACGACATTGTGGTATTCTTTGATGAGGCTACTGCAAGAGAAGGTTTCCGGTCCAAGCTGGAGAACGACAGAGCCGTCATTGTGTATGTCAAAGTCGACAACTTTGATGATCTGATCGCCAATATCGGAGAAGAGAACAAGAGAGCGATCCCTTCGCAGATCGATGCCATATTGAGGAAATGGGCGGATCAGTACGACTCACTCATTACAGGCATAGATGAAGATAAGTACATCATGTACACGAGCCGCGGCAAGCTGCTCAAGATCTTCGATGACGGATGCCTCGTTCTTGATGAAGTGCGCAAACTCGAGACTCAGATAGATTTCCCGGTTTCGATCAGCATCGGAGCCGGCGTATCTGCAATTTCTCTCCGAGAATCTTCGGATCTCGCAGAGTCAGCTCTGGGACTTGCAGTCGGACGCGGCGGAGATCAGGCTGTGATCAAGACGGACGAGGACACCAAATACTTCGGAGGAACACTTCAGGCAATCGAAAAGAGCAACCGAGGCAAAGCCAGAGTTGTCGCTCATGCCATGAAGACGATGATCAGCGATGCAGACAAGATCCTGATCATGGGACACCGCTGGCCAGACATGGATGCGTTCGGAGCTGCGATCGGTGCTTACAGCATCTGCAGATTCCTGAATAAGGACGCATATATCGTCATCGACAAGCATAATGATGCACTCGATACGATATACGGACAGGCGAAAGCCTCGGAAATATACAAGATCATCAAGCAGGAGAGAGCTCTCAAGATAGCAACGCCTGATACACTGCTTATCATCGTAGATGTCAACCGGCCTATGCTGGTAGAGTGCCCTGAACTGGTAGATATATGCAATTCCAGGATCATTATCGACCATCACAGACTGACAGAAGACTCTTTCAAAAATGCTTCGATCGCGTATATTGAGTCATACGCTTCGTCCGCGAGTGAGCTAATGGCCGAACTTCTGCAGAATTACGGGCAGAAGAGGATCATCAGCAAGTTCGAGGCGGAAGCGCTTCTGGCAGGCATCATGGTAGATACCAATAATTTCTCCGGAAGGACCGGCGTCAGGACTTTCGAGGCGGCGTCATGGCTCAAGAGGGCCGGTGCCGACACCGTCGAGGTCAAGCGCTTCTTCCAGATGAACAAATCAGACTTCAAGTCCAAAGCCCAGGCCATCGCCAGGGCGGACTTCACCGACTACGGCGCAGCTTTCGCTACGACGCGCGGTCACACAGGAAATACTCAGATCATCAATGCACAGGTCGCAGATGAACTCCTGATGGTCAAAGGTGTCAGAGCATCATTTGTTCTCGGGACCAACGAACGGGAGCAGACGATCGTCAGCGCGAGATCCTTCGGATCTATCAATGTGCAGGCGGTCATGGAGAGATTTGGCGGCGGCGGACACTTCACATCCGCAGCAGCACAGATAAATGATTCAATCGAACACGTAGAACAGATGCTTCGCAGGACCGTGAAGGATCTGATGGATGATAACAGAGAATAGAGGAGAACTGTCATGGAAGTAATTCTCAAGAAGGATGTCAAGGGAACAGGCAAAGAAGGTCAGATCGTCAAGGTAAGCGATGGTTTTGCACGCAACAAACTGATCCCTGGCGGATTGGCAATAGAAGCAACACCGGCTAACAAGAAAGCTTTCGAGCGTGAGAAGGCAAGAGCCGCTGAGAAACTCGCACAGGAGAGAGCTGAGGCTGAGAAATTCGCTGCCAAGCTGAGAGGAAGAGGCGTTGTCGTCAAGACTAAGGTAGGCGACAAGGGCAAACTGTTCGGATCGATCACATCCATGGACATCGCTCAGGCGATCCAGGAGCAGACAGGAGAAGAGATCGACCGCAGGAAGATCATCCTCGATAAACCTATCAAGGAGACCGGCACGACAGAAGTAGAGATCAAGGTCTTCCAGGACATCACAGCTAAAGTCAAAGTCCGCATCGAAGGCGGTAAATAACAGATGGACGAAGATAGAAATAACAACGTACTGCTGCCGCCTGCTGACATAGAATCGGAGATGGCAGTGCTCGGAGCGATGCTCAAGAGCCAGGATGCGCGCGCGGATGTGAGCGGATTCTTGAGACCGGATGACTTCTACCTCAATGAGCACAAAGAGATCTACAAGACCATCCTCGACATGGAGCAGAAGGGAACCGGGATCGATATCACAACGGTGTACTCTGCCCTGCGTCAGCGCAAAACCGCCGATATGGTGGGAGGTATCACATACCTCAGCAAGCTGATGGACGAAGCGATCGTGGTCTCTAACGCCAAATACTATGCTGATACGGTCGTCAACAAGTCCAGGATGAGACAGCTTATAGAGGAAGCGGAGAAGATCCGTGAATCAGCGTATTCGGATGAGCTGCCGCCGGAAGACATCCTCGACAGCGCAGAGCAGAGGATCCTTGAGATCGCTCACAAGACGCAGAAGACGAGCTACACCGATATCAACGATGTACTCTTCGAGAATATCAAAGAGATCCAGGAGCTCGAGAAGAACGGCGGTGCGATGCCTGGCATCGAGACCGGATTCAGGGATGTAGACAGGATCCTGGGAGGATTCCAGAGGACCGACCTCATTATCCTTGCGGCCAGACCGGGTGTCGGTAAGACAGCCTGGGCACTGAATGCTGCGGAACATGCGGCATCACTGGGCCACAAGGTCATGGTCTTCAGTCTGGAAATGTCCAATCTCCAGCTCGGACAGAGACTCCTGTCAATGACGTCAAGCGTTCCGCTCGAGAATATCCGTAAAGGCGATATCTCCGCGGATGAGTGGGAGAGTCTGAGCGCAGCTCAGGACAGCTTCTACGGTCTTGACATGGTCATCGATGAGTCCTCTTCGATCACTCCGATCGAGATGAAGAACAAATGCCGCAGATTCAAGCAGGAGAAGGGCAGCCTGGACCTCGTGGTCATTGACTACCTTCAGCTGATGAGCATGGGCGGCTACCGTATAGAACAGAGAGAGAAGGAGATCGCGGCCATCACAAGATCTATCAAGATCATGGCGAAAGAGCTCGACTGCGCGGTCGTGCTGCTGTCACAGCTCTCCAGAGGACCGGAGCAGCGCGGAGGCGATCACATGCCAAAACTCTCCGACCTCAGAGACTCCGGCGCTATTGAGCAGGACGCTGATGTAGTCATCTTCCTCAAGAGAGACGATTACTATCAGAACGATGACGAGAGAGCACAGGTTGACGCTTCGACGGGACTCACATGCACGGTCAATATCGCAAAACACCGCAGCGGACCAGTCGGTCTTGCGACACTCGCGTGGGTACCGAGATACGTCAAGTTCGGCAATCTCGCACCTGAACAGTCAACTGCAGGCTTCTAGCAGCGATATAGGGCGAAAATATACAGAATGGCAATCACAAGATTCACCACAGGAGACCGCAAGGACATCTTCCTGTACAGAACACAAGTAGAGAATCTGTTCATCAACGAATTCCTGCCGGACGCACCGGGAGACTGTGTTAAGGTGTTTCTTTTTGGCCTTATGTATGCACAGTTCAATGAGGAGATCGATTCCAGGACTATGGCGCTGACGCTCGGAATGAGCGAGCAGGATGTCGACAATGCCTGGAAATACTGGGAGTCGAAGGGACTTGTCAGGATCATAGGCAGCAGGGACACGGAGAATTACGGGATCGAGTTCGTAAGACAGATCGATCTGTTCTACGGCAAGACCATAGAAGAATCATTCCCACAGCCTGAGCCGGAGCAGGAGGCAGAAGACGGCGCGGAGGCGATCATTGCAAGGCTGATCAACCAGCAGCTGCGCGAGATCTTCGACAAATACCAGATGCTCACCGGAAGAACACTTTCGCGTCATGAGGCCAACAAGCTTGCGGATGCGATCAAGGTGTACAATATAGAGCCTGATGTGCTGGATTTTGCGATAAGCTACTGTGTGGATATCGACAAAGCAAGCGTCGACTACATCAGCAAGGTCGCGCTCCGGTGGAAAGAAGAAGGCTGTAAGGATGTCGCACAGGTCAAAGCGATGCTCGACAGGCACAGCCGCAGGAACGAATTCTACAGGAAGGTGTTCAGCGCGCTGAGTTTCAACCGCCTGCCTACACCTGCAGAGCGCGAGATCATGGACAGATGGCTGGATGGCATGGGATGTTCGATCAATGATGTACTGGAAGCATGCAACGCGACAGCCGGTATCAGAGAGCCGAATCTCAGGTATGTCAACAAAGTCCTTGAGAACAAGATGCTCGAGAAGGGCGGCATCAACACTCGTGCGCAGAACAGCAGCACGGCAGCGAGCAGCCCGGCTGATGACAGAACAGAGAAGCATCTCAAAGCGGAAGACCGCAATGCAGAGGCAAGAGTCAGCCGCAAAGTCCTGAGAGACTATTATGATTACATCAGGCAGGAAGAAGAACGCAA
Source organism: Mogibacterium sp. (assembly GCA_017434025.1). GTDB lineage: Bacteria > Bacillota > Clostridia > Peptostreptococcales > Anaerovoracaceae > Crickella. Next base: position 20,060 of record JAFRGC010000003.1, on the reverse strand, counting down.
CAACAACGCCAGGATCGATGAAGTAATGGACAAGGTCCCGGCGATGAGAGATATATTCGCCAGCGAGACGATCCTCAATAATGAAGTCCTGAGCCTCGGACCGGGGCCGGGAGCGAGGGAGCGCAGGATGGCGATGAGAGAGAGACGGCGGGCTCTCGAAGAAGAGAAGAGATCGATTCTCACCCGCAATGGCTATCCGGAGGACTACCTTACGAGGAAATACAGATGCAGTATATGTAAGGATACCGGATACACAGATGAAGGAAGAGTATGCACGTGCTGCAAAGACCGTGCAGAAGAGGCTTATAGATGGATCCAGCAGACAGGGAAGTAAAAGAAAAGACAACTCACGAAAGAGAAATATACGCAGAGAGGGCAGAGACTGAGCCGCAGGAAATCACAGAAGAGGAAATGCAGACTCTGGCTTTGGCTTACGCCAAATATCTTGCGGAGCATAATATCAAGCCGGGCGAAGCGACATTCATTGAGCCTGAAGAGCTGATGAGTGCAGAGTCTGATGCAGAGGCTGAACCGGATACGGAAGCAGACGCTGTAGAAGATACTGATGCAGACGTTCAGGAGGAAGCTGTTGTCACAGAAGAAGTGCAGGCTCAGAGCGATGAAGTGGAACAGCCTCAGGCGGATGAGCCGCAGATAACTGAGGAGATCGCCCAGGAAGAGACGATGCCGGAAGATACGGAAGAGAAGACTCCGGAAGAAAGACCTTCAGAAGAAAAGGCTCCGGAGAAGAAGGCGAAGAAGCCTGCCGGTAAGAAGACCCCTCTGTTCAACAGGGAAGAGCTGAGTGATGAGGAAGCTGCGAAATTAGCGGCCAGACTCGAAAGATCCGCGGCGAAAGCCGGTCCGGCAGCAGCGCTCGTCAACCTCCACGACAGAATACAGACCGGGATGGACGCGACGGCGGGCAGACTCGGCAAAGATTTTATCCGGGAAAGTCACAAAATCGCTTCGTCTTACAGACAGTCACGCAGAACGATAGGAACAGCCATGCTGATCATCGGTATCGTAGTTGCTGTAGTACTGGCGATCTTTGACAAGTACACAGTCTATGAATACGCGTACAACGGCAAGATCCTCGGATATGTCAACAACCAGGAGGATGTAACAGGCGTACTGGAGATCGCAGGTGAGAAACTCTCCGAGAACAGTTCGCATGGAGCAGAGATCAAATTCGTCACCAATCAGAATGTAACGTTCAATCTCGTCGACGGCAGAGGCAAGAGCCTTGATGATTCGGATACTGCGATCAACAAACTGGTATATCTGACAGATATCGAGACAGAAGCATACGGAATCTACGACGGAAAGAATCTGGCAGCTGTCGTCAAGAGCAGTGAAGATGCGGAGAGACTCCTTGAACAGTCGATGGCAGTCCTGAGCGAGCCGGATACCGGCATGAAAGTCGTGTCTTCAGAATTTACCAATGAACTTGCAATACAGCCGATCAATGTGCTGCTGACAAGCGTTCAGAGCAACAGTGACGCTCTTGAGATGATGACGGAAGGCGGCAGCACTCAGTATTACCATATCGTTGAGACCGGCGAGAGCATAGGAAGTCTCGCGAGGACTTTCGGTGTGGATCCAATCAATATCTACGATGAGAATAACGAGAACGTCATCACCGAGATAGAGCAGGGCGACAAAGTCTGCATCCACAAGGATAATGATCCGGTCAGCGTCCAGATGGTCGAGAAGGGCAAACTGAGAGAAGTCATAGAATTCGAGACGATCAAGCAGGATTCTGATGAGTATTACGAGGGTGATACCCACGTAGAGCAAGAGGGAAGAGATCAGATCCAGGTCTTCACCGGTACGATCACCAAGGTCGGCGGAGAAGTGACCGACAGAGATGAAGAGAGTACAGAGATCATAAGGAAAGGCCGCGACAAGATCATCCTTATAGGAACTGCGGAAAGACCGAGAACTGCACCAACCGGAACTTATCTGGTACCGCTTGAACATTACACCCTCACTTCCAACTTCGGACCTAGATGGGGACGTCTGCATTCAGGCATAGATATGGCTATCAGGACAGGTACGCCATTCATGGCAACAGACGGAGGTACTGTTATCCGCGCGAGCTGGTACTCCGGCTATGGAAACTGCATAGACGTAGATCACGGCAACGGACGTGTCACCCGATACGGACACTGCAGCGCAATATATGTCAATGTCGGTGATGAAGTATATCAGGGACAGGTCATCGGCCTGGTAGGAAGTACCGGCAACAGCACAGGACCTCACCTGCACTTCGAGATCATCCTGAACGGAACACCGGTCAATCCGAGACCATATCTGGGAATTTAGCGAGGATATAAAGTGTCAGAAGAGCAAAGCTATCAGTGGACAACGGAATACGATGCGCCGGCTACTGACCCTGAACTGGAGAAGGAGATGGAGGCAGCAAGCGAAGGAACATCGGAAGAAGGAACCGATGATCTTTCGGCTGCCATGGATAAGGGTGTCGATGAGGCATTCAAGGCTGAGATCCAGGCAAGGATCAAACGCAGGAGAAGGATCGCAGCCCGCAAGAAGAGACTGCGTGTTCTGGCTATTATTGTGGTGCTCGGAATAATCCTGACAATGTGCGGCGGTGAGATCATTAGACTCAAGGCGGAGAACTATGCTCTGAGGAAACAGCAGGCTGAGCTCAAAGCTGAGAGAGACCGCCTCGCCAAAGAGCTTGAGACCGTCGGCGACAAGGAATACATCAAGGATCAGGCCCGCAAACAGCTGAGATTGCTGGATCCGGGTGAGATCATGTTTGTATTCGATGACGGAAAGAGCGATGCCGAAGAAACCGCCAATACTGAAGAAAACGGTGAAACAGGAGAGGCCGGCACTTCAACAGAAGAAAGCAGTGACAAGAACTGATCATTAAGATGTCAAACGATCACGATACAGAGAAACTCAGGATCAGCCAGGCGATCATAGTGGAAGGCAGAGACGATGTCGAAGTCGTCTCGAGAGCCTGCGAGGCGCTGATCATCCCGACCCACGGTTACGGGATAACCGCAGAGACCTGGGGGATAATAGATAAAGCATATCAGGAGAAAGGGATCATCATCCTGACCGACCCCGATAGTGCAGGTGAACGCATAAGGAAGAGACTCACGCAGAAATATCCCGATGCGATCCAGTGCTGGATGGCAAGGTGCGATACGGTAAGCGGAGACGATATCGGCATTGAAAATGCTGATCCACAAGCTGTCGCAGATGCGCTGAGGCAGGCGCTTTCGCTGAACGAGAGGGCTTGCTCTGCGGAGCCGGCAGGGACGGAAACGGTAACGATGGATGATCTAATGAGGCTGGGACTAGCCGGAACACCGGACGCAGCCCGGCTGAGAGAAGAAGTCTGCAGGGCTTTGGGCATTGGTTACGGCAATGCAAAAGCATTGCTCCGCAAACTCAGAGGATGGAACATAGGAACAGATGAGCTCGAAGAAACGGTCATCAGGATCAAAGAACAGAACATTCAGGACTAAGGCACCACAAGGCCTGGGAGTCAGGCCGGCAAAGAGCCTCGGCCAGAATTTCCTTATCGATGAAGACGTGATACAGGCGATCGTTGAAGGCAGCGGCGTTACTGATAAGTCGCTGGTCATCGAGATCGGGCCAGGCACCGGCGCGCTCACTTTACCGCTGGCAGAGAGAGCAGGCCGCCTCATCGCAGTCGAACTCGATGAGAGGATGATCCAGGGTCTGCGAGTCAAGACATACAGTCTCGGCAACGTTGAGATCATTCACGACGACATCCTCAAAGTCGATCTGCGCGGCCTGATAGACAGAAATCTCGAAGAATACGGACTGGAAGACGTCAGGATCGTCGGAAATCTCCCGTATTACATCACTACCCCGATCATCATGAAGCTGCTCGAGGCGGATACCGGTGCGTCCAGCATCACTGCGATGATGCAGAGGGAAGTCGGTGACAGGATCGCCGCCGAGCCGGGTACCAAACTTGCCGGAGCGATCACTTACTCCGTGCATTACTACTCAACGGTCACGAAGATCGTCGATGTAGGCAGGGAGTGCTTCTACCCGTCACCTAAGGTCGATTCGGTCGTCCTCAGGATGGACATTCTCAATAAAGCCCCGGTGGAAGTCCGGGACGAAGAGCTCTTCTTCCGCTGCATCAAAGCGGGGTTCATGCAGAGGCGCAAGACCCTGCTCAACTCGCTGATGTCGCTCGGAGATCATGACAAACAATCTATAGCTGATGCTCTCGACTGCGCGGGAATCGAACATGAACGCCGTGCGGAGAGTCTCAGTATGGAGGAATTCGCCAGACTGGCGGATTCTCTCAAGGAGGCATGAATTGCTTGACTATATAAAAAGGTTTCTCGGCCTGATAGCGATTCCGTTCGTTAAGCTCGGACATCTGTTGGGCAGAGGATTTCTCAAGGTGTTCCCTCGCAGAGCGTCGAAATACTTCGATGCGGACCGGCATGAGGTCAAATACATCATGCTGATGGCAGTCGCTGCGATCGTCATCAACTTCTATCTGGAGTGGTTCGCGAGATTTTCGACCGGTCCTGTCGAGGGTTTCAGGTGGGCATTCACCCATCCGGTGGTGTTCCTGTACAATACGCTGATCATATTCTGCACGATGACCTTCGCCCTCTTGTTCAGGAGGAGGAGATTCGCGTGGTTTATCATATCTCTGTTATGGATCATACTCGGAACAGTCAATGGCACCATACTGCTCTCGAGGATGACCCCATTCACCCTGTACGACCTCCAGAATCTCGCTGACGGACTGACTATTATGACCACATATTACGCTATGTGGGAGATAGCCCTGCTGATCGCAGGCTTGGCGCTTGGTGTTTTTGCGATCGTCATCATCTTCGTCAGAAGCGAGAAATGGAAGAACATCAGGTATACCAAGAGCATTGCGGCGATACTTCTTACCGTTGCGCTCACATTCGGCGCTTCATACGCAGCGCTTCACAATGGGATCATCGGGACCTTCTTCGGGAACCTCAACTACGCGTACCGCGATTACGGACTGCCTTACTGTTTCATCATGACATCCGCAAACGCAGGCATTTCAAAACCTAGAGGGTACTCACAGGAGATGATCACCAAACTCCTCGAGGACAAAACGACCCGCGGCACCGACACTGCTCCGATCGTCAAAGATGACAGCACAGATCATCCGAATATCATCGTCCTGCAGATGGAGTCCTTCACCGTTGCGCAGGATTACGCCAACATCAAGGTCGATAAGGATCCTACCCCGGTATTCAACGAACTGTATGACAACTATTCGTCGGGAAGATTTATAGTTCCTGCATGCGGCGCAGGAACCGCCAATACCGAATTTGAGGTCCTGACCGGCATCAGCGCCAAATTCTTCGGACCGGGAGAGTATCCGTACAAAGGCAGACTCAGAGAGAACACGCTCGAGAGTATGGCCTATATCGCGAAGAATCACGGTTACGCGACAAGTGCGCTCCACAATCACAGAGCGCTGTTCTACAATCGCAACGAAGTGTACGCCAACCTTGGATTTGACACGTTCACATCAGTCGAATACATGAACGACGTGTCTTTCACTCCGACGAACTGGTGCAAAGATACCGTGCTGACCGATGAGATCATGGAGATCATGGAATCCACAGAAGAGAGCGATTTCCTGCACGTTATTTCAGTCGAGGGGCACGGAGCATATCCTACCGAACAGGTCTTCAAACATCCGTATACAACAGTGACGGCGGAAGACGAGGAGACTAAGTGGAAATACGAGTACTACCTCAATGAGTGTCACGAGATGGATACATTCATCGGCGACCTCATAAGCAGGATCGAAGAGTCTGAACAGCCTACGATAATGCTCATCTACGGCGATCACATACCGGCACTGGACGTCAAGGAAGAGAACTACAAGGCGGACGATCTGTACCAGACCCGCTATGTGATCTGGAACAACTTCGGACTGGGGAAGAAGGACAGGACGCTGCACTCTTATCAGAGCGGCGCAGTGCTGCTCAGATACGCAGGACTGCTGCATGAGGGAATACTTTTCGACTACCAGCAGACCAACAAATCCAAAGATCCTGACTATCTGGACGATATGGAAGCGCTGGCATACGATATGCTCTACGGCAAACAGTATGCTTATGGCGGCAGCAATCCTTACGAACGGGTCGATATGCAGATGGGACACAAAGCTATTTCCATCAAGGAGACCGTCAAGATCGGAGACAGATACTACATCAGAGGGCAGAATTTCACAGAGAGATCGATCATCAGTATAGACGGCAAACAGCTGTCGACAGTATATCTCTCGCCGACGCTGCTGGCCCTTAATGAGCCGATAGATCCTGAAGACGCAGATAAGCTGCAGGTCAGTCAGGTAGACAAGTCTGAGGAAGAGATCCTGACGACAGTCGGCGCTAACGAAGAATTATAACAGGAGGAATTTATGTCAGAAGAACTCAACAACATCAGCATTGAAGAACTGGATGCTGCTGAAACCTCTGCAGTTACGGAATTGCCTGAAGCGGCGGATGTTCAGGACGCTGAAGCACAGGATGCGCAGGAAGAGCGCCCTGAGGTCGAGGGGATCCTTGAGATCGCGGAGGACGGTTTTGGCTTCCTGAGATTCGATAACTTCCTCACTTCCAGCAAGGACATATACGTTTCGAACAGCCAGATCAGACGGTTTGGCCTCAGGACAGGCGATAAGATCCTCGGTATCACGCGCAAACCGCGCGCTAACGAAAGATTCGGGGCGCTGCTCTACGTGAAAACCGTCAACGGCATGGATCCGATGGCATCGAAGAGACGTCCGCATTTCGACAATCTGACACCGATCTTCCCGGATCAGAAGATCGTGCTCGAGACTTCGAGCATCGACCTCTCGACCAGAGTTATGGATCTGGTCGCGCCGATCGGCAGAGGCCAGAGAGGACTGATCGTTGCGCAGCCTAAGGCCGGCAAAACAGTCCTGCTCAAGAAGATCGCCGCTGCCGTCGAGCAGAAATACCCGGATATCGAGCTGATCGTCCTCCTTGTCGACGAGAGACCGGAGGAAGTCACGGATATGAAGAGGAGTCTGCACCGCGGCGAGGTCATATATTCGACATTCGATGAGGAGACGAGGCATCATGTCAAGGTGGCGCAGATGGTCATCGAGCGTGCCAAGAGACTGGCGGAATCCGGCAAGGATGTCATGATACTCCTCGACTCGATCACAAGGCTCGCGAGAGCGTACAACATGGAAGTACCGTCATCCGGCAGAACGCTGTCAGGAGGTCTGGATCCGGGAGCGCTGCATCCGCCAAAGAAATTCTTTGGTACTGCCCGCAACATCGAGGAAGGCGGAAGCGTCACGATCCTCGCGACTGCTCTGGTTGAGACCGGCAGCAGGATGGATGACGTGATATACGAAGAATTCAAAGGAACCGGCAACATGGAGCTGCACCTCGACAGACAGCTCAGTGAGCGCAGGATCTTCCCTGCGATCGATCTGTACAAATCCGGGACGAGACGAGAGGATCTGCTCCTCACACCGGAAGAATATTCCGTCATGTTCATGCTGAGAAGGGCAATGTCGTCCGGCAGTGTCATGGATGTGACTGAAGAGATCATAGACAATCTTTCCAGCACTAAGAACAATGCTGATTTTGTCAACTTCATGCTCAAGAAGATGCAGTAGGACAGCATCGTTCATAAGAGGGGGACAATGAGTAAAATAGATTACGACAAAATATTCATACAAGGAGCGTGCCCGACCGCGATCGGCGGCCAGGCCGTGATGGAAGGCGTGATGATGCAGGGACCGGACCGCATCGCGCTTGCGATGCGCATGCCTTCGGGAGAGCTCTACCTTAAGACGAAGAAGAAACCTGCACCAAAGCCTGTCATGAAAGTCCCGTTCGTCAGGGGCATCGTGGCATTCGCGAACTCACTGATCACAGGAATGTCAACGCTGATGGATTCAGCGAACATACTGGAGACTTACGCGCCGGAACAGTATTCAGAGGAACCGGGCAAAATCGAGAGCTGGATCGATAAGAAGTTTGGCGCCAAGGCAGCATGGAACTTCCTGATGACGACTGCGCTCTTATTCGCGATCGCTGTTTCGATCGTGTTCTTCGTTGTCATTCCGACATGGGCCGTCAATTTCCTGAGCAGATGGATCACGAATGCGATCGTGCTCAACCTGATAGAAGGAATCCTCAGGATACTCATGTTCATCGGGTATGTGGCCGGCATACGGCGGATGGAGGACATCAAGACGCTGTTCCGGTATCACGGAGCTGAACACAAGACGATACACTGTTTCGAGAATGGTCTGGAGCTCGTTCCGGAGAACGCGCAGCAGTTCTACCCACTGCATCCGAGGTGCGGTACCAGCTTCCTCGTATTCGTGCTGATCATCAGCTTGCTGCTGTTCAGCTTCCTGGGTTGGCCGAACCTGTTCTGGAGGATCCTGTCGAGACTGCTGCTGATCCCGGTGATCGCCGGCATCAGCTTTGAGCTGCTCAAATGGGCAGGCAGATCGAACGGAACGGTGGTCAAGATCCTGAGCTATCCGGGGCTGATGCTGCAGAAGCTCACAACGGCAGAACCGACGAATGAACAGCTCGAGGTCGCGATACTCTCGCTCAAAGCAGTGCTCGTCGATGCAGACACACCGGAGCTTGCGGGCTTTGTCGATATCGACGGCAACCTTCTCCCTGACGAGATGTGGAGGATCGGTTCAGAAGCGCTGAGCAAGAAGATGCCTGACGAAGTCGAGCATGAGAGCGAAGAGGCGGAGGAAGAAGCGATCAACGAAGCGATCAAATTCCTGGATGAGATCGACCATCATGGCTATACAACGATCATCCTTGATCCTGAAGCAGTTTCGCTGCAGCAGGGAATCGCCGATCATTACAAAGAGACGGCCAAGGAACGCGCGATGGCAAACCGTTTTACCAACGATATCACGACGATCGAGAATGCGCTCAAATGGGGGCAGGCGGCACTCAGCATGATCGATAACGGCAGGAACGAAGCTGTCATGATCATGTCCTATGCGACCGGTCTGACACGTACGGAACTCATCACGCGCGGCAAGGAGCTGATGAACGAGGATGATTTCCACGTATTCGAGGACAGGATCCAGAAGAGACTCATGGGGACACCGGTCCAGTACATCGTAGGATCGCAGGAATTCATGGGGCTGCCGTTCAGAGTCAATCCGAACGTGCTGATCCCGCGTCTCGACACAGAAGTGGTCGTTGAGAAGGCAATCAACATAATCAAAGGGAGAGGATGGCCGCATCCTGACGTTCTCGATCTGTGCACCGGAAGCGGAGCGATCGGTATCAGCATCGCGTCGATCATACCGGAGGCGATCGTCACCATGACAGATGCGTCCGAGGACGCGCTGCACACAGCGATCGGCAACGCGGAACTCAATGACGTCAGCAAGAGATGCGTTTTCCTGCTTGGCGATATGTTCGAAGCTCTGCCGGATGACAGAGTATACGATATGATCATCTCCAATCCGCCGTATATCAAGAGCGGTGACATGGAGAGACTGTCGGTCGAGGTTCGTGACCATGAGCCGAAGCAGGCGCTTGATGGCGGGGAAGATGGACTGGATTTCTACAGGATCATTGCAAACAAAGCAAGCTCACATCTGAGATCGGGCGGGGTTCTCGTGCTGGAGATCGGTGCGGATCAGGCAGGCTCGGTCAAGAGACTGCTCGGTAAGAACAAGAGCTTTACCGACATACGCAAGGCTAAGGATCTAGCGGGACTGGACAGAGTCATCATTGCAGAGAGAATTTGATAGATCCGGGAAGGAGAACAGATATGTGTCTTTCAAATGTATACAGGAACAGTGTTGATGACGCCAATCTGCTGGCGAAGAATGTAGCAGATATCAAAATCGTGGACGATCATATCTACTTCACAGATATCATGGGGATCCGCACGGTCTTCGATGGTCAGCTCGAGAAGATCGATCTGATGGACAACTATATCATCGTCAAAGAATAGCAAGGAATAGCGAGGAAAGCAGATGTATTACAACGGATTTAAGGATCTGGAACTGTCGGCGCTCGGCCTCGGCTGCATGAGACTGCCGGTGGTCGATGGTGATGACAACAGACCGGATGCTGCACAGGTGCAGGAGATGGTCGATTATGCCATGGCGAACGGTATCAATTACTACGATACTGCTTGGGGCTATCACGGAGGCAACAGTGAGATCGTCGTCGGAGAAGCGCTGTCGAAGTACGATCGTGACAGCTTCTACCTGGCATCCAAATTCCCGGGATACGATCTTGCGAACTTTGACCATATAGAGGAGATCTTCGAGAAGCAGCTGGAGAAGTGCCAGGTGGACTATTTTGATTTCTACCTGTTCCACAACGTCTGCGAGATGAATATAGACAAGTATCTGGATGATGAGATCGGACTGAGAGATTTCCTGGTCAAACAGAAAGAAGCCGGCAGGATCAGGCATCTGGGCTTCTCATGCCACGGCACACAGGAAACGATGCACAGATTCATCAAGAAGTACTGGAGGGATATCGAATTCTGCCAGATCCAGCTCAATTATCTGGACTTCGAATTCCAGGATGCCAGATCCAAGGTCGAAGAACTCAACAATCTGGGAATTCCTATCTGGGTCATGGAAGGTCTGAGAGGCGGTAAGCTTGCGAAGTCCTGCCTTGGCGCAGAAAAGCTCCTCGCCAAGAGCAATCCGGACTGGACACCTGCTAACTGGGCTTTCGGATTCCTCGAATCTGTTCCGGGAGTCACAATGATACTCTCCGGAATGTCGGATCTGGAGCAGCTCAAACAGAATATCGAATTCTTCAGCGAGAAGCATATGATTTTGGAGGATGATATTGCGGCACTGCTCACAGCGGCACACTTTGACGTGACAGGCAAGGGCGCCGGAACGGTTCCGTGCACGGCTTGCAAGTACTGCACAACACATTGCCCGCAGGAACTGGATATACCTAGGATCCTTGCGCTGTACAACGAGCACGCCTATTCCGAAGGCGGATTCATCGCGCCGATGGCATTGGCAGCTTTCGACAAGGACAAACTGCCGTCGGCATGCATAGGGTGCGGTTCATGCGCCAAGGTCTGCCCGCAGACCATCGATATCCCTGGCGTCATGAAGAAATTTACTGAGATGCTCGGTTAAGTTCGTCCCAGTCGATCCGCTCGTTTCTGAAATAGAATTCTCTGTCCCGGTCACCTATCGGGCGTGCGACCCTGCACGGGTTGCCATACGCCACGACATTGGCCGGGATATCTTTTGTCACGACACTGCCAGCGCCGATCACGGTATTCTCACCGATCGTCACGCCTGGACAGATGACCGATCCCGCGCCGATCCACACGGCATTGCCGATATGTACGTCCTTGTTGTACTGATAGAACGGCCCGTTGCTCCTCAGCTCAGGCAGTACAGGATGACCGGCTGTAGCGACTGTGACGTTAGGGCCAAACTGCACATAGTCGCCGATGTATATGTGTCCGTCATCTACGAGTGTCAGGTTGAAATTGGCGTAGATGTTCGATCCAAGATGTACGTTGCGGCCGCCCCAGTTGGCGTATACCGGCCGCTGGAGATAAGTGTTCTCGCCGCATTCAGCGAACATTTTCTTCATGTATTCCTGCTGTTCAGCAGACTGCGAAGGCTTGAGCATGTTGAATTCATGCATCATATCCTGCGCGCGCATCTGTTCTGCCAGCAGCTCTTCGATCCCGGGATCATAGAGCATCCCGGCCTTCATTCTCTCTATCTCTGTCATGGAATTGTCCTTCCTCCCCGCGATACCGCCTGTTTCTGATACAAATCATTTTGCCATCTATCGGAAGGCCGCGCAACCCGCAAGGAGGAAAATGAATGACCCGCAGCCATTAGTTCTTGAAAAAACAACTTCCTAGAGTTACACTTTTAACAAAGGTAACGGGAGTCGTATTTCGGAACCGCCATAGTGCTACGGGAACCGAAATACGATTTTTGCATCTATGAGAGAGGGAAATAAGAAAGAGGTGTTCTATGAAAGATCTCAAGCATCTTTTGTACTTTGAGGACCTCCTCCAGAATGCCAACAACGAACTGATCGAACAGGCTAAGGCTGACGGCAAGATCTGTGCAGCGTTCACATGCGAGAACCTGCCGGAGCCGCTCATGAACCTGGGCAACGCGTTCTCGGTTCGTCTTTTTGCGCCTAATTCCGGCTCGCTGGACATTGCGACATATTACATGACCAATCTCCTGTGCGAGACGAGCCGCGCGCTTCTGGAGAGAGCGATCGAGGGAGGATTCAACTTCGCAGACTGTCTCATCGCGGCAGACGGATGCACGATGATGAACCGCGCAGCTGAGAACATGTATCTGCTGAATACCATGAATGAAGGCAAGAAGAATTTCTTCTACCAGTTCATGGAGATTCCGCTCAAGGCAGATGAGAACGGTGTCGATCTGCTGGTGCTGCAGTGCAAGAACCACATTCTCAAGCCGCTGCACGAGAATTACGGCATCGATATCTCCGACGAGGCGATCCTCAAAGCAGTAGAAGAACATAACGAAGTCTGCCGCCTGCTCAGAGAACTCGGCGAGTTCCGCAAGGAGGACGATCCGAGAATCACAGGCTACGAATTCGCAGTATTTACGCTTGCGACCTATGTCGCGCCGAAATATCTGGTGATCGACAAGCTCAGAGAGACGCTCGAAGAAGTCAAAATGAGAGAGCCGGACGGCAAGAAGTGGCGCGCGCGCGTCATGGTCGTCGGATCGGAAGTCGACGATGTTGCATTCATCAAGCTGATCGAAGGCTGCGATACTTACGTTTGCGCAGACAGATACTGCTTCGGATCGTTCCCGGGCAGAGAGCCGATCGTCATCGACAAGGATTCCGATGAGGACATCCTGACACAGGTCTGCCGCCACTATGTATACTGGGGACAGTGCCCGCGTATGATGAACATGGACAAAGTCTACGGCCGCAAGAAATACGTGAACGATGTCGCGAAGGAATACCGTGCGGACGGTATCATCTACGAGCAGGTCAAATTCTGCGATCCGTGGGCTTACGAGAGAATGCTCGGATCCCACATGCTCCGCGAAGACTATGGTTTCCCGGTACTTTCGGTAGACAGACCGTACAATATCGCTTCAGGTGCAGGGCAGATGCGTACGCGTATCCAGGCATTTGTTGAGAGCATTGAGATCAAGAAACTCCAGGGAGGTGACAGGTAATGGCATTCAAACAGGTTAAGAAGATCACCAACCCTAAGAGACGCAAGGGCGATCAGAATCTTGGCAAGCTCTATCCGACCAACGGCAAGAGCAAGGTCATGAGAAGACGTGAGTGGAGAGGCGTCAAGGACACCCTGTATGATTACACAAGATGGCTGTACATCATGTCGATCCTTGCGAAGTTTATCGTCAAACCTCGCAATGTCAAAGCCATGTTCCGCTATAGATGGATGGCGAACTATCTGGCAGTTCCGCACATGATGGACAAATTCACGATGGGTCTGCGCGATGAGCCGCTGCGCATTACGCATACCGCTATGAATTTTGTCATCTACGACGTTGCCAAGACGATGGACAACATCTTCAGAGGCGACCGCAGGACCGGCAACGATGAAGAGTATTCCCGCCACTGCGTACTGACTGACGAGAACGCGATGACAGCGTTCATGATGGGATTTGACGAGACCAAAGCGATCCTCAGAGAGGTCCCGACCATGTTCGTAGCGAACCTCCTGACGCAGTACTCGACGACACATTATCTCGACGTCGCACAGGAATTCGGTATCCCGGGCGATGTATGCCCGATGCCTGAGGCGGAGGCCGGCATCTCGATCGACGATGACTTTGCCGTACTCGGTTGCTGCGCTGTTCAGGTCAACACCACATGCGACGGCTCACTGATGGGCAACGGAGTTATCGCAAGCAGACTTGAGAGAGAATACGGTATCCCTACATTCCAGCTCGCTGCTCCGATGCGTCACCGCGAGGACGATGTTCAGGATTATGCAGCGAACGATATCAAGGCTGCGAACAAGTTCGTCGAAGAGCATGCAGGCGAGAAGTGGAACTGGAAGCGCTACTTCGAGTGCGCCGCAAGAGTCAATGACGCGACGCGTCACCGCCAGGAGTGGCTGGACATCAACTGCACCGATTATCCGCAGTTCGTCGGATCGGTATTCTCGCTGTACAACGATACGAACTACATGGGCAACTGCGGCAGATCGGCGGAATTCCCACCGATCGACAAGAAGATCACCAAGCTCGTACAGCGCGGATATAAGAGAAAGACCATGATGGCGCCTGAATACAGGCACAGATGCATCATCTGGGGCGTTCAGCCGCAGTACAACATCCATATGCTCTACTGGATGATCAACTGCTGGGGCGTACTCCCGCTGACAGATATGCTTTCGATGGTCAACACCAGCATGATCTCCGAAGATGACACTCCGGAGAACAGAGAGAAAGCATACTACGATATGGCATGGCTCAATGAGAACATGATCATGCGTAACCGTACACACGGCGGATACAAAGTCCTCGTCGACGAGCTCTGGGAGTTCTGCGAGAAGATGAACGCTGATATGGTAATGATGTGGGAGCACATGTCGTGCAAAGCCCTCGACGGACTGCACGGAATGTTCGAAGAACAGGGACGCGAGCGCGGCATCCATGTAGTTTGGGTTTGCCACGACCTCTGCGACCCTCGCGTATACACACGTCAGGCGATCCGCGATGAGTTCAGCCAGTACATGAGAACCGTCCTCCGCGAAGAACCACTCGACCCATCACTCGAGAATATTCCGGACGAGAACATGTGGTAGACAGCGCGTAAGAAAAACGTGCGCGGCTGACATGCGCAGACAAAGTTCGCAGACGATGCGCGATCGATACTTGCAGACGATGCGCTGTTGAGGCATAAAACATTTCTGCACTTATACTCTGCACTTAAACAGGGTGCCCGATTTATCTGCTGGGCACCCTGCTTTCCTTCTGCTGTTTTAATTCTATATCTCGTCTACCCGCGCCTATTTCTTCCTGACCGATTCCACGAATGCATTGAATGTCGCGATGTCTTCATCAGACAGGGACGCTGCGTCTTCTTTGAGATCACCATTGTCGTCCCACGCATTTGTACTCATGGATATCTCATAGACGCCATCATCTGCAAGGAATCTTGCGGAAGCGTAATAGAGAGCACCATCATCATCCGGGGTGTTCTCGATAGTGCCTTTGAAGCCGGCTATCGTTGTAGGCTCTCCCCAGTCGGCCATGCTGTTGAAATACTCCTCTGCAGAAGTTGGATTCTTACCGTTGCCCATTGTGACTTGGTCGAGATCATCTTCACCGGTATAGTACAGATCCAAAGTAACATCGCTGCCATCTTTGTGGAAGGTGACGCCGTTTTTCCAGATATCAGTTGGATCTGCTGTAAATCCTTCCGGAATATCATATGTGAAAGATCCGATCGACTCTTCCGTCGGAACTTCTCCGGAATATGCTGTTCCGTCACCAGGCTTGACACTGGCAAGAGCACTCTCATACAGGGCGATCTCATCGTCGCTTATTGTCACAGCGCCTTCCTTGACATTGCCCTGATCATCATATGCGTCAGGGTTAAACATTCCCAGTGAATAGATAACATTGTTGTATATCCAGGATGTGCCTATGGAGATAAATCCGTCTGCCCCGCGCCTTGACTTGAAGTAAAGTCCGTCTGTACCGCATACTTTAACTGTTGAGAATTCTCCGTCATAGTCTTTCAGAGTTTCTTCGGTAGGGATGTGATATTTTTCATAGTATTCTTGAACACTCAGGGAGCTGTCCTCGCCCTCCATCGTGCTGATATCTCTTTCTGTTAATGAAGACAAGCTCAGAGTAAATGCTGAATCCGAATTAGTGAATTGCATGGTACTGCCAGGGAAAACGTCAGAAACGGTCCAGCCTTCCGGTGCGGCAAATACGACTTCGAGGACTCCCGCGTTAGGCTCAGCCGTCGACTCAGGCAGAGTCGTTTCTTTGACACCTTCGGCGCCTCCGCATGCAGCCAGGAACAGAGTCATGGCAAACATCATAACGATAGCTAATAGTTTCTTCTTCATGCTAAATTCCTCCTTGGTATGGAAAATACGCCCCCCAGCTATTTAATGGGTGCCGAGCATTCCAGCACAAGCCCCAAAGTGTTATCATGCGTTCTTGATCAGTGACAGTGCCTGCTCGATGAGATCGTTGCTCTCGCCGAGTTTATCGACTGCCTGGTGGATCAGATCGCTGACGACTTCATCGAAGCAGTGTCCGAGATCGTGCAGTTCCTCTGCGTGATGGCGGTTGTGGCTGAGCATATATGTGAGCAGAGCCAGAGCCTCCTCAGGAGACGATGCTGCCGCATGGCTGTGACTGTGGACCGTTCCGTCCGCGTGAGTGTGTACGTGTGAGTGGCCGCCGTGCTCATGTTCATGAGTGTGGGCGTGGCATTCAGTGTGTTCGTGATCGCTGTTGCACATAGGATTACCCCCTCTTGTGGATTTTTTGCTGCATTTATTATAATATTTCAGAGAAGTGAGGTCTACATCTCATTACTACAATGATCTGAAGAGGAGCGTGCCATGGAAACCAACGGTACAATATCTCGTATAGATACGCCAAACGCACCGGAACTGCAGAAAGGCGATGGCCTGATCGCTGTGATCGGACTCGGCGCGACAGGATCACCGCTCGCACACATGCTTTACCGGCATTACGGCGACAGATTTGCGCTGCTGTCCGACGAAGCGCATGCAGCCAGACTCAGCAGCGGCAAGATACATATCAACGGAGAACCGTTCAAGCCTAAGGTCATCACGCCTGCCACATACGAAGGCGAGCAGGTCGACATTCTCTTCATATGCGTCAAGAACTACAGCATCGAAGAGACAGTCAGCGAGATCAGAGGTATGATCAGCCCTGACACTGTCATACTGCCGCTCCAGAACGGACTGTTCTCCTATGATTATCTGCGCGAGCATCTGCCGGAGAACATCGTGCTCGAAGGATTCGTTCAGGGGCCGAACACCAGGATCTATGGGAATGATATCGTGTATCAGAATCCCGGAGTGTATCATCTCGGCAAGAATTTTACAGGCCTTAAGGGATATGCCAGAGCGGTATACGATGTGATCCGCGACGCAGGCGTTCCGTGCGAGCTCGAGGACGACATCAGACACGCGATCTGGTGCAAACTGATGCTCAACGTTTCCGGCAATGCGCTGACGGCACTCACCGACCTTGACTACGCGATGTTCAAGCATTCGCGCGAAGCCCAGAAAGTAGCGCGCACCATCATGCAGGAGTACAAATTCGTCGCTGCCACAGAAGATGTGCTGATCACGGAAGCTGATATCGCCGACGTCATGCATTACTTCATGAGCTACAAGGAGTCCAAACTTACTTCCATGCTCGAGGACGTCATCAAAAGCCGCCCGACGGAGAACGAATATATCGCCGGATACATCAAAAGGCTGGCGGAGAAGAACGGCGTGAACGCTCCGTTCATCGACATGCTCTACTCGATCATGCGCATCAAAGAAGATGTGTATCTGGGCAAACTGAAATAGAGATCAGACAGGAACTGAACAGGGATCTGCGGATGAAGAATCTCTCCGCAGATCCCTCTTATTTTGTCCGAATGGTAACTGTAAATTGTGTCAAACAGGTGCCTTCCGACCCTATATAGAAGATGCTGACCAGCTGGTAAAAGCAAGTACGGAAAAAATACAAAAAATAGCTGAAATCCCCCATAGAGGGATGCCATTTCCGTTGACACAAATATAACAAAGGCATTAAAATTATACCAATAGTATATATGTGGCTTAGTGTGCCCTGAACCAAGATGGCTGACCGCCTGGACAGGCTAACCGCATATAAAACAGATATTGCTCAATGAGAGGGAAGGTGACACATAATGCGTGACTTAAAGCATCTGATCTACTTCGAGGACCTGCTGCAGGAGGCCTATAACGACCTCGTGCGCAAGGGCAAGGAAGACGGCAATCTGTGCCTCGGCTACACTTGCTACTTCATGCCTGAAGTCCTCCTCGATCTGCCTGGCTGCTTTGCAGTAAGACTGAGAGCGCCTAAGTGCACATCACCGGACATGGCTTCATACTATATGTCCGGACGTACATGCCACTACGGCAGATCACTTCTCGAGAGAGCTCTGGAGGGCGGATTCAACTTTATAGACGCCCAGCTCGCAACAGAGACCTGCACGGTAACATGCAGATTCCAGGAGCATCTCGAATACATGGACGGCGTTATCAACAACGCAACGTTCAAAACTTCATTTACAGATGTTCCGTTCAAGAAGAACGCGAACAGCATTGACCACTACAGGAAGCAGCTGAAGATCAAAGTTCTCGATTTCCTTGCTAAAGAGTTCGGAGTCGACACATCCGATGAGGCGATCCTGAAAGCGATCAAAATCAACAACGAGGTAAACGACATCATCACAGAGATCGGAAACTTCCGCAAACTCGACAAGCCTACGATCACAGGCTACGAGTTCAGTGTCATCACGCTGGTATCGATGGTTTGCCCTAAGTATCTCATAGTAGACAAACTGAGAGAGACGCTCGAAGAGCTCAAGACAAGAGAGCCTGACGACAAGCCAAACTTCAAGATCAAGGTCCTGCTCGCAGGTTCCGAGAACGACGATCCGGACTTCATCAAGCTGATCGAAAGCTGCGGAGCTCTCGTAGTAGCTGACAGACATTGCTACGGCTCGCTCGAAGCAAGACAGCACATTGACATCAAAGAGGGCGAAGATCCACTGACAGCTGTCGCCAGACATTACCTGCTGTCAAGCCAGTGCGCGAGATTCATGGAGCAGCAGGAGATGAGACACCGCAAGAAGGTGCTCGCTGATTATGCCAAGGAATACAATGCAGACGGTATCATCGTGGAATCCAACAAGTTCTGTGAATACTGGAGCTTTGAGAGAATGATCGATACGATCGTTCTGCCAAGAGACTTCGGATATCCGGTATGCTCCATCGAGAAAGAGTACATCAACACGGCATCCGGGCAGCTCAGAACCAGATTCCAGGCATTCGTTGAGAGCGTAGAGCTCAAGAAGATACAGGAGGTTAAGTAGACATGAAGAAACCTGATCTGAAGAAACTCAAAGAAGTCGACTTCAAGAAGGCTGCAAGAGATTTCGTCTACGGCAAGCCTCACGGAGAGAGAAGACTGGGTGACCTGTATATCCCTAAGACAGGTCTTTACAAACATAGAGAATGGCGTGGTATCAAGGATACCATGTACTATTTCAACAATATCTGGCTGTACAACTACGGTATGATCGTCCACGACCTCATGGTTTACGGCGGCGGCCCTAAGGGAGCGATCCAGTTCCTCAAAGGAACCTGGAGATACAGATGGATGGGTCAGACATACCTGACTGTAATGCACTGGTTCGACAGGTGTCTCGAAGGAATGAGAGGAGAGACACTCAAAGCTTCCGCTTGGCACTTCAGAGGCATCACAAGCGCATGCCTGTACCAGATCACTGGATTCTTCAACAGAGACCTCAACATCGGCGGAGATCCGGATCTCAGAGCTAAGACGATTGGTACAGACGAGACAGTATGGGGAGGAGTCATCTATCCATACATGGATCAGGGTGGCTATTACCTGCCAACACAGATGATCCCGTATTTCGTAACATGCCACTGTAACAACCACACAGTACTTAATTACATCGACGCGGTTCAGGCTTACGGACTTCCGGGTGACCCTTGCCCGATGTGCCAGGCCGAAGCGGGAATCTATCTCGAAGACGATGTTCCTGATTCATTCGTCGCGATGGTTACGACCAACGAGGCCTGCGACAGCTCGGTAGGTACATCCATCATTCAGGACTGGATGATGAACAAGCCGCTCTTCGCGATGCCACAGGTAATGCAGTTCGATGACGATACCGTTCTCGAGAACTGCGCGAAAGAAATCGAGATGGCCTGGAGGTTCATGGAAGAGCAGACCGGACTTGAGT
>JAFRGC010000035.1 GCA_017434025.1 Mogibacterium sp. | reverse complement strand
TCGTTACAAGCTTTTTCAAATTCACGTATAAAACTATAATACCTAATCACATCTAAACCAATGTCAAAATAATAGACCCATTGAACATCAACGGGTCTGATGTTTTTCCATGCTCCCTACAATCATATCATGCTGTCTCTATCCTGCCCTTTATACAGGAAACGACGAACTTCCATTATCTTTTGACCCCCTTCGGCATCGATTATCACATAGAAAACAATAAAGTTGTCTACATAAATTCTGTAATAGGGGTGCTTTCTTTCAAACATAGAAGGATAAGTCTCAAAAGACTCTGCGATAGGCAGTCTTTCGAGTATAGCTGCTTCTACATAATCTACAAGTCTTAGGGCAGCAGCTGGATTGCGTTTTTCAATAGCAATGTATTCGACCTTTTCATTGAGGTCCTCATAAAATAGAGGCAAGTATCTGAGCTTGTATTTGCTATTTGGCATTTATACGCTCCCTTATTCCTCCAAAGACCTCCTCATGTGTCATTCGTCTGGAATCATGCTCGGCCGCATAATCAGCCTTGTCCAAAAGCATCTCATAATATGAGGTTAATCTTGAATAAGCTTCAAGACTCAACACAACCATCGAGCCATATCCATTCTTAGTCAGGTATACCGGGTTGCCTTCTTTAACAGTCGCTTCAATTTCTGTAAATTTGTTTCTGAGATCTGAAACCGGCCTTATCTGTATCATGGCTATATCCTTTCATTATATTATCATAATTTTGATAATATGTTGCCATATTTGCCTTAGCTTGTCAATGCGGTATTCCTTTTTAACTTACATCTTACCCAACTATATCTAATCACATCTAACCACCGCCAAAAGAATAGACCCGTTGAAAAATCAACGGGTCTGGTGGTGGAGCGTAGGGGGAAATCCCGCCGTCAAGGATCTTCGATCGGCTGCGCCGACGCATTTGCGTCCTTGACTGCGGTTTTCCGGGTGTGGAAAAAGCATACACCCGGATCCGAACCCCACAGGGGCTCTCACCCCCTTTCATTCTCACATAGCAAAAGAGATGCCTCTCGGCATCTCTTTTGCTATGTGGTGGAGCGTAGGGGGATCGAACCCCTGGCCTCAAGATTGCGAACCTTGCGCTCTCCCAGCTGAGCTAACGCCCCACGACGCAAAATCAATTATAATACTACAAAAGAACAGAATCAATGTTTTTTGCATCGTACCGATATGCAGAAAACCAGCCGCGGTCTCGTGTGAGGCCGCGGCTTCGTCTTTCAGTAATTGCAGGTATGATCTCATTCAGGGGACTATCCGAGAACATGGAGTATGAACAGTATCAATGCAGCGAATCCGACCGCCATACACCCTACTACCAGGAGTCCTGCGCTGATCGCCCCGCCAATCATGGCGCGACGCTCTTCCCTGTCAAGATTCACAGATGACTGGTATGACGGTGGCGAAGAAGGCTGATCCTCTGACGGACCTATATCTCTTCTTCTGCGGACTTCATCGAAGCGCGGTATCAGCAGCGGTGTCCTTGACACCTCGCTCATATCGGCAACGACTCTGCCGTCATCTTCGTCATAAGATCTTCTGTCCTGATCCATTTGATACTCCCTGAATAGTTCCTACTTCTCTCCTGCTGCCGGTGTGTCGTTGAACAGATGGCATACGACATAGTGTCCCGGTTCGATTTCCTTCTGGACAGGTGCTACGTGTTTGCACATCTCCATACACTGAGCGCATCTCGTGTGGAATTTGCAGCCTTCCGGCGGATTTGCCGGTGAAGGGATCGATCCTTCCAGTACGATCCTCTTCATCTTGACAGTCGGATCCGGAACCGGGATCGCCGAGAACAGCGCTTTGGTATACGGATGCAGCGGATTTCTGAAGATATCATCTGTCTCACCGTATTCTACGAGGTTGCCCAGGTACATGACACCGACTGTATCTGAGATGTGCTCTACGACTGAGAGGTCGTGAGAGATGAACAGATAGGTCAGGCCAAACTGTTCCTGCAGGTCCTCGAGCAGATTGATGATCTGCGCCTGGATAGAAACGTCCAGTGCGGATACCGGCTCGTCACAGACTACGAATTCCGGGTTGAGTGCCAGCGCTCTTGCGATGCAGATACGCTGTCTCTGTCCGCCGGAGAATTCGTGAGGATATCTGTCCTTGTGGAAAGGCTGCAGTCCGCACTTGTCCATGATGTTGTCGATGTAGTCATCGAACTCCGCCTTAGGCACGAGTTTGTGCTCTCTGACGGCCTCTCCGATGATCTCTCCTACCGGCATACGCGGCGAGAGTGAAGAGAACGGGTCCTGGAAGATGATCTGCATCTTGGTACGGATATCGTGGAGTTCCTTCTTGGTGAGGTCGTAAACTTCCTTGCCGTTGAACAGTACGTCTCCGCTTGTCTTCTCCCCTGACAGTCTCAGGATAGTACGGCCTGTAGTTGTCTTGCCGCAGCCAGACTCGCCTACCAGACCCATTGTTGTACCGCGCTTGAGGTTGAATGTTACTCCGTCGACAGCCTTGACATAACCGACTGTCCTTGCAAGCATACCGTCCTTGATCGGGAAGTGCTTCTTGAGGTCTCTGACCTGAAGAATGTACTGAGGATCATATACAAGAGGCGCCTTTTCAGACTCTTCCGGCAATTTGACTTTGTCTGCCTTTCTGCCCTTGCTATCAGCTGGCTGGGATGTGATGAAGTCAGCATGCTCGTTAAGGAGCTGAGGTCCGCGGAGACTCTTAGCATGAACCTCCGGCTGGTGGGTGTAACCAGACTGATTCTTTTCATTATTTGACATTGTCAGTCCCCTCCTTCCCATCATAGAAACGGTAGCAGCTGACCTTGTGAGTCGGCGACAGGCTGATCTCGTGAGGATACTCGCCATCACATACACTGCCGCACTTCATCTCGCAGCGGTCTCTGAAGTAACAGTAGTCAGGCATGTTGATAGGATTTGGCACCTTGCCAGGGATCGAGTAGAGTTTGTCTACTTTCTTGCCAACGACAGGTTTGGATGCCATCAGCCCTATGGTGTACGGATGAGCCGGGTGTGCGAAGATCTCTTCTGCAGTACCCTTCTCAACGATACGGCCGGCATACATAACTACGACATAATCCGCCATCTCAGCGATGACTCCCAGGTCATGAGTGATGATCATGATCGAGGAATTGATCCTGTCTTTGAGGTTCCTGAACAGATCGAGGATCTGAGCCTGGATGGTTACGTCCAGAGCTGTGGTCGGCTCGTCAGCGATGATCAGTCTCGGGTTGCATGCCAGAGCGATCGCGATCATGACACGCTGTCTCATACCTCCGGAGAGCTCATGAGGGTACATCTTATAGACACCCTCCGAGTTCGCGATACCGACCAGCTCGAGCATCTCGATGCTCCTTGCTTTGATATCTTCCTTGGTCTTGCCGTGTCCGTCGTGGAGCGCGATTACTTCATCGATCTGATCACCGATCCTGAATACAGGATTGAGACTCGTCATCGGCTCCTGGAACACCATGCTGACAAAATTGCCGCGGAGTTTCTGCATGACCTCGATCGGAGTGTTGGTGATGTCATACGCCTTATCCCCGAGGTTGATGCGGATGCTGCCTCCTACGATCTGGCCCTGAGGGCGCTGAAGCAGCTGCATGACGGAGAGGCTTGTTACGGATTTGCCGCAGCCTGACTCTCCTACGACACCTACTGTTTTGCCCTGAGGGACTTCGAATGTTACGCCATCGACAGCCCTTGCTACACCTACATCAGTAAAGAAATATGTGTGCAGGTCTTCGATCTCGAGAACGTTTGCCGGATCCTTCATCTCTGTGAGATATTCGCTCTCTGGTACGTTCTTTCTCTTATACTTCTTCTCGAACTGGTCGGTTATCTTCCTGTTCTCCTTGGCGATGCGGCGCGATTCCTTGGCGGAGAGATAACCTGCTGTGTCTTTCTTCTTAGCCATTATCTTCCCTCCTTAGCGCTTCATCTTAGGGTCGAACGCGTCTCTGAGACCATCACCTACGATATTGAACGCAAGTACTGTCGTCAGGAGCAGAACGCCCGCAGGTATCCAGATAAACCAGTAATTGGTCAGTACGAATGTATCGTTGACGTCATTGATGATATTTCCCCAGGAAGCGAACGGGAATCTTACGCCGAGTCCGAGGAATGACAATGTCGCCTCTGTGATGATCATGCTGCCCAGACCCATTGTCATGTAAACGATGAGCTGAGGCATGACGTTAGGTATCAGGTGTCTGAAGATCCTCCTCGAAGGAGCAATACCGCAGGCTTCGGTCGCTGTCATGAACTCCTGCTCACGCAGGGACAGGATCTGGCCTCTGACCAGTCTGGCAACGCCGGCCCAGCCGAGTACTCCGAGGATCAGCATCAGATAGATGATACGTGTCAGTGAAGGTGTGTTCGCAGCGTCCATAGCAGCACCGACGATGATGATGAACGGCATGCCAGGGATGCAGTAGAACACGTCTACGATCCTCATGATGAGGCCGTCGACCCAGCCTCCGAAATATCCGGCGATACCGCCGAGGATGACTCCTATGATCGTCTCAATGAATACCGCGATAAATCCGATGATCAGCGAGATACGTCCGCCGTACATCAGTCTGGTCATCATGTCCATTCCGTTACGATCAGTACCGAGCCAGTGGGCTTTGGATGGTGCCGAATAGGTATCGAACACCTTGGTATCGATCTCCTGTTTGACGTCCCATGCTTTGGTCGCAGCGTCATATGACAGCTTGTAATCTGCCGTCACACCGTTTTCATCAGTGTACTCAAACGAATCCTGTCCGGCCTCGACCGCGTCTATCAGCTGGTTCTTGAGTTCCCTCGAGAAGAATATGTCTGACATTACTGCGCGTACGATGTACTGGCTGACATAAGCAACCTCGGTACCTGCCCCATCGGTGATGATGCCGTCTTCGTCAATGTTGAATTCTTTGCCGTCAGCAGTGAATGTCTTCTCCCCTGCGATCTTGGCTTTGAGTGCTGCCAGAGAGAAATCAAAGCTCAGTGTATCCTGAGTCGAAGAGTTTACGAGCTCTTTGCTGGCAAATCCTATGATCTTGCCGCCGCTCAGAACAACATATGCATCATCACTGAGTTTCTCCAGTTCATAATTGATGCCGTTGTATTCGAATTTGTCTTTCTTCTGAATGATAGCCTTGAGCGCCTGTGCATGTACGGAGCTCTTGAAGAGATCCTGATCAGCGACAGTATATCTGAATTCTTCGTTGTGCAAGATGCCGGCAAAATCCTTCGCCTGTATGTCTGTCCTGTAGAATTTCTCATCTTCGCCATATGGCGACAGAAGTCCGCCGACAAATGAGAAAATGAACATCGCCAGGAGGATGACCATTCCGGTAACAGCGAGTCTGTTACGGAAGAATCGCTTTGCAACGAGCTGTCCCGGTGAAAGCACCTTGACACGCCTGTCATCACTCAGAGAGTATTCTTCCTGTTCTAAGGAGGGTTCTTTTTCTTCAACCATGTCCTTCATGTCTTTCATGTCTTCCATGTCGCCCCTCCTTTCTAAGCTCTCCTGACGCGCGGATCAACGACCGCATAGAGCACGTCAGCGATGAGATTGCCAAGCAGCGTTAATATAGCCGTGAACACCATGAAGAACATGGAGAACGGTATATCTCCCGATATCATTGAATGATATGACGCGTATCCGATCCCCGGAATACCGAATAGTGTCTCCGTGATCAGCGCTCCCGAGAACAAGCTCGGAAGCGTACCGCCGATGATAGTGACGATAGGAATCAGTGTATTCCTGAACGCATGGTGATATATGACCTTCCTCTCGGACAGGCCTTTGGCCCTCGCAGTACGGATATAGTCTGCATTGAGCACCTCGAGCATGTTGGTTCTGGTGTAACGCATAAGACCTCCCATGCTGATCACGACCAGCGTGATAATAGGCATCACGAGATGGTTACCCTTATCCAGCAGCTGGCCGAACGTCGAGAGCTGATCATAGTTACGCCCTACCAGTCCGTACAGGTCGAACCACCCAAGTTTGACTGAAAACAGCAGCTTGAGCAGCGACGCGAAGAAGAAAGTCGGGAGTGAAATACCTGCCAGTGCAACGACAGATATAGTGTAGTCAGTTTTTGAGTATTGTTTCGTCGCAGCGATGATCCCCAGCGGAATAGCGATAATGATCTCAAAGAAGAATGAGATGAATCCCATTACGAATGAGAGCCATACTGTATCGTTGAACTTCTGGAGAACCGGTACTGTCCATTTCCAGCTGTCGCCGAAATCTCCTCTCAGCATGGAGCCGAGCCATCTGAAGTATCCTGAAATGATGCTGCCGTCCATGTTATACATGACGGTCAGCTGTTCCATCCACTCCTCATAGCTCTTGGAACCCGGCTGCATGGATTTCTGCCTCGCCATGGCTTCTACATACGAAGTCGGCAGGCAGCGCATCAGCGCATAGATGATGAAAGCCACGAAGAACAGTATCACTACGGATTGCAGCAATCTTTTGATAATGTATTTCCGCATGATATCATCTCCCCTTACATTAATTCTTAAGCGGGACAGACAGATGTACTGCCTGCCCCGCTGTTTATTATGTGTCTACAGATGTGGATACAGATTAGTTGAGTTCGATTTTCTCGACTTCCTGCAGCCAACCGTAGAAAGTTGTGATGTCAGGAGTTACAGTATCCATGTTGACACGCTCTGTTGAGAAGATGATCGCATTCTGTCTCTGATATACAGGAACCTCAACAGCCCAGTCGATGATGATATCGAGGCAGCTCTTGTATACAGCCTTTCTGTAGGTCTGATCCAGGGATGTACGTGCATCGAGGATCAGCTTGTCCAGTTCAGGATCAGCGATATCGTACATGTAGTTGGAGCCGCCGGCCTCAAGTCCGGATTCAACTCCAGAGTAGTAAACCTGATACATATCAGGATCCAGTGCAGCACCCCAAGCTGCGCACCACATCGGTACCTGGTCAGCTTCCAGTCCAGTCCAGAGATCGGAGGAGTGAGCGAGGTCCTTAACATTGAGTGTGATGCCGATCTTCTTGAGTGCATCGCTTGCAAGGTTGAGCATCATGAATGACGGGTGGTCGCCGGAACCGTCAGCTGGGATCCATACTTCGTATTCCATCTTAGCACCTTCCGGAGCTGCTGTTACCTTGCCGTCAGCTACTGTATATCCGGCTTTCTCGAAGAATCCGAGTGCAGCGTTGAGTGCAGCCTCGTCCTTCTGCTCATCAGTCATATCTGATGTGTAAATGTCATTGCCTTCAGCATCCTTGGAGAATGCGATCGCATAGTCAGCATCAGTCTTCTGAGGAGCTGCCCAGGAGGTATCTGAAATCGGATAGTTGATGACGGAAGCTGCTGGTCCATAGTAGGAGTCAACCGTTACATCTCTGTATCTTGCGTATACGGTAGCGAAAGCCTTTCTGAGAGCTTTGGACGCATCAGAAGCAGGATCGCCGCCAACGCAGACAGCCTTAGCACTGATACCGAGATATCCATAACCGAGGTTGTTGACAGTATCGGTAGTGATCTTGTCGCCTGTTACTTCGCCATTGCTGTTCTCTGCAGAAATAGCCTTAGCGGTATCTATCGAGTAGGACGGATCAGTAATATCGATCGTTCCGGTGATGACACCGTTCAGCTTATCCTGATCCTGAGACTCAAGGAACTGTACGTTCTTGGTCTTAGGAGCTCCGAGGTAGTAGCTCTCGTTAGCTTCAAAGCTTACAACACCATTCTCGAACTTGACAAACTTGTAAGGGCCTGCGCCGAGAGGCTCAGTTGTCTTCGCGCGGACGGATGAAAGGTCACCCTTATCAAATCCGAACTTATTGTTGTCATAATCATACTTAGCTGTATCGCCATAGTAGTGGAGCGGAGCGATAGGAATACCGAGCGTATAGATTGCAGGAGCGTTCTCCTCAGTCAGAGTGATCTTGACACTGTAGTCGCCGGTCTTCTGGATACCGGTGATATTCGCTGCGGAGCTGCTGGTCTCAATACCTACTGTATAGTCATCCCAGCCAGGGAATACGTCATTGATCGAGCTTCCGGCATTCTCTGTTGAAACAAGGTTTGCAATATCGTTGCCATAAGCTTCCATCATTGTTGCACCGAAGTCCTCGATAGTAGCGCCTTCGCTGAGCTCAAATCCCTAGTTTGCTGCGCATGCTTCGATAGGATCGTCCTCTGCGTTGTAACCAGCTGCCTTGCAGTAATCAACGATCTCCTGTGCGATAGCTTCAGAAGCAGCTTTCGCATTGTCCCAGAAGGTCTTCTGCTGTTCCTCAGTCCACAGAGCGAAATCTGTGTTGTCAGGGCCGGCAGCAATGATCAGATTAGCCAGAGTGTCCATACCTTTACGGTACTCATCCATTCCCTTGATCGGCAGAGAATAGAGCGTTGTTGATCCGTCATAAGTAGGGTCTGAAAACACATACAGAGAGAAGATCACGTCATCTGCGGTCAGTTTCTCGCCGTCAGAGAATGTCATATCGTCTCTGAGGTCGAAGTCATAATCAACAGATCCATCAGCATTAGGTGTGATGGTCAGATCAGCAGGTCCATAGTAAGTATAATCGGTTCCGTTATACTCTCTGGTCTCTCCGGTCTTGCCCTTCTCAACGATAGCGCCAAGGCGGTCATTATTCAGCAGGCTGACAGTTGTCATTGTCCATACATCCTGGTCATAAGCGGTCTCCGAGAAGAATGGTGAGAACTTGCTGGAGAACGGTGAATAACCTACTACGAGAGGCTTATCACCGCCGCCGGATGCTCCACCACCGCAGGCTGACAGTACGCCAACGCATACCATGACAAGAGCCAATAGCAGTGCTAACTTTTTCTTCATTGTTATTTCTCCTTTCATAACAATTTCCCCAAACAATAACATATATATGTATCTGGTTTGACGCACGTCGACTCTGCGTCAACAAATACCGATAATGATTTATTGTGATCTGATCCACTCTACAGAAGTATATATTCTGCGGTAATACTCTGCTGCCGCTGCCGCTGCGAGCTTGAGTATCGGATACAGTACGCTCTTGAATGTCTCGCCTTCCATGCCGTGTTTCATCAGATACACAGAAGAGAGTATCATTCCGACTCCGGCGAAGATCGCCAGTATCCTGCAGGCTCCCGGCAAGCGCTCGTTAGCCGCATCCAGGACATACTTCCGCACACTGTCACGTCCGTATATGACTTTGATAGCATTCCAGGCAAGTGCGAACAGCGCGGCTGCTTCGCCTATATACGGTAATATCACGTAGAAGGCCGAATTGGCTCCGGCTGCATCGATGCATCCCGATCCAATCACCAGCGCGGCGAGTATGAGCAGCCCGATGATGAGACGGGCACGTGCCTTGCTGCTGTCCCCTGCGATGCGGAAAGACTCACCTGTGTAGATGAGATTACCTTCCGTATCCTGGATGATATCTCTATAACGTTCCTTGAGCCTGTCCTTGCGAGCCATTACTCGATACCTGTGAGGTCAAACTCATTGAGCCACTTCTCTGCCTTGCTGCAGACATCCTTGAGTGTCTCCTCTTCGAAAGGACTCTGAAGTCCGGCATTGCGGATCAGCTCTGTAAACACCTTCGAACCGCCCGGTCTGGTGTACTCCATGTAATGTGCCCATGCATCCTCATAGTTATCCTGGATCCTGCTCCAGAATTCAAGAGCGACGGTCTGTGCCAGGCAGTAATCTATGTAATAGAACGGGAACGAGTAGATGTGATGCTGTCTCTGCCAGCCCATTCCCTCTGAATAGAACGGGATCTCACCATCGAGCCTCATCCATGGCATGTAGATGCCCAGCAGGCGTTTCCACTCGGCGTGGCGTTCGTCAGGTGTCATCTCCGGATGTTCAAATACGGAATGCTGGAAATGGTCGACCATCGTTCCGTAAGGAATAAACATGAAGGATGATGCCAGATGGCTGTACAGGAATTTGCGGGTATCCTTACCGAAGAAGTCCTCTGCACTCCTCCACGCGAAGAATTCCATGCTCATCGAATGGACCTCACATGCCTCCATCGTCGGCCATACAGTCTCGAGCGGGATCCTGTGTCTGTTCATCCACTCAGCGAAAGCATGTCCTGCTTCGTGAGTCATGACCTCGACATCACCCTGTGTTCCGTTGAAATTCGCGAAAATAAACGGAACAGCGTAATCCGGAAGTCCGGTGCAGTAGCCTCCGCCCTCTTTGCCTTCCTTGGCGAGCAGATCCATCAGTTCACAGTCAAGCATGGTGCGGAAGAACTCGCTGGTCTCCGGCGACAAAGCGTCGTAGAATCTGCGTCCCGCTTCGACGACAGCGTCTGCATCGCCCGCTGGCTTTGGATTGCCGCTGCGGAACATGAGTGCCGCGTCTGAAAAGCTGAGCGGATACTGCATGCCCAGTCTTTCTGCCTGTTTCCTCCTGATGCTGTCAGCAACAGGTACTATATATTTCTGTACTGCCTCATGGAACTTCTCGACATCATTCCTGTCATAACAGTTCCTGGTCATGCGGCAGTATGCCATCTCTACATAATCGCTGAAACCGAGCTGCTGGCTCATACCATGGCGCAGTTCGACAAGTTTGTCATACAGCTCATCGAGTTTGGCCTTGTTGTCCCGGTACCATCCGCCCTCTGCCTTCCACGAAGCAAGCCTGATCTCGTCATCGGCATCGTTCTTGAACGGACCAATCTGAGCAATCGTATACGTCTTACCGCGGAACGGGATCTGCGCACTCGCCAGGAGTTTCTCATATTCCATCGCAAGGTCATTTTCCTGCTGCAGCAGCGGGATGATAGATGGAGCAAAGGTCTTGAGCTCCAGTTCAGCATTCAGGAATACTACATCGCCGAATTCCTCCGAGAATTCTGTGCGGAACGGTGAAGCGACGAGGGCTTTCGTCCACAAGTCAACAAACTCCTGGAGCTCAGGTATTGACCTGTTCCAGAAGTTCATCTCTTCCTCATAGTATTCATCATTAGTATCGATGGAATGACGGATCTGCGCGATCGTAGACAGCGTCCTGATATGACGTGTCAGCGTATCCTGTGCAATGAAGACCTCTCTTGCTGCTTCATATGTATCTGCAGCCGAGAATTCTTCGGTAAGTCTGCTCAACTCTGCCTTAGCTGCGTCCAGATCGGGTCTGGAGTAAGGCATCTCTGAAAACTTGATCATTCCTCTGACTCCTGATTAATCATGTATGTATCCATACATTCATTTCTTAAAAATGTCCGTTTAATTTTAGCACAAAACATTGTGAGGGTAAACAATAATAGTCATAGGATTGACCATTCGTTCACTATCATTGTATTTTTCATGAAAAATATGTGTAAATGCTACATATTGTGGTTCATTTATTATATTATTACATCAAATAGTATGATGGACTAATATGGAGGTTCATATGAAAGACAGTAAAAGCAGACTATTCACATACGTTTCGATCCTGTTGATCCTCTGCATGAGCATCGTGCTCGCAACGTCCTGCTCCGGCAGTGACGGTGAGGAACCGGGGGAAGAACCGGCAGAGATCGTACAGGTAGCTACTAACCCGCTGACCGGCGAGACGGCGGAAGACGGTTTTGACGAGAACGCTCTCAATCAGCGCATCGCCGCTTTCGTAGTTGAGAACACGCCTGATGCAAGACCTCAGTGGGGTCTCGATGATCCGAACTATTCACCGGACATCGTTTTGCAGGGAGAAGTCGAAGGTGGTATCACAAGAACACTCTGGTTCTATGCGGACTACAACAAACTCCCGGAGGTCATCGGACCAATGAGAAGCGCCCGCCCTCCTTACATCAGATTCTCTGAACTCTTCGATTCGGTCTTCATCCACTGGGGACAGAGTTCGTCTAAGGGAGATTATGTCGGCGCGAACACGATATTCCGGAAGCACAAAGTCGATCACATCAACCAGATGACATTCAACGATCAGGTTGGACTGTATGACAGAGATCACACCAGAGGAACTGCAATCGAGCACAGAGGCATCCTGTATGGAAGCAAAGTCCCTGCTGCTCTCAAGCAGGAAGGATTCAGGGAAGAGCCTAAAGATTACACGCACCTCAAGTTCGGCACACTGGGCTGGATCACCGCTTTCGATACCGCGAGCGCAATAGGTGTCAGGTACTCTGACAGAGCTTCCTCCCAAAGCACCTACTGGACATACAACGAGGAGGATCAGAAGTACCATACTTCCAGTTTCGAAAATGACTTCTCCAGAGACAATCTGCTGGTCCTCTACGATAATACAGAGTATATCGAGAAGTACAATTACGGCGGCTCCGGAGCAAGCGTCGTGTACTGTGACTATAAGTTCAAAGGCGGCAAGGGCAAGCTCTTCAGCAAAGGCCTCGTCAAGGACATTGAGTGGAAGAGAGAAGACGGCAAGCTGGTGCTGATCGATACCGAGCTCACCAGGATCGCTCAGGAAAGAGCGGCTGCTGAAGAAGCCGCAGAAGAAGCTGAAGATCAGGATAAAGAAGATGCTGATGACAAGGACGATGGTGAGGAGGAAGAACCGATCATTGTCCAGGCAAGTCTCAACAAAGGCAAGACCTGGATCGGCTGGATCTCCGCAAACAACGGCGGCAGCATAGATATTCAGGAATAGCCGACAGAACAACGCCCCTCTGTCAGACAAAGGGGCGTTTTATTATGCGAATCTTTTTTGTTATGACTTCTTATTCTGCTTGCTCACTGCCCTCTCCCTGGTTTTTCTCCAGAGTCTCCTGAGCAGCTTTGTGGATCTCGTCCAAGATCTCTTCGAGGCTCATCTCGCCGGCAGCTGCGCCTGTCTCGTCCGATGTGTCTCCGTCAGCCTCGTCCGTTTTATCTTCATCAGCTTCGGCCTTATCAGCTTCTTCACTGGCTTTGCGAGCCATGTCATTGGCGTCTTCTTCGTCCACCAGATCTTCTATTGTTATTGTTGTGAGGGTCTCCTCGTCCACATCTTCGAGATCTGCAACTCTTGCTGCCTGATTGGTGATGATCTTCTCGAACAGGTTGCGCACTTCTCTGGCGTTGGCGAAATTCTCACCTTTGCTCGCTTCCAGTCTGATGATCTCCTGCCTTACGGCCTCTGCCGCTTCGTCTGTCAGTTTGTACTGATACTTGCGACACTGCAGCTTGAAGATCTCCTGCAGCTCATCGACGGTGTAGTCAGGGAACTCGAAGAACTTATTGAATCTGGATCTGAGTCCCGGATTGCTCTCAACGAATGCCTTCATCAGTTCAGTGTATCCTGCAACGATAACGATGAATTTGTCTCGGTGATCTTCCATCGCCTTGAGGATGGTGTCGATCGCTTCCTGACCAAAATTCTCGCCTTCCTGATTAAGAGTATACGCCTCGTCGATGAACAGTACTCCACCCATCGCTTCTTCGATCTTCTTCTGCGTCTTAATCGCGGTCTGCCCGACATATCCGGCGACCAATCCGGCGCGATCTGTCTCGATCAGCTGCCCAGTCGTAAGAATACCGATCTCCTTGTACAGTTTAGCGAGTATCCTCGCTACAGTCGTCTTGCCGGTTCCCGGATTCCCGGAGAAAACAAGGTGCAGAGAAACAGGGACTGCTTTCATCCCCTTCTCTTCACGCATCTTCCTGACCTTGGCAAGACCGATCAGCTCCTCGACATCGTGTTTGACGGTCTTGAGACCGATGAGTTCGTTCAGTTCCTCCATACCGGACTTCTCCGGCTCTTTCGGTTCTTCGGCCTGCTGCTGTTGCTGCGCCTGGACCTTGAACTCGTTTTCTGTCACTACCTCAGTCTCGATCTCCCGGGTTTCCTGTGGTGCTTCGATATCCCTGGTTTCCCGTATATTCAGTTCTCTGCGGATCCGGTCACGGTCCGGAGTCCGACGTTTCGTGCTCTGTCCCCCATCTTCCTGGAGGAAATCATCAAAGACCCCACCATACAGATCCTCGTAAATATTCTTGAGTTCATCCTTCATGTCACGCATGTCAGCAGATCCTTTCTGTCAGCGATATTTGTTTAATATTATCACATTATAATGTCAAACTGTGCTCTTATTGTTTATTCAAAGAGTGAGAGCATACAGCAAAGGACTTACAAACAGCAGGTATCCTATCATTGACCAGATGAAGAATCTCCTGGTCAGGAATACTGCTATGAATTCTCTTATCAGCGCGGAAGGCCAGTAATAGAACGCTACATGAGAACCGATCCCGGTGCACTTAAGGTTGACTTCTCTTGCCAGTCTCAGACACCTGTATATGTGATAGTTGCTGGATACCAGCGCAGTTTTCTTCCTGCCTTCTCTGGCATCGATTATTGCCTTGGAGTTGATCAGATTCTCTCTCGTTGTAGCCGAACGGTCCTCCAGTATGATATCTTCTTCCGGAACACCATGCTCAAGCAGATAGTTCTTCATCCCCTGAGCTTCGCTCAGCTTCTCATCGCTTCCCTGTCCGCCGCTTGGGATGATGATCGGTTTCACCCTGCATTTCTCATATACCTTGATCGCCTTATCGACTCTCTCTGAGAGGAGTTTTGTCATTTTCTCCCCTCCTGCCAGACCGCAGCCGTGGATGATCACGTAGTTGAAATCCATGATATGTGGCATGAACTGTATGAAGAGAGAGTATATGACGAAGCTGAGTACAAGAAAGCTGAAATAGAATACTGTGAAAATAAGAAGCATCAGCCAGAGATGGCCCTTCCCGTCAAAAATACCGGAAGCAAGATGCAGAACATAGCCTACAGCGGCCAGCTCCCCTATCCCGACAAACAATCCGAGGCCAAGAGACAGTAGATGCGCAGCACAAAGCGATTCCCTCCTGATCAGCTGGATGCCGTTAATGATCAGTAACACCGGTGTCAGCAGCAGACCCAGCATGACGATGAGGAAACACGCAAGAAGGAAGTAGGCCCGACCGTCACCGGCAAAAAAGCCCGAGAAAAACAGCATCGTTACCTGAATAGTCAGCAACAGCAGCAGACTGTTGAAGTAACGCTGCGGTCTCCACAGAGTGCATATTATCGTCAGTGCCCACATAAACGCGAACACCATCCCAAATGACTGGATGTTATCTACTATGGTGTCGATCATACTTCCGTTAACGTCTTTCAGCTTCTATAGAATAATAGGTCAGGTCTCTCTCGGATCCCAGATATGTCATTTCTTTCTCCGCAAAATGGCTGTACTTCATCCCGCACTTCTCCATGACACGCCGTGACGCGTCATTTCCTGTAAAGAATGAGGCGTATACCGTCTTCATACCTTTGTCGTCAAAAAGATGCTCCAGAAACCGTCTCAGAGCCTCTGTGACGTATCCCCGGTTCCAGTACTCCGAACCTATCCCGTATCCTACCTCACAAGCATCATCTTTTTCATCGAAGCTCAGGATGATACCGATGAGGCGGCCGGTATCTTTGAGCCGGATCGCATACATATCCGGATTCGTCAGATATCTGGAGATGTCCAGTTCATCCTGAGTCTCAGCATACTGGCAGACGAAGGTCTCAAGGACCTTCCTGTCATGCGAGATGTTATGAAAATAGTCTTCTTTATCCGTATCTTTGAGGTGATCTATTATCAGTCTTTCCGTTTCCACTATTGCCTCGTATCTTACTGTAACAGTGCTTCTACCTGCGCCCTCTTCTCATGAAGCACACAGCCTCCGATATGTTCACCGGAGAGGATATCCCCGCTCCGAAGTGCAGTAAATAGTTTTGACTCCAATGCTTCTCTGAGTGAAGTCTCTTTGACATTGATATCGGAATATGGCGAGAACGGACAAGGTTCCGCTCCTCCGTGCGAATTGATATGGAAGAACCCTCGTCCCGCGGCAAGACAACCGCCAGAGCTCTTCTCGTCGCCCGGGAAAGCTACGTACATCATATCCTGCCTGTTGCTGCGGAGAACAGCCAGTCTGTCCATCATGAACGCCCTGTCCTCGTCATCCGGGGCCAGATCGTCGCTTTCCTCTGAAACAGGCACATATTCGATGTAGAACACCGCCCTACATCCACGCTCTCTCATAAGATCCAGGAAGCTGTCAGAAAGTACTTCCCTGATGTTTTCTTTGGTAACAGTTACCGATACGCCGTAGATGAGTCCGCGCTCATGGAGCTGATCCATCTTGGACACCATCAGATCATAGATACCCTCACCTCTGCGCGCATCCGTCTTCTCGCGGCCGCCTTCGATGCTGATGACCGGGATCAGATTGCGGCATCTGTCGAGGAGTTCAAGATGTTTCGCTGTCATGAAAGTGCCGTTAGTGAATATCGGGAATATGATATTCTTCATGCTGCCGGCAGCCTCTATGACATCCCATCTGAGCATCGGCTCACCGCCTGCAAGGAGTATGAAACTGATTCCCAGATCATCCGCCTCCCGGAAGATCCTGAGCCATTCTTCCTCACTGAGCTGCATCACCGGTTCGCAGTCAACAGTCGCCTTGTTTGATCTTGAGTAGCATCCTTCGCAATGAAGATTACAGCTTGATGTGATGCTTGCGATCAGGTAAGACGGCACATGCAGACCAGCCTTCTCCTCCTCTATTCTCTTCTTCGTCGCCTTAGTGCTGGCCAGAGCAAATTTTCCCAGGAAAGCGCTTTCCCTCGGGTCCTTGATCGTTGCTTTCAGCGCGTCTTTGACGACCTGTTCTACCCCTTCAGACAGGTATTGCTGAATATCAAATCTCTCGACCATGTATCCTTCGTCCTCTCTGTAGAAAAGTTGTCCCGGTTATCTATTTCTGTTGTCCCTGTGCTCTCAGTCTTTCTGCTGCTTCCTCACGCTCTCTGCAGAGGTCAGCCCATGAAGGACCGGTACGCAGCATTTCAGCGAATTCTGCCAGAACATCCGGGATCTCGATGTGCTGTGGACACACTGCAGCGCAGGCACCGCAGCCTATACAGTTATCAGGCCATTTTTCTTTCGGCGTGCCATCCATCTGCATCGATACTGTGAATGCTGACGCGTACTTGAGATCATTGTATCCGGCCAGCAGCATCGGTATATCGAGTTCCATCGGGCAGCCGTCGCAGCAGTACCTGCAGGCTGTACAAGGAACCCCTTTCTTCATGGTTTCCGCCAGATCGAGCAGCATCTCCCACTCTTCACACGTCAGCGGTTCGCCCTCATTGAATGTCCTGACGTTATCCTTCATCTGTTCAAAGCTTGACATCCCGCTCAGTACTGTCGTTACCTCTGGGATCTCCATGAGCCATCTGAATGCCCAGGAAGCGATCGATTCATCAGGTCTTAACGCTTTGAGCTTCGCATTGTTCTCTTCGCCGAGATCTGCGAGCTTGCCGCCTCTGACCGGTTCCATGACCATGACAGGTATGCCCCTGCTTCCCAGCAGCCCGATCTTGCGCTTAGCATCCTGAAGGGTCCAGTCCATATAGTTGAGCTGGATCTGGCAGAACTCGATCTTATCACCGAGGTAATCAAGGATCCCTTCCAGGTTCTCCGCTCTCGCGTGTGTCGAGAATCCCAAATGCCTGATCCTGCCAAGTTCTTTCTGTTTGACGAAATAATCGATGATACCGTATTCCTCATTCTTGTAGGTAGGCACACTGTTCTCATATACGTTGTGCAGCAGGTAGAAATCGAAGTATTCTACTCCGCATTTCGACAGCTGTTCCTCGAATATGCCTGCGCAGTTATATTTCTTCATGATCTGATGTCCCGGGAACTTGGTAACCAGATAGAAGCTGTCTCTCGGATACTTTGCCAGTGCCTTTCCGATCGCGATCTCGGACAGTCCGTTATGATATGGATAAGCTGTGTCGAAATAGTTGATGCCATTCGCAATGGCGTAGTCAGTCATCTCGTTGACCTGTTCCTGATCGATGCTCCCGTCTTCCAGCAGCGGAAGTCTCATCGTTCCGAAGGCCAGTTTCGAGATCTTCTCTCCACATGCTTCTGAATATTTCATCTCGCTCCCCCTCTCATCAGACAGATTATTATCCCAAGTGAATAATACCATATATAGCCCCGGCTTCATAGCTGGAGCCAGCTCATAACCTGCCAGACCAAAAGACGGGATCTTCTATGATCCCGTCTCAGACCGTAGACAAAGTCCTTTTTCAGGCATTCGCCTGAAGGAGGGCTTTTTTCATTCGCGAATTAAATTGGCTGCAGGAAAATCTCAGGTCTTATGCCGGGAAACAATGAAAGGATCCGTGTTTTTAAAGACAGCAAAG
>JAFRGC010000034.1 GCA_017434025.1 Mogibacterium sp. | reverse complement strand
CGGTACTGTACTCGCCGGCAAGGCTTCGATCCTGGGCGGAATCATCTTGATCGGAATAGGTCTGGAGATCTGGATAAGGGGCGTATTCTTTTAATCTACAGATATCATTCTCATAAACATCACCATTTCGACATAATCGGGGACTATTATATGGGTGTAAAGAGAATAACTCTGAAACCTCCATATAACATTTCCATATAATACCTAAGACAAAACGACAAAAGCGGTGGCACCAGGTCACCGCTTTTGTGTTGGTTTTCTATTCTTTTAAAAGACTGCCTTATTCCGTGCGCAGAGCCACAACAGGGTCCTTGCGTGCCGCCATGCCCGAAGGTATGAGTCCGGCTATGAACGTGAGGAATATGCTGATGAATATCAGCGCGACACCTCCCGCCGCAGGCAGTATCGCCTTGAGAGCCGATATCTTTGTGAGCCCTATCAGTATGTGGTTTATAGGTATCAGCAGGAGCAGGCTCGCGCCTATTCCTATGACGCCCGCACAGAGTCCGACGATGATGGTCTCCGCGTTGAATATGCGGGCAATGTCCTTCTTTGAAGCTCCGATCGCACGGAGTATACCGATCTCCTTTGTCCTCTCAAGGACGGAGATGTATGTGATGACTCCGATCATGATAGAGGATACTATCAGTGAGATCGCCACAAAAGCGATCAGCACGTAGCTTACCGCGTTGGTGATGTTCTTGACCGACTTGATCATGACTCCGGTGACATCGGTGTAGCTGATGACCTTGTCATCATCACCGTTGTCCTGCATCTCTTTGTTGTAGTCGTCTATGAACTTCAGGAAGGCTTCCTTGGATTCGAAATCCTTGAGGTAGAACGACATAGCTTCCGGCTTCGCGAGATCCGCGTAACCCAGCTTCCTGAGGTTGCGGTCGTAATTCGTCTCCTGGCCGCCCGAGACGTAGGCCGTGATCAGCCTCGTGATCTCATCTTCATTCATCTTCATGGTGAACGCGTCGGCTATGCCCGAAGGGTCGACTTTGATCAGACCGCCTACA
Organism: Mogibacterium sp.; assembly: GCA_017434025.1. Taxonomy (GTDB): domain Bacteria; phylum Bacillota; class Clostridia; order Peptostreptococcales; family Anaerovoracaceae; genus Crickella. The sequence goes on along the minus strand of JAFRGC010000034.1, from coordinate 768 downwards.
GTCTGAGCCGTGTTGATCACTGCCGGAGGGACATTCTTTGCTGTCTCCGCAAGAGCAATTCCTTCGGCGTATGCAGCAGCCATATTGACCGCATCTTCGCTTTTCAGGTAATCTTCCAGAGCAGACTTAAGAGCAGGGGCGAGTAATGCTATTGAGACTTTACCTTCCTGATCGTTAAGAGCCTCGTTCAGTTCATCAACGCTGATATTGAACTGAGCGGCGATCATTTCTGCCATTTGGGGACTTGCCTCTACCTGTGCCCTCAAACCTGCGACCTGATCCGACCACTGTTGCTGTAGCTCAGGGACTTTGTCCTTCAGTTGATTTGTAAAAGCTTTCAGCATCTTGTTGACGGTCGCTCTGTGAGCGCCTGTATCTAGATTGTTGCCAAGAGCTGTTGTGATCACATCCTCATTAAATGGAACAGAGTAGATTTTATCCGGGCTTTGCGTGAGGATCTCCTGTATTATCCCGCCGCCATTTGTGCCTGCGGCAGTAATTACATCTTTTATGGTTCCGCTTGGATCTGCGTCTTCAAGCGCATTCTGGATGTTATCCTTGATGGCGTTTGTAACGGCATTCGGATCGATATCGCCGCCGAGCGCTTTCCTCAGCTTGTTTTCATCGATGCTTATCATGTCCTCGAAGCCGAGGCCCTCATCCGTCTTGTTGCGGATGGACTCAAATGTCTTGCCGCTGAAGACGTCGGTGTTTTTGTTTTCCCGCTGTATCTTGACGATGTCGGACTCGGAGGCGTATTCGATCATG
>JAFRGC010000033.1 GCA_017434025.1 Mogibacterium sp. | reverse complement strand
TTACTCAACGTTTATTACCTCCTTTGCTCTGAGATGCGGTTGGTAGCCACTCTCATGTTAGCATTGGAGGTATTTTCCTTGTAGCTAAAGCTTTTTATCCTCACCGGCATAGCCGGTGGTTTGATCACGCTGAAGCAACAAACAAAAAGCGATGCGGTCTGACCGCATCGCTTTTCTGTTATTTTGATCGCAACCTATCCGTTACTCTATCGCATCTGCCTCGAGCTGTCTGATGACCTCTCTGGCGATCGGTCCGGCAGCCTCTGCGCCGTATCCACCCTCTTTGACCCAGACGACGAAAGCATATGGTGCGCCGGGGTCATCGGTAAACCCTACGAACCATGAGTCTGGTGTCCACGACCCTGTCTCAGCTGTGCCTGACTTGGCATAGATGTTCAGCCCATAGTAGTTGTCTTCGCCGTAGTTGCTGACCACATTGTTCTTCATCATACTGCGAAGCTCTTCGGCAGTATCGCTGTCCAGGTATCTTCCGAGTGACCTCCCTCCGGTGATCTCTTTGACGAAAGTAGCGCTCTTGAAGAGCGTAGGCTCCACTGCCTCGCCATCATTAGCGATAGCTCCGACGTATACCATCATCGCGCAAGGATTCACGAGGTCGTCCGCCTGGCCTATGCCTGCCCAGCTGAGTTTGATATTGTCATCCGACGGGAAATCGAAAGATCCCGCAGCAGTCTCAATGCCGTTCACCTCGACAGGCTCAGTCAAACCGGCCTTCTCTGTGTACTCTCTCATCGTTTTGGCACCGACCTCTCTGGTCAGCGCACCGAAAGCTCCGTTACATGACTGCGCAAGCGCTTCTCTGAAATCCACGGTCCCGTGGGTACTGATATCCGTGAATTCGGTATCTTCGTATTCATTGACTCCGTCGCAGTCGAATGAGAACGAGTCGCGTTTCTTCATTTTATCTATGACTGCAGCTGAAGTGACCAGCTTGAACGTCGATCCCGGCGTTATCCTGCCCTGCAGGAAATTGTTGAAATAGTATCCTGATTCAGAATCCTCCGGCATATATCCGGCAGGATCGAACGAAGGTGTGCTGACCATACAGAGGATCTCGCCAGTCTTATAATTGAAGACTCCGACCGTGCCGGTCCTGCCGCCCAGCATGTCATACGCTACAGCGTTAGCGCGCGCATCGATCGTCAGCCTGATCCTCTTGCCCGAATTATCTGTATCGAACGTACCGTTAAGGATATCATAACCGATCAGCTGGCTCTTGAACACGTTGATCGCACCGGCAGGAATGTTGCCGTTCGGGTCACCCACAGCGTGTATCGTTGAATTTCTGACAGTCCAGCTGTCATTGTACCTCACGCCATCTGGCGTGCATTCGATCAGGACTTCATCGTAGCGGTCCGTAACTGTGCCCCTGTTGATGACACCGTCAGTATATATCTGAGAATTGCCGTAGAAGCTCGCCCACTCGCCGCCATGCGCGACAAACCTGCAGCCGAATATCACAATACCTATGAACAGTACAGCAGCCAGCGCCAGGCAGATGAATGCTCTCTTTTCCTGTTTACGCATGATCTACCTCCTCTTCTACCGCCAGGCTCGCATCGCGCCGCATATCCGCAGCTTTGAAATACGCAAGCATCGCCCATGACGTCAGCATACTGGTGCCGCCTGTCGAGACGAACGGGAACGTGACACCTGTGAGCGGGAACAGGTCTACCGCACCGAAGACATTGAGGATCGTCTGGAAGAGGAACATCGATGCCGCACCGCAGGCACAGATCGTGTAGAAAGTCGATCGTCCCGCGACGATACTCATCACAGCGAAAAGGCTGAGCGTGATGATGCACAGTACGAGCAGCACTGCGATGATGAAGCCCCATTCCTCCATGACAAACCCAAATACGAGATCCGTATTGGACGCTCCGACGTATTTGAGCGAGCCGTTGCCCGCGCCAAGTCCCAGAAGTCCGCCTCCTGCTCCGAATGACATCGTCCGGGTCTGCTGATACCCTTCGTTATCGGCAAACTCCCATACATGTCCCCAGACAGCGAATCTGCTGGCTATATAAGGTTTGAATCTGAGGATCATGAGACCCATGATCCCTGCTCCTGCAATTGTGAGGATCAGCCTCGAGAAGTCTCCGCTGCGCAGAAAAGATACAATGATAAATGTAACGAAGAAGATCAGTGCGGTACCGAAGTCCCCCATGATCGCCAGACATCCCAGGCAGAAGAGCGAGAACCCTGCGTACAGCATGGTATTGTTCTTCTGATACAGTTCTTCCAGAGTGCCTGCTCCGATACATATGAAAGCGAGTTTGACCAGCTCAGAAGGCTGGAATGAATAGCTGCCGATCTTGATCCAGTTGACCGCTCCGTATTTGACCGTTCCGAATATAAGGTTGATCAGCAGAAGTACTACGGACAGCCCGATCAGGATCGGTCTTATGCTGCGGGTGCGGTCAAGATCCCGCAGATAGATGCACATGAATATCATCAGGGCAAGGCCCATCAGCAGCGCAACGAATTCTTTGAAAGTCGCGGTCGGATCTGACGAAGTTGTCACAGCAAGGTTGATCGTAGACATGAAGAATGCGATCATCTCCATCTCGAATCCCTTGCGGCCCATTGCCTTAAACACTGATACGTAGATCCACATCACAGCGGACAGCATTATGATCGACAGGACCGCGCCGGTCGTGATACTCTCACCCATTCCGAGTACCAGCTGCACCACTGTCATTGCCTGGAAAAGCGTGATCGCGAGCAAGATCTTCCAAGGCGCCACAGGCTTCTTATCCATCCTGCGCATGACTTCATTGTTCCTGCTTTCCTCCAGACTTGCCGGAGCGACCGTCGCATGTACACCGCCCATCACGATCTCATCTCCGGAGCTTATCAGATAACGCCGGTCAGGATCCAGCGGATAGCCGTTGATCGCCGTGCCGTTTCTCGACCCGAGATCCTTGAACAGCCACTTGTCATCGCCTTTGCGAGTGAGTAACGCGTGGCTTGATGACATGGTTTTGAGCGGGATACAGATATCAGATGAACGGGAACGCCCTATCACGTTCTCCCAGTGAGTGATCGGGAAGTTGCCGCCGTCCTCAACAAGGAAATACCCCCAGATCTCCGGGGTGCACCTCGTGGACAGCAGAGAGATGATCGAGATCAGAAGAATGTAAGCTGCAAGCACGGCAAAGATCCACCGGAATACCGTGGTCATGTCGTTTGCCAGATCCGGATGATCAGCCGCAAAATTCAACAGCTTGGATATCAACGATTCGATGACTGTCCCTCCTTCTGCCGGCTATACCTGCAGCCGGTCTCTGAATGCAGTATATAGTATACTCAGAGAATAACATTTGTCATCTAAAAATTTATTAACATTTCATTAACAAACAAAAAAAGTCCGCCTTCCGGCGGACTTTGCGTGCTGTTACGGCTGCTGTTCTTACTTCCACGAACTCTTCAGGCCTACGATGCTGTTGAATACTTTCTCGTCATCTGTTGTAAGTTTGGAATCCGCAATGTAATATCCCTTGCGGAAGAACTGGAATTTCTCACCAGGCTTCACGTTCCTGACGCTCGGCTCTGCATAGCCCCATGTCTCGACCAGTGAATCCGGATCGAACTCCTGCTCGCCGGTCTCCTCGTTGGTCTTCATCAGATAGCCATACTCTCTGATCCTGATCCTGACAGCTGTGCTCACCTCAACGAAGTGGATGGTTCCCTTGACCTTGCGGCCTTCGAATCCGGAGCCGCTGTGTGTCTCAGGATCATACGTGCAGTGCAGCGCGATGATGTTGCCGTCTGCGTCCTTCTCGACACTGTTGCAGGTGATGAAGTAAGCGCCTTTGAATCTTACCTCGTTGCCCGGGAAGAGCCTGAAGTATTTCTTTACAGGAACTTCCATAAAGTCATCCCCGTCTACCCATAGTTCTCTGCCAAACGGAATCTCTCTGGTGCCCATCTCCTCGACCTTACTGTTGTTCTCAACAGTGCACATCTCGATCTTATCCTCAGGATAATTGTCGATGATGACCTTGATCGGGTTCTTGACGACATTGACAGCAGGGACCTTGAGCTGCAGATCTTCTCTCACGCACTGCTCAAGCTGAGCGATATCGATCGTCGAATCAGCTTTGGAAACACCGATGTCGTTGCAGAATTTGCGGATCGCTTCAGGCGTATAACCTCTCCTGCGTACCGCTGCGAGCGTGCACAGTCTCGGATCGTCCCAGCCTTCGACCTTGCCTTCCTCAACGAGCCTGCGGATGAATCTCTTGCTCATCAGCATCGTTGTGACGTTGAGCGGCGCAAATTCGATCTGGCGAGGAGGATTTGGCCACCAGCCGACCTCTCTGACTACCCAGTCATACAGCGGTCTGTGGTCTTCAAACTCGAGAGTGCAGATGGAGTGCGTGATGCCCTCGATAGCATCCTCGATCGGATGTGCGAAATCGTACATCGGATAGATGCACCATTTGTCACCGGTATTGTGATGCGGTGCATGGACGACTCTGTAGATGACAGGGTCTCTCATATTGATGTTAGGACTTGCCATATCGATCTTAGCTCTCAGGCAGACCTCTCCGTCACCGAACTCACCGGCCCTCATCCTCTCGAACATCTCGAGATTCTCCTCTACCGATCTGTTCCTGTACGGGCTCTCGATTCCCGGCTTGGTCAGTGTTCCTCTGTATTCTCTGATCTGATCAGGGGTCAATTCGCAAACGAAAGCTTTGCCCTGCTTGATGAGTTCTACCGCTGCTTCATACATCGTATCAAAATAATCGGACGCCCAGAGTTTCTTATCCCACTGGAAGCCGAGCCAGTTGACATCAGCCTCGATGGACTTGACGAACTCGATATCTTCCTTGGTAGGATTGGTATCATCATATCTCAGGTTGCATCTCCCGCCGTATTTGAGCGCTGTGCCGAAATTGAGGCAGAGGGATTTCGCATGTCCTATGTGCAGGTATCCATTTGGCTCAGGCGGGAATCTCGTTACGATCTCCTTGTGCTTGCCGGTCGCCAGATCATCGTTGATGATGTCATGGATAAAATTACCTGCCATGTCTTTGTATTCTTCAGCAGTTGCAAATGCCATAGTATTACCCCCAAAGTGTATTTTCTCATAGATGATGTTATTGTATCACAATGTTCATCCTTATGATATTATTATAACGTAGATATTTCCATTGAAAGTAAGAGGTTTCAGATATGAGCATACTTGACAGATTACCAATTTATTCCGAGATCAGCAACTGCAGAGACTGCTACAAATGCGTACGTACATGTCCTGTCAAAGCGATCCAGATCAAAGATGCGCACGCCGAGATCCTCCCTGACCGCTGCATATACTGCGGCACATGTGTCAACGAGTGTCCTAACGGCGTAAAGCAGATCCGCAACGATGTGGACCGTGTCGAGATGGCATTCATGTCCAAGCGCAGAGTGATCGTATCACTCGCGCCGTCATATGTATCGGAATTCACGGGCTATGAAGAGAATTTTGTCAGAGCTCTGTACCGGCTCGGATTTGACGCAGTATCCGAGACAGCGATCGGTGCGGCTCTCGTTTCTCAGGCTTTGGATATGTATATTGCCGAGCACGGTTCGGCCAATTTCATCTCTACTGCCTGCCCTAGCGTAGTAGAACTTATCAGGAAGTATTTCCCGGAGAGCGTAAAGGATCTTGCTCCTGTACCATCGCCGCTGCAGACACATTGCGCATACCTGAGACATCTCTACGGAAATGATATCACCATAGTATTCGTAGGTCCTTGTATTGCAAAGAAGGTCGAAGCAGATGAGCATCCGGGCTATCCGGACATCGCCCTTACATTCCGCGAAGTAGAGCAGTGGCTCGAAGAAGAGAATATCCAGCTTGATACTATTGATACCGGCATCCCGGTCGAATTTATCCCTGCCAAAGCCGGTAAAGCCGCAATATATCCTATCGAGAACGGACAGATCGAAACGTCCAAAGTCTGGGAAAACCGATTTGTTGAGCAGAATGCTCTGTCAGTTTCCGGAGTCTCAAGGATCATCTCGTCTCTCAAAGGCACTCATACCGACGATTTCCTTGAAACTCTGAACTGCGAAGGAGGCTGTATCAATGGTCCGGGAACCTCCCGTAATGACTCCGCAGTAGTGCGCAAGAAGGCTGTAGCGAGTCACGTGATGACTCGTCTCTCTGAGCCTGAGATTTTCGACGGCGATGAAGAATTCGCACGTGAAGTACTCAACAAGGGATACGGGATCCTCAACGCGAAGAGTCCGGCTCCGTTGGCCGTCAAAGACTTTACTTACAGTGAAGATGACATTATCAAAGCTCTTCACAGGCTCGGTAAGAACGGTCCGGAAGATGAACTCAACTGCGGCGGCTGCGGATATCCGACATGCCGTGACATGGCAAGAGCTCTTCTCGCCGGCATCTCTGAGACCGAGATGTGCGTCACCAAAATGCGTAAGGACGCAGAGAGCAAAGTCGATATCCTGCTCTCCACTATTCCGCACGGCGTCGTGATCGTTGACAATGAGCTGAACATCGCCGACCTGAACAAGCGATTTGTAGATATTTTCGAGGACTATCCTGAGTCGTTCCTCGACGCGGAAGGCCTCAAATCGTTCCGCGGATCTCCTGTCTCCATGTTCGTACCTTTCGCAGAGAAGTTCAGAGAACAGTTCTACCTGCAGAAGCCGGCCCAGTACCGATTCAAGCACGAAGGCAAGATCATGCGCGTCACATTCTTCCTCGTCGAAAGCAAGATGCTCCTCGGCGCGATGTTCGAAGATATCACTACACCGGTAGTCAGGAGAGAGGCTGTTATCGAGAAGGCCGAAGAGGTCATCTCCAGATCCCTCAACACTGTACAGCAGATCGCTTCCCTGCTGGGAGAGAATGCTGCTGAGACAGAGATCGTCATGAACTCGATCATTGAAGAGTTCAACGTTCACTCTGACAGTTCCAGCGATCACGGTCTGGTAGAAGAAAGTGACGGTACTGACAAATGATGAATGACATTTGCATTGACATAGATTTCCAGCAGATATACAAGAACGGTCAGCACATTGGCGGCGACGTGTTCCTGCTGGACAGACAACCGGGCAGTAACATCATCACTGCCACCCTTTCCGATGGGCTGGGCAGCGGTGTCAAAGCGAATGTGCTTGCCACTCTGACCTCTCACATGGCCAACAAACTCTCTTTCGCTCCGATCGAGCTCAACCATTCCGCAGAGATCATCATGGATACTCTGCCGGTCGACAAAGAGAAAGGCATCAGCTATTCGACGTTCACGATCGCCAAGATCGTATTCTCGAACGACAAATCGTTTATCAACGTCAGTCTTGTAGAATACGACAACCCGGTGAGCCTGCGTTTTTCCGGCAGTGAACCGATTGAGTGGGAGAAGGCCGCTACTGTGCTCAACCGCAAAACAGCGGTCAAGAAGGAGATCGTCTATTCATCAAATTTCAGCATGAAGTATGGCGACCGTCTGATATTCTTCAGTGACGGAGTAGCACAGGCAGGTGTTTCCCTCGGAAGTATTGAAAGAAAGGAGACTGCTTTCTACGGATCTAAGTCTCCGCTCCCTTCAGCACGAAAAGTTGCTGCTGTAGCGGTCTCGTCCAGAGGATGGGGCGAGTCGAGCGTCCGCGACTTCATTCAGGAGATCCTGATCAAAGAACCTGCTATATCCTCTCGTGACCTTACACGCAGAATAGTGACGCAGGCATACAAATACGACAATTATAAAGCGAATGACGACATTACCTGTGTCGCCGTACACATACGCAAGCCTCGCAGGACGCTCATTGTGACCGGCGCTCCGAGAAGCAGAGAATCCGACCGCAAACTCAAGTCGATCATTGAGAACTTCGACGGCAAAGTCATCGTCTGCGGAGGTACGACTGCCAAGATCGTTGCGAGAGAGCTCGGAAGAGACCTCAAGGCTGACCGCTCTCCTTCCGGAAATCTTCCTCCGGCGAGCATTATTCCTGGCATCTCCCTGGTTACAGAGGGAATGCTCACACTCAGCGCTGTTGCAGACCGTCTGATCAACAAAGTGATGCTCAAGGATATGCCTGAAGATCCTGCCAAAAGATTCATCCAGATCCTGCGTGATACTGACCCGGTCGAATTCCTCGTCGGCACCAAGATCAACGATGAAACGGACGACCCTACCCTCGCGGCAAAGATCGGTGTCAGGTTCCCTCTCATCGACCAGATCGCAAGAGCACTCGAAAGGAACTACCTCCAGGAAGTTGAGATCGGCTATCTCTAGAGCGCGATCGTCCGCTGATGGCATAACGATAATCAGGACAAGCAAAGACGCCGCTGACGCGGCGTCTTCTGGTATCTCCATATTTGAAGACTGTATAGTTTGTCCTGCTGTCAGATATCTGTCCTCGCAAGGATCTGTGCCGGTGTCTTCCTCATCGTGAAATAGACCGGGATAAGACCTGCCAGCAGGTTGAACACTACTACGACTGCCAGTGATATCAGTGCAACGACCGGTGTGATCATATACATGCCCTGCAGGAAGTATGTTATCCTGACCATATTGCTGAGCAGATAGTACATGATCAATATGCCAGGTATCGCTGTTATCACAGTGATAACGAGGATCTCTCCCGTAAACATCCTGTAGATGTCCTTCTTCTTGAGACCTATCGCCCTGAGCGTACCGACTTCTTTGATCCTCGACAGGACTGACGATCTGAGCATGAGGAACATCTCGATCAGTGAGATCAGGAGGATGATCCCTGCTACTACCAAAGCAGAAGTGAGCTGGTCTCTGCGTTCATGAATATATGACTGCCTGTCACGGACATCGTTGACCTTGGTAGTCAGGTTCTGCGAATCGAGGATAGATTTGACCTGCTTAGTGTTCGGAGCATATACCGTGAAGTTCTTCTGCTTCCTCACGTAATCTCTCATGATCGTATTGGACGATACGTAGAGCGTATCCTCTGCAGCATTGTCGCTCTTGTAATAACCTACGACTTTGAGTTTGTGCCCGGCGAGTTTGGTGTTGATCGTTCTGCCGATAGCATACTCATCTTCATGATTGATATTGATGACAACATCGAACAGATCTTCCGGTGCTTTGCCCTTCTTGATCGTCGCCTTGCCCTTAGCAAGCTTGAAATCCTTGACCGTTCCGTTCCTGATCACGTCCTCCGTGCTGCCTTCCTCCGCGTAATCGAAGGTGTAGGCATCGACCTGGTCGCCGGCATTCGTAAGTATAAACAATATCTGGCTCTCATCTGCATACAGCGATGGTGATCTGGTGTCAGAAATACCGGTAATTACATAGTCATCGAGATTGGATATCCTGAGCTTCCTGCCCAGGAACTCCTCTATCGTATCCAGTCCGACAGGCTTGCCGTACTGGTTCCTTATAAAATCATCCACGATCATCTTATCGATGACCACTTCATGAGGATCATCCGGCATCGATCCGTATACGACCTCTTCCTCTGTCAGCACGCTGGTCTGGCACACGGATACATTCAGATCCATAGTCGCATATGATGTCTGCAGATAATCATCCATAGGCAAAGTGACTGCTTTCTTGCTGTCTCCGGGCATGACGTAACTCACACTATCCAGCCCTTCCACGATCTTCATAAGATCATCGGTCTTGTTCGGATTGGTGACTGTGATATAGTTGCCGTTCGTTGTCCTGAAATCTTCAGGCTGTACATCAAATATACCCAGAACATTACTGACCGCAAGGAACGTGAACATCGCGGCAAACACGAAACCGATCATCAGGAACTTCCTGACTTTCTTGAACCCTTTGACCGTCTTCCAGCCATTAGTGATCATGTTGCCGAGATTATATATTGAGGTGTACTTCGCCTTGTACTTGGCTGGCAGATGCGCTCCGTAGTCAAAATCGTTCTCGCGGAAGAACGATTCATCCATCGCCTGATAGTGGTCATCCACCATCTCGACATTGGAGGTCTCATCGACAACATTGAATTTGTTGCCGGTATCGATATACAGGTTGTTGCCTCTTATGACAAATTTGATATTCGCCTGTCTCTCTTCATCGCTGTATACCTCGATGCTGACATCGTCCTTAGCGAACTCTTTCCTGACAGGCATGTCCTTGAGGTAGATCTTGTTCTCCAGCTGATAATCCAGATATCTGGAAGAGTCATTGTTGTACGCCTTGACGATCTTGCCGTCCTTCATCTCCGCGACATGATCCGAATAGAATTCGGCGATCCTGCGCTCATGAGTGACGAGTATCACCAGCCTCTCGCGTGAAATGGTCTTGATGATATTCATGATCTCAAGTGTATTAACGCTGTCCAGATTACCTGTCGGCTCGTCAGCGATGATGATCCTCGGGTTCTTGACGATCGCTCTGGCGATCGCAACCCTCTGCCTCTGGCCTCCCGAAAGCGCGTTGGCCTGCTTGTTGCGGTACTGATAGATGCCGACCTTCTCGAGACAGTAGTTGACTCTCTCTCGGATCACCTTGCGGTCTTTGATGCCGATCATCCTGAGCGCTATAGCAACATTATCGAATACCGTCTGATCGTCAAGCAGATTGAAATTCTGGAAAATATAACCGATCCTGGCGTTTCTGATCGTGTCGATCTTGCCCGATGAAGATCTCGTGATCAGCTGGTCATCTATATAGATCTTGCCTGAATTGACCTTGTCAAGTCCTCCGATCGCATTGAGCAGCGTAGTCTTACCGCAGCCTGACGGTCCGAGCAAGCAGACGACGCCCCTGTCCGGAAGGGTCATGGAAGTGTTGTCGATGACGTGGATCTCGTTTGATTTGCCCTTGTTGAAGTACTTGTTGACTTTATCAAGTCTGATCATCGCCTACACCTCCTCCCTGAATGTCTTCATGGCACTCTTGGTGAAGATCTTCCTGGAATATCTGTTGGCGATCAGGAGAGACATAGCGAGCAGCACAACACCGAGGGCAACATAGTCAGAGACCCTGAGGAAATACAGCAGGTCAGTGATCTGCTTGACATGGATCAGATCCTTCTTGACTGCAACAACAAACAGTATATCGACAGCATAAGCAATGATCATCATAAGGATCAGCTCTGTCCGCAGTATCGCGTCTGTGTTCTTCTTCGTTGCGCCGAGTATCCTGAGAGTCGAGTAATACGAATTCCTCGACCTCATTATGAGTCTGATAACAGCGTACGCTATGAAGAACAGGATAATGAATTCGATCAGCAGTCTGGCATACGCGAACAGCTGGATCACGAAACTGTAACCGCCGGTCATATCCGTCAGCGAATCCTTGAGCGCGAGCGTTGTAAAGCCCATCTCATTGAGAGCTGCAAGAGTGTTCGGTGAGTCCGTCTCATTCGTCATGAAAGCACTGATCTGGAAATACCCTCTGTCAAACAGGGTATTGAAATCTTCCTCGTTAATGAAGACGACATTGTAGAACATATCGTATTCATTCTTGTCGATACCCAGAAGCTTCTGGATATTGTCTCTGGTCAGAACCTCTCCGACGGTCAGGTCGATATCTGATTTGAAAAATCTGTTCCTGACCGTGAGGCCGAGCGGCTTGCCGACAGCCTTGGATTCATTATAGTAGTACGACTGATCTTCGAAGATATATGCCTTCCCCTCCGGGATCCTGGACGAGCTGTAGATAGATCTCTCAAAATCACTGTTCACTATCGTCCCGCCGAAATTGATACTGCTCTTGGAGGAATTTGCCATCATGGAGATCAGGAGCTCATTGCAGACGGTATCGCTGGCATAGATAGTGGAATATCCGTACATCGAATCCTCTTCGTCTGCATTCTCTTCGTCTTCGACTATGACTCCCGCGATCACTATCGGTTTATCAAACTCGTATTCCTGCATCATCGACATGTCGGTAAGCTGCACCTTGGTTCCGGACAGGGAATCCCCGACTTCGGCGATGTTCATATATGCGTCACTGGATGCATCGACCTTGACAACGATCTCATATTCGCTCTCAGGCATACGGCCGTAAGTAAGCGCTTCTTCGCTGACCTGAGAGGTCGGGTATACCGGTCCGTCGATATAGAAGTCTCTGAGCTTGATGCTGATGCCGCTGTCGATCGCCAGATCATTCTTCACAACATCTCTGATGTTGCTCAACGACATGACAGCTTCGATATCCTGATCAGTAAACGCTGACTCATCGGCTTTCTTGACAATGATCCTGTCTGAACTCACATTGGTAAAATAAGGATTGTATCCCAGCAGGTCGCTCTGATGCAGGTTATTCACGGTAGTCGCGTACTGGCTCAGCACCGCAGTCGACACAAAGAAATATACGATGAAGAGCAAGATGAATTTGGCCGGAAGATTGAACGTGTTCCTCAATCCCAGTCTCAATTCAGAAGTCATTCGCATCTTGCCCCCGGCTTCGGCAGGCTCCAGGATCTCACTCACAATGCGGGATGAGGCGTCCCCTTCTGCATGCTCCCGGACAGCCTCCGGATCCGGCACAGCCGTCTCTCTGCCGGCCAGATGCTTATCCTCGATGATCCTGCCGTCATGCATCGTGAGCTTGCGCGTAACGTACGGCTCAGCCTGTTCATAGTTGTGCGTAACTATAACGACCAGTTTGTCCGCAGAAACCTTGCTCAGCGTCTCCATGACAATGTCTGCCGATGCGCTGTCGAGATTGCCGGTAGGCTCATCTGCAACAATGATCGGCGCGTCCTTGGCAAGGGCACGGGCTATTGCGACTCTCTGCTTCTGTCCTCCGGACAGTCTGGAGACTTTGGTCTTCCTGTACTCGCTGAGTCCGACCAGTTCAAGCAGTTCGAGGATCCTCTCGCGGCACTCTTTCTTCTTCTTGCCTGACAGCAGCATGACCGCTTCAATATTCTGATAAACTGTATAGCTGTTGATCAGGTTGAAGTCCTGGAAGATATTGCCGATATATGTCTTGCGGTACCGCTCGTAATCCTCGGTCCCGTATGCAGTAGTGTCTTCACCGCATACGAACATCTCACCTTCCTCATATGTATCGAGGCCTGAGATAACATTCAGCAATGTAGACTTACCGCTGCCGCTCTCACCGGTGATCGCAACAAATTCGCCTATGTCAAGATCAAGGTCGATACGGGAGAATCCCATACTGACTGTATCTTCTCCGGCGTAATATTTCGAAACTTTCCTGAGTTCTATCGTATGTGACAATTCTGTCCTCCTGATTGATAGATTACAAACATTCATTAAATTATATCACCATATGGGGCCAATACGCACTATAAACAACAGACTATGGTGAAAACCTCACAGATATGCTCAAACGAAAAGAGCCGCATTGCTGCGGCTCCTGTACGCTGTGTTGATCTGTGAATGCTGATCGACCTTACTAGATCCTGCCGTCACTGCCGAGAACGTCTACGATCTTGTGTGCAACCATATCCTTGACAGCCTGTCTTGCCGGCTTGAGGTATGCGCGAGGATCGAATGCTTCCGGATGCTCTGCAAAGTATTTGCGGATAACACCGGTCATAGCAAGACGGATATCCGAGTCGATATTGATCTTGCAGACTGCCATGGAAGCTGCCTTACGGAGCTGCTCTTCAGGAATGCCTACAGCATCAGGCATGTTGCCGCCGTAACCATTGACCATCTTGACGAACTCCTGCGGTACTGACGAAGAACCGTGCAGTACGATAGGGAATCCAGGCAATCTCTTAGCTACTTCTTCAAGAACATCAAATCTCAGTGGAGGTGGAACGAGGATACCTTTCTCATTCCTTGTGCACTGTTCTGGACGGAACTTATAAGCACCATGCGATGTGCCGATTGCGATTGCGAGCGAGTCGCAGCCTGTTCTGGATACGAACTCTTCAACTTCCTCAGGACGTGTGTAGCTGGCCTGGCCTGCCTCTACTACTACTTCATCCTCTACTCCTTCGAGTGTTCCGAGCTCAGCCTCAACGACTACACCGTGAGCATGAGCGTATTCTACTACCTGCTTGGTAATAGCAATGTTCTCCTCAAATGGTTTCGAGGACATGTCGATCATTACTGAAGTGAAGCCTCCGTCGATGCAGCTCTTGCAGAGCTCAAATGAATCGCCGTGATCGAGGTGGAGTGCAATAGGGATCTCAGGATTCTCGAGAACAGCAGCCTCTACGAGCTTAACCAGATATGTGTGGTTTGCATAAGCGCGGGCACCTTTCGAAACCTGAAGGATAACCGGGCTCTTGAGCTCGCCGGCAGCCTCAGTGATTCCCTGAACGATCTCCATGTTGTTAACGTTAAAAGCTCCAACAGCATATCCGCCATCATAAGCCTTCTTGAACATTTCAGTTGTTGTTACCAGTGGCATTTTATTACCCCCTTTTCAATTTGGCATTTGATTAAACTGTCAATCAATTAATTATAAAATCTACGCCGGGAAATAGCAATGTTTTATTGGTTTCCGACTTCAGGTCAGACATAGAGGATCAGTATCCAGATGCCGGATCTACTCTGTTGATCAGCTCCCCGCCTGCTGCGTAACGCCTCATATTCTCGCAGAATATGTCAACGGTGATGTCTACTGTATATGGAAGTGACATGTCCCCTGACATGTGCGGCGTAATGATACAGTTCTTTGCAGTCCAAAGCGGATGCTCCGGCGGCAGAGGCTCCGGCACAACGACGTCAAGTGACGCTCCGGCGATCCGCTCCTCATCCAGCGCTGCGATCAACGCATTCTGATCGATCGTCGTTCCTCTTCCGACATTGATCACGAACGCTTTGGCAGGAAGAGCTGCAATACGGTCTGCATTCAACAGGTTATTCGTCTCCTGCGTTCCCGGAACGCACATCACCAGAACGTCGATGTCTCCGATACGATCTTCGAATTCTGACAGTCTGTACACTTTATCAAAATACTCAGGCTTTCTTCCGCTGCGGTTGAATCCTATGACGGATGCTGCCCCGAGAGCACTGAATCTTGCAGCGGCGTTGCGGCCGATATCTCCCGTGCCGATGATCGCGATCTTGCTGCCGCATATAGATCTGGTCGGGAGTTCCTGCACCCAGCGTCTCTCGTCAGTGATCTTTCTATACTCCGGTATCTGCTTCATCAGCATCAGTGCAGCCATAATGATGTACTCAGAAATTGCCCGTCCGTACGCTCCTGAACTGTTGGTGAGGATCACCTCTCCAGAATCAAACACTCCGGTAGCCAGAAGTTTCTCAGCTCCCGCAAACGGGCTGTGACACCACTTCAGGCCAGGCGCGCTTTCGATCAATTCAGCTTTATAGCTGTACAGCACCTCAGCATCTGATGTATGCCCGGCTGCTTCCTGTTCGTTCGCGAAGAATTCCAGCTGATAGCCATATTCGTCTGCTGTTCTGTTGATCGTCCTTATATTCTGTTTCGACAGGAAGTCTGCTACAACATAACCTCTGATCATATTATTCACCAGGTGACGGGCTCACTACTTTGCCCATATTCCAGATCCTGGCAGCAGACTCTGCTGCCTTATATCTGTCCTCAGCACGCCTGTACTCGAACTGTGTTGTCTGCGCTCCGCAGTCCATGCACATCACGTACCAGCACCATCCATTCTCCTCTTCCAGAAGCCCGGGACCTCCGCATCGAGGACAGTCAAACAGTTCTATCTTCTCATATATATCCATTCCCTGTCTCCTCCTGATCAGTGTCCGGATGCCATCATATATATCTTATAAATATCTTCTGTATCGAGGACTTTGAAGTTACCTATGGTGCGCGCATTCTGGAATGTTACGCCCAAAGCTGCTGTACGGCATTCTGCTTCCCCGAAGTCCAGGCCGAGCCCCTTGATATCTGTCGGCATATTGATCGAACGGAAAAATTCTTCGAATTTCTCGATCGTTCTGACAGGATCGCTCTCGCCGAACACGCCTTCTCCCAGTTTGGAGAACCTGGATGGATCGACTTCAAGCACATATCTTGCCCAGGATCCCCAGACAGCCGCCAGTCCTGCACCATGAGCAACATCGTGCTCTGCAGACAGTTCGTGCTCTATCTGATGGCATGCCCAGTCTCCCTTATTCGGATTGCCAACTGCCATCAGCCCGTTATGGGAAAGTGATCCGCACCACAGGATATTGGCTCTTGCATCATAGTTATCCGGTTCAGCGACCGCGACCGGCGCCCACTTAATGATTTCTCTGAGTAATGTGAATGACATCTCATCAGTGAAATCCAGAGATTCACCTTGATGGAAGTATCTCTCGAGAGTGTGCATCATGATATCTGTTGCGCCGCATGCTGTCTGGTAAGCAGAAACTGAATATGTCAGTTCCGGGTTGAGGAGAGAGAATTTGACCCTTCCGAAATCCGTACTGGTGCCTCTCTTGTAGATCGGATCTGACTCATCATTGGTGATGACCGAAGAATCACTCATTTCCGATCCGGTCGCAGCCAGAGTCAGGATCGCTCCGACAGAAATCGTCCCCTGTACCTTTCTCTTACCACAGTAGAAATCCCAGACATCTCCGCCGCCGTATGCTCCATAGCCTATAGCTTTGGCGCTGTCGAGAACCGATCCGCCTCCGACAGCCAGAATGAAATCGACTCCTTCGCTGACTGCGAGCTCGATTCCCTTGCGCACCAGGCTCAGTCTCGGGTTAGGAACAACTCCTCCGAGTTCAACGTATTCTATGCCGGCTTCTACAAGAAGCTTCTCCACCTTGTCAAGAAGTCCGCTTCTCTTAACAGAGCCCGAACCAAAATGTATGAGTACTTTGTGTGCTCCGAATTCCCGGAGCATATCTGCGACCTGATTTTCTGCGCCCGCTCCGAAGACCACTTTGGTAGGTGTATAGTATCCTATAGACATATATTTCCCTGCCTTTCTGTTATCTCTGATCGTATTATCATATCATTGTTATTCTACCATATATGCGGTCTGCGGACTCATTCTTTTACAAGGCAACTTGAAGATCCGGGCAATTCAGCGTATGAAAACAGGCTGTGTCCTCATGGACACAGCCTGTAAACTTTACAGATTATTCTGTTATGCAGATCTGATTAAGCCTGCTCTGGTGCGTAGAAGTCTACGAACTTCTTCAGCTTCTCGTAACGAGCCATTGCAGCAGCTTCGTTCTGTGCGAACAGCTTCTCTGCTCTTTCCGGATTCTCTCTGGTCAGTCTGTTGTAACGAGCTTCGTTCTTCAGGAAGTCCTGATATCCGCCAGCCGGTACCTTGCTGTCCAGTGTGAACGGATTCTTGCCCTCTGCCTTTGCAGCAGGGTTGAATCTGAAGAGGTTCCAGTATCCGCACTCTACAGCCTTCTTCATCTCCATCTGGCAGTTCACCATGCCGCCCTTGATGGAGTGCATCTCGCATGGTGAGTAACCGATGATCAGGGAAGGTCCGTTGTAAGCGATAGCTTCGTTCATTGCCTTCAGAGTCTGTGCC
>JAFRGC010000002.1 GCA_017434025.1 Mogibacterium sp. | reverse complement strand
GCGGTTATTGATGATGTTGCTAAGAAAAAGGCTGCCTCAGAAGGCAGCAAGAAGGCATAGGAAGGAGGCAGCCACATGAAAGTAAAAGGATTTCTGAAAGATGTCGGCGGCGCCTCCCGCGTCACCAAGATGCGTCAGGAGCTGATCGCAAACGGATCGCCTGTTCCTGATCCTAAAGACCCTATCCGCGAGCTCGCGGACCTGCTCCACCCGGGCAAGCAGCAGTTCACGGTAACTGAGATACGCGAAGCGTCACCTACTTCGACAACATACAGGTTCTCGCCTGTAAACGGCCATGTGCCTGTATTCCAGAGCGGCCAGTATGTCAACTTCTATCTGACAGTCGGCGACAGCGTTCTGACACGCGCGTACTCCATCTCATCGGCGCCTTACGAGGCTAGGCTTGCAGAGCCTTACTTTGAGGTAACGATCAGACATAACGTGCATTACCTGGTCCCTGACTGGTTCCAGGAGAACGTAAATGTAGGCACAGAGATCACGGCGGCACTGCCTTTCGGACAGTTCCTCTATGAGCCTCTGCGTGACTCCGACCATGTAGTCGGCATCGCCGGCGGATCGGGCATAACCCCGTTCGTTTCAATGGCCAAGGAGATCGCTCACGGCAAACTTGACATCGACCTCACCATCATTTACGGATCCGTGAAGCACACAGACATCGTCTGCGGCGAAGAACTCGAAGCAGCACGCAAGGCTGCTCCTGACAAGATCCACGTTGTACATGTCATGTCCGATGATGAAGACTGGGACGGTGAGAAGGGCTTCGTAACAGAAGAGATCATCAGGAAGTACTCGCCTGAGGGCTGCTCGTACTTCTTCTGCGGACCTCCGGTGATGTTCTTCCTGGTCGACAAGATCATGAAGGAGATGGGCGTGCCTCTGAAGAGATTCAGACACGACGCGACCGCTCAGCCGGCAGTCAAACTGATCCCCGGATTCCCTATGGATCAGGTCGGCAAGACTTACAAGATGACTGTAGTGCGCGGCATCCACGAGGATGTTATCGACGCCGCGGCAGACGAGCCTGTAGCAGTTGCTCTTGAGAGATCGGCGATCCCTATCGACACTCACTGCAGAGGCGGCGAGTGCGGATTCTGCAGAACTCAGCTTTTGTCAGGCGACATCTTTGTATCGCCTCTCAACGACGGAAGAAGAGCAATGGACAAGGAACTCGGATGGTTCCACGCCTGCTCTGCATACCCGACATCCGATCTTAAGATCAAGATCCCTATTATCGAGGAAAAGCACTGATAATCAAGAACAGTCCCGGCAAAACCGGGGCTGTTTCTTTTGTGAATATTCATCAATGAAACACTTTTTGACTGCCGGTTTGGACTATAATTTTTGCGTACGAAATCCGGACTGGAGGAGGAATGAAAATGAACGGCAATAACAAAACTGCGGCCATTGCGGCGTATATAACATGGATAGGATTCATCATAGCGATCTGCATAGGGGACAGGTCTGACAGGTATGTGGCACATCATCTGAATCAGGCTCTCGTGATCAATATCGCGAGCGTGCTGGGGGGAGTGCTTGGGGTGATACCTCTTGTGGGAAACCTGGCAGCAAGCATAGTCTCAGTGGCAGTGCTGGTGTTCTGTATCATGGGTATTTACAGGGCGGCAACCGGAAGCACAGAACCGCTTCCGTTCATAGGAGATATCCATCTGATCGGCTGATCATGATAGCAAGAGCCAT
>JAFRGC010000032.1 GCA_017434025.1 Mogibacterium sp. | reverse complement strand
TACGGCTATGTCTATGTCGCGCAGATCGCAATGGGCGCCAACATGATGCAGACGATGAAGGCGATTGCGGCTATATCTCTCAGCAGGCGCCTTACCCTGTCAGCTGCTTTGCCCGCGTTCTGTCCGCCGCCGGGTGAAAGTATTCGTTTGATCAGTCCGCCTGCAGCGTTCTTCTCGCGAATTCGTTTTATTGCTAATTCTCTCCGTCTGCGCTGCACCAGGTCATCGCTGTGTGAGTATTTGCGTCTGTTTCTTACGATGCTGCCAGACCTGTATCCGGCAGCATCATTCGTTTCCCTTGCTCTCTCATATCTGATAACAGTTGGGCCTCTTCCGCTGACTGTTGCACCTCTTATGCGATCTGTCAGCCTGTCTTCCTCAGCGTTAGTGAGGATCTCCTTGTCAGTCAGCTTCGCCATATTCTGACGATTACGGATGACCTTTATGCCCTGTTCCCTGAAGGCCCGGCTGATCTGTTCACCGTATTCAGCTGCCGAATCAGCGGTATTTGACAAATAGGACCTGCTCTGTATGCCGGCATCGTTTGCATCAGGCAGTGGATCTGCACCATAAACAGCTTTTTCTCTTGACCTGAGCATCATATCCATGCCGGCTCTTGCCGCGTATGCAGTACCGTCACCGGCAAAATGTTCTATCTCAGTCTGCGCATACGTTCCTGCAGATTCATTGTCATATCTGTTTCCTGTTTCAGCAGCCTTGCTACGTATAGTCTCTTCTTTCAGGTGATGCATAGAGCTTGCCGCCCTGTCCAGCGTCTTGATCGTCCCTCTTGTAACATCCCTTGTCTTTATATCTGCCACTTAAGTTCCTCCTCTCCGCACAAAAATAAACTCCCGGCAGGGAGCATCTATGTAGCGGAGACAGATAACTGTCTCCGAAGTGTTCTGTTTACTGGTTCATATACTGCTGGACCATGGCATCAAACTGAGCGTTGTTCATGGATACCTCGCGGATCTTTCTCAGTATCTCCTGTTCGTTATGGTCACCGCCTGATACGGCAGACTGACTGGCCGCCACGCCTGCATTACCTGCAAAATAGCCTTCACCGAATTTGCTTGTCATCAGTTCGTAGAGTTTCGTATCCTTCGGGAACTTGTTCTCGAACGGCACCAGATTTGACCCTACCTTCAGGAGGCCATGACCTGCATCCACATTCGTTATATACGATAACTGCTCATTCGAGATGTTCAGAAGCTTTGCCAGTTCGATTCGGTCTGTCGCGGCCTGATTCAGCATCACGATGAATTCAGAGTTACTGAGCATCGTCCTCGCCGTGTATGACTGCAGGAGGTCCGCGACGTTCTGTGTGATTCCGGTACAGAAAGCTCCGTACTTACGCACTCTCTTCCACAGCTTGTACAGGAACTGCGCCGAATACTCGTGCATGAACAGCAGATATATCTCATCGATAAATATATATGTGCGCTTACCGGCCTGCCTGTTCTGCGTGATCCTGTTGAGAATGGAATCCAGTATTACCAGCATGCCGATGGCTCTGAGCTGCTCACCAAGCTCAAGTATGTCGTAGCATATCAGACGGTTACTGGTATCCACATTGGTCTGCTTCGCGAAGGTATTGAGAGAACCTCTGGTAAAGAGCTCAAGCTCGAGTGCGAGTGAGTGTGCCTCAGGTTCAGGCTGCTTCAAGAGCTCTTCCCTGAAATCCTGCAGTGTAGGCGGTGTGCCCATATAGTTGCCCTGCTTGTAGTAACGGTACACATTCTCTGTGCAGCGGTCGATGATGGACTGCTGGCCTTTCTGGAACTTGTGTCCTGCTACTATCTGCTCACAGAGCGACTGCAGGAACTGGCTCTTCTCGATGATCGGATCCGTCTCGCCATAGTCTCTCGACATATCCATCGCATTGATGTGATTCGGCGAGTTGGCGGATATGTTGATCACACTGCCGCCGAGTGCTCTCACAAGCGGTCCATACTCGCTCTCAGGGTCAATGATGATGATGTCTGCGTCGCTTGACAGCATCAGACTCACTATCTCGTTCTTCGCAGTGAACGATTTGCCGCCGCCTGGCACGCCAAGAATGAACGAATTTCCATTCATCAGCCGTCTGCGGTCTGCGATTATCATGTTCTTAGATATGACATTATTGCCGTAATATATACCGTGACTGTCATAGACCTCCTGAACTCTGAATGGCATGAATACAGCAAGTGACTCAGTAGTCAGCGTCCTGAAAGCATCTATTCTCCTGACTCCGAACGGCAGTGCCGTTTTAAGTCCGTCCAGCTGTTGGTACTTCAACACAGCCATCTGACAGAGCCTTTTTCTGACGATCGTGAGGATCTCCTCTGTGTCATTGTCGAGCTGCTTCTTGGTATCTGCCGTATGAACCAGCGTAAGCACAGCGAACATCATCCTCTGGTCTCTGGTAGTCAGATCATCAAGGAACTCCTTCGTTTCTTTCCTCTGCTGCTCCATGTCATACGGGATGACAGCCGAGAAGTTATTGTTCATGTTCTGACGCCTTTGCCAGGAGGTTATATTGGTCTCAACCCCAAGCAGTCTCTGCTCTACCTCCTTTACCGCCTCATCGGTCGGAATAGGAACTATGTCGATAGAAAGCATCAGATTCCTGGACAAATCTGTTATCTCCGCCACCATGTCATCGGATATATATGATGCATAGTCCCTCAGCAGCAGTACACGGCCAAAGCGGTCTCCGACTTTGAAATAGTCAGCGTTGTTCTCATAGACGTCCGGGCAGATATAGTCACGAAAGTCGTGACCTCTTCTCATATGCTGCTTCAGATCAAAGTGATAAGAGGTCTCCTCGCCCGTCCTCATGAAGTCGTGTATAATCCGCAGCCTGTCATTGCAGCCCAGTTCAATGCACTTCGAGCCAAGCCTTGAGAAGTGTGCTGTCAGATCAGCTCCTATCCTGGCAAAGTACAGCCTGGCATCCTCGATGCTCTTACGGTTTACCGATATGGTAATATACTTGTCCTGGATGATCGCATTGCTGCCGGTCGCCTTATCGGTCAGCATATCGTTGTACTCCCTGCGGTATACATCCAGATCATCTTCCATCAGCTTCAGCAGTATCCTGTCCTCGAAGTCGAGCATATTGAGACGTCGGTTGTTGATCGTGATCTTGGCAGTGCAGCCGGAGTCGAGTGAGTTCAAAAGCTCCGAATACTGCAGGAACATGCCTGTCTTATCCTCTCTCGATGCGACTGCATAGTTTATATCTGTGAATCGATACATCTTGCTGAACTTATTCTTCCCGGTCATAAAAATACCGTCAGGCCATATCGACCTGACGGGAATTATGTCCTGTACCTTCTTAGGCACAGCAAACTTCTCTTTGTCCTGTTTCAGGACATTTGTCAGTGTTCTGATCAATGTCTGTCAACTCCTTTCCGGCGCTTCTTTTGCCTGTTATTACGCACGTTCTGTTTTCTTACAACATTTCTTTTGTGCCTTGAGCCGCGCCTGTGAAATGTCTTCTTTTTACTGATCTCATCGCTTTCATCTGCCAGCATCGCATAGTAGTAGTTGGTGTTTCCGAACAGCAATACCTTCGGGATCATGAATGTCGAATTGATCCAGGCTGCAATGAACTTCTCCGCAGTCATGCCGTTGTACTTAAGGAATCCCATCACTGCGAACGGGAACGCCGCCACTATACAAAGCCAGCTGGTGGTCTCAGTCCCTAGAATGGGATTGAGACCACGGTAGATGCCGACTGCTACG
>JAFRGC010000031.1 GCA_017434025.1 Mogibacterium sp. | reverse complement strand
ATTCAGCTATCGCAGGACCCGGAATTCCATCACGGTCTCCGATGACGATAACTTTCTTTCCGTCCAGAATTGCCATCAGTTTCTCCTTTCTGTTGTCGTTTTCAAGATTTAGTTATTTATC
This sequence comes from Mogibacterium sp., assembly GCA_017434025.1. GTDB lineage: Bacteria > Bacillota > Clostridia > Peptostreptococcales > Anaerovoracaceae > Crickella. Next base: position 1,807 of record JAFRGC010000031.1, on the reverse strand, counting down.
AGGCTCGGCTGCGCATAGGGGCACGCACAGCCGAAGCCCATAATAAGAAGTCAACACCAAACTGTCAGCCTCCTATTATCGATTTTGCAGCATTACTCTTCCCTTTCTTTCTTAAGTGCCCTTACAAGTGCAACCATGGCGGCTACCATAATGAAGGCAAACGGGAATGCTGCTACGATGGACAGCGTCTGCAGCATGCTCAGACCGTTTCCGCTTCCGAGCATCATTGCTGCTGCGAGCGCAGCCATAAGTACGCCCCATACGATCTTGGTCTTGTTCGTAGGATCAAGTGTTCCTTTTTCACTGTACATACCCAGCACGTAAGTTGCAGAATTCGCTGAGGTGATGAAGAATGTACAGATCAGAACGAACATGACTACCGATATGATCATTCCGAGCGGGTACTCTTTGAGTACCAGGAACAGTGCTGTTGAAGTCGATGCAACTGCATCTTTGATGATTGTCATATCGCACTTCATTCCGAGAGTTCCGTAGATCGCGAACCAGATTACTGAGAATCCTGCCGGAATGAACATTACTCCCTTGACGAACTGTCCTATGGTCCTGCCTCTCGATATCCTCGCGATGAAGGAACCGGTAAATGGTGCCCACGCGATCCACCATGCCCAGTAGAAAGTAGTCCAGGACTTGTACCAGTCGGCGTCTCCGAATGCACCTACTTCGAAGGTGTTTCTGACGATTCCGCTGAGATAAGCCCCCAGACCTTCTGTAAGGTTGTTCAAAATCGGAACTGTCGGACCGACGATGAACAGAAGGATCATAACGCCTATCGCGATTCTGATGTTGAGGTCACAGACCTTGCTGATACCCTTGTCTACTCCCATGACCGCAGTCGCGGTGTAAATAAGACCGAGGACTACGATAAGGATGAGCTGTACTGTGTGAGTCTCAGGAATTCCTGCCAGGAAATTCATTCCCGAATTGATCTGCAGTACGCCGAGACCCAGAGATGTTGCCACTCCTCCGGCAGTAGCAAAGATAGCCAGGATGTCGATCAGCTTGCCGATCCATCCGTTAGTCCGCTCTTCGCCGATGAGAGGAATAAATACCGAGCTGACAAGAGCTGGTTTGCCCTTGCGGAACTGCATATAAGCAAGTGCAAGAGCGAGCACTGAGTAATTAGCCCAAGGGTGGATTCCCCAGTGCAGGAATGACTTGGTAAAAGCCATTCTCATTGCTGATTCAGAAGCAGCCTCCAGTCCGCCAATAGGTGCCAGATAGTAATTCAGAGGTTCTGCAACACCCCAGAATACCAGTCCGACCCCCATGCCGGCTGAAAACAGCATCGCAAACCATGTAAGGTCGCTGTAGTCAGGTGTTGAATCATCAGGTCCCAGGCGTACATTCTTGTACTTGCTGAAGAAACCGATCCAGATACAGAACACCACGAATGCCGTCATTGCAACTGCATAGAACCAGCCGAAATCTGTTGTCAGAAAGTTCATGCTCCCTGTAGCTGCCTTACCGAACGAATCCGGGAGCACGATGCCCCACAGACATATGGCAAGAGTCAGCACAACTGAGATGATGAACACAAAATTGCGCTTGTTCTCTTTCATGGCAAGTCACCTGATCTATCAGATTCTTACCTTGAATACTGTCTGCTCTGTAACGTCTGTAGCGATCGCGTCAAGTGCAACACCCACTCTGTGGTAACGCAGCTTCCACTGTTCCTCCTTCGGTGTATTAGGGTCACCGAGAGGATACGGAATAGAGATAGTAGGAACGATTCTGTTAGCTCCGACTGTCATTGATACCGGAATCAGGTTGCACATATGTACAACAT
>JAFRGC010000030.1 GCA_017434025.1 Mogibacterium sp. | reverse complement strand
TGTGAAAATGATTTGTTGACCGCCTTAAAACGGGCGGTCATTTTCTTTGGAGGTGATCGTGCAATGAAAATAACACATATAAGAAGCCCATCCTGAACTCTCCACTTGACAAGGTAGCACAGACTTACTTACGGCCGATGAGGTGCGTATGCTGGACAACAGATACGCGCTTCTTTTTATACGAGGAGAGCGGCCGGTCATGGATCTCAAGTATGACATCCTAAAGCATCCGTCAGTCAGAATGACGGCGGATGGAAAAGCTGACCCGTATATCCATGGAGAACCATGGGATGCAGGGTCAGCAATTGAACTGGTTTATGATCCTGAGCTCATAAGAGCAGTTTCAGACAATACTCAGGTAATAGAACTTCCGGATTCTGATTATGTTCTGCTGTCTGAGGAGGATATTGAAAAAGAGGTCAACGAAGGTACGGCTTGAGGTAATTCCCGATGATGCGGTAGACGGACTCGCGGATATCCATATCGCCATTCACAAGGCACCACTCGAATACGCAGCCCTTGATAATAGTGCAGATGTCCATGCATGCAGTGTGGACATCTGTTTTTGCGTCCACGTATCCTGCGTCCAGAGCAGCCTGTAGCTCGATTTCACTTCTTGCCATGACTGTATCAGGGGCAAAGCAACCATCTTCTTCTCCCATATATGCTGAAAGCGACAGGTTGGAAGTTGAGTAGAAGCTCTTCATGAAGTCTTCTCCGAGATCAAGGTACAGATCAATGAGCATCATGTACAGTTCGCTGATTCTTGATGCTATGTCGGAAAGGGGAGTCTTAAGCTCAGCATCATTGAATGGGGTAGTGCGGACGAAGAGCATCATCAGGTCGTCCTTATCACGAAAATAGTGATAGAAGGTCCCGATCGAAACATCTGCTTCTCTGCATACTCCGCGTACTGTTATGTGATCAGCGCCTTTTGTTTTTATGAGATGAACTGTAGCGTCGATGATCTTTTGCTTATTATCTTCATTGCTGTCTGTTTTGACCGGACGTCCGCTCTTGCGTGGCATGGGATGACCTCATCTTTCTGTTTGTAGAAAAATTATAACAAGTTTTATTATTTCTATTGACATTATAGAACGTGTTCTATATTATAGCAAGTGTTAAATAATAAAACACGTTCTAATAATCTGCACAGAAGCAGACAGAAAGAAGGCATATATGAAAATCACTTACTGGTCGGACTACGCATGTCCTTACTGCTATATAGGCGAAGCAAGGATGAAGAAAGCTCTGGAAGAGATCGCTGAGAATGAAAACGTGAATGTTGAGATCGAGATGAAGGCGTTCCAGCTGGATCCTTCTGCAGGCGAGCATGCGACAGGGGATACACAGACAAGATTCGCTAAGAAGTATGGTCTGTCATATGAGCACGCAGGAAGGTCGGTCGAGCACATCTCGGAGATGGGAAGGGACGAAGGCATCGACTTCAGATATGCAACCACACTTTTCACCAATACCATGGATGCTCACAGACTGACCAAGCTCGCTCAGAGTAAGGATGATCCTGAGATAGCAGACAAAGTAATTGAGAGATTATTTGCAGCATACTTCACAGATAATAAAGAGCTAGCTAATAAAGAACTGCTGCAGCAGATCGGTGAGGAGTGCGGACTCGACTCAGACGAAGTAAGAGATATGCTTGCATCGGATAAATACAGAGACGAGGTCATCGCCGATGAGACTCAGGCATCAGCCTATGGAATCCATGCTGTTCCGTTCTTTGTTATCGGAGAGTATGGCATCTCAGGAGCACAGACAACGGAAGGCATGAAGCAGACGATGCTCAGGGTACTCGGAGAGGAAAATCTGGCCAAAGCAGCCAAAGCCGCACAGACATCCGGAGGCATGACATGCGGGCCTGATGGCTGTGAGCTTCACTTCTAGAGGGTCACGGCGATGATAAGACTGATACCTCTGAGAGGCTACTTCGATGTCAACGCTTACTTCTATATAGATGACGCGACCGGTCACGGATTTCTGATTGACCCCGGCGCTCAGCCTGATAAGGTGATGTCGGTAGTCAGGAGGAATGGCTGGACGATCGAAAAGATCCTGCTCACTCACGGACATTTCGATCACATGGGCGCAGCAAGTGAACTTAGGGACTTGCTTGGGGCAGAAATCTATGCATTCGACAGGACCGGACTGATGCTGCAGGATGCACACACCAACCTTTCAGCACTTTGCGGACCCGCGATAACGATAGACGGCGCGATTCCGCTGACTGACGGAGAGACGATATCTCTGGAAAGTGATCCGTCGTTTTGCCTGAAGGTGATGCACACTCCGGGCCATACGCCGGATTCAGTGACATTCTTCAGCGAGAGGGACAAGGTCGCTTTCGTCGGAGACACCATATTCAAGGCGGGTATAGGCAGCTGGGGATATCCCGGCGGCAATAAAACCAACCTCATAAAGAGCATTATGGAGCGCATTTTCGCGCTGCCTGATGAGACAGTACTCTGCTCGGGGCATTCAGAGCAGACAACAATAGGGACAGAGAAGAGACGTTACAGCCTGTAGTTAAACACCTTATTGCAAGAGAGGAGAAGAAAGATGTTTGAAAAACTACTAGCACCGGGAAAGATCGGTAAGATGCAGCTCAGAAACCACGTGCTGATGTCGCCGACTGAAACTCATTTCACATCACCGGACGGCATGATCAACTGGGCAGAGATCGACTACTGTGTTGAGAGAGCCAAGGGCGGTGCTGCGCTGATCACGACACATCAGATGCAGGGCAACACTAAGATCGATCCGATCGACCCATATCCAAGGTCTGCAAGATTTGATGATGATTGCTTCATCCCGATGCTCACCGAGCTGACCGAAGCGGTCCACAATGAGGGCGCTAAGATCTCAGCGCTCGCATCACCTGGCGGCGGAGCGCAGGCTCTCGGAATGCCATATGACGCAGGATCGATCGAGGATATCCCTAATGTTGCACCCGGAACTATCGAGTGCCCTGTAGCAAAGAGAAAGGTACGCAAGCTGACAATAGAAGAGATCAAGAAGAGCGTAGAAGTATTCGGCAAGGGATGCGGCAGACTCAAGAGATGCGGATTTGACGCTATCACTATCCACGCACACTGCGGATATCTGATCGCTGAGTTCCTGTCACCATACTTCAACAATAGGGACGATGAGTACGGCGGAAGCCTCGAGAACAGAGCGAGATTTCTTCTGGAGCTGGTAGCGGCATGCAGAGAGAATATAGGTCCTAACATGCCTATAATAGTAAGACTTGCAATGGATGAATTCATCGGTGATGCGGGAAGACAGCTCGCTGAGACTGTTGAGCTGTGCAAAATGCTCGAAACGGCAGGTGTAGACGCGCTCGACTGCGGAGCAGGACTCTTCCAGACGATGTCACTTATCAGTCCGCCTGTCTATTACGAAAAGGGCTTCATGGCAGATATGACGGATGAGATCAAGAAGGCAGTCAGCATTCCTGTAATAGTGCAGGGCAGACTGCAGGACCCTGAGGTAGCTGAAAAAGTGCTCGAAGATGGCAAAGCGGATTTCATTGCTATGGGACGCGCATGGATCGCAGAGCCTGAATGGGTCAAGAAGGTAGCGTGCGGAGATCTTGACGGAATGAGAAGATGCATCTCCTGTGACCACTGCATAGGTGACAGGATCGCATCCGGCAACCAGACACTCAGATGCACTCTCAACGCTATGGCCGGAAGAGAACACAGATATCTGAATGGATATCCTAAGGCAGCTGAAAAGAAGAATGTTACGGTCATCGGTGCGGGTCCTGCAGGACTCGAGGCTGCTTACAGACTCGGAATGCGGGGACACAATGTCGATCTCTATGATAAGGCTGACAAGCTCTGCGGCGGTGAGCAGATCGTAGCTGCATCCACACCTCCATGCAAGGACAATCTCATGAATGTGCGCAGATACTATGAGACACAGCTCGGCAGAATGGATAACGTCACGTTCCATCTCGGGCATGAGATCACCAAAGAGAACGTAAGTGAGCTCAGTGGTGATGCGGTCATACTTGCAACAGGAGCTGTGCCTATCGCTCCTCCGATTCCGGGGCTCAGAGACAATGACAAGGTCGTTACAGCTATAGATGTGCTTGCTCATGGCGCTCCTGTTGAGGGTAAAGTTGTCATCGCGGGCGGAGGCCAGGTAGGTGTTGAGACTGCACACTGGCTGGCAGAAAAAGGATTCAAGGATGTTGAAGTAGTTGAGATGATGCCAGAGCTTTCGATCGATGGCGAACTCATGACCAAGCTGACACTGCATCCGCTTCTCGAAAAGGCGGGTGTGAAGAGCTATGTTTCGCACCAGATCAAGAGCATCAATGAGAACTCAGTCACAGTCTATGATATGATAGGTGACAGAGAATTCGATATCGAGGCAGATACAGTAGTCAACGCG
>JAFRGC010000029.1 GCA_017434025.1 Mogibacterium sp. | reverse complement strand
TTGCCCGCCGTGTGCGCCTTCATATCCAGTTTCTGTCCGTAGGGCCACGATTTCGCTATTGCTTCTTCTCGCCTGCACCTCACGATGCAAACCTTGCAAGTCGCTGTGGGGTTCGTCGGCAACTACGCCCCTTGTGGACTTTCACCACAGACTGACGGCATGCCCGTCATACACAAAAAAGCGCGGAATTTTCCGCGCTTTCTCTTCTGTGTGACTGTCCCGTCTATTTGCCGTATTTCTCGATCAGTCTCTTGAATCCCGGCAGGGAATTCTTGATCATTTCGTTGGATACGCAGTAAGCCAGTCTCAGATAGCCAGGGCATCCGAAGCCGGTTCCCGGAACGATAAGGATGTTCTCTTCCAGCTTGGCAGCCTCTGAGAATGCCATGTCATCACCGTTAGGAGCCTTCATGAACAGATAGAATGCTCCGTCAGGCTTAGCGCACTCATATCCCATCTCAATCAGGCCGTTATACAGGTCATTTCTGTTCTCGTCATAAGCTATGAGGTCAGGAGCGCATCCTACGCACTCCTGCACGACTCTCTGGATCAGCGTCGGCGGGCAAACCGAACCGATCTCTCTGGCCGCTCCTGCAACAGCTGCGTAAACAGCCTTGCCGTCTTCGCATTTTGCAGGTACATATACATAACCGATACGCTCACCCGGCAGAGACAGGCTCTTGGACCAGGAGTAGCATACGATGGTATTGTCATAAACTTCAGGTATGAACGTTACCTTGGCATCGCCGTAAACGAGTTCTCTGTAAGGTTCGTCAGCGATGATATAGATAGGATGTCCGTACTCTGCTTCTTTCCTCTTAAGAACATCGCCGATCTTCTCCAGAGTCTCCTTGGTATAAACGACACCGGACGGATTGTTAGGCGAGTTGATAACGACTGCTACAGAGTTCTCATCTACAGTCTTCTCAAGAGCATCCAGGTTGATCTGGAAATCAGGGACGTCCGGCGCAACTACTTTGACCTTGCCGCCGCCGGCAGTGAAGAATACATTGTATTCCGGGAAGTAAGGTGCGATGCAGACGAAATTGTCTTCAGGTTTGCAGGTAAGTGCGCAGGCTACTGATACGAGAGCTGGTGCGCACCCACAGGTCATGAACAGTTCACTAGCCTGTGCGTTAGTATTGAATCTCTCTCTGAGATTAGCGGCGATCGCCTCGCGAGTACCTTCAAATCCAGGTGCCATCGAATAACCGTGCAGAAGGATCGAGCTCTCTTCTTCTACGAGTTTCTTGATCGTATCATTAACTTTCTTCGGAGCAGGTATGCTCGGATTGCCCAGGGAGTAGTCGTAGACCTTTTCCTTACCGAGTTTCTTGGCCTGCTCCAGTCCGTAGGCGAAGAGTTCACGAATGATGCTCGGCGCAGTGCCGTAGCCATAATACTTCTGATTAACCATTTCTATTCTCCTTTAATTAGTATCCATTCGGCAACAGTATAATTAGAAGTTGCTGTCAACAGTCTGCAAGCCACGATAACTGCCTGCAGAGCATTGTTCTGATAAAATTATAACACCTATATATGTTCATGGATGTTTTTATTTTGTCCAACAGTGTCCGCATATGCTACAATTTAAGGGAGAAAGGAGTATGCATTCATGGACGATCATCGTGAGTCACGCGATAACGGATACAGACCTTTTGCTGTCAATGACGCTGTTGAGAAGGCGGTCAAGGATCTTCCGGTCAGGAAATCTCCGGACAGCAGCCAGTACAGCCGCGATCCGCATCAGCCGCAGAGAAGGAGGAGACGTAAGAGAAACCCTATTCTCAAGCCTTTCAAATACTTCTTCATCCTTATCGTGATCATCATCGTCGCTTACTATACATTCAGAGTTGTAGATTTCGTTCAGAAAGGCACAAGTGTGTATATCTCGGATGCAGGATTCACCCACTCTGATCGGTTCAACAGCTGTGCAGTACTCAACGGTATCGACGTCTCTGAACATCAGGGCAAAGACATCAAGTGGAAGAAGGTCAAATCCAGTGGCGTCGACTTTGCGTTCATCCGCGCCGGATACCGCAGCGCAGAGGATGGCAGTCTGCATGCCGATGCTCAGTTTGTCAGGAACATCAAAGGCGCCTCCAATGCAGGCATCATGACCGGAGCGTATTTCTACTCCCAGGCGACGACTCCTGCGGAAGCTGTGGACGAAGCGGAATTCCTGCTCGACAAAGTCAAGAAGTACGATATCACAATGCCTCTCGTTATAGACTTTGAGATCTATCCCGGCGGCAGAGTCGAGAAGAAGATCCAGGCAGGCGATCTGTACGCCGCTTCCCTCTATCACGATATCGTGCTGGCGTTCTGCCGCAGAGTCGAGAAAGCCGGCTATGAGTCGGCAGTATACGCTAACCTCGACATGCTCACCCACTACATGGATGCTGCGATCCTCGATGACGAAGCTACTCTGTGGCTGGCACGTTACAACACCACAGCGGATCTCGACGCGGACTACATGTTCTGGCAGTGTTCGGACCAGGGACGCATCGGAGGATATACCAGCAACGTTGATCATGATTTCTGGTACGTTGAGCCGGGCAAAGTGTACAAAACCCGCGGCGAAGGCATCAAAGACAAGCAGCGTATCTCGATAGGAGAATGCCACATCTCCTTCCAGCGTTCCGTTACCAAGATCAAGAACCGCCGCGCAATTCCAAAGCTCGGGATCACCTATGAAGGCCGCGGTCTTGCCAGAGGCCACGATTATCAGCTGTCTGTCGTGAACAACACAGGCGGCGACCGGGGATACATCGTTGTTCGAGGGATCGGCAAATACAAGAACTGGATGATGGTCCCGTTCAAGATAGAAGATAAGAGTCAGGATCAGGAACAGGATACAGAACAATAAGGAGTTTGTTTGAACATATGAAATTCGTCAGCTGGAATGTAAACGGGTTCAGAGCTGTCCTGAACAAGGGATTTGAAGAAGTGTTCGCGTCACTTGGCGCGGACTTTGTATGTCTGCAGGAAACCAAAATGCAGGCCGGTCAGGCGGATTTCCATCCGTCAGAGTATTATGAATACTACAACTATGCGGTGAAGAAAGGCTACTCGGGAACCGCTATTTTCGCGAAGAAGTCGCTGGGCGAACCGCTGTCGGTCTCCTATGGGATCAACGGCGAACACGATGAAGAAGGCCGTGTCATCACGCTGGAGTATCCGGAATTCTATCTCATCTGCTGCTATGTGCCTAATGCACAGGACGGACTCGCGCGTATCGGTTACCGTTGTGAATTCGAAGACGCGATGCGCGGATATATGAGCGAGCTGGACAATGTCAAACCGGTGATCTACTGCGGGGATCTCAATGTGGCGCACAACGAGATCGACCTCAAGAACCCTAAGACCAACCGCGGCAATGCAGGATTCTCTGACGAAGAGCGCGGCAAGATGACAGAGCTGCTCGATGCCGGTTTCACAGATACATTCAGATACCTGTATCCGGATACTGTCACCTATTCATGGTGGTCCTACAGGTTCAGAGCCAGAGAGAAGAACGCCGGGTGGCGCATAGACTATTTCATCATATCAGACAGGCTGAGAGACAAGCTGATCAACGCCGAGATCCTGACAGATATCATGGGCAGCGACCACTGTCCGGTAACTGTGGAACTGCAGTTATAACCGATTCTATAAATATCAAAAAGCAGGGGCATTCCTCATCAGAAGCCCCTGCTTATTTCATTGTGTTATTCTGTAAATCTCTTCTGGAAGTTTCCCGCCACTCTCGTGTTCTCAGTTATAATCATAAACGCGTCCGGATCGGCTCTGGCGATGATCTCACGCAGATGCGTCTCTTCGTATTTGGAGATCACTGTGACGATCACATGAGCGTCTTCTCTGGTATAGGCACCCATACCCTCCCATGTGGTCGCTCCCCGGTTGAGATCGTGCAGAATGGCATCCACCAGCCCTTCCTTCTTGGTAAAGATCATGCACTGCATCTTGATGTTCTGCGTATGGACCTTGTCGATGAAAATGCCTGTCATCACCGCAAAGATGATGGAGTACAGCACTGTCTCGATATCATACACGAACAGGCAGATCGTGTAGATGCACACACTGATGACGATCCCGATCGCACCGACCTTGAAGTCCGGATGGGTTTTGGCAAGACATACTCCAATCAGATCCTGTCCTCCCTGCGAACTGCCTGCTCTCAGCACCAGTCCCGCGCCAAATCCCGAACCAAGACCTCCGACGACTGACGCAAGAATGCGGTCAGAAACGATCGGTGTCGAAGGTACCGGAATGATCGCGAGAAATGCTGAAGCCATCGCGATCGATATGAGAGTCGTAACGCAGAATTTGCGTCCCATGACTCTGTAAGCCATAATGAAGAACGGAACATTGATCAGGAAGTAGATGATGCCCATGTAATCGAGCCCGCCTATCACAGGCACATGCAGGTATTCGATCAGGAATGTCCTGACCAGCTGGGCTATCCCGGTAAATCCTCCGCTGTACAGATGTATAGGATTGATCATGAGGTTGACCCCGGCAGCATAAGTAAGGTTGCCGAGCACCGTGATGGCGATCCTGTACAAGGTCTTCTTATTCAAATTAATGTCCATAACCCTAATTACAATGCTTTAACGAAACAGCGGCGTCTCTTCTGGATGTCAACATTGAACATTTTCCACTGGCTGTGCACCTTGGTGTTGAGTTCAAGCTGAGGACCTGTCTCGGCATGGTCGATGCCATGCTTGACGCAGCCTGAGTAGAGATGCTCCATGATGATCCCGTTGACGCCGGTCTTCTGCAGTTCCGGTCTGACAGCGATGAGGAGCAGATCCAGGGCATCGTTCTTCTTGAGAGATCTCAATACGCCCATCCATCCGAACGGGAACAGATGTCCGTGGCACTTCTTCATTGCTTCTGCCATTGACGGCGCTCCGACTCCGAATCCCATCAGCTTGTCATTGTCATCGACGATGAGGCAGCAGAAGTCCGGATCGACGAGCGGCAGGAATTTGTTGGTGTATTTCTCGATTTGCCTTTCATTGAGCTCAACGACACCGTACAGCGGCGCATATGCGACATTAATCAGCTCGAATGCCTGACGAACATAAGGCTTGATATCGCTGCGCTTCCTGGTCACTACCTTGTGGAAGCCAGTGCGCCTCAGCATTACGTCCGAGATCCTCTTGAGGCGCTGGTAATTCTCGTCATTCTCACTGCCGTCTCCGATCGGGATCGTGTGCTCGATCCAGTCGGTGTCCTTGACATAGCCGAGCTCTGTAAGATGATCGATATAGTACGGGTAATTATAATAGGTGATGAACATGCTGCGCTTGTCAAATCCTTCCACCAGCATGCCTTCCCTGTCCAGGTCACAGAACCCTAGCGGTCCCTGTACCTCGGTCATCCCCTTCTCTCTGGCCCAGTTCTCTACGGTATCGAAGAGCGCCTTTGATACATCGCGGTCATCTATGAAATCGACCTGCGAGAATCTCATTCTCTTAGTGCCCCATTTCTCGTTCGCTGCGTGACTGAGGATCGCTCCGATCCTGCCGACTACCTCGTCGCCGCGGTACGCCAGGAATGCCCTCGCCTCGCAGTACTCGAAAGCAGGGTTCTTCGTCTTGTCCCAGTCCTCCATATCGTCACCAAAGAATGCAGGGACGAAGTTTGGATCGTCCCTGTACATTTTATTCGGCAAGTCCACGAAGATCTTGAGTTGTGATTTGGTTGTAACTTCTTTGATCGTGATATTCCCGCCCAATTTATTGTTCCTTTCTGTACAGACCCGTTATATCCGGGCCGGCTGATTACAGCGCTGCTGTGATGATGGACATTCTGTAGACTTCCTCTGCATCACATCCACGGGAGAGGTCATTGATAGGTGCATTGAGTCCGAGGAGGATCGGGCCGTAAGCAGCATATCCGCCAAGTCTCTGAGCGATCTTGTAACCGATATTGCCTGCCTCGATGAGTGGGAATACGAATGTATTAGCGTATCCTGCTACATCGGATCCAGGGAATTTGAGCTGTCCTACTGTCGGGCTGACCGCTGCGTCGAACTGCATCTCGCCATCGATCTTCATCTCAGGATTGAGTTCCTTTGCGATCTTGGTTGCCTCTGCGGAGAGAGCAACTGTGCCGCCCTTGCCGGATCCCTTAGTTGAGAAGCTCAGCATAGCTACCTTAGGGTCGATGCCGAAGATCTTAGCGCATTTCTCGATCTCTACAGCGACTTCTGCGAGCTTCTGAGCGCCTGTGAAAGTGACCTCGCCGGTCTTCTTATCTACAGTGTCCTGATAGTCAAGATTGACTGCGCAGTCGCCCATAGCGATGGTACGGAGAGCCTCGTCGCCAAAGTCTCTGTTGAGGATGAAGCATGAGCTTACGAGGTGTGCGCCTGGCTTCGTCTTAACGAGCTGAAGCGCCGGGCGGATGGTGTCAGCGGTGGAATATGTAGCGCCGCCGAGGAGGCAGTCAGCCTTGCCCATCTTGACGAGCATTGTTCCGAAATAGTTGCCCTTGAGCAGGTTAGCTCTGCATTCTTCCGGAGTCATCTTGCCCTTGCGGAGCTCGACCATCTTCTCGACCATCTCTTCCATTCCCTCATAAGCAGCAGGATCAACGATCTCTGCCTTGTCGATATTGAATCCCTTGGCAGCTGCAGCAGCCTTGACTTCATCAACATTACCTACGAGTACTACGCCCATGAGCTCCTCTTCGAGAAGTCTGGCAGCAGCTTCCTGGATACGTGCATCTGTACCCTCTGTGAAAACGATTTTCTTAGGCTGAGCCTTAACCTTTTCGATCAGTTTATCAAACATATCTGGTCTCCTGTTATCTCTTCATTATGATTGATCTGCAGTAATATATGCCGGCAGCTGAGTATAGGCTGCCTAACATTATGATTATAAATCATGGAGCAGAGTATTTCAATAAAACAGCTCCTTACTCCATAAAAGCATGAATGCAAGAACATCCGGGAATGATCCCGGATGTTCTGATCGTCATTATCATGCGACAGATCGCTATTTTGTCTTTCTCTTCTTCATCATTGTGAGATGGACTGGAAGTCCGCCTGCGAAGTAAGGGTTGAGCATTCCGTTGATCAGCGGTCTTGCATAGTCAAGGTACTCATCGCTTACATAGGTCCCATCATTGATGATCCAGTTCTTAGGCACGTTGCGCTCTACATTGGCTACTTCGTGGATATCGAACATATCATAGCTGCTGATGTACGGATCGCGGGACTGGACTTCGATGCTGACCATCTTGCCGGTCTCACCGTTGAAAGCAGCCTTAGCAGCGAGGAATCCAACGTTATAAGCTTCGTCATTATCACAGCGGGATGCGAGGTGTGCTGCGCATCTCTGGAGTGATGAGAACTCTACGTAGCGGGACTTGAGGCCTGTCTCTGCTGTTACGACGCCTGCAAGATAAGCAGCTGCGCCTGACAGTTTCTTGTGGCCGAACGCGTCTACATGCTCTGAGCTCTGTCCGAGTTCGCAGAGGAAACGTCCGTCCTCGACCTTGAGGCCTTCAGATACTGCGATAACGATCGACTTCTTGTTTCTTGCAAGATCTTTGACCTTGTTGACAAATTTCTCAACATCGAATACTACCTCAGGAAGATAGATAAGGTCCGGTCCTGAGCAATCGATGTCCTTGGAAAGTGCAGCAGATGCTGTCAGCCATCCTGTATGACGTCCCATGATCTCAACGATGAGGACTGTGGACTTGGAAGCGCCATAGCTCTCGTTGTCATGGATGAGCTCCTTCATGGAAGTTGCAATGTACTTTGCAGCTGAACCGTATCCAGGGCAGTGGTCTGTCAGCGGCAGGTCGTTGTCGATCGTCTTAGGGATTCCCATGAACTTCTGCTTCTTGTTATGAGCAGCAGCATAGTCTGAAAGCTGTTTGATGGTATCCATCGAATCGTTACCGCCGTTATAGAGGAAGAACTCGATGTTCTTCTTATCAAGGATGTCGAAGATCTTCTCATATACTGCTTCGTTGCCTTCGATCTCAGGCAGCTTGTAGCGGCATGTTCCGAGGAACGCAGACGGTGTCCTCTTGAGCAGGGACAGGTCCTGTGATGTAACGATATAATCCTCGATATCTACAATATCTTCATTCAGCAGGCCCTCGATTCCGTAGTGCATTCCGTAGATCCTTCTGATGCCCTCTTTCCAGGATGCTTTGATGACGCCTGCAAGGCTTGCGTTGATAACTGCGGTCGGTCCCCCTGACTGTCCAATAATTACATTTCCCTTCATTTTCAATTTTCCTTCCCGGCCTCTGAGACTGCATCAATTCCTGCAGCTTACCGGCCTATGTCAATAATGTTTTTCTTTATATCAAATGATCCGAAATCTTCTCTATTATAGTTATTCCAATGTTTTCAGTCAATCGGGGAAATAACATTTATTGTGTTTTTTTGGCAGATATTACAACTGATCCTGATCTTTCTGCAAGTGACCACTGATGCGGCGCGTATGTCCGCACAAATCAAGACCGACGAGGATGGATATCCCGGCGAGGGAGCACTTATTTGCGCGGACATACGCGCCGCATCTTATTACACTTACAGAAGCACGGACAAATTGCATTCTGCTCTCTCTTTACGCTATAATTATATGGTTGCAATACAATTGAACAAAGGAATGAAAACTATGAACAATATCGAATTAGCTGATCTTATATACCCTTCCCTTCCTCATACTCCTGAGGAATACGAAGCAATGTATCCTGCAAGGGACCTCCCTGCGGGTGCCAAAGTCACTCGTCTCGGTCCAAGCCCGACCGGATTCATCCATCTCGGCAATCTCTACGGAGCATTTGTCGACGAACGGCTCGCTCATCAGAGCGGCGGAACATTTTTCCTCCGCATCGAGGATACAGATGACAAGAGATTTGTGGAGAACGCTGTGGAGATCATCATCAGCTCGCTCGCTTTCTTCGGTATCAATTTTGACGAAGGCGTTACCGAGAACGGTGATATCGGCACCTACGGTGACTATACTCAGAGCCACAGAGGCGAGATCTACCGCACATTTGCCAAGCGCCTGCTGGAGCAGGGTCTTGCGTATCCATGCTTCCTGTCTGAGGATGAGATCTCTGCGATCAGAGAGCAGCAGGAAGCTGCGAAGACTTCGCCTGGTATCTATGCCGGCTGGTCTAAGTACAGAGACTGGGATAAGGATCCTGCCGTGGCAGCTGAGGTAGAGTCGAAGATCAGAGCCGGCGAACCATTCGTCATCAGGCTCAAGTCTCACGGAGTACCGAACGCTTCCGCAGAAGAGACCGCAAGGCACACTGTGATCGATGCGATCCGCGGAGAGCTGTCGGTACCTGACAACTTCCAGGATGTCGTCATCATCAAGCAGACAGGCATTCCGACCTATCATTTTGCGCATGTCGTGGACGATCACCTGATGCGTACCACTCATGTCGTCAGAGGCGAAGAGTGGCTCCCTTCCCTTCCGATCCACATTGAACTGTTTGAGGATCTCGGATGGGACCTCCCGGTATACTGCCACACCGCGCAGCTTATGAAGATCGGTGAGGACGGCAATAAGCGCAAACTCTCCAAGAGGAAGGATCCTGAGCTTTCACTTGATTTCTACAGGAGTCAGGGATATCACCCTGCTGCAGTCAGAGAATACCTGCTCACCATTCTCAACTCGAATTACGAAGAGTGGCGCCTCGCCAATCCTGACGCGCCGACCGATGATTTTGACTTCACGACAGAGAAGATGTCAAGCAGCGGGGCTCTGTTTGACCTCGACAAGCTCAACGATGTCAGCAAGAGCACTCTGCTGAGGATCGACGCAGCAGAACTTGCGGGATGGCTCAGATCCTGGTCAGAGGAATTCGCGCCTGAATACAGTTATGTTTTCAGAGACATGGATCATCTGGCAGCGATCCTCGATCTCGGCAGGCATGACGCAAGGCCAAGGGCTGACCTGGTATACGCAAGGCAGATCATGGAGTATATCGGCTACTTCTTCGACGAAGCATTCAGGATCGAAGATGAGTATCCTGCAGAAGCAGCGGCAGACAAGGATGTGATCCTCAGATCCTATCTCGAGTCTTATGACCACTCTGACGATAATGAGCAGTGGTTCGGCAAGATCAGAGAGCTTGCTGTTGATCTCGGATATGCTGCTAAGCCGAAGGATTTCAAGAAGCATCCGGAAGAATACAAAGGCCATGTCGGGCATGTGAGCACCGTCATTCGTATTGCTCTTATGGGAAGAGCTACCTCTCCTGATGTCTGGGCTATCCAGCAGATCATGGGAGAACAGACCGTCCGCAGCAGGATATCCGCTCAGATAGACTGCTAAACCTATTCACAAGTATGCAAAGGAGAATCACTGATGGAACCAATTCTGGTAATTATGGCTGCGGGTATGGGCAGCAGATACGGGGGCAATAAGCAGATCGACAAGATCACTGAACAGGGCGATATCATCATGGATTTCAGCCTCTACGATGCTTATCAGGCAGGATTCAGGAGAGTATGCTTCATCATCAAGCATGATTTTGAAGCTGTATTCAGAGAACACATTGAGGCAGGCGCAGGCAAGAAATACGAAGTGCATTACGCTTTCCAAGAAGGCACCGATCTTCCTGACGGTTACTCGTTCCCTGAAGGCCGCACCAAACCATGGGGCACCGGACAGGCAGTACTGTCTGCAAGAGATTACATCGATGCTCCATTCGCAGTCATCAATGCAGATGACTATTATGGCAAGGAAGGTTTCCGCAAGATCTATGAATTCCTGACGACCAAGGCTGACGCGTCTCACAACTGCATGGTAGGATTTGAGGTCGAGAAGACTCTTTCTGAGAATGGCACTGTTTCCCGCGGCATATGCAAAGCGAAAGACGGCATGCTGACAGATATCGTCGAATGCCTCCAGGTCGGCAAAGAACCTGACGGTACTATTACTGACACCAAACCGGACGGCACCAAAGAAGTGATCCCGAATGACTCCCCTGTTTCGATGAACCTGTGGGGATTCGGGGTTGAGTATATGGATGTGCTCAAAGCCGGTTTCGTGGAAGCTCTGGACAAGATCCTCGTTGAAAATCCTCTCAAGGGAGAGTTCTACATCCAGACTCCGATCAACAGACAGATCGCAGATGGGACTGCTTCCTACGAAGTACTGACATCACCCGATAAATGGTTTGGCGTTACTTATAAGGAAGACAGACCGGAAGTAGTAGCGAAGTTCGCATCACTCAAAGCTGACGGTACATATCCTGTCGACCTCTGGGCATAACAGCAGATCTCATGACATGACAAAAGCTGTGCAGTTCATCACTGCACAGCTTTTATATTTCTCTTGATTCTCTGCCTATCCGTCAGTTCTGAGTCCCTTCTTCGGATTCGGTGGACTCGGTCTGATCCTCCTCCGGTTCTTCTTTCTTCTCTGAGACTCTTATCTGGAGTATATTGTCTCCCTCTGAATCCCTGGCAATCTGAACGCCTTCAGGCAGAATATATATCAGTTCCCGTTCAGAATCCTCATAGATATCGCCGATATATACCTCTTCTGTCTCAATAGTATCGACACCTGCCAGATCAGCCGGACTGCCCTTGATCACGATCTGTGCAGGAGCTGTGATGGTCCTCTCGTATCCGTCATTTCTGTCAGATGTATTGACCTGGACATCAACCGTCTTGAGATAGCCCTTCTTGGCGGTAAATGTCACGCTGCCAGGCTCGATAGTGATATGCGGAACTTCATCACCGTTCCTGTCAAGAGCTTTGAGTTCTCTCGTAAAGGATCTGAAATCATTATTCGTATCGGTCGTCTTGATATACGCGACTATCTTGTCAACAGACTCCATGAGTGATGCTGCGCCTGTAACTCTTACAGTGTCTGCAGTCAGATCTTTGAAGAACGGCTCCGTATCAGCCTCTGTATCCTCGAAGTATTCAACCAGGACATCCATCTCCTGACGCTCAGCCCGCTCGACCTGGACCGAAACCGATTTGACTTCACTGTCTTTGATCTGAGTCCCATTCGGTCCGGAGATCTGAAGCGCGATACCATTGTCCCCTTCTACCGCGTCACTCACATCAGCGATAACATTGATATCCTTAGCATCTATGCTGCCGCAGTCCACTCTCTGCTGCTTGAGAACTACATAGAGGTTCTCTTTGCTGACCTCCGAGATACCGTATCCGCGGTCAGCAAGCATATCTTCGCCTATGTATATGATCGGGACATCGTTGTATCTGACATCTGTGTCCGGATAATAATTGTAGACTACGAAAGCCCAGCCGATCACAGCGATCACGAACGCCAGAATGATATTGAACATTTTGTGTGTGCTACTTTCCAAGACGAACACCTCCCTTCCTTAATCTGGAGAAGAAGTCTGTATCCTCTCCTGAAGGGATATAGACATCGAGAAGCATCTTCTCGAGAGTCTTGAGATCAAGGAATCTGCGAAGCTCGCCGTTATGAGCCACTGAGATCGCTCCGGTCTCTTCGGAAACGATGATGACCAGAGCATCCGAGACCTCACTCAGTCCGACACCGGCTCTGTGCCTCGTTCCGAGGTTCTTGCCGATATTAGCTCTGTTGGTAAGCGGCAGAACGCAGCTCGCCGCATAGATCCTGATGCCTCTTATGATGACCGCGCCGTCATGGAGCGGCGAGCCCTCATAGAAGAGATTGCCCAGCAGTCTGACAGACAGTTCAGCATCTACGATGACTCCAGTCTCAATGATATCTGTAAGAGTAGTCTCTCTTTCGATAGCCATCAGAGCGCCTGTACGGGTCGATGAAAAATCATCAACCGCATCAACGATCTTATTGACTGCAGCATAGATCTCGTCTTTGCCAAGATCGCGGAACTGACTTGTAAGGATCCCCCGTCGTCCGATCTGCTCCAGACCTCTCCGGATCTCAGGCTGGAACAGGATCACGACAGCGATCAGACCTATCGTGATGAGTCGTGTGAGGAGCCAGTTGAGAAGGCTCAGGTCAAACACCAGAGACAGGAAGAATATCGCGACAATCAAAAGGACACCCCTGAACAATTGCTGCGCGCGGGTCTCTTTGATGAAGCCCAGCGTTTTGTACAGGAGAAATGCAACGATAACGATGTCAAGGACATCGGTTATCTTGATGCTCAGCAGCAGTCCTGTAAAATTATCAATAATATTTCCCATTATCTGTTCTGGTCCCTTCTGTTACAGATCATCATCGTCGAGGATCTTAACATTGCCTTCTTTGTCTTTCTTCAAATATTTGCCTTCCAGCACTGCCTGGATCAGCGCCTTCGCGTTCTCTATGCTTTCCTCATCCTGTGTCATGACGTAAGCATATGCCCCGCCGGTCGTATAGGTCGGCAGCGATCCGTCACCGCCGATCAGAGCGTTCTTGGTGATGTTCCAGTCAGGATTCTTCGCGATCTGGAATTTGACCAGTGCTCTCATCTCACGTGAGCTGAAGCTCATCTGGAAGTATTCCTGCAGGTTCGATATTACTGTATTGTAGCTGAGCACCATTGTCTTACTGCTCGTTGCCTTCTTGAACAGAGCCTCGAATACCGCCTGCTGATTCTTGATTCTCTGGTTATCTCCTGTCGGGAAGGCTTTTCTCTCCCTCGCGAAGGCCAGAGCCTGTTTGCCGTTCATGTGGTTCATACCCTCATGTACGGTCCATTTCTTCATCTTGACCGGATTGAATTCATACTCGGAGTAAACGTCAACGCCTCCGATCGCGTCTATGAATTTCTCGACAGTCGAGAAATTGACCTTGACATAATAGTTGATGCTGGTGTCAAGCAGCTGTTCCTCTGCGCCAATGGTGGTTGCCACACTGTAGAAACCTGTGTGTGTGAGCTTGTCCATCGCATTGTCTTTGTCAGGCATGTATATCTGATAATCTCTCGGGATGGAGGTCATCAGCACCTGCGCAGTTGACGGGTTGATCGTCAGGATCATATTGACATCAGACCTTCCCTCTGTATCGATCGTACCCTTGACATCGATGCCTGTGATGCAGATGTTGAACGGCTCCTTGGTAATATGTTTGACACTGTTAGGGTTGTCAACGGATGTCGCATCCAGAAAATTCAGGGTCCCCATCGCATAGGCAGTGCCAACCCCGTAGAACGCTATGAGTGCGATCCCTGTAAGGGAAGCCAATGCCCGTGTCCATCGTTTGACATTGCCCTTGCGCAGCTGGATCACTATGATCAAACTCAGGAGTCCGAGGACTACATACATCGCGATCAGCAGACCGAAAGGCAGAACATCCATGTAAGTGATCGCCGCCAGGAATACCGCTAACGCCAGCAGATATACCCAGGACAGACCTCTTGTGAATTTGCCCGCCTTCTTCCTGCCGGTGTTCCTGGTATTCTTGTTATATGTGCTGCGATACCTGTCATATGCTTCCTGCTGAGCCTGCCTGAGTGCAGCGTTCTCTTCCGGAGTCCTGCGTGCTTCATCCTTCACAGCAACAGCCTGCACCGGCTCATTCTGTACAGCAGCTTTGCGGCGTTTCTTTTCTGCCGCCTGTCCGGATCCCTTCCTGACCTGCTCTTTGCGCTTGCTGCTGTCCTTGCCGGCTTTCTTCCCGAATACGCTCTTAAAGCTGTCTCCGATCTCTTTCTTATGGAGAATACTTCCTGTATCATCTGCTACAGCTACCGGTTTGTTCCTCTCAGGAGAACGGTCCCTGTTGCGTGCCTGCATGTATTCCTCATAAGGATCCATCGCACGAGAAGATGCAGGCTCTGTAACAGCCTGCTCTTCATCGTGGTGTCTCAATTCCTGATATTTTCTCAGTTCTTCATAAGAATCATATGAACTGTCCGAAGCGCCAACCTGACTCTGTGACGGTTCCTTGAGGTCTCTCGGTACCTTGTGTCCGTAATCAAAGTCAAGCAGCTCATCCGGATCCCAGTCCTTGTAGTCCATATATCAGTCCCCTTTGTACTAGTGTGTATCCCTTCTGCTATCTGTCGGTCTCGATAAGGCCGTATTCTCCGCCTTTACGCTTATATACAACGCTTACTGCATTTGTGTCCATATCCAGGAAAACGAAGAAGTCATGTCCGAGCATTTCCATCTGCAGAACTGCTTCTTCCGCTACCATTGGCGAAAGTTCTACCTGCTTCCTTCTTACGATCTCGAGATCTTCCTCATATTCTTCCAGCTCAGGTGCCGGAACGAACTCCAGCTTGAGAGCCTTGTTCTCTTTATATCGTGCCTCCAGCTTGCCCTTAAGCTTGGACATCTGATTGGCGAGCTTCTCTGTGGCAAGGTCTACAGCATCATAGATACTGTCATTCGCCATCTCTGCTCTGAAAACAGCCTGTTTCGCATTGATAGTCGCCTCGAACTTAGGTACTTCTCTTAATTTGGATACGACTACATTGGCTGTGACATCTTCGTTAAAATACTTGTCGAGCTTGCCCAGCTTCTTCTCGATATAATTGCTGAGCTTCTCACTCATAGGGTAATTCTTTGCAGAAATCTGGATCTTCATAGCATGACCCTCCTTATATATTCAATTTGGAGCTAAAATTCTCCGATTACTATTATAGCATACAAAATGACGGAATTGTGTGTCTCGAGTGTAAAACCTTTGACAAAACAAAGAGAGGCCTGACGGCCTCTCTGAACTGTGTGTAAGTTCTATTTTACTTATTGCCTGCGATGTAGTCCTTGTTGATGTCGAGCCACATCTCGGTATCAATGCCCTTCCAGTCATACTTGCGAGGATCGAACCAAGGATCCTTGCCGGCCTTCATCTGCTCTTCATAATCAAGATACATTGCTCTTGCTTTAGGTGCGAGGAGCAGTACAGGTATCATGTTGATGAATGTGCAGGAACCGAGAGCAAAGTCGGACAGATCCCATGCGAATGAAGCGGATACGTTGCCCCAAATGAAGATCAGGATCGGCATTACGATTCTCATGATCCAGATGACGACCTTACGGGTCTTCTCGTTTGATCTCTCGAACAGGTACATAGCTGAGGACTCAGCTTCGTAGTAGTATGAGATCAGACATGTGAATGAGAAGAGCGCAAGCATGATAGCGATGAACAGCGGAGCGATGCTTCCCATTACTGTGGAGCATGCTGTCTGTACGAAGTTGACACCACTGTATCCGTTAGCAGCATAATCTGCCATCTGCGCAGCCTGTGCAGCTCTGCCGTATGCTGTACCTACATAGCCTGCCTGTGTGTTATAGCAGTCAGTAAAGAGCATCATCAGTGCGGAAGCTGTACATACGATGACTGTATCCAGCCATACACCGGCAGCGTTAGCCATACCCTGCTTAACCGGGTGGCTTGTTTCAGCAGCTGCAGCTGTAGGTGAAGACTCGCCCATACCGGAAGCTGAGGAGAATGTTCCTCTCTTGATTCCCTGACGGAGAGCAACTCCGAATCCGCCTGCCATTACTGCAGATGGAGCGAAAGCGTTCTTGACGATAAGAACAACGACTTCAGGTAACTTTGTGATATTGAAGATGATTATGACGACTGTTGCGATCAGATAAACGATTACCATTGGAGGTACGATATAAGATGCTACAGTTCCGATTCTCTTGACACCGCCGATTACGACAACAGCCATAATGCCAGCGATCACAAGAGCGGAGATCCACATTGGGATGCCAAGAGCATTTCTGAAGCCATCACAGATTGTCTGTGTAGCAGCAGCAGGCATGAAGCAGGCAGCGCCGATCGAGAATATAAACGCGAATACTGCGCCGTAAGCGCCCCAGCCGAGACCTCTCTCAGCAAAGTACGCACCGCCGCCACGATACTGACCGTCGATCTTGGTCTTGTAGAGTACACCAAGAGTACACTCAGTAAAGCAAACAGCGGAGTTAGTAATACCGATAACGATCATCCAGAAGATAGCTCCAGGACCACCCATGAACAGCGCTACCGCTACGCCGGCAACGTTTCCGGTACCTACACGCATAGCCATTGTCGTACAGAACGACTGCCATGTTGAGATACCAGCTGCGGAATCGCTTCTGTCGAAGATGCGGTGCCACATGTCTTTCTGGTGGATAAACTGGAATCCTCCGAGATAGATCGTCAGGAAAATTCCGCCGAGTCCGATAACGAAGAGCATCGGGAGACCCCAGAGCCATCCGTTAAGCGCACCGACAACACTCATTATACCACTCACAACAAACCTCCTTTTTTAATACCCATAGATCAATTCGATTACCTTGACACATAAGAAAAAACGGCAAATGCCATTTCTTCACAGAACTTACACAATTATTTTACCATTTCCACAAATAAAGCTCAATCACATATATGGTCTTGAGGATTATATCCTGCTGATATGACAACCCACGTCTTCAAGGCGGCGTATCAGGTCCTCGGTCTTCTTCTCTGTCATGCAGCTCTTGGGAACGACATACATGTGTTTTGTATCAGGTCTGAATGATACAGTGAGCGGAGTCTCCGCACCGAAAGCGTCAGCGGTAAAACGGATCTTCTCCCCCTCTTTGCCTCCGCTGCGGATCCATCCCTCGGGACTGATGGTTATCATATATGAGCCAATGGCGCGTCTGCCTATCATATCTACGCTGAGTTTGCGATTTATAAAAAACCATCCTGCCACAATACCACACGCCAGAGCGAAGAAAAAATACCTCCATGAGAAGCCTGCCACACACATATAAAGCACAAGAGCGCCTGTTATCCCGGTAAACATGCCTGCGATCCTCATGGCCCCTTTGTTTTTCTTAGGAAGTATGCCGTTGAGGCCGTCCATAGCTTCTTCTTTTGTCAGTTCATATTTTAATGTCATGCCTTCTGTTCTCCTTTTGAGCTCTATTATAGACAATCTGAAAAGAATAATCTACGTACGTACAATTTTGTCCGCAATATTCGTTTTTATTTAATAAAAATACTCCCGCACCATTTCCGGTGCGGGAGTGATCCTTCCGAGTTATTCTAGAAAGACTGTGCAGTACGGTTGATGATCTCGTTCTGCAGCTCTTCGTCAAGGTTCCTGAAGTAATCAGAGTATCCTGCTACACGAACGATGAGATCCTTGTAATCATCAGGATGCTTCTGAGCCTCGAGGAGTGTCTCCTTGTCAAATACGTTGAACTGGATGTGGTGACCGTCCATTGCGAAGTATGTACGGATCAGGCTTGCGAGATTGTCAAGTCCTGTCTCACCTGCGATAGCGCTCGGTGTGAACTTCTGGTTGAGAAGTGTTCCGCCTGTGGACATGTGGTCCATCTTAGCGCAGGATTTGATAACTGCTGTAGGTCCATGAGTATCCGCGAACTTCTCAGGTGAAATTCCCTCAGATACCGGCTTGTGAGCCAGTCTTCCGTTTGCGGTAGCTCCGATGACCGAACCGAAGTAAACGTGGCATGTTGTAGGCAGCATGTCGACATGGTACTGTCCGCCGCTCATTGTAGGACGTCCTGTTACCTCATCTCTGTACTGCTCAAATACAGATTTCATGATGTCATCTGCATAGTCATCGTCATTGCCGTACTTCGGAGTCTTGTTGCTGACCATGTTGAAGATCTCCTCGTGTCCGACGAAGTTGTCGTCCATCGCCTTGATCAGTTCGTCCATGGTGAAATTCTTGTTGTCAAATACATTGTACTTGATAGCCGAGAGGCAGTCAGTGATCGTTCCGATGCCGACGCCCTGGATGTATCTGGTATTGTATCTTGATCCGCCGTTGTTATAGTCCTTGCCCTTCTTGATGCAGTCATTCGTAACGATGGACATGCATGGAGCAGGCATATACTGAGCGTAGAGCTTCTCGATAACGTTGTTGCCGCGGACTTTGATGTCTACCATGTGGTGGAGCTGCTTGGTGAAAGCGTCCCAGAGTTCCTCATAGGTCTCGAAATCTCTCGGATCTCCGGTCTTGATTCCGAGCTGTTTGCCGCTCTGTGGGTCGAATCCATTGTACAGTGTGAGTTGGAAGATCTTAGGGATATTGAGGTATCCTGTGAGGATGTATGCCTCATTGCCCCATGAACCAGTCTCAACGCATCCGGATGATCCGCCCTGACGTGCGTCGAGGAGTGTCTTTCCTGCATTGAGGAGCTCCTGAACGAGTTCGTCAGTGTTGTAGAATGCCGGCTGTCCCCAGCCTTTTCTTGAGATCTCGCATGCTCTCTTGAGGAACTTCTGCGGGGTCTTCTTGCTGATCTGAACGTTGGAGTTCGGCTGAACGAGTCTCATCTCATCCATGCAGTCGAGGATCAGATAGCTGACATTGTTGACGCCGCTGGTTCCGTCTTCCTTGATACCGCCGGTATTGATGTTGGCAAAGTCAGTGTATGTGCCGCTCTCCTTGAGTGTGACGCCGACTTTGACAGGTGCCGGCTGGTTGTTGAACTTGACCCACAGGCACTCGAGGAGTTCAAGAGCCTTCTCGTCGTCGAGGATGCCGTCCTCAACGTCCTTCTCATAGTAAGGATTGAGGTGCTGGTCGAGTCTGCCCGGGCTGAAAGCGTCCCAAGGGTTGAGTTCTGTTGTAACAGCAAGGTGTGTCAGCCAATAGTGCTGAATAGCCTGCCAGAAAGTCTGTGGCTTGTGTGCTGGGATGACTTCGAAGTTAGCAGCCATCTGCTCGAGCTCTGCCTTGCGGACAGGGTCTTCGCACTTCTCTGCCTCAGCCTTGAGGAGTTCGTGATATCTGTCGCCGAGGATCATGACAGCATCGCAGTCGATGAGCATAGCCTCGAGCTCGTCCTTCTTGGCAAGAGCTTCAGGATCGGTCATGAAGTCCAGAGCGTTGATCGTATCCTGGATCTCTTTCTTATAGTCTGCGTATCCCTTAATAAATACGTTCTTGCCGCCGCAAGTGTGTCCAGGGCCTCTCTGCTCCATGAACTCTGTGAACATACCTGCTGCATAGCATTCTTTCCAAGTATCAGTCATGCTGGCAAGGAGCTTGTCTCTCATGGACTTACCCTTCCAGTAAGGGATGATGATCTCTTCCTGGTCCTTGAGATCCTGCTCAGTTACCGAGAAATTGACGACTGCACGCTCGTTCATGATGTGCATGTCTTCGAGAGTATGGCATGTGAGTTCAGGGAAAGTCGGTGAGCACTGTGGGTCCTTACCCTTCTCGCCGACGATGAGCTCGCCTTCTCCGAGATAAAGTGTCTTCTTAGCAAAGTACTCTTTGAGCACGAGCGCTCTCAGAACTGGCAGGGAGACCTTGTCTTCCCATTTCTTGTAAACTTCAGTCTCAATAAGCGCTCTCTCGAGGTCGAGATGAGGCTGTGTCTCCTGGCTGAGCTTACGAAGAGCTCTGATCCTTGCATTCATTCCGCGTTCTTCCATTTTGACCCTCCGTGTTAGTCGATGTTGTGTGATCTGTTGGTTGTTCTTATCTGGTGGTTCTTATATTAAAGCTAAATTGTTACCTGAGTATCAGTACCGGATCATCCGCCGATCTTGACATTGGTGAAACCGGCTTCATTCCACATCCTGACGAACTCCTGCATTTCTTCATCTGTCGGTGTCGTCAGCAGCTGTCCCGGATACTCGATCCCGAGTTTGCCGTATTTATGTGATCCTGTGCTGTGATAAGGCAGGAGATTGACCTGCGGCGGTCTGATATTGTTCTCCCTGAGAAAATCAATGATCGCTCCCATGGATTCCCAGTTGCCATTCACTTCTTTGACAACAGGGATCCTGATGTAAATGCGTGCGCCGGTGGCAGCAAGCTTGACAAGATTCTCCAGGATCACTTTGTTGCCCATGCCCATGTACTGCCTGTGCAGATCGTCATCTATGACTTTGACATCATACAGCCAGGTATCGACATACTTTGCGATCGCTTCGAAATTGCTGTACGGTGCCTGTCCGCATGTATCGATCGTCACAGAGACGCCTTCACGGTACAGGGCTTTGACAAGCGCCTGGATGTATTCGGTATCCATGGCCATGACTTCACCGCCCGAAAGTGTGACTCCGCCGCCCGACTCCTCATAGAACATCTGGTCCTGCATGCAGATCCTGACGAGTTCTTTGATCGTATAGTCTTTGCCAACTACAGTCCTGTAGTTGCCGAGGCAGGCGTTCTCGCACTTACCGCAAACGATACACTTGGTGCGGTCTGTTACGGACTTGCCCTCAGAAGAGATGCTGATCGCTCCTTGTGGACACACCGCCGCGCATCTGCCGCATCCTGTACATTTCGGAATATCGACCTGGAGTTCCTTCTCGAACTTCTGTGTCTCAGGGTTATGACACCACTGACACCTCAGGTGACATCCCTTGAAGAACACTGTAGTCCTGATGCCGTCGCCATCATGTATTGAATATTTCTGGATATTTGTTATTGCATGCATAACGTGTACCTTGTTATAGACCGCGGTCTAAATTTTCTCTATAAAAATTATATATTTATTGACAAATCCATGTCAATAAATATACTCAACTTCCTTTGTATATCGTAGTTTTTTTGATCCGCGGGCCACTCGACCTGGTCTTTGACCCCACACTTGCCTGTACCCGGTTTCCGGAGGACTTACTTCTAAGATACGCCATGATCACAGCGGCTTCCTGCGCACTGCTTACGTGGGTCCCTTTGCCCGTATCTGGCATGGACTTTCAACCACGAACATGACCCGCGCGGATCGTTTGAAATTGTATCACATCAATACTCTTTTGACTATCGGTTTCAGTTGAAATGCAGTCTGTATACTCCTTCCATCTCTGCAATCAGCGGGAACGAGTTCTCGCTCATCCATTCCAGATGAGCAAGCTGATACACAGGATATCCGAACTCATGATCCTCATACAGGATCACGACCTGCCCGTTGGTGCTGTCATAAACGATCGTGCCGGCAGCGCCGGTCTCAAGTGCCTCAGCCCCTGATGTATCCAGCCCGTCGGCAGTATTCAGCAATATGCCGAAGCTGCCTTGCGGCACCACTTCTTTCTCTTCACTGAGAATATTGTCGAGTTTGCTGTCAAATGCATCCTCAACTATGAAAGTGAACGTATAACCGCTCTTAAGGTACAACATCGCAGTCTGAGGTTCCATGGTCGTGATCCCTTCGCCTTGAGCCAGCGAGTACAGATAAGCCTCGACCTCATTAAACCCATCTCTCATCTTCCTGTCGAGCTCCTGCTCATCGGAGATACTGAATGAGCCTTCTGAAAAGCTGAAGTGCAGTGTGGTCGTATCTGCGTCGAGTGCCTGGAATTCGCTGTAACCTTTCTTGCTTGCAGCATACAGGTCACATTTGACCACTATCCCGCGGATATGATCAAACGCTGCGTTATCAACTTTATATGTAGTCGTTATTTCTCTGTCAGCATGGGTCTCTCTCTTCCTGATCTCAAGGACCGCATTTCCATCATTGTCCCTGCTGAGATATGCTCCGCTGTTCCCGCCAAGCATACCGCCTCCGGTCGAGACGGAACATGACTCCAGTTCATCATTTTTGAATTTCATGCCTTCTATAGTCGGAAGCATCACAACAACTCCTCCCGCGATCAAAGCGATCAGTAATACTGCGGCAAGCACCTTTTTCATTTTTCCGGATGTCACAGGCTTCATATTATCTGTCAGAAGATCTCTTCCCACTCTTTTTCTTTGAATCCGACGAGAACAGAATCACCAGTCACAGCAATAGGCCGTTTGACCAGCAGTCCGTCCGTCGCGAGCAGATCGAACATCTCATCCTCGGTCATACCAGGCAGCTTCTCACTGAGCTTCATTTCACGGTATAACATACCGCTCGTGTTGAAGAATCTCTTCAATGGCAGGCCGCTCTGCTCATGCCACTTTACAAGTTCTTCCCTTGTAGGATTGTCAAGTTTGATGTCCCGGTAATCATATGTGATTCCCTTATCATCCAGCCATTTCTGGGCTTTCTTGCAAGTGCTGCATCTTGGATAGCAAACTAACAGCATATCTGCACCTCCGTTCTCCGCAATCTATCATTATCTTAACTGTCAGAACTCTTCACCATATCTGCTCCGGCTGCAAATGTCAGCACATCTACGCGTGATGCTCCGGCCTGCTTCTCGCCGGTCAGGTCCTCCCATGGCTCTTTGAGAATGCGCGCGATCTCGTCACTTGTAGCGCCGGTCGTGTAAATATCGTCTATAAGGAGAAGTGTTTTGCCTGAAATATCTTCCCGGCGTCTGCTGCGTATCTCGAACGCTCCCAGTATGTTCTCGCGTCTCTGATCCGGTGACAGCGATCTCATCGCGTGAGTATCCCTGACCCTGATCAGGATATCGTCATCGCAGGTCAGTCCCGCACGTCTGCAGAATGCTTCGGCGATCAGAGCAGCCTGGTTATATCCTCTCCTGCTCTTCCTGCGTCTGCTCACAGGCACCGGCAGGATCAGATCGTACAGATATCCGAGTTTCCTGCCAAATTCCGCACGCATCCTGTCATACATGATCTCTCCGATGGTGTCAGCGATATCCGGCCGGCTGTCGTATTTGAGCGCATAGACCATCGCTCTCTCATGCGTTCCGTATTCGGCGCACGTGTATCCCCTGTCGTAGCTGTGCTCGTGTTCTCTGCAGCTGAAACAAGTATCCATCGGATTGATCTCAGCAAGCCTCTTGCCGCACTTGCTGCAGGTCCTCTCTCCGATCCATTTGATCCCGTCCATGCAGTCATTGCACAGTCTGTAGGTCCTGCTGGAGTCAATGATCTTGCCGCAGCATACGCAGTACAGATCCGGAGGATACAGCAGGTCAAGCGCTGTATTGCCGATCGTCCGGATGATGGATTTCATGAGCAGATCTCCTTAGTCATAGACTGTGCTCAGAACGATCAGCAGCAGGCCGGTGAAGTATGTGAGGCTGTTCGCTCTGACGAGCCACTTGTTGTTGTCGAAAACAAACCTGTATGCCGTGAGGATCATATCCGAGATCATGAACAGGAGCGATCCGATACCCATCATGACGAAGTTCGTTCCCGGAAGGAGGATCACCATCGCAAGTCCGGTCATTCCATGCATGAAGATCGATGACAGATAAAACGTCATAGGCCAGCGCATTTTGCCGAGTTTGAACTTATCCGGTCTGTACTTGCAGGCCAGAATGAATGCCGTCAGCATCACTGCCACAGCTGCGTATGTCCAGGCAAATTCTCTGAATCCATGGCCGTGATCCACCATGACGATCTGTTCGTACAGTGTGAAGCAGATATTGCCTGCCAGGAAGAAATCTCCTCCCCTGCCGAAGTCGAATACAAGGAAAATGTCGCCGAGCCACGCAAATATCAATGCTGCCATGAGCAGCGTCTGGTAGCTGGCGAACTCGTATTTATTGAAAAACGTGACAATGGCGAGCACGAGGTACATGGTCGCCATCAGATATTTGTTGAAAGCTCTGGCGCGTATATTACCCGAAGTCCGGGTCTTGAAATAGCAGCACAGAGCGATCAGGTAAACTGCTATGAATATGTGCATCTGCTTCCCCCTTGTCAACAGTCTCTATAACCCAAATCCGAACAGTGTATTCATCTCCAGCTGTCTCAGTCTGTACCGCAGCCCCGTATATCTTCCGTCAGCCCTGTTGTTGTCGACCATGATCCTGACACACCTCGGATCACCGATGATCAGCACCAGTTTCTTGCCTCTGGTCACCGCAGTATACAGGAGATTTCTCGTCATCAGCATCGGAGGGAATCTCCATGCCGGTATGATGACCGCAGGGAATTCTGTTCCCTGGCTTTTGTGTACGGTCACTGCATATGCGAGGTCGATCTCGTCGAACATCTCGCCTTCATAAGTGATCAGTCTGTCATCCGACCTGACCACCATTCTCTTGTCAATAAGGTCGATAGACTCGACAGTTCCCATGTCACCGTTGAAGATGCCTTCGCCTTCCGCCCATGTGAGTTCATCCTTCCACTCTGCGCCGTAATTGTTGCGGAGCTGCATGACTTTGTCGCCTACACGGAACACTTTGCCCCCGATCCTCAGTTCCGGAGCACCTTCTTCTGCAGGATTGATGACATCCTGCAGTACAGAATTGAGGCTTGGAGCGCCAAGCATGCCTCTCTTGGTCGGTGTCAGCACCTGTATGTCATCTGCTGACCTGATGAAATCAAAGCTCCTGGCAAGTCTCCCCTCAAACATCTCTTTGATGGTCTCCAGGATGCTGTTCTCGCTGTCTTTCCTGATTATGAAAAAATCATCTCCCTGCTCGCCCTGTTCCGGATACTCTCCGCTGTTGATCAGGTGTGAGTTCGTTATGATCCTGCTGTCCCCTGCCTGTCTGAAGATCTCGCGCAATCTCGTTGTGAAGATATATTCGCTCGCTATCATGTCCCGGAGCACATTGCCCGCGCCGACCGACGGCAGCTGGTCTGCGTCTCCGGTGAAAATCAGGATCGTCCCGCTCTTCACTGCGCTGAGGAGGCCGTCCATGAGCATGATATCGATCATCGACGCTTCGTCGACGATGATCACGTCCTGCTCGAGCGGATTCTCTTCGTTCCTGCCGAAAATGAGTTTGTCGTCATCATCAGAATACACGTACTCCAGCAGTCTGTGGATGGTCATCGCGGGTTCTCCCGACGCCTCTTCCATTCTCTTGGCAGCGCGTCCGGTCGGTGCCGCAAGGGCCACTTCGAGTCCGAGACGCTTGAAAATGCGTACGAGCACGTTGATTATCGTGGTCTTGCCGGTACCCGGACCTCCTGTGATGATCGATACATTGGATGTAAGGCTCGTCCTCACGGCGTACCTCTGCTCATCGGACAGGTTCACATAACTGACGCCGTCCAGGGAAAGACTGGATTCTGCGTCATTGATGAGATTGTCTATATCTGCCGGGACAGGCTGTATCGCTGCGCTGCGGATCCTGCCGAGATTGAATGCCACTCTCTGCTCGGCGTGAAAATACCCGTACAGGTAGATCACCGGCATGTCTTCTATGACATCTTCCTCCAGCTCACCGTTGAACACCAGCTCTTTGACCGAATCGCTGACGTTATCACGGGAAGTATCCAGCAATTCGGCAGTCTTCTCTACCAGTTCTTCCTCCGGCATGAGAGTACTTCCGCTGGATGCCCATGTACGGAGTACGTATCTGATGCCGCTCTCGATTCTGTATACGCTGTCAGGCTCGAAGCCGAGCTTTGCTGCGATCGCATCTGCCTTAGGGAAAGTGATGCCTCGGATGTCCTCAACCAGGATGTACGGATTGTCTCTGACGACTTCGATCGAATCGCTCCCGTATGCCTTATATATCCTGACTGCGTCCGACATCTCTATGCCCAGCTCTCTGAGCTCGATCGATGTCCCCGCAAATTCTCTCGATTCATTGAACGAGTCTGTGATCTTTGCGAGAGATTTCGATCCTATTCCGCTGACCTCAAGGAGTCTCTCCGGGGTCTCTTCTATGATGCGCAGCGTGTCCTCGCCAAAAGTATCTACAAGTGTCCTTGCTGTCTTCGGACCGATCCCGCGGATATTGCCTGCCGAGAGGAATTCGAAGATCGCCTCCCTGCCTTCCGGGAGAAGTTCCTCATAGCTAGTGAAGCTGAACTGCTCCCCATATCTCACATGGATGATGAAGCGGCCTTCCAGTCTGTAATTCGCGCCTTGTTTCGGCTCAGCAAAAGAACCGGCTATTCTGAACGAGCCCTCTTCGGTGTCGAAGACGGCGACAGTATAGCCGTTCTCAGGATTGTTGAAAATGATCCTTCCCAGTTTGCCTTCCTTGATCATCAGAACGTCTTCTTATAAAGCTTCCGGTTGTCCAGGGTGAATACCTTCTCGCTGAATCCTCCCGGCTCAACGAATTTGAGAGCATCTTCCATGTCGAACATCTTGGCGTCCGTCATGTCCAGATAGTGCAGCATCTCTGCCTCCGGGAACAGAGGCTTCTTAGGGCTGCCGTATTCCGGCTCATAGTGATGGCTCAGTGCCATGTGCTGCATGAGCAGACACTTCTCTTTGTCGATACCCAGTTCCTCGCAGCGGTCGCCGATCGAGTGAACGCCCATGACAAGGTGTCCGAGCATTTTGCCTTCCAGTGTATATTCCGGAACGACACCATTCTCATCCGAGTCAAGCTCGTTGAGCTTCTCGATATCGTGCAGCGCGACACCTGCAAGCAGCAGGTCCCTGTTGAGATTGGTATAGACCTCGCAGGCGCGCTCCCCCATCATCATCATTCTCTTGACGTGATACAGAAGTCCTGCGTATTCGGCGTGATGATTGCTCATGGCAGCAGGCCAGTACATGATGCGGTCCTTCTCGTCAGTATAGAAGCTCAGGCAGAGTTTCTTGAGATCCTCATCTTCGAACGCGTTGATCTTGCTGAGTATATACTCATACATGCCCTCTGGTGACTCCGGAGCAGCCTTGAAGAAATCTGACCTGTCATAGGAATCATCTCTGGCGCGGCCTTTGATGTCGTCAAGGATAAGCTGAGGTTTGCCCTGATACTCCTTGCATCTCCCGGAAACAGAGATGATCATTCCGGTCCTGATGCGGCTGTACGTGCTCATTTCATCCGGTGTGAGAGTCCATTTGACAGCCTGCACCTCTCCGGTCGCGTCCGCAAGTGTCATGTACAGGTGGTGCTTGCCATTGTTGCCGTCTCTGATATCGGCATTTCTGACCAGGTAACGGTCCTCAAGGCGATGGCCTTCATCAGGCCTGAGATCCTTTATGTAATAAGGTTTCATGTGAATGTCTCCTTCTGTCATTTGTCTTTATCTAATCAATAATTATATCACAGAGATACAGGCGGTATGCTATAATGTTGTTGTTAAGCTACACAGATATCCGGGAGGTGACATCATGGGTTTTGATGCAGTTAAAGCCACTAACGCTACAGTAGAATGGATCAGAGACTGGTTCAGCAAGAACGGTCCGGGCTGCAATGCTATCGTAGGTATCAGCGGAGGCAAGGACAGCTCAATAGCAGCTGCCCTGTGTGTTGAAGCACTCGGCCAGGATCATGTTATCGGTGTGCTTATGCCTAACGGAGAACAGGCTGACATCGATATGGCCAAGCTCCTCGTCGAGCATCTCGGCATCGAACATTACATCATCAACATCCAGGGAGCATTTGACTCACTGTGCCAGCAGATCTCTGACGCAGGCATCGAGATCAGCAAGGATTCGATCATCAATCTTCCGCCGAGGATCAGGATGTCTACTCTGTATGCTGTCGGCCAGAGCCGCAACGGCAGAGTCGTCAATACCTGCAACCTCTCCGAGGACTGGGTCGGATACTCGACCAGATATGGAGACTCCGTCGGTGACTTCAGCCCGATGTCATGCTTTACCACCGAAGAGATCCGCGCTATGGGCAGAGTCCTCGGCCTTCCATCGGTTCTCGTCGACAAAGTGCCGACTGACGGTCTGTCGGGAATGAGCGATGAAGACAAGCTCGGATTTACCTATGAAGTCCTCAACAGATACATCAGGACAGGCGAGATCGATGACCCTGAGACCAAGAAGCGCATCGACTATCTTCACGAGAAGAACCTGTTCAAACTGAGATTCATGGATTGCTTCCAGTATGAGGGATAGTATATCCAGTTCAATCAGCTGATTCAGCACAGTTTTACGCATTATAAAACAGCCGGTGATCATATGATTTCCGGCTGTTTCATTTGTATATGATCTGCAGAGCTCCGTCTATGTCTATTCTCTGTTGTTCAGCCTGTCCAGCACAGTTTTATATCCGCCCTCGCCATATGTAAGGCACTTGTTGACACGGCTGATCGTCGCGGAACTTGCACCGGTCTCCCTGCTGATCTCGCTGAACACAGTGCCGATATCCAGCATTCTCGCCACTTCGAGCCTGGCTGACAGATCCAGCACCTCCTTGATCGTCGCGACATCATCAAAGAATTTCCTGCACTCCTCTTCATCCTTAAGAGACAGTACCGCTGCGTAGAATTGCCTGAGATTCTGCTTTTCCTTGTCTGTTATCATATCTCCCACCTGTTCCATGCTAAAATCACCGTTTGCCCGGATGCAGATAGTATACACCATTTCGCGCTTTAAAGTGCTAAAGTTTCTCGAAAATCCTGCATTAAAAACGGGACATTCTCATGTCCCGCCCATTGATTCAGATATTGTCAACTTCCCTGATATTGGAAAATCTCTTGCCCCACACCGTTGTCAGCGGCATGATGGTCGCGAAGGCATCCGGATCCACCTCCGCTACGTACTTCTTGATCCTGATACTCTCTGCCGGAGTACAGATGACCGTCAGCGTCTTCCTTTCCGTGTGAGTATACTCTCCCATGGAGATATGAGATGTGACCGCTCTGTCGATCTCATGCATTATATAATCAGCGATCTTATCCGACTCCGATGAGATGATATCAAACTGCACGTACCGGCCGTTATATCCCACCGTGATCGCGGAAGTGACTTTGGCTGCAACATACGCTGTGACGATAGCATATATTGCGATATTTGTGTTGAACACGAATGCTGAAATGACAATTATCGTTACATCGATCACCATCTGTATATCGCCTGTGCGCAGATGGTTGAAGCATTTATACTTGAGAACTCTTGAGATCGTATCCGTTCCGCCGGAAGAATACCCTCCGACATATCCAACACCGGTCGCTATCCCGTAGAACACTCCTATCAGCAGTGCAGCCAGGAACCTGTCCTGTTCCGGGAGGAACTGATAGTCCATCCGTTCGAATATGAACAGCATCACCGGATAAGTAAGACAGAGGGCTATGATACGTCTCAGTTCTTTAATGCCCATGGTAACGAATGCGACCACGATGATCACCATGGATATCAGATAATACACAAGAGCATAACTGACCGGAAAAAAGTGTGTTATGAGTCTTGCAACTCCGGGAATCCCTCCCGAAGTCATTCCGTTAGGTATCATGACGAACACCTGGACGGATGATCCGCAGAATGCCGAAATGATGACGATCAGCGCTTCTCTCAGAAATTTTAATGGTTTTGGCAGTCCTTCACCCTTCATTTTCTTGTTCCTTTGACAGACTGAGGTGCAGGTATCACGAAACTGCACTCTCTGATCTTTGCACACATCAATTCTGCGAGCTGACGATGTCCTTGCTCCGTCAGGTGCTCACAGTCATACGATGATACTTCCGCTGAGGTCGTTGCGTCAAGACTCTTGCACAAATGTCTGTCCGCAATCTCGCGATACAGTTCTCCTAGCTCGAATGATTTGCTCACAGACTCCTGGCTCAGCGCATATGCGAACGGTGATTCCTCAATGTTTCCCTGTATCGCTGCCGGCGCAGTCACAATGATCTCCGGAATGTAGCCCTGCAGTTCCGGGCTCTTCTCTTCCGCCAGACAGACCAGGTTCTCCATTCCCTTGGCGATCGCCTGAGCGGAAAGGTCCAGTCCTGCATTGCAGTCATTGGTCCCGAGCATGATCACGAGATAATCGACAGGTTTGTGCGTTCCCAGGCATGCGACAAAACTGCTGACACCGTTCTTCCACCCTGCTCCGGGTCTGTCATACGCAGTCGTTCTGCCATTGAGTCCCTCAGGGATGACTTCATACCTGTCGCCGAGAAGATCCGCCAGGATCGTTGTCCACCTCTTCTCATACGGATACCTGCCGCCTGTCATCGTATCGTATCCGTAGGTGTTGGAATCACCATAGCACAGGACCGTGATCTTGTCATGAGTTCTGTCCTTGGTCAGCGCTTTGTCAAGATCAATGACAAACTGGTCATAATCCGTGAAAATGATACCCTTCATCCCGAGTTTCCGACATGCCGCGACATTCTCGGGATGGTCGTCGATGAACAGGCACTCTTCCGGAGCCAGTCCGTATTTGTCCAGCAGACATTGATAGATATCCAGCCCCGGCTTGATCGTGTTGACATAACATGAGAAAATGCCGCCATCCATATGCTTGAGGAACTCGAACGCGTCATCATTCGAGAAGAGTACATGCTCAGAAAGATTGGACAGGTAATAGACTCTGTACCCCTGCTCTCTCAGTGAATCCAGCAGAGGGATCACCCAATCGCGTCTGGTGACACATTCTCCGATGCGGTCGAAAGTCTGCCTGATCTCCTTCTCATACCCAGGACCCGCGCTGTAAAACAGGTCCAGGATCTCCTCTTCGCTCAGGACTGCGAGATCAAGCTCCTTCCAGTAATCTGTGCCCCACAGCGCAGCAGTGATCCTGTCTGCAGTCTCATCATCGAACATCGACCTGAGGTAGTCCATCCAGTCGAATCCGATCAGCACTTTGCCAATGTCAAAAACTACGTTCCTGATCATCCTTACTCTTCCATTATCCTCACTTCTCTTATGATGAAGTCCTGTCCGGCTATGATGTCTTTATCAAAACTACCGCATTCAGGACAAAGTCCCCTGTTCTCTACGATCGGAAACTCGCACCCGCACTCACGGCATCTGCCGACCGCCGTGACGGTATTGATGATGAGCTCAGAACCACGCAGGAAATCATAGTCATCCGAAACGACAGAATACCCGTCTTGCATGAACTCCGGGATGATGGCAGTCGCCTCTCCGATATCGATCACTACCGCATCGACATGATCCAGATCATTCTCTTTCACGACACGGCCGACCTGCTCTGCGATTCCGAACAGCAATGTCAATTCATGCATATGAAACTGCTCCTCATCACTTCTTGAACTGGCTGTTCTCCTGATCTCTGAACTTCTTGACTGCGATCTTCATCTCACGGTTCTTGCGGTAATTCTCAACGTATTTCTCGCGGAAACGTATTGAATGGATCGGCTCGTCGAACTTCTTGATCAGATGGATCGCGTCGAACTTGCACCTCGTGGTACATACGCCGCAGCCGATACATCTGTTCTGATCGACGATCGTTGCTCCGCATCCGAGGCAGCGCGCGGTTTCCTTCTTGAGCTGTTCCTCCGTGAAGGTCAGGCTCTCATTGCGTTTGGTTCCGACTTTGGCCTTGTCGACACCCGGTACCTGACGCTTGATGTTGTCCCAGCTGACGTGATCGAAGTCGATATCGGACTTATCCAGTTCTTTGAACTCTCTTCTGTCTCTGGCAAGAGTCAGGCTGTGTCCCGGCCATACGAAACGGTTGATCGAGATCGAAGCTTCCTTGCCGGCAGCGATCGCGTCGATGCAGAACTTCTGTCCTGTATAGATATCTCCGCCTGCGAAGATATCAGGCTCACTTGTCTGATAGGTCAGCGGATCAGCCACTACGAATCCTCTCGGTGTCAGTTCGACATTGACTCCTGTGAGCAGTTTGCCCCAGTCAGGTCTCTGGCCGATGCAGTACAGCACGGTCTGGCACTTAGCCTCTTCTGTGATGCTGTCGTCGAACTTAGGGTCGAATCTTCCCTCTTCATTCTTGACGCTCGTGCACTTGCGGAACCTGATGCCCTTGCACCTGCCATCCTTAGTGGTCAGTATCTCAGTCTGTCCCCATCCGTCATGGATGATGATACCGTCCTCTTTGCAGTATGCCTGGTCTTCTTCACCCATAGGCATCTCATCATATGACTCAAGGCAGTAGAGGTCGACCTGATCAGCACCATATCTCTTAGCAGTACGTGCAACGTCTGCACCGATGCTTCCTCCGCCGATCACGACTACTTTGCCGCTAAGTTCTACGTCATTGCCGCGGTTGATATCCTTGAGGAACTCTACACCGGCGATGACACCCTTGGCGTCCTCTCCAGGGATGCCGAGTTTGCCGCAGTTCTGCAGTCCGATGCCCAGATAGAAGGCCTCAAAACCCTGCTCACGGAGCTCAGGGATCGTTACGTCAGAACCGACTTCCACGCCGCATCTGAACTCAACTCCGAGCGCTCTCAGAACGTCGATCTCAGCCTCTACTACGTCCTTCTCAAGTCTGAACGCAGGGATGCCGTTGACGAGCATGCCGCCCGGTCTCTTTTCTTTCTCAAATACCGTTACTCTATATCCGCCGGCTGCCAGATAGTATGCGCAGGAGATGCCAGCAGGACCGGAACCGATGACAGCGATCTTCTTGTCATGGTGCCAGAGCTTGCGAGGGATGAACCTCTGTGAAGCTTCGATCTCTCTGTCGGCGATAAATCTCTTGATCTCATCGATAGCGACAGCCTGATCGATTTCTCCTCTTGTGCACTCGTTCTCGCAGTTATGCGGGCAGATGCGGCCGCATACTGCAGGCAGCGGATTCTCTTTCTTGATGAGCTCGAGGGCTTCCATGTACTTGCCCTGAGCAGCCAGTCTTATATATCCCTGGATCGCAATGTGGGCCGGGCATGTCGTCTTGCAAGGTGACGTACCCGTCTCAACTACGTTCTTCCTGTGATCCCTGTAATCCGCATCGTATCTCTCCGGACCCCACTCGATCTCATCAGGAAGCTCCGTCTGTACATGAACGATCGGGGTCTTGGAACAAATCTTCTGTCCCAGCCTGAGAGCATTGTTCGCGCATGTTTCGACACACTGTCCGCACGCAACGCACTTCTCTTTGTCGATCTCAGCTACATAATTGCTGCGCACCAGATTCGGTGTGCCGTAATATGTGGCGCTGCCGATCGCCATGCAGCTCTGCGGCTGGCAGTTGCAGATCGCGAATGAGATACCGCTCTCGAGTGTTGTGATCTGGTGGATGCAGCCCATAGCTTCTGTTCTTTCAAGATGCTCATAGACCTGCTCTTTGGTGAGTTTCTCTCCGCGGCCATGACGCAGCATCGACTCCGCAAGCAGTCCCATGTAGATGCACATACCATCTTCGAGGTCACCGGTTCCTTCGCCCATGATGCGGCGTACTCTGCGGCACTGGCACGGAACACGGCAGAAAGCGCCTCCGACCGTCGTTTCGATCAGTGTGCTGAGTCTCTCCATTGTCATGATCTTGGTTCCTGCAGGCAGAGCGCTCTCAACAGGAACGACTCTCATGATGCCTACGCCCATCGGGCTGGAAGCAGCGACCTTGGAGTATGATTCAAATGCGTGCCTCTGGAAGAGATACGAGATCTCCGGATTCTTGTCAGCCCAGCCATTCTCCCTTGCCATCTGGAATTCAAAGATACCAGGAGCAAACGGCACGAGCAGATAGAGCTTGCCGGTCTTTCCGATCTTCACATCCATGAAGTACGCTTTTTCAGCGCAGTCTTCGAGCACGCGCTTAGCTTTCGCCGGGTCCATACCGGTCTTCTTGGCGAGTGCTTTCGCAGTGTAAGGTGTGACGAGCTTCATATTGCTCATCAATTCGAGCTCATCATCAGTCAGCAGATAGTCGAGCAGCTGGTATTCCGCACTCTCAGGAGTGATATCCAGCTCACCTGCACACATTGTGATTCCAAGCCTGATAAGCTTGTCTTGTCTGGTTTCCATAAATACTTTCTCCCTCTCCGAAAAAGATAATCAATATTGACATTATTGTATCATATGCAGATGAAGTTTTGGCTGACCAATTGTATAATAATTAATGCTGATGTCCTGCGGACGGATGCTCTTTTCACGGAAGAAGCACAGAAGATATGTCAGACCAAAACACCACAGCCTCTGCTCTCTGGACCAGAGATTTCACTATAATAACGGCCGGCAGCATCATATCGATGTTCGGCAACTCAATGTCAGGATTTGCGATGAGCCTCATGGTGCTGGACATCTCCAAATCCACGCTTTTGTATGCCATATATATCTCGATGTACACGATCCCTCAGCTGATCATGCCGCTTTTCTCTGGTGCGATCCTCGACCGTTACTCGCGCAAGAGGATGATATACACACTGGATTTCATTTCTGCCGGACTGTACATGCTGATGGCAGGAGTGCTGGCGACAGGATGGTTCTCTTTCCCACTGTTCGCAGCGTACTGTTTCGTGCTCGGCACGATCGAGAGCTCGTACATGGTGGCATATGAGAGCTTCTACCCTCTCCTGATTTCCGAGGGGAACTATCAGAAAGCATATTCGATCGCCAGTCTTCTGGAAACGACTTCCGCCGTCATGGTCCCGGTATCTACATTCCTGTACAGACAGATCGGCCTTGCTCCGCTGCTCGCCGCTAATGGCATCTGCTTCTTCATCGCCGCTGTGATGGAAACACAGATCAGAACAGAAGAAGAATATATCGAGACACAGAAAGCCACCAGACTGGAGGGAGCTTCTCACGCCAGGCAGGTGCTGGAAGATACCCGCGAAGGCTTCCGGTATCTTTTCACTGAAAAAGGGCTTCTTGCTGTGGCTCTGTATTTCGGTATCCTTGCAGTCACCGGCGGGATATCCAGCGTGATCACCCTGCCGTATTTCAAGAACACATTCAGCAATGGCGAATATATCTACATGCTCGTCTGGGGATGCGCACTTGCAGGCAGAGCTATCGGAGGAGGGATCCATTACAAAACAGTAATACCGGTCGACAAACGTTATATAGTCGCATTGCTCGTATATATCGCCAATGCGCTGGGTGAAGCGTTCTACCTGTTCTTCCATGTGCCTGTGATGATGGTCATCTGCTTCCTGATCGGGCTCGGCGGTGTCACCAGCTATACGATACGCATTTCGGCGACGCAGAGTTATGTTCCTGATGAGATGAAGGGCCGTTTCAACGGTGCGTTCAATACAATTTACATGATTGGCGCAGTAGTTGGGGAGATGACAGCGGGTTTTGGCAGTCAGGTCATCAACGAACGGACCCTGCTGATGATATCTATGATCATCAGTGCAGTCTCTGCCCTGCTTATTATCGGAGGCGCGCGTGAACATGTCGAGAAGGTCTACAACAGGATCAATTAGGATGCCTCTTGTTGAAAAAGGAAGAGGCTCATGATACAATTTTTGCGTATTGGGCAACATACTATTTTGATCACACAAGGGTAAGGTAATAAGATGGAATATTTCGAGCAGATAGTCAAGAACAGGCATTCCTGCAGAGGATTTGCGGATAAGAAAGTAAGCGATAAGGTTCTCAATGAACTGAT
The DNA here is from genome assembly GCA_017434025.1 of Mogibacterium sp. Taxonomy (GTDB): domain Bacteria; phylum Bacillota; class Clostridia; order Peptostreptococcales; family Anaerovoracaceae; genus Crickella. The sequence continues at coordinate 14,420 of JAFRGC010000029.1, read as the reverse complement.
ACTGTACTACGAAGATGAAGAGAGCGATCTCGTCGACGAGATCAGCACCGAACTCAAGTTCTACGTCGGAACGGTATGGAATGAACTCAGGAAGAGCGTAGGCTATAACGGATTCTGCATCAAGGCTCCTGCATATATGGTCATCTTCTCAGAGGTCGCTGATCACTATATCGAGAACGCCGGATATATCGCTCAGGGTCTGACCCTCAAGATGACAGAGCTCGGACTCGCTGCATGCTGGCTGACGATCAATGACGCTGAAGCTGCCAAGGCGGCACTCGGTGCAGATACAGATAAAGAAGTCGCATGCGTAGTCGCGTTCGGTTACCGCGATCCGGCTAACAAGGAGAAGGCTGTTGATAAGAAGAATGTTGATGAAATGACTGATGGCTTCAGATACGGTCAGGATATTCCTGTCGACCTGTTCTACCGTGAGCTGGAAGACGCTCTGAGAGCGGTTGCACGCGCTCAGTCCTTCCAGAACAAGCAGCCGTACAAGATCATTGTAGACTACGATCAGATCTCACTGATCGGTCTCCCGGATGACGAGACTTCAGACAGAGACAGACTTCTCAACTACGGTATTGTCATGTTCAACTTCTACTCGGTAATGTGGTCGGTAAGGCCTACGACACCTCGCTGGAGTTTCGATCCTGTAACAGACCGCGATCTCAAACTCCCTGCAAGCGTGACATATGTAGCAAAGTGCGGACTTTAGCAGTATCATCTGGTGATATATATATCGCAACAACTGATACAGGGGGATACAGCATTGATTTCAACTAAGGGAAGATATGCCCTGCGCATCATGATAGATCTTGCACAGAATGGTGATAAAGGGAATGTTCCGCTCAAGGATATCGCGGAGAGACAGCAGATCTCCAAGAAGTATCTGGAGATCATTGTCAAAGACCTGGTCAAGAATGGTCTGCTGGGCGGAGTGAGCGGCAAAGGCGGCGGCTACGTTCTCTGCCGCAAGCCGGAAGAATATACTGTAGGCGAGATACTTGAGGTCATGGAGAGTACACTTGCGCCGGTAGCCTGTCTGGAGGAAAACGCCAGAGAATGTCCTCTTGCGCCTGGCTGCCATACGCTTCCTATGTGGAAGGAGTACTATCAGCTTACCCGCGATTTCTTCTACGGCAGGAAGCTGAGCGATCTTCTTTGAACTATTTATGACAACAACAAAAAACCACCGGGATCATGAAGTGAACCCCTTTTGTTAGACAAAATCTGACTAAAGGGGTTCAGTTCACAGATCCGGTGGTTTTGATTTGGAATCAAATCATTTTTCTATAACCAGTCTTTCCTGCTGGTTTACCATTTCACTGCCTCGATAGCAGCTCTTTCCACGTCCAGAGCGGCTGAATATCTCTGAATGAACTGTTCGAAACCTTCGACCTCTGCAGGATCAGGTTCAACTGCATCACCTGCAAGTTTCGAGAAGATTCTGTTGTCCAGATAGTCTTCAAGTTTTCCATCTGCTTTGCCGTCTGCAAGATAGGCAGCGAGCAGAGCGATTCCCCATGCTCCTCCTTCCGAAGCAGTTGCCATTACCGTGACAGGTGTGTTGACTGCCGCAGCAAGGTAACGCTGCATCACAAGAGGCGTTTTGAACAGGCCGCCATGTCCCATGATACGGTCGAGTTTGACACCTTCATCTTTGAGAAGAATGTCCATTCCCAGTTTGACCGCTCCAATGGATGTATAGAGGTTGGCCTTGAAGAAGTTTGCAAGGTCAAACTTGCTGCCTGTCGTTCTCACGAAGAGAGGTCTTCCTTCATTGATGAAAGTGATATTCTCGCCGGAATAATAGCCATACGCCATCAGTCCGCCGCAGTCTGGGTCACCTTTCAGTGAATTTGTATAGAGCTTACTGAACAGCTCTCCCATATCTGCTTTGATCCCCATCAGTTCACAGAATTCGCCGAACAGGCGTACCCAGGCATTAAGATCCGTCGTTCCGTTATTCGCGTGAGACATCGCACAAGGGAATCCCGACGGAGTCGTTACCATGTCGATCTCGCGGTACACCTTGCTGAGTCTTTTCTCAAGAACTACCATCGCAAATGTGCTTGTTCCGGCGGACAGGTTGCCTGTACGAGGCGCTACGGAATTCGTTGCGGTCATGCCTGTTCCTGCATCTCCTTCCGGAGGGCACATCGGAATGCCTGCCTCAAGATCTCCGTCTTCATCCATAAGCGCTGCGCCTTCTTCAGTAAGGAATCCTGCATTGTCACCGGCTGTGAGTACAGCTGGGAACACATCTCTGAGATGCAGAGCGGACCCCTTGCTTCCGATCAGCTCATCGAACTTCCTGACCATCTCCTCATCATAGTCGATCGCATCAGAATCGATCGGGAACATTCCCGCAGCATCTCCGACGCCAATGACCTTCTTGCCGGTGAGTCTGTAGTGCATATATGCAGCCAGTGTGAAAACAGATGCGATCTTCTCAACATGATCCTCACCGTCCAGCATTCTCTGATACAGATGCGCAACGGACCACCTGAGCGGAATATTGAAATCGAAGAGTTCTGTCAGCTCGTCAGCAGCCTCTGTTGTGTTAGTATTGCGCCAGGTCTGGAATCTTGCGAGCTGTCTGTCATTTTCATCCAAAGCGATATAGCCATGCATCATCGCACTGACTCCCGCAGCTCCCAGTGTTCTGATCGTTACGCCGTACTTATCCTGAACCTCTTTCTTGAGTGCGGAGTAGCACGCTCTCATGCCTTTGACAGCATCTTCGAGATCGTAAGTCCATACGCCGTCAATGAATTTGTTCTCCCATTCGTGAGCTCCTGATGCGAGAACGTTGCCATCATAATCTATAAGAACGCCTTTGATACGAGTGGAGCCAAACTCTATTCCCAGCGCTGTCTTTCCCTGCTTAATCAATTCAGCTGCGTTCATTTCATGATCCTCCTATATATTCAGATATTTCCTCAGAGCATCTCTGACTGCTCCGGGTCCCTTGAGCATGTATGCTGTCATTTCTTCTATCTTACTGCCAATACCGGCCTCGTACAGATCGGAGCCGAACAGTCTTTCATTGGAAAGAAGCGGTTTCAGTTTGTCCCCGATACTGTCCGGGTCACCCGGATGTATCCCACTGAGAGCTGCAGTAAGTTCAGGCAGCATCGGATCAGGAGACAGTTCCATCGGATCCCCGTTATCATCTGCAGCGAGCAGATATCTTATCCACCCTGCTATCGCGAGCGGGATCGCCGTCAGATCCGACGCATTCCCGTATCTTGCAGTGTACGCTTTGATGGTTTCACCGAACCGGATCCCTACCATCTGGGATATATCTACAGCGATCCTGGCGCTCGTATCACCCAGATAGGCGTTCGGGAATCTTTCTGTCATGAGTTCATCAAGGAATTTGACCGGTGAAATGATACCCGGATCTTCGCAAACTGGAAGACCTTCTGCGTACCCGATCCTGCAGGCAAGCTCATACAGCAGCGGATCTGACATTGCGTCTGCGAACAGATCATACCCGAGCATGCACGCAAATGTGCATACAGCCGTATGGATCGGGTTGAGACATGCAGTCACTTTCATTCTTTCCGACTTGTTGACCGTTTCACGGTCAGCCATATATACTCCGCCTTTCTCGAGCGGCGGTCTTCCGTTCGGGAATGAATCTTCGATCACGAGATACTCAGGGCCTTCTGCATTGGCAAAAGGCGCGATATATGTCTTCTTACCGGTCACAAGGATATCCATGTTCTCAACGCCGGCATCTCCGAGCATCCTGCTGACAGATTCGCCCGGACGCGGTGTGATCTTATCGATCATTGTCCACGGAAAACTCACGCGGGAATCATCCTCTGCATATTCGAGAAATCCCGGATCAGTGAACCCTTTTTCTGTCCACTGACGGGCTGTTTCGATGATTGATGCCCGTAATTTCTCTCCGTTGCGCGAGACATTGTCCATCGATACCAGCGCGATCGGATATTTCCCTGCCAGGTACCTCCTGTACAGAAGTGATGTGACGATACCCATCGCTCCTGTCACTTTGTCAGGACCATTTGCCATGTCTGAAGCGACATACGGAAGATAATTCCCGTCCGGGCTTCTCAGGGCATATCCCTTCTCCGTAATAGTGAAAGAAACCATCTGGAGCCCTGGATGTGTGAAGATCTCCGACATCCTTGTCCAGGAACCTTCGTCACTGCATGTCGCTTTGACGGCTTCCGTCAGCGAACCGAGGACCCGTTTATCCTGCCTTCCGTCTGCATGCATAGTGACAGCCAGCACCAGATTATCGAAAGGTCTGTAGATCTTGTCTACTACGTCGAAATCAAACGTCTCCGCGCACGTGATGCCTTTGTGCATATGCCCGGCAGACAGCAGTCTGTCAGCTATTCCGCCGATGAATATCCTGAAGATGTTGCCAATGCCAAAGTGCAGCCAAACCGGCGCTTCTCTGGTCGCATCTGCTACCGCAGAAGGTTCATATGACGGCAGAACGATACCTGCACGATCCCATGCTTCCCTTTCTTTGATCCCTTCAAATGTCAGTTTCATTTCCGGTTACTCCTCTGATGGATCGACATCGATCAGGACTTTCATCGTTGTTTCTCTGTTGTTATCTATATAATCATATGCCTTCTTGTAATCTTCGAAAGCAAATCTGGCGCTCTGCAGCGGTCTGAGCTTTATCTTGCCTTCATTCACTAATCTGATGGCATCGACATAATCCTCATGTCTGTACATCATCGAAGTGTTCAGATCCAGCTCGGAGTCATTGAGCTTGGCAAGATCCACATTCGCTCTCTTGCCGAATACTGCTACAAGAATAATGACGCTTCCCTTACGCGCATTCTGTATCGCCTGATCCATGGTGATATCAGATCCTGCACATTCAAAGATCACATCTGCTTTATCCGGACCATAGGCTGCAAGGAGTTCCTCAGCATAATCCTTCTTCATGGTGTTTACAGTGTAATCTGCGCCGAGTTCTGCCGCAAGTCTGAGTCTTGTATCTGAAATATCTGTCGCAAACACCTTAGCTGCTCCCAGTGCCTTGAGGGACTGGATCAGCAGAATGCCTATCGGGCCGCACCCTAGTACAACTGCGTTTGCGCCCTGCAGATCAGCGAACTTCTTGGCGGCGTGCACTGTAACCGCAAGCGGTTCTATCATAGCTCCTTCAGAATACGTCAATTCATCCGGAAGAGCCGTAACATTGAGGGACGGTGCGGCAAAGTATTCGCTCGCAGCTCCGGTCGCCTGGAAGCCCATGACTTTAAGTTTCTCACAGCAATTGTACTTGCCATGTCTGCACGGCCAGCACTTGCCGCATCTGATCTGAGGTTCCAAAGTGACTTTCTGTCCGATCTTCAGGTCTTTCACGTCTTCACCGAGAGCGACGATCTGACCGGCTACTTCATGTCCCTGCGTCACAGGATATGATGTGTACGGATGTGTGCCGTGATTAACATGGATATCGCTTCCGCATATTCCTATCTTCTTGATCCGGATCAGTACCTGATCCGGGCCTGGCTCAGGTATTGGAATATTCCTGAAAGTGATGTTTCCAGGTTCTGTCATTAACTGCTGTATCATTGTTGCGGACATAACGCACCTCATTTCTTATGATTGTTTTCCAGTTCGTCATAGTATTTCTTCCCTGCAGAATAGTATACCATGAGTTCGTCATAGAAAGCTTCACACCACAAACTCAATCTTTCCTCCTCACCGGCTGCAAGCGCAAACCCTCTGGATGCCATCCATATATCCTCACAGGCTTTTTTCTTCTTATCGTCTTCTGTCGCTTTCTTGAGGCCAAACAGTTTATTCCCGTAATTGACACCCTTGCATGTCGACAGATACCGCTTCGCTGCGTTGCGGAACTCATTATAGAGAATAAACTTTTCTGTTTCGCTGAGCTCCTCAGGATCTTCAAGGTGAAGATCTTTCAGCGTCTCAGCCACCTCATTGGCGATCGCTTTCCCGAGCAGTTTTCTTCTTTTGTACAGTCCCGGCAGATATACTGCCTTCCAGAGCCAGTTGTCTACTCTGCGTTCCGGATCCTTCTTGTCCTGATAACGTTCGCGGTAGATGCGCCTGTAGAATTCCTGCGTTTCCTCATCCAGTCCTGATAATTCATCAAACAACAGTCTTCTGTCACGCGGGCTCAGGATCTCGAAGTAGTTTTCAAATGATCTGCCAGATTCTTTCATAGTCACTCCATTTCCTGACGAGAAAGGCCCCGCCCCAGACCTTGGGAACGGGGTCTCTCTCTGTCAGTTTTATATAAGAGGAAAAAACTGCTTTCTCTTTAAACTGCCTGGCGCTTCTTGGACAAGCAGTCAATACCTACAGCGATAGCAAGTACGATACCTTTGACTACCATCTGTGTATATTCACTGACATCCATCAGGATCATGCCGTTGGTCAGTGATCCAATGATCAGAACGCCGGCGATAACTCCGGACATACGTCCTACACCACCATTTACAGATACTCCACCGAGTACTACGCAAGTGATAACGTCGAATTCGAGACCTTTACCTACAGTACTCTGAGCGGAACCTGATCTGGACAGCAGTACGATACCTGCAAGTCCTGCGAACAGACCTGAGAGTGCGTAGATCAGATACTTAACTCTGTTGACTCTGATACCGGAGAGCTCAGCTGCTTCTTCATTACCGCCGATAGCGTAGAAGTAGCGGCCAAAGTATGTCTTGTTCAGGATGAAGCTGCCGAGAACGAAGCACAGGATCATGATGATCGCGCAGATCGGGATCGGTCCGATCGACCAGCGTCCGAACAGTCCGAAGTTCTGATCAAATCCTGCGATCGGGCGTCCACCCGAGATCAGGTAAGCAACACCTTCAAATATTGTCTGAGTAGCAAATGTCGCTATCAGGGCCGGGATGCCGATCGATGCTACCATAGCACCGTTGATCACGCCGATAAGTGTAGCCATGATCAGAGCAGCCAGTACTGCCACCCACATATTCATCCCTGCATTTACCATGAGGAAAGCGCAGACTACATTGACAAGAGTGATGATCGAACCTATGGAAAGGTCGATTCCTGCGATCAGGATTACGAATGTCATTCCTATGGAAGCGATTCCGTAATATGATACCTGTCTGGCAATGTTTACAATATTGCTGCCTGTCACAAATGTGCCGCCGCTCGCTATGGCAAATATGATTACTTCCAAAATGAATACGATCCAGATCGCATTCGATTTAATCAAACTGTTTCCTTTAAGATTTTTCATATCAGGATGCCTCCTTAACGCCTGCATTTTCTGCATTATCCACGATCGCCGATGCGAGTGTCATGATCGTATCAGCATTGAATTCTTCTTTCTGAAGTTCACCTGTCATCTGATGCTCTGCCAGAACGATGATCCTGTCAGACATACCTATCAGTTCCTCCATCTCAGATGAGATCATGAGGATACTGTGGCCGGACTCTACGAGATCATTGATCAGTTTGTAGATCTCGTATTTTGCTCCGACATCGATACCTCTGGTCGGCTCATCGAAGATGATCAGCTGTGAGTTAGCTGCCAGCCATTTGCCGAGGATCACCTTCTGCTGATTACCTCCGGAGAGGTTCCTGACAAGCTGATTGATGCTCGGGCATTTGATCTGTATGTCTTTGCGGTATTTCTCAGCATTCGCTTTTTCTGTGGCAGCATCTATAACGCTTGCCTTTGAAATGCGTTCATAGATAGGCATGTTGATGTTATTCTTGATGGAGTTCGTCAGAAGTGCGCCGTGACGTTTGCGGTCTTCCGGAACAAGCGCGATGCCCAGATCGATCGCCTCTCTCGGCGATTTCGGATTGATCTCTTTGCCGTTGAGCAGGATCTGTCCGGATGTCTTAGCTTTTGCTCCGAATATGACTTCAGCAAGTTCCGTACGGCCGGCTCCGACAAGTCCGCCGAGTCCGAGGACTTCGCCGACATGGATCTTGAGGCTCATGTCCTCATCTCCGTTACCATAGACATTCCTCAGTTCAAGAACGACTTTGCTCTTGTCGATGCAAGGCTTCCTAGGCGGATACTGCTGTGTCATCTCACGTCCTACCATCAGTTTGATGAGCTCATCTACAGTAGCCTTAGGTGTGATGAGTGTGTCAACATACTCTCCGTCTCTGATGACCTCGATACGGTCTGACAGGTGGAAGATCTCCTCCAGTCTGTGAGAGATATATATGATCGAAACGCCCTTCTCACGCAGCAGCTCTACGACCTTGAACATGTTCTCTACCTCATTGGTCGTGAGCGGCGCACTTGGCTCATCCATGATGAGGACCTGTGCGTTCTGCTGTATCGCCTTCGCGATCTCTATCATCTGCTGATAACCTACAGACAGATTCTTGACGAGTTCCTTAGGATCGATCTTGATCTGCAGCTGATCGAAAGCTTTTGCCGCTTCCTCTTCCATCGCTTTTCTGTCAATGACCATTCCTTTGCGGATAGGTCTGCCGAGGAAGAGGTTCTCCGCTGCAGAGAGTTCTCCAACGTTATTGAATTCCTGATATATGATTGCTATGCCGTTTTCTGCCGCGAGCTGCGGAGTCATACGGTCAAATTCTTTTCCGTTTATTTTAATTTTTCCGGATGTCGGAACTACTGCGCCGGAGCAGCACTTGATCAGTGTTGACTTTCCTGCTCCATTCTCACCGATGAGACCGAGGATCTCACCTCTTCTGAGCTGAAGCGTAACATCTTTGAGTGCTACTACACCTGGGTATTCCTTACGGATGTGTTCCAATTCCAGAACGAAATCTTCACTCATGCAGTTACCTCCTATATCTTTCTGCAGGGATGTCCCCGTTGCCAGGGACATCCTTCTGTTTGATGAATGAGTTGGCTGAATTTTACTTCATGCCTGCGCTGATCTCTGCAACGTTCTCTGCTGTGATTGGAGCTACTCCGCGGAATACATTCTGCTGTTCAAGAGCATCGCCGAGGATGAATGCGAACATTGCTGCGCATGCACCTGCTGTATCCTCATCAGATCCTTCGAATCCGATGATACCCTTAGCCGGGTATGTTGGGTCAGCAAGCTGCTCGAGCTGCTGCTTTGTAACGTCAGTTGTGAATACGCCCATATCCTCAGGGATATTTCCGCCTGTGTGGATCTGGAGTGCTTCGTCAGCGCCGACCATAGCTCCTGCGCCGATACCTGTTACGACTTTGCAGTCTGGGTTCTTCTGGAGGATCGTCTCCATTGCATCCTGAGCTGCCTTAGCATCGATAGCTGCCTGGTTAGCAACTACTTCATACTTGCCGGCTGCTACTTCTTCCAGACCCTGCATGATTCCCTCTTCTCTCTCGAGGAGGATCGTTGTCTGCGGATAGCCGATTACTGTTACCTGTGCCTGATTGTCTTCGCTGTAGTGCTCATTGATGAAATCACCGCAAAGTCTGCCGATAGCGATACCCAGATCAGTGTTGTTAAGGATCCAGTTTCCGTCAGTGTTAGTCATTGGGTCATCCCAGCACATTACCTTGATGCCTGCATCACGTGCTTCTTTGCAGGAATCTTCAACTGCAGCTGCATCAGATGGGTGTACCATGATGAGATCGCACTTTGAAGAAACAAAGTTCTCGATCTGGCCGATCTGTGTTGCAGAGCTGTCATCGCATGCTACGATAGTGACCTTAGCTCCGTTAGCTTCGAGCACCTCCTGGAGAGCTGTCATAACGCCTGCCCAGTAAGGATTCTGAAGTGACTGGATCGTGATACCGATCTTCTTTCCGTCAAGTACGGACATGTCTGCCTTTGCATAGAATTCAGGGCTAGCCTGGATCCCTTCTGTTGCAGCAGTATCTGTAGCCTCAGTAGGAGTGCTGTCGTCTGTTGCTGCACCGCCGTCATCACCTTTGTTTACGCATCCTGTGAAGAGCGCGAGTACCATTGCGAAAACACACAGGATAGCTAAGAAACGTCTTTTCATGATTGAACTCCTTTCGTTTTTCGTTTTCTTTCTGTCTTAAATAATCTTTAATCAACGCTCTTCAGAAGCGTAAATTAACATGTTTAGAAGCAGGTGAATGCTCCGTCAATTGTGAAATCCGCACCTGTTGTAAAAGATGAGGTATCGCCTGCAAGGTATACGCAGATCGACTCGAGTTCTTCCGGCTTACCGAGTCTTCCGGTAGGAGCCATAGCGTTCCACTGTGCGATCAGCGGCTGGAGTGTAGGCGATGAAAGTGTAAGGTCTGTTCCGATATAACCAGGGCTGATGCTGTTCACTCTGACGCCTCTCTTAGCCCATTCGATCGCGAGGGACTTTGTCAGCTGGATAACGCCTGCCTTGGATGCATTGTATGCGCACTGTGGCTGCGGAACGTTTACGATGTGAGCGGACATCGAAGCAGTATTGATGATCGATCCACCACCGTTAGCGAGCATGTACTTGCCGGCGATCGTATCGGTAAGGAATACGCTGTTCAGATTAACATCGATGTTCTTCTTCCACTGTGCATATGTCATCTCATCTGCAGCTGCATTGATGCAGATACCGGCATTTGCATGGCAGAAATCAAGACCGCCGAGCTGCTCCACTACAGCATCTACCATTGCTTTAACTTCTTCTTCGTTTGTAACATCACACTTCAGCGCGATAACTTTGCGCCCGGTTGCAGCAGCGATCTCAGCAGCAGTCTGCTCTGCAGTTGCAAGATCCATATCTACGATAGCTACATCAGCGCCGGCTTCAGCAAAAGCTCTGGCAGCGCACTTTCCAATTCCGCGAGCAGCTCCGGTGACGAAGCCTTTCTTTCCGTCAAGTCGCATTCTTTCTACGATTCCCATGATTTTTCTCCTTTTACTCCTCGGCGATGTAATTTCTAAATCATTTTTCATAATTAATTTTGTAAAATGTATTTACAAATTTATAATAGTCAATCCTATAGGTGTTGTCAATGCATTTTTGCTAATTTTGTAAAATTATTTTTCAAAATTAAATAACTGAATTTATTCGTTATCTGTTATAATTAAGAAAACACATGAATGGGGGCACAAAATGGCAAGAACTATCACTCCGGATGCTATCCGGAAGAACAACCGCAAGATGATATATGACTATATATACAGTCATAGTAAAGTCTCTCAGAACGATATCGTCTCTGCCCTGCGGCTCAGCCGTCCAACCGTGACTGCAAACATCTCGGAGCTTGAAGAGGATGGAATGATCTGCAGGGACGGGCAGCAGGACTCTGATCAGATCGGCCGCAAAGCTATTGTTTATTCGGTAGTTCCCGATTATCGCATTGCTATCGGAGTCGAGCTTACCGGCCGTCATGTCAAGATCATCAATGTAGATCTGTACGGCCGCAAAATAGACCGTGTAGTTCATAAAGTCAAATATGAAAACAATGACACCTACTATTCCAAAGTCTGTGATCTTATCATGGACTTTACCGGATCACGCGGAATAACGCCTGATCAGGTCATTGGTATGGGAATCGCCATGCAGGGTCTCGTATCTCCTGACGGCAATACCGTGATCTACGGAGAGATCATGAAATGCACGGGGGTCACTATTGATGTTTTCCAGAAACGCCTGCCGTATAAATGCACATTCATACATGATCCGGAAGGAGCGGCTCTTTCTGAATTGTGGGTATCGCCTGAGCTGAGCAGCGCGATCTATCTCTCTATCAGTGAACACCTCGGCGGCGCACTGATACTGGACCGCAACGTAGTGAGAGGCAAAAGCGGACATTCCGCAACATTTGAACACATCCAATATGATCCGCATGGTGAGAAATGCTATTGCGGCAAGACCGGATGCTTTGAAACCGTTCTTTCGATGCACGCACTGCTCGGAGATGAAGATGCAGACGAATTCTTCGCCAAAGCACGTACGCATGGCACACCTGAATCAAAGAAATGGCATTCTTTTCTTCAAATTCTTGGTTCACTGATCGGTGCTGTGCATCTTGTGAATGATGTCGACTTTATTCTCGGAGGGCATCTCGCGCCTTACTTTACGAAAGAAGATATCCGGGTATTATATGATGTGGTGAGAGTTGACTGTCCATTCGAAGAACCGGATGATTATATCCTCATCAGCAAGATGCCATCCCACAACATCAACATTGGTGCCGCGCTTCCATACATCAAGAATTTTCTTGACAATGCAGACTACCTTACGAGGCACAGATAAGGCAATAACTGACAGACTTAGAGAGTTTATCAAGGGGGAATATAGTATATGGCTGGAATGAATAATGCATTACATGAACTAGTAATGAAGAGAATGATAGGTGCTACCCTTCCGGGCAACAGCACTGTTGAGCTGAAAGAATTTGAGATCCCGGAACCGGGATACGGAGAAGTGCTTGTTGCTACCCGGGCAAGCACAATCTGCGGGTCGGATATCCGCGCGATCTATCGTGAGCATGTAGGGAAAGGCCCGGAAGGATATATTCCGGGCATGATCGCAGGCCACGAACCTTGCGGTGTAATTGCCAAAGCCGGTCCGGGATGCAGGCAGTTCCGTGAAGGCGACCGTGTGATCGTTTACCACATCTCCGGATGCGGACTGTGCTACAACTGCCGCAAGGGATATATGATCGCGTGCACCAGTCCACTGCGCAAAGCATATGGATGGCAGCGCAACGGCGGCATGGCTCCGTACATTCTCTGTGATGAGAAAGATCTCGTAGCTCTGCCTGATGAGCTGACATACAAAGACGGTGCTTCTGTCGCCTGCGGGTTCGGCACAGCTTATGAAGCACTCGAAAAGATCGGCATCAGCGGTGATGATGCTGTACTTGTTGTCGGTCTCGGACCAGTCGGCCTCGCGACACTTATGCTGTGCAAAGCAATGGGTGCGGAGAAACTGATCGGTGTTGAAATGAACGACTACAGGATAGAGATGGCAAAGAGACTCGGCCTGATCGACTATGCATTCAAGCCGTCAGAAAACACAATAAAAGAAATCCTTGCGCTGACTGGCGGCAAGGGTGTTGAGAAAGCAATTGATTGTTCGGGCAGCGATGCCGGCAGACAAACTGCGGTCAGGGCTGCCCGTGACTGGAGTAAAGTTGTATTCGTTGGTGAAGGCAATACGCTTTCACTCAATCCAAGTCCGGATATGATGCATCCGCAGAAGACGGTATTCGGCTCCTGGGTCACATCTACCTGGAGAATGATGGATCTGGTCGAAAGATTGGTACGTTGGAACATCCATCCGGGAGATCTCATCACCGATGAATTCCCTGTTGAGCAGGCAGACCAAGCCTACGCTCTGATGGCAAGCGGCAGATGCGGCAAAGTCGCCATCGTCTTCCCGGATTAAAGTCCCGTTAATTCTTGCCCATTATCGCATCCACGGCAGATATCAGCGCATGCCTGAAACCTTTCTCCTCAAGGGCGCTGATTCCTTTGATCGTATTCCCTCCCGGAGTACAGACGGAATCCTTGAGGTCCCCGGGATGTCTGTGACTTTGCATCATGTATGCAGCGGTCCCGATGAGCATCTGCGGCACTATACTGTATGCCTGCGCTCTCGGCATCCCGTACTTTACAAGGCCATCCGACAGAGCTTCTACAAACATATCGGCGAAAGCCGGCGCACAGCCGGCGCCGATATCGGCAACTCCCATCATTTCTTTCTTGAAATATTCTATTCTTGCTGCCTGTCCGATAAGACTCTCGAACAGCTCAAATTGTTCTTCCGTCAAGGTATGTTCTGCTTCCGCAACGATGATGCCCTCTCCTACTGCGGTCGAAAGATTAGGAAGTCCGCAGATATGGTTGTATCCTTCCCCGAGGAACCTGTCAAAATCTGAGCAGAATACCTTGGAAGAGAGCGAGAATACCGGGACGCCCCTGAGCGCATCGGCATTTTCTTTCACTACAGTTTCGACCTGATCACTCAGCACTCCCATAATCACGAAATCGCTTGCTGCGATCACTTCAGCAGCAGTCTCGCAAGCGTTGATCCCTCTGACATCACACCTTGCCTTAAGCTTGTCCCAATTCCTTGCGCTAGCATAGACATTAGCCGGATCGACAGCTTTCCTGATCAGCAGTCCATCACATACCGCTCCTGCGATATTTCCGAATCCTATAAATCCTACTTTCACATTTCTGACATCCATGATCACTGTCTCCTTGTCATTAGTTAATCAGCAGATATATCTTCGTATAATACTGGATGCAATGAATACAAATCCATTGTAAAACACTGATATGAAAGCATACAAGCGTGATATTGATAATTAAGTCAGTTAATCATCTTTCTTTAGGCAAAGAAAAACAAGCCCCCGGTATTTTCCCAATGTCATTAAGTTAAGATGACTAAGAGATACTCTCTCATCAGAAATGATGAGGGGGTATTTTTTTCGTAAAAGATTGCGTGCCTTTAAACCCGCCCCCCCATGTGACCCGCCCCCGCCGGGCACGCAATTTGAATTA
>JAFRGC010000028.1 GCA_017434025.1 Mogibacterium sp. | reverse complement strand
TCCCGCAGCTTTCCATACAGCTCTTTCTTTCTGTATTTCGGAATGAATACGATGTGGTATTGGCATTTCCATTTGGTATGTGATAAACTTATACTGTCCAATGGACTACCTCCTATTGTTGTTGACCTCCCAAATCGTCCACGCATAGACCAGACAAATTGTCTGTCAGTTGCTCGCTAAGTTGTCCACGATAGAGTATCCGAAGGTGGTTTTCACCACCTCCGGACAACTCGGCATTATCTGTCGAAATACCTTGGATTCCGTGATTTGAATCTATGGAAGACCTTATCGCACTGAGCAAGATGCAGACTGATCTCCGCTGCCTGATCCTCCAGATCCATAAGGGCATACTGCATATCTTCCACTGAGGAAGCTAAGGATTCTATGGCATCATCAAGTTCATCACGGATGTCGGCGTATTTCTCCAGCACCTCCCATACGGTCGTCTTCCTGTTATCAGCCATCGCCTGCCACCCCTTTCAGCATTTCATGTTCCGCAACGTAATCGATGATATGATCGTCGATCAGGTGATGGCGCTGCTGATATGCATACATCAGCGCTTTCTCACATACACGGTTGATGATCCGCGGGATCCCGGATGAGATCTTGTGTATCTCATCTATCGCCCGGGCAGTGAACAGTTCCTGGTCACATCCGGCATATCCGAGATGACTTCGTATGTACTTCTCCGTTTCTGAACGATCCAGAGGAGGAAGTACACAGTTGATATCGATCCGCTGACGGACGGCAGCATATCGTTTGAGTCTGAGCTTGTCCTCCCATAGTTCCGTCTGGCCGACCAGGATCAGCGCTATCGGGCTTTTAGAGTCATATTGGTAGTTCAGCAGAAACCGAAATTCCTCTATGGTCTCTTTGTCCAGCAGGTGAGCTTCGTCAAGCACGCAGATGACATTCTGCCCATGAACTGCCCGGATGATCTCGATCTCCTTCGTCAGCTGATGCTTCGCCTGCGTACGGTAGAAGCTTGGTACCAGACCCAACTGCGTCAGCATTTCCTTGTAGAGCCAGCTGGGACTCAGCCTTGAATCCGATATATACAGCAAGATATATTTATCTTTCTTCAGACTTGCTGCAAACTTACGGATCAGCGTTGACTTTCCACAGCCCGCATCCGATGTGACAACAGCAAACAACTGATGTTCAGCCACGTATTCGAGACGGGCAAGTGCTTCGGCCATCGCAGCTGATTCATAGAGAGCTGCCGCCGGGATATCTCTGGAAAAAGGAGTGTGCTTCATTTCGAAGTATTCCTCATACATCTTCAGACACCTCCTTCCGGTAATCCCCGAAGGAAATGGCATCCGCGCGGCGTTTTGCCGATTCCCTGTGACGCTTCTCCAGAGCATCAAGGAAACGGGATGTCTCCGGTTCCACCGCCAGCATGGATGCAGGCAGCGGCGTTTTCGGATCGCAGTACTCCCCGATCTTCAAGGGATTTGCCTTGAATGACGGGATCCCGGGATAACTCACCGTGATCACCTCCGGCGCAGACGGATCGTAGGCGATCTCCACTTTGTAGCCGATGAGTGATGGCTTTGTCTCATAACGTTTTCCCTGAAAACTGATGCACGCGCCTTTATCTACCTTACGGGTCTCATGGCACAGGAAAGCCTCGCCTACTACGCCGGCATCCAGATATCTGAGGGGCCGGCTGTCCCGGTTCCATTCCTGCTCCGGAGAGATCCCTTCTGCTGGGATCTCGACCCGAAGGCTTTCATAATACTCCCGGATACCGTCATGCGGCTGCTTGCAGTAATACTCTGACAGATAGATCTGCCAGTATCGGTTCAGATCCTCCAGCGTGCGGATCTTCTTTGCCTTCGCTTCTGCCAGATAGTCGTCCACTACCTGATGGAATTTCTCGATCTTGCCCTTCGATTTTCCGCTTTTGATGGGTGCCCTTCTGACCTTGATCGAGAGTCTCGCCAGAGACAGTTTCAGCTGTTTGGCGATGTATTGAGATCCGTTATCAAAGTAGCAGGCATCAAATGCTCCATATTTAAGGATGACGCTGTGGAAGGTGTCCTTCACGATCTCCTCTTCCTGGTTGTCGTAGAACCTGGAAGCAAGCGGCATCCTGGAATGATCATCAAGCGCCGAGGATAGGTAGGTCTGCACATACGCGCCGTTCTTCCCGATGGGCAGTCTGATCCCGTATTTGATATCCCCCTGCAGCAGCATCATTCGATGCGGCTTGCAGAAACGTTTGGAGGAGCTTTCCCTCGCATCTTTGTAGATCTTCAGGTGGGTTCTCCCAAAGCCCGCCGCGTAAAGATGCCTTTGCAGTGTGGATCTCTTCAGGATGCCCGGTGCGACCCGGCCCTCCAGTTCCAGGATCGTTATGATCTTATCCACTGATCTGGACGGAATCTCTCTTCGGAGCTGGATCGCCTGCTGCAGCAGTTCCTCGAAGTTGTCCGGCAGACTGTCCAGGTTCCGCGATGCGTGATCTTTCGGCTTCAGGCCTTCAAATCCATCACGCTGGTAAGCGTCATCGTAACGTTTGATCGTTTTGTATGACAGGCCGTTTGCCTCAGCGATCTGATGTCTGAGCTGAACACGTTTCGCATGATCCAGTGACTCCTCTGTCAGCGGAGCGATCATCTGGAAACGTGCCAGTGCGGTTTCATCCTGCCATTTCTGTACGATCAGGTTTCCATTTGTTCTCATATATCTGTATCACCTCCTTGAGAGGAGTATACAGGTGGCTGAACGGACAGGAAAACCAAAGTCGGTAAAAATCAAATGCCGAAGGCAAGCAGCCTTGCCCCGGAATTGTATATGAATCGGAGGATCTCTTTCAGCCAGCCCTCCGGGATCCGTTTTCTCAGTTCACTCAGCAGCGAAATATCCGATCGGAGCAGTTCTTCGGTGAAGTTCAGCTCACGATAACCGATAGATTTCAGATGTCCGTCGATATCGTTAGCGTTCATGAACAGCCATCGCTTCCAGCGAAGCACCGTCTGCGCAGATGGCCTGTCATCAGAGCTGTCCGGCATGATCCTGTCATCTACCGCATCCACGACTACCGTTTCCTGGTAATGCTTGAACGGGACAAGGAAGTCTGGAAGCATCCGGTGGATCCTTCGGCAGGCCGGATTGTCACACTGATGACGAGGAATGAATATCCATTCCGTGTCACCGCCTTCCATTCGGCGGATCCGCCGGCAGCAGTCACGGAATCTGAGAAGGCCGTTCTTACACTCCGGACAAAGATATTCGCTGCTGTCAGGTAAAAACACGTTGATTTATCTCTGCGTATTCCGTTACAATATACATGGTGAAAACCATGAGTCACAGAGTACGCTATCGCACTTGGTAAGCTCTGTGACTCTCCTTCTTTATTTCTGAAGGACAGTATACAGAGCAATCTACGGACAGTCAAGCAGAGCAGGTCACAGCCATTCTGACTTATCTAAAACAGTAACGAAACTGATATGCAAGACTTCACCTGCACTGATTATCTGCCCGTCCTCTGGTGATAAAAACGACGAATCTGAGGCATATACTTTGCACGAGAGCAAAGCAAATGACACTATCATCACTGCAGTAATTGTAATGAGTCTGTGTTTCATCTGTAATACCTCCTC
>JAFRGC010000027.1 GCA_017434025.1 Mogibacterium sp. | reverse complement strand
TACTCAACGTTTATTACCTCCTTTGCTCTGAGATGCGGTTGGTAGCCACTCTCATGTTAGCATTGGAGGTATTTTCCTTGTAGCTAAAGCTTTTTATCCTCACCGGCATAGCCGGTGGTTTGATCACGCTGAAGCAACAATACAAAAGAGCGCCCGGAAGCGCTCTTCTATATCTGTATTCGTCTGTCTGCTCTAGCCCGGTGGCCACTGCATCGCTCTCTTGCCGAGAATGTGGATATGCAGGTGCTTGACTGTCTGCTGGCCGTCTTCTCCGGTGTTGATGACGCATCTGTATCCGTTCACAAGGCCTTCCTGTGCACAGACTTCTTTGATCTTGAGCATCATGTGAGCCATCAGCTCAGCGTGCTCATCGGTGAGGTCATCGAGTGAAGCGACGTGGATCTTAGGAACCATCAGCATGTGAACAGGCGCCTGCGGCGACGCGTCACGGAATACTGCGATCTTGTCATCCTCATAGACCATGTCCGTAGGGATCTGACCGTTCGCAAGCTTGCAGAAAATGCAATCGTCCATTGATCTTATCCTCCTTATTATTTTGACGTACAGACGCTGTACCAGTCCTCTTAATCGTCCCATCTCGCCGAGTTATCCAAGGCCCATGCAGAACTCACTGCTGCAGCTGGCCTTCTGTCTGATCTGTGAGGACGGCTTTGCATCCGTCCAGAAATGTTTCAATTAATTGTACTCTGCAGAACTCGCCAAGTCGAGCATTATCTTGCGACCTGTCTTCAGCATAGAGATATGCCCGGATGTAATTGCCGGTGTATCCGGTCAGGTAATCTCCCCTGCGCTCCTCCAGAAGCACGGTGTGCTCACTGCCTACGTTCTTCTCTCTGAAAGCGTCGGCGATCCTGTAAGAGGCCTTCTCGAGCTCAAAGGATCTGACCGACTTGTCCTGATCCGGTACTGCATCAGGCAGTGACGCGCCGGCAGTGCCCCTGCGCGGTGAATACCGGAAGACGTGGATCTTGCCAAATTCACATCTCTCAGCGATATCCATCGTATCCGCAAAATCATCGTCCGTCTCCCCCGGGAATCCGACGATGATATCCGTCGTGATACCGAAGACAGGATCGTATTCTCTGACAGCCCTGACGATATCCAGGTATTCTTCTCTGGTATAATGCCTGTTCATTGACTTGAGGATCTTGTTGCTGCCGTTCTGCACCGACAGGTGCAGGTGATGGCACAGGCGCTTGTAACGGATGATGTTCTCGACATGATTGCGGTCCACCACCGTCGGTTCGAGGGAGCTGAGCCTGATGCGAAAGCTCCCTTCCATCGCATCGAGCCGTGCGAGCAGGATCTCGATAGGGGCGATGCGGCTGCGTTCGTCCGGGGTCATTGCCGCGATGTGCTCGAGACCCGGGAGGACGCTGCCGTCTTCGCCGTGGATCTCGTATCTGAAGCCCGGCTCGGTGCCGTAGAGGGCTGTGTTGATGCCGGTGAGCACCATCTCGCGGAAGCCGGCATCGCGGAGCATGGCCGCCTCGCGCACGACTTCCTCAGGCGGCCTGCTCCGCACAGGTCCGCGCGCGTACGGTATCAGGCAGTACGCGCAGAACCTGTCACAGCCCTCCTGGATCTTGATGTATGCTCTTGTCATGCCGGATTCGGCAGACGAAACGAGCCCCATATCCTCATATTCAGTCATTTCATACCTGGCATCGACGAAGATCTCCGCCGGCTCACCTGCGGCATCAGCCGCAAGCCTCTCGTGGACCAGATCATAGATCCGGGATTTCTGTCCATTGCCCACCACGAGGTCTACCTCGGGCATCGATGCAACATCTTCCGGTTCGACCTGTGCATAGCATCCTGTAACCACGACAAGCGCATCCGGATTGACCTTCTTCGCCCTCCTGATAAACTGCCTGGACTTCCTGTCTGCAATATGCGTCACAGTGCAGGTATTGATGATATATACATCTGCAGGCTCATCCTCGTCGACGGAAACCGCGCCATGCGAAACGAAGGCCTCTCTTATGGCCTCCGTCTCGTATTGATTGACCTTGCAGCCCAATGTGTGAAAAGCAACTCTCATGTTCCACCCTCTGTATCTATGTCTGTAACCTGACCTGATCGTGTGTTCCCTATCGTGTGTTCACTGACATTATAGTTACATAGATCAGATGTCGTGCTTCGAGTCTATCACCCATCGGGACTGCGGTCAACCGCTACAGGCATGCAGCTTCCGGTTCTTCTTCCGGCTGCTTCTCTGCCGCAACGATATATTCGCGCGGTGCCTGAAGTCTTGTATCATCCCTGTACAGCTCGCCGGCATCAGGGACCGGCTGGTCTGACCGAGTACCTGTCTCCGGGCGTTCTGCCACACGCTGCTCCGCCATACTCTTGTCACGGCTCTCCTCAGAAATCTCTTCAGAAGTCTCTCTCTTCATCCCCTGATCCGATTCATATTGCGCGAATACGGAGCTCTCCCTCAGATACGGAACGCTGTCATATTCCCGTCTGCACGGGAATCTCTCCGACAGGATCTTGCCGAGATTCTCCGCTTCCATGCCC
Source organism: Mogibacterium sp. (assembly GCA_017434025.1). GTDB lineage: Bacteria > Bacillota > Clostridia > Peptostreptococcales > Anaerovoracaceae > Crickella. The sequence continues at coordinate 597 of JAFRGC010000027.1, read as the reverse complement.
ATCAGCGTGATGCCGCGAGACATCTTCTCATGTGCAGGATCCCAGTCTCTGATATCGACTCTCGGCTGATTGTCATTCCAGATGACGATATTGACCTCCTTGTTCCAGTCAGAGGTATAGGAATCCAGTACACCCAGATGTTCAATGATCCTGAACTCGACTTCCCTCGAGTTCCTCCCTCCGTTCCTGCCGTTGTAACCGTTATAACTGTTGTAACCATTGCGATTGTTAGCCATCTTATCCTCCTGTCCTGCAGCGGTACTGCATCAAATATCCCGCCGCATCGATGTGTGCATAAATGCTACACCAGACAGGAAAAACTGTCGAACGAACCATTCCCGCAAACCTGCATTTAAATCACTATTTCAAAAAGTACAAGACAAAACAAAAGAGCGCTGCCATAGCAGCGCCCTTGTTAGTCATTAGACTCATATTGCGAAGTGCAATTACTCGATGACCTCTGTAACAACGCCGGAACCTACTGTTCTTCCGCCTTCTCTGATAGCGAATCTCAGTCCCTCTTCGATAGCGATCGGTGTGATCAGCTCGATCTCCATTACTACGTTGTCACCAGGCATGCACATCTCTGTGCCTTCC